>NZ_LXGN01000035.1 GCF_009372255.1 Acinetobacter guerrae
TTTTATGCTTTTTATCACAATTTCACAAAACCTTTTTTCTCTTTAAAGTCAAAGATGTCGTTTTGACAGGCCGTGCTGCATTTAGTCATTTTCACCCCACCAAACAGGATGAATATCTGGTATATCAGGCATTGTAAGAGCTAGATATCGGCCAGTTAAAACATCAGGCTTATACGGAGCTTTCAGGTGGAGAACGACAATTGGTGATGTTCGCTCGAATATTAGTAC
>NZ_LXGN01000036.1 GCF_009372255.1 Acinetobacter guerrae
GTTGTCGGTCATATTATTTTTCACTAATAACAAACATAATCAGCCCTCACATATAGACATGTGGAACGGCAAATATTGATAATGAAAATAGCTAAAGCATTTCAGGCATTCGGCTTGATTGTCACCGGTCATAAATACATATTTCATATTTGCCACTCC
Organism: Acinetobacter guerrae; assembly: GCF_009372255.1. Classification (GTDB taxonomy): domain Bacteria; phylum Pseudomonadota; class Gammaproteobacteria; order Pseudomonadales; family Moraxellaceae; genus Acinetobacter; species Acinetobacter guerrae. The sequence goes on from NZ_LXGN01000036.1 coordinate 160, forward strand.
GAAATAGCCTAAGCAGATTTTTGAGCCTGATTGACTGTTGATTTTTGCTCAGTAGGGG
>NZ_LXGN01000037.1 GCF_009372255.1 Acinetobacter guerrae
TGTATAATAATGGTATTGCGACTCATGTTACATCCTTCAGTCTCTTTTATGTTCACTTTTGATTGACCTAAATGACTCTAAAAAATGTTCAATTGGCGATTTACAACAACTGTAAATCACTTTTTACATGTTAAATTGCCGAAATGATCAAGGTAAATGGCTGAACATGACATTGTTTTGATTCTTTTATCTCCCTAAGATGACTAAAACCACAATAGTTTTAGGATGAA
>NZ_LXGN01000038.1 GCF_009372255.1 Acinetobacter guerrae
AATGTATAGACTTCATTCTCACCTTAGTAATGTTGGATAATTTCAGAAATGTTACCAACTTTAGTTATCTCATTGATTGGTAGTCTTGGATCTGGTGATGAAAAGAAAGCTTTTTCATGATCGATAAATATAAAAGAGTCACCATCATACAAAATATTTGAATTATTTCTGTCAGGATTGGCGATTAGTTCATCAAAAGCCACAATAGAGTGTAACACCGAGAAA
>NZ_LXGN01000039.1 GCF_009372255.1 Acinetobacter guerrae
CACATAATCCCCAAATAAGCCTGCATTATAGCGCGCACTCATCTGGTAGCTAATATCACCATCAACGCCATAAAAACGTGCATCTGTTTGGTCATAATGTATAGAACNAAAATCTCCCTTACGGTCGATCGTATTTGCATAGATAAAGTTATCAAACCAATTATGGTAAACAGTTAAGTTGTACTGAAGCTCTTCTTGGTCGCCATTAAAACCCAAATTAATATT
>NZ_LXGN01000040.1 GCF_009372255.1 Acinetobacter guerrae
AATTAATCAATAAAAATCGTTAGTTTGAAAGAATTGCCTTGATGGATCCGCGTTTGCATATTCCTAATAGACGTTTATTTGAACAACGCTTATCTTCAATTTTTGTGCAAACTCAAAGAAATGGAACACAAGCACATTTGCTGTTATCGGAAGTTGATAATTTTAAGTACATTAATGATACCTATAGACATGAAGCTGGAGATTATTTTTTGGCAGTAATGTCGAGTAACCTAAGACATATGATCT
>NZ_LXGN01000041.1 GCF_009372255.1 Acinetobacter guerrae
AAAACGTGAAAATTGAATAGTCTGTCGGCTAACGAACCTTAAAAGACGGTAATTGAAGCTGTGAGTATCAGGTGTCGTCATTATCAAAAAAGCATTAAATAAAGTAAGGAAAAAATCATCGGACAAAAATATTATAAGTTAAATCATATCGATTAAATAGTTTTTACCGATTCAGTGTATATAATGGCAGAGATTTTAACCTTTTGGGTTGTTTTTTATTTCCGATTGGCCACCAAAACCACAAAATTAACCATCGAATAGCAATAAT
>NZ_LXGN01000042.1 GCF_009372255.1 Acinetobacter guerrae
CAGGGTGATATGCCATTCGATTTGCATATGAACTAAGTCTGTGTTGAACCACATAGGGATTTATGTAGTTTAAGTTAAAGATCGGAGAGTAGTGTGCCATTAGATAGGCTGGTCGATAGAGAACCGCGTCAGTTTGCTTATTTTCATCGTATGATGGGATATTTCATACTGTCACTGATAGAGGTTATTTATTCTTTTACCTCGCCTGATGCTAACTATCAGCTCTATATTCCAGTTTTTCTTGTTTTTATTTTATTTATAACTCTACAATTAGATCGCTGGTTATAATACAAATTTGATAAGAATGTATCCAGAAATATTTTTTTTGTGATAGATAGTATTGTCGTTGCAGTCTCATTGGCTGGTGTGCATTTAAGTTTGGTTTTAACCTTTACCACTTTATTTGCCTTATTATATAGCGCAATAAATAGCAAAATTTCTTTTATGGCTGCCTCGTTGTCAGGCATGATTGGGATTAGTGTTTTTTATGCCAGTACAATTTTTATTTTTGGTTTTCAGGACTATTTTGAGCCAACAAGTCAGGAACTTACGGTCATTAGCTTAATTTGCC
>NZ_LXGN01000043.1 GCF_009372255.1 Acinetobacter guerrae
CGTTTGAGTAATGACACATGATCAAGCTGAATATCAAAAGTGCCATAAAACTTTTTAGAGTTTGAAAATGTTGGTGGGTCAATAAAGATCAAGTCATATTGTTCATGACCTTCTTTGAGCCATTAAAAACAGTCACTGGCAAAGAACATATGTTGTTCATCGGCATGGTCAACTGTGAGACCATTTAAAACAAAATTTTCTTTTGACCAATTCAAATAAGTATTGGATACATCTACGCTC
>NZ_LXGN01000044.1 GCF_009372255.1 Acinetobacter guerrae
TTGGGCTGAAGGTTTTGCCACCACCCTAATGAAGTAAGTGCCTGTTTTCCATACTTTCCAACAGGAACGCTTTTGGTATCCCCTGTACACCATTTCCCTTGAAAAGCTGTACTTGGATCGACATTTTTATCCATCTTAATATTATTGATTGTCGAATTTTTAGGTGCAATTAAAACCAGTTTGTTGCCCAATAAATTAATCCGCTGATTAG
>NZ_LXGN01000045.1:0-78819 GCF_009372255.1 Acinetobacter guerrae
CCATGAATCTTATAAATATCGCCCCACTTATTTACAACACTCTTATGTATTTTGAAAACTTTACCAGTTGATTTGAAACCACCATCGTTAAGATAGTGATGCACAACTTTAAGTTTAAATTCTTGGGAATATTTAGCCATAGAAAAGCACCCTCCAAGTTAGACTGAATGTGTCCAACTTTCGGGGTGCAGTTCATAAGCATACTTTTTTTATTAGTTTGTATCACATTACCAATTAACATTTACACGGCGATTAGGTTCCAAACACTCAACTAATTGTGATTTTTCCGAATCACCACATTGCTGATATGCAGTGGTCTGATTTTTTGCTTCAACTTTGATACGGTTTGAATCAATGCCATATTGAATCAGTAAAGATGCAACTGTTTGAGCACGTTTGGCTGAGAGCTTCTGATTATATGCATAAGACCCTAATCGATCAGTATAACCCGCAACAATTACAGGACGATGATCTTGTGAATTATTAATTTGTTCTGCAATTTCTTTGACCGACTCTACTCCAGTTGTAATTCCTGCAACATCTGAACGGTCAAAAGCAAATAGGATATCTTTTGATCGAACGGGTGCCGGAGCAACGGGTACTGGCGTTGGGGTTAAAGTTGGTGCTGGATTGCTAGGATGTATTAAGGCTTCACAATCCTGACCTTTCCAAGATAATCGCTCAGCCTTATTGTTATTGTCAAAATCAATACGAAGTTGGCAACGTTTATAATCATTGCTATTCGGAACACGAATATCTAACACATAGTTCCAAACTTTTGTACCAAAAATTCCTTCATTAAATTGTGGGTTACCTAATAAATATCTAATTTGATCTTTATTCAATCCCACATCCAAACGCGCCACATCAGTCACCTCATAGCGCAATACTTGTTTTAAATAGCTTTTACTGACATCGGGAAACGTAATTTGTTCTGTCGTTGCCGTTGGTTCAGCTGCTGTTGTAGACATCACAAAGCCCAACATCGCAGCGAACATAAAAGTTTTTTTCATTTGCATAGCTTTTGTTCTCTTTAATATTTTTAAAAAAGGAGGCTGGCCATCCAGCCTCCTATTGAGCATTCATGAAATTAATCAATCACACCACTGATACCAACACGGACACTTGGATCACCTTGTGAGGCGGCTGCAACCCCCCCTGTTATTGACCAGCGGCCATTATCTGCAGTTTTTCGCAATGTAGCCCCCACTGCGTTTTCTCCGCCATGGTACGCAGCGCCAACAGCATAAGTAAATTTACCCGCTACAAAAGGTGCTCCTTCCAACGCCATCGCAGAGGCAATACCCGCATTGGCCTTTTTCTCGACATCATCAATCCGATTATTGACATTGTAGAATACCTGCTCAAGACGATCACCCAAATTGGTAATTCGATTACCTAAATCGACATCTGCCTGATTCAAAGCTCCTAATGCATCGCCGACATTGTTATAACTGCCGTTATTCACATTATAGGTTGGTGCAGTGAATTGACCATTTTCATATTTCGCCCCACCACCCAAAGAGTTGACGACATATTGGTTTGAAGTATTGAGCTGCGATCCATTCACAGCATCTTGAGAAGTGCTAGAAATCTCGCCCGGCGCAACATTAGTGATTTTATGATTACCCGCATTAATACCATTTTGATCAATATTAACATCGCCTACTTTCACAGTATTAGCAGTCACCGTATTGGAGGTTACAGAATTAAACTTCACATCATCTGCAGTAGCAACTGTATATTCTTTACCTCCATTACTGTTAGTACTTTCCTTAACGGTAATATTCTGACCTGCTTCAACAGTGGTATGCTGACCCGCTGTTTTATTAATCGAGCTAATCGCATCATTAATATTGGTCGCACCTGTACCACCAATATTAGTAATAGTATTTCCATCCCCTCCCTGGAATGCACCATCACCAATAATGTCATGAATCTGACTACCGTTGACTGCATCTTTACTGTTCTGAGCGATACTGCCTTCTGCAACTCCTGTCACTTTATTACCAGCAGCATCAATACCATTTTTGGTTACACTTGGTCCGCCGTTAATGGTTAAACCATTATTGTTCACCGTAGTATCACCTGCTGTCACACTATCCACTTTAATATCTTTGGCTAAATCAACAGTAATATTATTGCCTGTATTATTAATATTGATGTTGCCATCTTTATTTGCAAAATCAACAGTATCAGTAGGTTTTACCTGACTCGCATTTTGACCATTAGTGGAAACAGTCCAACCTTTGTTGGCATTTTGAGCAGTTTCATTGATAGATTTAATCGCATCGTTGATATTATCTTTGCCAGTATCCCCAATATCATTATTTACATAGGTTCCTGTACCTGGATCATAGGTAGTATTGCCGCCAATAATATTTCTGATTTTAGTGGCTAGGTTATAAAGCTGACTGCCGTTAATTGCATCTTTTGAATTTTGCGCAACCGTGCCCGCTTCAATGCCTGTGATTTTGTTTGTAGTTTTATCAACGACAACATTACCCACTGTCACTTTATCAAAACTAACCTCGGGTGTCGTGGCGACGGTAATCTGGTTGCCCGACTGTTGAACCGCAATATTATTTCCTGCAACAAAAGTCACTGTATCATCAGGAGCGACCTTGCTAACTGAACTTCCAGTTACTGTACCAGAGCCAGTTCGATCTGTGGTTATTTTCCAACCTTTATTGGCAATATCACTTACCGCTTGTAACTGACTACCATTAACAGCATCTTTAGAGGTGGAGCTAACTTCTCCATCTTTCACATTGATAATTTTTTGATTACCCGCATTTATCCCAGCAAAGGAAATAGACGGCGAATTACTAAGTGGTAAGCCTGTAATTGGGTCAACAAAGCTCAAACCACTATTGTTAATAACTGTTCCGCCTGCGTTCACACTGTCAAGTAATAAGTTTTTACTCAAACTAAAGTCAATTGTTGTAGTTCCATTAGCACTATTTGCAGCAACCTTAAGATTGGTTTCTGCTGCTGCCAGACCAATATCTACAGTATCCTCAGGTTTGACCTGCGTAGATGCCAATGTCGAATCGGACTTTATATTCCAGCCTTTATTTGCAGTTTGAGCAACATCGCTTACTGCCTTCAATTGCTCTTCTGTGGCTGCCTGTTTCTGGTTATAAGTGCCATTGGCATCCCATGTCGTGTTAGTTAAACCACTGACTCTTCCTGTGGCTCCATTTATTGTCACAGGAGCCCCCCCCCCCACTACGACCTGTGTTGCTCCTATCAATGTCTGATTGGTTCCATTACTAACACTAATTGAACCCGCTCCTATTGTACTGCTATTAGTACCATTAGTTACCGTCGTACCTTCTACAGTGCTAGTATTGGATTTTGTTCCATCTGTTAGTTCAACTTTGCCATCCGTAACTTTGCTATTACCGACTGTCAAACTACCAGCCTTGGTCAGGTTTACATCTTTGGCCAATTCAACAGCAACCCGTCCATTTACGACTTTTGTCGTAATATTGCTATCAGCACCTACGATATCAATACTTTCTCCGAGTTTCTTCGTGACAGAGTTACCATCACTCGCCCTAAGACCAAAGCCTGCATCCGTTAAGCCTGTCTGAACACTCTTTAGCTGCTCTTCTGTGGCTGCTCGTCCTACTGTGGCAAAATCTGCATTACTTGTCGTTTTATTGGTAAGTCCTGTGATATTCCCAGTATTACCATTGATAGTCACTGGATTTCCCCCAGTGGCAGGGCCAACTTTGACTACAGGTTCAAGACCAAAAGTGATTTGATTATTCCCCGTATTGGTGACTTTGATATTACTATCAGTTGAGCTGAAATCAACGTTTTCACCTAAGGCAATGGTATCTTTGGAGGCTGTATTTCCATTTGAACTGACGGTAAATCCTTTATCCACAATACCTTTAATCTGACTTCCATTTACAGCCTCCATTGAAGTATCCGTAATTTCGCCAGCGCCAACATTGGTAATCTTATTGGTTCCCGCATTAATACCAGTTGTGCTGATACTAGGTGAATTTGGAATGGCCCCACCACTTGAATTAACAAACGTTAATCCCTTGCTATCGATCACAGTACCCGCAGCATTTACACTATTAAGCTTAATATCTTTAGCGAGTTTTACAGTTAGTTTATTACTGGCGCTATCTGCAACAACGCCAATATTATTATCAGTTAAATTAGCTGCGACAGATTCACCACCAACAATACTGAGCTGCTGACCCAATTTACGTTGAACATTTACACCCGCATTATCCCCTGCAAATATAAGTGGTGTCGCAAGTTGATCTTCAGTAGCTGCACGTCCAGTTGTGTAATTATTTGGATCAAAAGTTTTATTGGTAAGTCCTGTGATATTCCCAGTATTACCATTAATGGTCACTGGGCTTCCTCCAGTCGTAGGACCGACTTTAATTACATTAGCCAGTTTCACATCCACATTAGTGCCTGTATGACTCACTGTAATATTGTTATCACTATTGGAGAAATCTACTGTTGCATCTGGGGCTACATTGGTTTTATTGGCAGTATCTTTATTGGTGGTTAAGTTCCAGCCCTTACCAGCAACATCACTTACGCTTTTTAATTGTTCTTGAGTCGCAGCACGACCACCCGTATAGGTTTGGGCGGGATCCCAGGTCGTATTAGATAAACCTGAAACATTTCCCGTAGTCACACTCGTAGTACCTACAGTTAAACCTGTATTGGTAAGAGTATTGGCACCTACTTTGACTTCATTATTTTTAACACTGGATGTACCTACCGTCAAACTACCAGCACTGGTTAAATTCACATCTTTTGCCAACTTTAATTGCAACGTATCGGAGCCATTGGCGACTACACCAATATTGCCGTCCGTTAATGTACTTGTTGCCCCGCCCGTGATTTTGAGCTGATCACCTAGCTTACGATCAACTTTAGTTCCACTGTCACCTGCAAAACTTAAAGGCTGTTGAACTTCCTGCTGTACGGCAAAGAGCTGACTTCCGTTAACAGCATCTGTACTTGTAGAGCTTACGCGGCCTGCTGCAACATTAATAATTTGACGTTCATTATTTACAGAACCTACACTCACTGTAGATAATCCAGCCCCACTCCCTGCATAATTATAATCTTTGCCATTAATCGTAGCTTTCGTGGTTTGATTATAACTACCAGATGCTGAACCATTCCCCAAGGCCACTGCATTTTCATTTGTCACAATTGTATTTGCACCTATAGCCACTGCATTAGCTGCTGTAGCCTGTGCATTCAAACCTTGTGCAATACTATTCGTATTTAAAGCTCTTGCATTGTGCCCTTGAGCTATAGCATTGTTTCCAGTAGCTAATGCACTTGCACCCGTAGCAATCGCATAATCAGCAGAAGCCTGAGTATTCACGCCCTGAGCAATACTATTAGTATTTAAAGCTTTCGCACCATAACCCTGCGCGATTGCACTTTCTTGACTGGCCTGTGCCTCTTTACCCAGAGCCATACTGTTTAAACCCGAAGCTTGTGATTTTTGACCCACTGAAATTGCATCTTTTGCAGTTGCTTGAGATTCTGTACCGAGTGCAAGCGAGCTTTCTTCAGTCGCTTTTGCAGTATTACCAACTGCTAACCCATTTTTAATTTGGGCAAAGCTATTGGTTCCTATCGCTATCGTATCCGAGTTGGAGTTATTATCTATTTCTTCTTTAGTTGGGTTGGCCTTGCCTGAAACAGCACCTTTACCCAATGCTACAGCATTGGTCGCATAAGTAGCTGCATTCGTTCCTGTTGCAATTGAGTCCGTAGCAACCGATTTCGCAGCATTACCAAATGCAAGTGCATTAGTCGCTGAGGAATTAGCATTTGTACCCAATGCATAAGCATTTTCAGCACTGGCACGAGAACTTACACCAAGTGCAGTAGAGGCATTGCCAGTTGATCTTGAATCATAACCTTGAGCAATACTTTCTGCGCCTTCAGCAATTGTATTTTGACCAATTGCAATCCCTTTTTCATTAGTGACTAAAGCTTGAGTACCAATAGCGATAGCATTGTCAATTTTGCCAGTTGGTGATGTTTGAGGGGCCGCTTTAGCATCTTTACCTATTACAATACTGCCTGCACCACGACTAATCGCGTGGTTACCTATTGCTACACCTGCCGTATCATATACAACTGAATCGGCAGTTCCAATAACGGTTGCATAATCACCCAAAGACTGAACTTTTGAACCAATAGCGGTACTGTTATTGTTTGCAGCTATAGCATCTGGGCCGATAGCCACCGCATTAATCCCTGTAGCTCCTTCGTTGGCACGATTACCTTTGGTCGTTGAGTTCACACTAATATATTTAGCACGACTTTCTTCGACTGCTTGTTGCATTTGCTCAACATTGACCGCGTCTGTACCCACCTTACCTTCAGCAACTCCACTAATCACTGTATTCGGACGAAGATTAATTTGTTTAGATGTGGCATCTGTATAAGTCACTGCGTTTTCTGTAGCAGGAAGCTGGATTGCTCCTGTACTAATTGCGCCTAACGCTTCAACGACTGTACTATATTGATATTCTGTCCCGCTCGTGTCTTTTAACGTGATTTTAGAATAGTTCCCAGTTTGACTATTAACAGTGACATTACCACCAATAATATCTGCAACTTTTTCCTGCGCCTTTCTTAGTTGATTGACGTTGACTGCGTCATAATCTCCTGCACCGTCAGCGACATGTACAATTCGACGGTTAAAAGATGCAGTTGCTCCATTGGAGTCGGCACCGACTGAAACTACGCCCTCATCACCAATTAACGCAGAGGTAATATATCCAGCTTGGGTTTGCGAAGTAGTGCTCGACGCAATAGAGTTTGTTCCAAGCGCAATACTATTATCCTGTGACCATGCATTTGTCCCTAGTGCAACGCCGTTATCTGCATTTGTGATATTACCTGTGCCGTCATCCACGCCCTGAACTTTTGATAATGCACCTACTGCAACTGCACCTTGATTACTGGCATTTGCAGAAAATCCAACTGCCACAGCACCTTGTCCAGATTGAGTTCTCGCTCCAAGTGCGGTGGTATGATTGATTGCAGTCGAGCTTTGATTGGATATATAACCAATACTTACACTTTCTTCTCCAGCAGCGCCCTGACCTGCTTTGGAGCCAATCGCAATATTATAACTACCCGTTGTGTTGTTGGAGGCTTGCAAACCAATTGCAATATTTTCATTCCCGGTAATGTTTTGACCAGATGATGTGCCGATTGCGATGTGATTTTGATTGGCATTACCCGGTAAGTTAGCTGTCCCTTGTCCAGCATTACTACCAATTGATACCGCATTATTACTATTTGCCTGAGAGTTACTTCCTATTGCCGTACCCGCCACAGCACCCGCAATTGAGTTGTTACCAATAGCCGTTGCGCTTGCTGCTGAAGCATTGGAATTTCCACCTATTGCTGTAGCATTTGAGCCACTGGCTGCTGCTGCTTTACCTATTGCACTTGCACCTGCGGCACTTGATGTAGCATTAGATCCAATCGCCAAAGCATTATTACTATTGTCACCTGTGACTTTTGCAGAATCACCAAGAGCTAAAGAGCTTGTAACATATTTTGAATCGACTGTTGCAGCCTGACCAATCACCGTGTTTTTATTACCTAAGGCGAGAGTATCTTTACCAATAGCAATAGAGGCAACACCGTCAGTTGGTGCTGGAGTTGTACCGTCGTCCTCAGTGCCTACGACAGCATTACTACCTATGGCAATTGAGTCTGAAGCAGATTTATTAGTAACTGCTTTAGGACCTACAGCTACAGAATCTGTACCATAAGCAGCAGAATCATCTAAGCTGGAGTTCGCATGAAAATACTTAACCCCTTGTGCTCCACTATTAAATAGTTTTTGTTCTAATTCATATAACTGATTCCCTGTAACAACTTGTTGAGAACCTGCTGCTATAGATCCATCTTTTGCAACTGTGATTTGTCCATCATCAATAATTGTGCCGTCTACAGTGACTTTATTAAAAGTCACTTCATCCGCTGTTTTAACGGTATAAATTGTCTGGCCGTTAGTTCCAGGAACTGAAGTTACATTAATATTTTTACCTTGGACAACTTCCGTCTTTGCAGCTGTTACTTCTGCCTTGGAAGCTTTAGTGGCTAATCCTGTACTGCTATCATTCACTTGATTTTTCAATGTACTGAAATCAGTTTGGGAGGCTTTCGTTGCTAATCCTGTAGAGGTGTCATTTACTTGATTATTTAAAGTGGTTAAATCGGCTTTTGAGGCTTTCGTTGCTAATCCTGTAGAGGTGTCATTTACTTTATTATTCAAATCATTTAGAGATGCTCCACTAGTAGTGGTCACATCTGAACCAGTAATCTCCCCGGTAGCTGTTATATCACCCGCTACATTTAAATCTTCATTGATATCCTGTGCATGGGCTGATACAGCAAATGCGATTGTCGTCGCTACAATGACAATGCCTGCTGTTTTCTTTACAGATTTTGATTTGCTTCTAGATTTAGCTAATTCAGAAACTGCGACCCATGCTCCTAAAGAGGCATTCCATACAACTTTGTAAACTTTATTCATCGATTTTTACCGCCGTTAATTTTCAAGAAAGTTTTTTGTTATAAATAAAATTCTATAGGCCAAATATTCACAACTCAATCAATATTTCCATTTAAAGTGTGAAAAATTACACATTAAATATTAAGTTTTAAAAGTTTAGGTAGAATTTTGATTAATAAAACTTAATATCTATAATGAGTTTTTTATTAAAAATTGTATTTGGATTGGATTTATTTAGTTAATTTAATTAATTTTTTGATAAAATTCATGTGAGATCTTTCCTTAGTTTTGTAGTTTTATTTATTATCAAGTTGGCATATTGTAAAGATATGAAAAAAAATCGTAAAAATTTAATACAACAGCGCAAACAGCTCACACGATTTCAGCAATGTCGATCATCCATCTCATGCCATCACGTATTTAGAAAATTTTTAACCTCACATAAATATCAAAAAATCGGACTTTATTTACATGCTTTCGGTGAAGTCCACACTCAACTGTTAATTGAAGAATGTTATAAATTTAAAAAACAAGTTTTCTTTCCCATGATTTGTAACATGAACAATCAACTGATGTGGGTAAAAGTTAGCCGTCATCAATATCGAAACAAGCGTTTTTCACATCACCCTTTAGGTATGAAAGAGCCAATGGCAAGTCGCGGCCACCATGTATCTCATCTTGATTTATTGGTGATGCCTTTACTTGCATGTGACCATAAAGGAACCCGAATAGGAATGGGTGGTGGTTTTTATGATCGAACTTTGGCGAGTGCTCCTCACAAACCATTTCGACTAGGCTTGGCGCATGCTTTTCAGTTACTTGATCGAACTCTGACCCGTCAATCATGGGATCAACCTTTAGATGCCTTACTCACCCCCGATCATCTTTATCGTTTTAAGCGCTAAGCCTTTCATCTAAATAATTCCGAGTGATTTACTTATTTTTTTGCATTTTCTATATTTATGCCCTTGTAATTTTCAAAATACACATCACTATAAAAAACATGGCAACATTGTTGTCACTCATTAGGAGTGCCCATGTCTGAAAATATTATGAATATAGAAACCTTAGAGCCTCAGGTTCCAAGTGTATTACCGCTTTTAGCATTGCGTGATGTTGTGGTGTATCCACACATGCAAATTGCGCTATTTGTGGGTCGTGAAAAATCGATCAATGCAGTGGATGTGGCTCGTAACAGTGACAATTTAGTATTTGTAGTTGCACAAAAAGATTCTCTTACCGAAGAAATTGATCACGACAACCTTTATAAATACGGTACTGTCGCGAAGATTGTGCAAGTTGTGAATCACGAAAATGATGAAAACTGTATCAAGGTTTTAATTGAAGGTTTGTATCGTTCAAAATTGACCAAAATTATTGATGAAGACAGCCATTTAACTGCTGAACATCAAATGAGTCCAATGACGGTCAATATGGATGAGAAGGATCAAGAAACACGTTTACAGGAATTACGTACATTATTTGCTCAATATGCAGAAGCAAAATTACGCAATGCCCGTGAATTAGTAACCGCTGCGAACAAAATTGAAGATTTACTTCAGTTGATGTTCTTTGTCGCAACTCGTGTTCCATTAAATATTGATGTGAAACAAAAATTTCTGGAAAATGACGAGTTTGAAGCGCACTTGCAAGAGTTAACCACATATTTAACTCAACAATCTGCTGAACAGCAAATTGAACAAACGTTGCATGACAATGTAAAACGTCAGATGGAAAAAAATCAGCGCGAATACTTTCTAAATGAAAAAATGAAAGTCATTCAACGTGAACTTTCCGATATGAATGGCGGTGCAGAAGATGACGTTGCTGAAATTGAAAAACGTCTTGTAGAAGCCGATTTACCTGAGCATGTCCGTAAAAAAGCGGAAGCGGAATTTCGCAAGCTAAAAGCGATGCAACCTGCTTCTAGTGAAGCGGCTGTTGTGCGTAATTATCTTGAAGTGATTTTGGATACCCCATGGAATACTGCTAGCAAAGTCAGCATTAACCTGAAAAAAGCACAGGAAATTCTGGATGCAGATCACTATGGTTTAGACGATGTAAAAGACCGTATTGTGGAATATCTGGCAGTTCAGTCTCGTGTGAAAAAACTTCGTGGCCCAATTTTGTGTTTGGTTGGTCCTCCAGGTGTAGGTAAAACCTCACTGGGCGAGTCTATCGCTAAAGCGACAGGACGCGAGTTTGTCCGTATGGCCTTAGGTGGTGTACGTGATGAGGCTGAGATTCGTGGTCATCGTCGTACTTATATTGGTGCGATGCCAGGTAAAATTGTGCAGTCATTGACAAAAGTAGGCGTGAAGAATCCTTTGTTCTTGCTCGACGAAATTGACAAGATGGCACAAGATTATCGTGGTGATCCTGCTTCTGCCTTGCTCGAAGTACTTGATCCATCGCAAAACAGTAAGTTCAACGATCATTATTTAGATCTAGATCTAGATTTATCAGAAGTCATGTTTATTTGTACTGCGAACAGTATGAATATTCCAGAAGCATTGCTTGATCGTATGGAAGTCATTCGCTTACCGGGTTATACCGAAGAAGAGAAAGTCAATATTGCAGAACGTTATCTTGTACCAAAAGCAATTAAAGACAATGGCTTGCGTAGCAGTGAATTAACTGTTCACGAAGAAGCAATTCGAGACATCGTTCGTCGCTACACACGTGAAGCTGGTGTGCGTAGTTTAGAGCGTGAAGTTTCTAAAATTGCACGTAAAGTGGTTAAAGAAGCGGTTAGCAAGAAAGCTAAAAGCTTGCACATCGATGTCACAGGTGAAAATCTGCCAGATTATTTAGGTGCGCATAAATTTGACTACGGTATGGCTGAAGATGAAGCTCAAGTTGGCCGTGTTAATGGTTTAGCATGGACTTCAGTCGGTGGTGAATTACTTACCATCGAAGTTGCAGCAGTTAAAGGTAAAGGTAAATTCATTACCACTGGTTCGCTTGGTGATGTAATGAAAGAATCGATTACCGCTGCAATGACCGTTGTTCGTACCCGTGCAGATGAGCTTGGAATTGAAGCTTCTCGCTTTGAAGAAACTGATGTTCACGTTCACTTGCCTGAAGGTGCGACACCAAAAGATGGCCCTTCTGCTGGATTAGCATTAACAACCGCATTGGTTTCTGCATTTACTGGGATTCCAATCCGCGCTGATATTGCCATGACAGGTGAAACTTCTTTACGTGGTAATGCACTGCGTATTGGTGGCTTGAAAGAAAAACTTTTGGCAGCACACCGTGGCGGAATTAAGCTGGTATTTATCCCGCAAGATAACGTACGTGATTTGGCTGAAATTCCAGATAACGTCAAAGAAGGTTTAGAAATTAAAGCAGTGAAAAGTATTGATGAGATTCTGCCACTTGCTCTAACCCAGAAGCCGAAACCATTGGTGAAAGCACCAATCGTTAAGCCTGTCGAAGAATCAAAAGCGGCACGACATTAATCTTATATCTGATTAACTAAAGAGAGCTTCGGCTCTCTTTTTTACATTTATTAGGTTGAAAATTAACCAATAGCACCCATAATAAAATAAGGAATTCATCATTTTCACTATTTTATCGAATTTTCAGTATGGTCATCTGATTCTCCAGACAGATGACCTTTTAATCGCAGTCCTCATACTTTTTAGGGCTGCGTTTTTTTATTGGTTATATTTAGTTTGAATATTCTGCCTAAGGCTTAAACATTCAAACAAGTAATATAACAATCCATATGAAGCATGTTGAGTTCCTCGTTATACTTATACGTGTTTGCATTTACCATTGGGTCATATTATGAAAATCCGCATTCTGACAATTGGTCAAAAAATGCCAGCATGGGTACTTACAGGCTTTGAAGATTACTTCAAACGGATCCAACCTTTTGTGCAAACCCAAGTGATTGAACTTGCAATGGCCAAGCGTGGTAAAAATGATTCAGAGGCAGATATTTTGAAATACTGTCAGATTGAAGGTGAAAGTATTCTTGCTGCACTAAAACCGAATGAAACCCTCATTGCACTGGAAGTGGGTGGACGTGAATTAAGTACCGAGAAGCTTGCAGAAACCATGAAGTCGTGGATGCTAGAAGGCAATGATGTGGCTTTAGCCATTGGTGGCCCTGATGGTTTATCGGATCAAGTTCGTCAAGCTGCTGCATGGCATTGGTCATTATCAAAACTCACCATGCCACACCCTTTGGTTCGTGTTTTATTGATTGAGCAACTTTATCGAGCTATGAGTATCAATCACAATCATCCTTATCATCGTGCTTGATCCATCGCTTGAAACAAAATCATTCACCTAAAGCAATATTTCTTTGGCAAGATAACGAGATATTTGCATGAGATTAGCAGCATGAATTTACAAACACTTCCGGGTCTATTTATTTCTCATGGCTCCCCCATGCTTGCGCTTGATCCTGAACAAGTTGGGCCTGCCTTGCATCGTTTGAGTTTTAATTTACCCAAGCCTCAAGCTATTGTCATCATGTCTGCACACTGGGAAAGTCAGTCACTGGAAATCAGTACTTCAACGCGTCCACAGACATGGCATGACTTTCGTGGCTTCCCCGAAGCGTTATATCAAATTCATTATCCTGCCCCAGGTCAACCAGAACTAGCCGAAGAGATTTTAAGACTATTAGCTGAACATCATATTCCTGCACATGCCAATAGCACTCGACCACGTGATCATGGCGTCTGGATGCCTTTGTTGCATATGTATCCAGATGCAGATATTGCTGTCGTTGAGATTTCATTGCCTATGAATATGAATGCAGATGAAATTTATCAAATTGGCAAAGTGCTTGCCTCATTACGTGAACGCCAGATTCTTTTAATTGGTTCAGGCAGTATTACGCATAATTTGGCTGAATTATCATGGGATGGGAACGCACAACATATCCCAGAATGGGCTTCAACTTTTCGTAATTACGTGGTAAATAAATTAACGCATCAGGACTATGATGCTGTACTCAACTGGCCAGATATTCCTTATATCGAACGTAATCACCCAAGTTTGGAACATTTTGCTCCCCTGTTTTTTGCAATGGGTACAGGTCATCGTTTTTCAATTGTACATAGTAGTTTTTCTATGGGTGCTTTAGGTATGGATATTTATCGTTTTGACTAAGCCGATAAGTTTGTTTATTTCTTAAATTTTTATTAATTTATTGCGATCTGAAGTTTAGTCATTGTTGCAAAATAGATACAATCTGAAACTGAAAGCCTTCATTGTGCTTGTTTTATTTATTAATTAATCTATTAACATACAGTCTGTTAAAGTCATTACTGTCCCATTAAATGAAAACAAGATATTTAGTCCTTGCTCTTTTACCCTTTTCAATTGTGGCATGCCAATCTGTAAAACAGACTTCAGCTCCTGCCGTAATTAGTGCAGAAAAACAAATGAATGCAAATAAAATTTTGAGTGCTTACACTTGGGCCTACCAACCAGAGGGGGCACCTCGTCCAATCCAATTGAATTTTTCAGAAAATCGTCTCAACATTATTACAGGTTGTAATAATCAAGGCGGTTCATGGAAAATTGAAAATAATCAATTGATCACCTCATCTTTGGTTTCTACCATGAAAGCCTGTGAACCAGCTCTTATGAAAAATGAGCAATTTTCAAGCAGCTTGTTCAGCGATCAACAGAATAAATTTGAATTAAATACATCCTCCATTGAGCAACCAAGCTTAACGATTACGGCATCAAATGGTCAAAAGTATGAGTTTAAAGGGACAATGACCCCTGAAACCAAGTATCAGTCTCAAGGTGAAATTATTTTTCTGGAAATTTCTCCAGAAACTAAACAATGTACTGGTGTAGCACCACAAACTTGCTTACAGGTTCGTGAAATTAAATATGATAGCAAAGGAATTAAAACTCAAGTCGATAAAGACTGGACACTGTTTTATGACCAAATCGAAGGTTATCAACATCACGATGATCAACGCGTGATTATCCGTGTAAAACGTTATGAACGTAAAAATCCTGCTGCCGATCAATCAAAATATGCCTATGTGCATGATATGACAGTTGAACAGGAAATCGTGAAAAAACCTTAATTTAAGAATATAAGCATAAAAAACCGATGCATTAAATGATGCATCGGTTTTTTTATTTCTTTTTAGAACATAATGGGCTTAGAACACGCCTTGCGCCAGCATGGCATCAGCGACTTTGACAAAACCAGCAATATTGGCGCCATCTACATAATTCACAGAACCATCCTCTTTAGTACCATATTTCACACAGTTGGCATGAATGTCTTTCATAATCGCATGTAAACGCTCATCAACTTCGGCATGTGACCAAGCTAAACGACTTGCATTTTGCGACATTTCAAGACCAGAAGTTGCAACACCACCCGCATTTGATGCTTTGCCTGGTGCATATAAAATTTTGGCATCAATAAACTTTTCGACAGCTTCGAGTGTTGAAGGCATGTTTGCGCCTTCTGCCACACAAATCACGCCATTTTGAATTAAAACTTCTGCATCTTCAGCATTTAATTCATTTTGAGTAGCACATGGCAATGCTATATCGACTGGAATATGCCACGGCGTTTTTCCTTCAAAATATTCAAAGCCATGTTTGGAAGCAAACTCAGAAATACGACCACGTTTTTTATTTTTGAGTTCCATTACTTCGACCAAGAGTTCATCGGTAAAGCCATTTTTTAAATAAACCGTACCGTTAGAATCCGACAATGTCACGACTTTTGCGCCTAAAAACATCGCTTTTTCAGCCGCAAACTGGGCGACATTTCCCGAGCCTGAAATTGCAACAGTTTTACCCTGAAAGTGGGTTCCATGTGTTTTTAGCATTTCTTCAGCAAAATAAACTGTACCGTATCCTGTCGCTTCAGGGCGCATTAAACTTCCGCCAAAAGAAACTCCCTTACCTGTAAATACAGATGAGGTATTATTACTTAGCTTTTTCATCATGCCTGCCATATAGCCGACTTCACGTCCACCCACGCCAATATCACCAGCAGGAATATCGGTATCTGACCCTAAATGACGATAAAGCTCAATCATTAATGCCTGACAAAACCGCATGATTTCGCCTTCAGACTTTCCTTTTGGATCAAAATCGGAACCGCCTTTGCCGCCCCCCATAGGTAATGTCGTCAAGGCATTTTTAAAAGTCTGTTCAAAACCTAAAAACTTGAGAATAGATAGATTGACAGATGGGTGAAAACGCATCCCGCCTTTAAAAGGGCCAATCGCAGAATTATATTGCACACGGAAAGCACGATTGACTTGCGTTTGACCTTGATCATCAACCCATGCTACACGAAACTGAATTGCACGTTCAGGCTCAACCAGACGTTCTAGTAAAGCATAATTTGCGTATTCAGGATTCTTCTCGATGAAAGGCCACAAGCTCATCATAACTTCTTCAACAGCTTGTAAGAATTCTGGTTGGTGTGGGTCTCGTGCTTTCACAGCATGTAGGAAGTCGTTAAGGCTACTACTATCTTTCAACGCTTCGTCCTCAATTATAAAGTGATTCAATATTGTGCAAATTTCTCAATGAATGATAAATTTTAGAGCAATTGATTAAATAATGTTTAGCCCACAAGCTCAATCATTATTTATAATTTTTTATTTTTATTTCTAATTCATATAATTAGTTTAAACGTTTTATTCAATTCGTTATATCAATTTTTTAGTTTTTGCGCTATTTTAATGCGTTTATAGGATCAAAATAGATCAATATCTTCAAGCTTTTTTCATGCTAAAATAGCACATTGACTTGTGTATCAATATTCTCACTGCTTCTTATTTAATCTTTTCTTCAGTTTGCAAAATCCATGAATGCTGCTATTACGCTAATCCGTGAAATTGATGCTTTATTGCCCCAAACCCAATGTGGTTTATGTGGACACCGTGACGGATGTTTACCTTATGCAAAGTCCATTGTAGACGGCGAAGATGCAAATAAATGTGTTCCGGGTGGACAGCCTGTTGCTGATGCACTTGCAACGCTATTACAGCGCCCTCATTTACAAGCCGAAGCTAGTGTCTGGCCAATTCAAGTCGATGGTCGACCACAACGAATGAAAGCGATTATTCGTGAAGATGAATGTATTGGTTGCACTAAATGTATCAATGCCTGTCCAGTGGATGCGATCATTGGAAGTGGCAAACTGATGCATAGTATTTTGACTGACCTGTGTACAGGCTGCGAGCTGTGTATTCCACCGTGCCCTGTAGATTGTATCGATCTGGTTGAAGACCTTCAGCCACTTTTAACACCTGTGCAAAGACAACAAGAACAAAGTGACTTAAGACAGCGTTACTATGCGCATATTCAACGTGAAGAATTAAGACGTGCGCATCGTAAAGGACCTGTCGTTCGTGCAGAAATTGATACTGAATTATTTGCCCAGTTTTCCAGTGCCATTAAAGAAGTTCCAGCGATCGAACGGCTTGAAGATAAGACTAAAATTACAATTGCAATGGATGCAAAAACCACAATAGAGCTTGCTAAACTTCGGACTCAAATTAAAAAGCTAGAAAAGCAGTTAAGTGTTCGTTCTGATCCAGCAAAACAGCAACAACTTGCTCAATTACAGCAACGTTTAGGCGAAATTCAGGAGCTTTAAATGGCAGTGAAGAATATGACCAAAAAACAGATTCAAACGTTTTTTGAGCGTCTACGTGCGCAGCGACCTCATCCGCAAACTGAACTCAAATACGCTTCACCATTTGAACTCCTTATTGCAGTAATGCTCTCAGCTCAAGCGACAGATGTGAGCGTTAATAAAGCCACCGATAAACTCTACCCGATTGCCAATACACCTGCACAAATTTATGCATTAGGTGTTGAGGGACTCAAGCAATATATTAAAACGATTGGGTTGTACAATGCTAAAGCAGAAAATGTCATCAAGACGTGTCAGATTTTGCTGGAAAAGCATCAGGGCGAAGTTCCACAAACTCGTGCTGAATTAGAAGCCTTACCTGGTGTCGGTCGTAAAACAGCCAATGTCGTGTTAAATACTGCTTTTGGTCAACCAACAATGGCTGTCGATACTCATATCTTTCGTGTGGGAAATCGTACAGGTTTGGCAATTGGAAAAAATGTACTAGAAGTAGAACACCGACTGATTAAAGTGATTCCTAAAGAGTTTATTGTAGATGCACATCACTGGTTAATCTTACATGGGCGTTATTGCTGTATTGCCCGTAAACCTAAATGCGGTGAATGTGTGGTATCAGATGTTTGCAACTGGCCTGAGCGTTTTGAGTTTGGCGCACATAAAGGTTCTTTAGCCCCTACAGCAACTTCATCGCTAACGTAGTACCAAAGAATTTCATCTTTATTTTTTCTTGTTTAGCGATGAGTCTAAATTGTCGTGTTGCAACGATTTTACTTGGGTTTTTTCTAATGCTTCCTGCTTTTGTACACGACGCAACATTTTATGACTGATAAAAAATAAATAGCCAAGTCCAATTAAACTTACAACCACCAAAAGTGTTAAAGCGATCTTCAAAATCATGACCTAATAAAACAAAAAGAGCCCTATCATAACAGAGCTCTTTCAAAACAAAATCTTTAGAGTTATTTTGTTTGATCTAAAATTGCAAATAAATCTTTTTGTACGTCTTCAATTTTACGTAAACCGTCTAGCTTGTCATAAGTCGGCGCATTTTCACCAGATGCTGCACGTCCCTGATAAAAACCTACCAATTGTTCAGTTTCAGTATGATAAGACCCTAAACGTTTACGAATGGTTTCTTCCTGATCATCAGGACGCTGTACCAAGTCTTCACCTGTCACATCATCTTTATCTACTACTTTTGGCGGGTTGTATTCAATATGATAAACACGACCTGATGCAGGGTGCTGACGACGGCCAGAAAGGCGCTTAATAATTTCTTCATCAGGTACTGCAATTTCAATCACATGATCAATGCTAATCCCTTCTTTTTCCAGAGCTTCTGCTTGTGGAATAGTACGAGGGAAACCATCAAAAATGCAGCCATTGACACAATCAGGTTGTGCAATACGCTCTTTTACTAAGCCAATAATCAACTCATCTGATACCAAACCACCAGATTCCATTACGCTTTTAGCTTTAAGGCCGAGTTCGGTACCTTCACGAATTGCAGCACGGAGCATATCACCGGTTGAAATTTGTGGGATATCGTAGCGCTTACAGATCAACTGAGCCTGAGTACCTTTACCTGCTCCAGGTGGTCCGAGTAAAATAATGCGCATAACAAAAAATCCTCATTAAGAACAATTTTCATGATGTCTTTGACTATGGTTGTATAGACCATACCTACCAACATCTAATTAAATTATAAGAAAGCAACAAATAAGTGGATCGTACCTGCAATAAAACCTGTGACCCCACCTAACACAATCAAAATCCATTCATCTTCCTGAAAAGCAGGACGCAACAGATTTTGGAACTCTTTCGGTGTTAGCTCACGAATACGATCTTTAAACATTTGAAATATTTTCTGTGCACGGCTCGCATTAAACGCAGGGTCGCATACAGGCACCATCGTAATTTCAATTGATCGATCAATCAAGTCCGTCTTAAGTTTAGCATATTCACGTGGCCCTAAGGAAAGTTGTAATGAAGTTCTTACCAATGGGGTTTCCATAATTTCATTAATGTGACGCTTGACAATTCGACGGGTTTTGTCCTTCTTAGGGCCATACATCATTTCAGTCATGATGGATTTAAGCGTGATCAGATCTTCAGTCACTACACTGGCAAATACATCTGATACTTCTTCCTGACGCTTCATGAACGCACCTTGAACATTGTAAGTTCCTATACGAGGAATTACAGGAACAATCCAAGGAAACTTACGGTCTGTGGTTAAGCGAAAGAACTGTGGATAGCGGATATAGTGGGGTTCTATCGGATTGAATACCATCCAGATTGCAATCCAGTTGGTTAAAAAGCCCCAGATTGCTGCCCAGAAAGGTACTGTCCAGTGCCATGGTACAAAGAACCAAACCAACATTTGAAAAATACCAAAAAACATCCCAATGAGCGCACTAATATGCCAAATAAAATTGATTTCTTTTTGACCAACTTTAAGGAACATGCGCACCATCAAACGGCGATCACCTTCCATCTGGCTAACTACCATTTCACGCATATTCACAAGTGACTCGACGTTCATGGTCAGCTCAGTCACTAATTCTTTTAATACAGCAGGTAATTGTTTGTGAGCTTGGGCATAAATACGGCGTTTAATCGAATAAGGTAAATTTTCCCAAAGTACCGCATTACGATCAATCATAACTTCATCAATTAAATGCTCAAGTTCAAAGCCGACTTGTTCACCAATAATCCGCGCCATATCCTCAGGGTCCATCGCTTCAAGGAATTCACGCAATGAACCTAATTTGGACAAAGTATTATCAGTAATAATGCCAGAAATGCGTCCAGCTTTACGCGGTACAATACCTTGCCAACCTACAGGTATTGGCCCTAAATGGAATCCCCAAAAGTTAATTGGATAAAATACCATTTTTAAAGCCATCCACACGTGTGCCCATGTCACAAATGCAGTTACTGGAATAATACTCAAGACCGCCAGATGATCGGGTCGGTTTAAAAAGGCTTGCCACAAATTACTGACGAACTCTAACATCCATTACTCTCGTATTTCATTCTATTTTATGGGCTTTTACATTTTTAAAGCTACGATTAAACATTACAGGCCAATACTCAAAGTATAAGAAACTTGTAGTTTAGGTTCTATATCAGCCACAACATCACCATTGGCATTTTTTAGCTTCTCTCCAGCGCCAATGCCGACACTAAACGTACTAATTCTTTCTTTATCTAGCCACACATATGAAAGATCAACTCCACCGCCTAAACGGGTTTTATCATCACCATCAATGACTTTGCTTTCAATTGATCCTGCATAAACTCCAAAATAATACCCATTTTTGTTTACGCCAGTGAGATAGTAAGGGTAACGAAACCCGACCTGACCACCAAAGTTATGGTCATCGTTTAGATAACTACCCACTTTAGCATAGGCGATCCCATATGGATTAACCCATTCACCATTCAAGTGAATTAATTTTTGGGTGATCCCTGCACCTGCATTCCATGTCGATGCACTTCCCTCAGTTAATTTTGCTTCAGGTTTAAAGCGACTTTCATCTGCAAAAGTTGTCTGACTAAGTGCTAGAAGCATGACTAAGGGACATATTTTTCTCATTATTTTCTCCATGTTTCCCTATTTATCTGATATAGGGGATTCCGCTCATCCGTTTTGGTGACTTTAACAGAATTATTTTCGTTCTTATATACAGCACATTACAATTTTAATGTCTACAAGGTCAAAAAAAGCGACTAAATTTATTTCGTGAATAATTTAAAAATATCCCAAATTCTAATGACGAATGGGTTAAACTTGTCGGCTATTTTTGTGGTCTGCTTTGTCAAGTTAGTTAGGTATGAAACAGCACTTTCCTTTAAAAGATAATCAGCAAGAAAAGCGTATTTATCGAGGGCGAATCTTTTTCGCCATTGGACTGGTTTGCTGCTGTTTGTTATTGCTCTTGAGTCGTTATGCCTATTTACAAATAGTGCATTATGATGAGTTTTCAACTGCTTCTGATAAAAACCGTATCCGTCTGCAACCGCTCGCTCCTGCTCGTGGTTATATCTATGATCGTAATGGGGTTTTACTTGCAGATAATTATCCAGTATTTACTGCAACATTAAGTAAAGCAGATATTGACGATATAGATGGCACAGTTGATCAGTTAACACCTATTTTAAGTCTCAGTCAGGACGATGTTGAACGTTTTAAATCACGGATTAAAACCGCACGTAAAACTGAACGGGTTTCAATTAAGCTGAATCTGACTGAAACTGATATCGCCAAATTCAGTGAAGTGAAATACAAATTTCCAGGAGTGCGGATTGAAACGCAAATGACGCGTTACTACCCACATGGAGATTTATTTGCTCATGTGATTGGTTATGTCGGACGAATTAATGACAAAGAATTAAAATCGATTAATAGTGATATTTACGCAGGAACCAACCTGATTGGAAAAATCGGCGTAGAGAAAACTTACGAAGATTTATTACACGGTACACCCGGTTATGAATCGATCGAAGCAGATGCTCATGGTAATGTACTCAGACATTTAGGTCGCAAAGAGTCTACTCGTGGTAATGATTTATATTTATCTATAGATTATGGCTTACAAGTCGTTGCTGCCGAACAATTAGCAGATAAACGTGGTGCAATTGTAGCGATAGATCCACGTACTGGTGAAATTCTGGCGCTGGTGTCAAGTCCAAGTTTTAACCCAAATCTATTTGTTACAGGTATTAGCGGTACTGACTATAGTGCATTGCGTGACAATCTGGATCAACCACTTTATAACCGTGCGGTTCAGGGTGCTTACCCTCCGGGTTCCACAATTAAGCCAATGGAAGCAATGGGTGGTATTCATTATGGTCTGGTAGATTGGGCAACCACAATTAATGATCCAGGTTATTTCCACCTTCCTGGTGACTCACACAAATTCCGTGACTGGAAAAAAACAGGTCATGGTGTGGTGAATATGCATAAAGCCATTATTCAGTCTTGCGATACCTATTTTTATGTGTTGTCTTACCAAATGGGTATTGAGCGCATGAACGACTGGATGCGTCAGTTTGGCTTTGGTGAAAAAACTGGGGTTGATTTACCAAGCGAAAGTACAGGTTTATATCCAAGTCCCGAATGGAAGCTACGCACTCGAAAAAGCAAATGGCTAAAAGGTGAAACCATTTCTGTCAGTATTGGTCAGGGTGCATTTACAGCGACACCACTTCAATTAGCAATGGCAACAGCAATTACAGCGAATCATGGTGCGCATGTCACGCCACATGTATTACGAGCTACACGCGGTGCAAAAAAGCATGAAATTCACAATGCTCCAGATGGAAAAATCAACTTTAACGGCACTGAACAAGACTGGCTAAACATGCGCGATGCCATGATTGATGTAGTTCAATCAGGTACAGGACGCGGTATTCGCACACCGCTTTATCAAATTGCAGGTAAAACAGGAACAGCACAGGTTAAAAGTATTGCACAGGGTAAACGCTACAATGAATCCATTCTGACACAGCGCCAACTGGATCATGGTTTATTTGTTGGCTTTGCACCTGCTGAGAATCCTGAAATTGCCATTGCAGTGGTGTGGGAAAATGGTCGTCACGGCGGGTCAGCAGCTCAACTTGCCAAACCTGTTTTTGATTATTGGCTGGTCAATCGTAAAAAAGAGCAAATTCGCCCTGCAAATCATCAAATCAGTGGTGGTCTGATGACCGCAGGCATTAAACCCGGTGAACTTCCTAGTAATGCAATATTGGAAGCAGATCCAAATGCCAACCTAAATAAGAAAAAACCTGAGCCAAAACCACCAACTACAGCAGTACCTACTCCAACACCTGCTGCCGATACCGCTGAGGTAACTGAATAATGAAAAATCAGCTCAGAATTATTGGCGGTGAATGGAAACGTCGTGTACTGCCTTTTGCAAATATAGAAGGCTTACGCCCTACGCCTGATCGGGTACGAGAAACCCTATTTAATTGGTTGATGTGGAAAATTCCAAATGCTGTGGTGCTTGATGTCTGCACAGGTTCAGGGGCATTGGCTTTTGAAGCGTTGTCACGTCATGCCCGTTCAGTCCTGATGATTGAACCGAATACCACACAAGCGAAGATGCTAAAGCAAAATATTGAGTTATTAAATGCCAAGCATTGTGAGCTAAAAGTTGCTACTGCACAGGACGTCTTAGCTAAGCTCAATCAGCAATTCGATGTAGTATTTCTTGACCCACCCTATGCATTAGAACTCTGGCAAGAACTTTCTCTTTTGATAGATCCTCTATTAAAAGATCAGGCATATATTTATGTTGAAGCTAACCGTGAACTGAACCAGTTACAGCTTCCCGATTCTTGGCAATTAATCAAATCCACAAAAGCAGGCACAGTTCGTGCAGGGCTGTTTCAAAAAAATTAAACTCCACGTGTTTAGAATGAGATAAAACACTTATGCAATCATGGTCGTTATTTCTAGTCGGTGCATGTATTGCAGGTTTTGTTCAAGGACTTACGGGTTTTGCCTTTGCATTGGTTGCCATGTCTTTTTGGGTATGGGCATTGCCCCCCCAACTGGCTGCTCCTCTTGTGGTTTTTGCTTCTTTATGGAGCCATATCATTGCACTAAGTAAAGAACGCCCGCATCAGCTCAGTGTATCTCTTGTTCTACCTTATATTATTGCAGGTTTAATCGGAGTTCCTCTGGGAACTTATCTTTTACATCAGATCAATGCTGAAACGTTTAAACTGGTTTTGGGTATTTTCCTCATGATTTGGTGTCCTATCATGTATTTTTCACCTGAGTTGAAATTATTAAAACACTTAGGTAAAAAAACGGATGCAATGATCGGTTTTTTTGGTGGAATTTTAGGAGGTTTAGGTGGGTTTTGTGGATCACTACCCTCTGCATGGGTCATGCTTAAAGGCTTAAGCAAAATTGAACAACGTTATATCTTAAGACATTTTAACTTTGCTATTCAGTTTTTTACTTTTGCTGTTTATATATTTCAAGGCACAGTTCAACCACAACAATGGCCGTATATTATTGCATTGATGATCAGTGTCACCATTCCTGCACTCTTAGGCGCACAATTATTTTACAAAATTTCAGAAACGCAATTTAAACACATTGTACTTTCATTATTATTTGCCTCAGGAGGATTTTTGGTCATTTCAACTGTTATTTAGATCTTATGTTATTTAGATCTTAACTTATTGGGGTCGATCCATGCGAACAGGACGAATATCACGGACAATTTCATCCTCACGGCGTTCACGTACATCATCATCGTCATTTTGTTGCTGAGGCTGCAAACTCCAATGTTGACTATGATCAATCATTTGATGAGATATTGGCATATTGCTTTGCGCTTGACTCGGTAAACTCAAGATACATCCGAGCACACTCAGCACAACTAAAAGGATCGAACGAATTTTTTGCATCATACTGAACACTTTCTTCACGAAGAATGTAGCCAAGTCTGCCTGAAATAGCATCATTCAGTTTGAAGAAAATACGAGAGATTTATATATGATCTATATCGCTTATGTGAAACTGGTAAATTATCTTAACTATCCGCTTAAAAACTCCAGATCGAAAAAATACGAATGAGTTGCCCTCGATCATAAGGAAAACTGGAAATATATTCGTAACCAATTTTATGATCTGAATTGATCTTATAGGTGATGCCATAGCCAAATGAAATAGATAAATCATCTACACTGACATGATCGGAACCACCACTCAGCGCCTTATTTTTTAATATATCTGTGTTATAGGCGGTGTAATTATAGACATTGATACGCTCATTTGAGAAAAAAGGATTTTTCAGAACATTGTAATTATTTTCTTCTTGATCATGTTGTTCTGCCAAATGTTTTTGTGTTTGATTAAGATCGTTATTTTCAGAATTATATTCAAAATCTGTTATTTGCTTTTGATTATTTTCAGCAAAAAAATCATAGGCGTAAATCATGGGAATATTGAGCAGCGCTATCATGAAAAAAATTATGCTTATGATTTTTTGAACAGACATATTCTTATATAAAACAAAAGATAAAAGGTAGCATACGCTACCTTTCGCACTGAATAAATATAATCTTTAGCTTAACCCAATAATGGCAATCATTGCAGCGAGACCCGCCATAATCTTACGACCATAAGGTACATAGCGACGAATGAACTCGCCCAAACCAAGCCCAACCGCATATAAAATCGCCATGCCACAAATCATCCCCAAAATCAGTCCAACAACATGACCTTGTGGTGCAAGCTCCACGCCATGCGCCATTCCATGAAAACTGGCAGTCAGTACAGCAGCAATGGGTAAAACACGATAAGATTTACTCCATAGTGCAGCCGCCAATACCACCAATGATGCGATGATTCCATATTCGGCAACATTTGCAGAAACAATTTGTTGAGCACCCCAAATAAAGCCAATCACCAAACTTAAACTTAAGCCAATAATTCCTAGAATGCGCCATTGCTTGGCAACTGTCCAAAGCAGGACGCCGAAACCAATCGCCATCACCAAATGATCAAGCCCAGTGAAGGGATGAATAAATCCTGCCCAAAACCCCATATGACTCTGATCATGACCAGGATGAGCCATTGCCATCATTGGTAACAAACTTAAACCAGCAACTATTATTTTTTTATTAAATGAGCGCATTTGATCACCTTAAGCTTTAAATAGCCCTTGTTTTTCGATGAAATCGATAATTTGATTTAAGCCATCTTCTGTTTTCATATTTGAAAATAAAAATGGTTTTTCACCACGCATACGTTTAGCATCCTGTTCCATCACGTTCAGATTTGCGCCAACCATCGGGGCAAGATCTGTCTTATTAATGATCAGCAAATCTGATTTAGTAATGCCCGGCCCACCTTTACGTGGAATTTTTTCACCGCCTGCCACATCAATCACATATAAAGTCAGGTCAGAAAGTTCTGGACTAAACGTCGCAGCCAGATTATCGCCACCACTTTCAATAATGATCAGTTCCAGACCATCAAATTTTTCGCATAAATCATCAATGGCTGCCAAGTTAATTGAAGCATCTTCACGAATCGCAGTATGTGGGCAACCGCCAGTTTCGACACCGACAATACGGTCTGGTGACATCGCTTCATTGCGGGTTAAAAAGTTAGAATCTTCTTTGGTATAAATGTCATTGGTCACTACAGCCATGTTGTATTTGTCGCGTAACGCACGACAAAGATTTAAGGTCAAAGCTGTTTTACCCGATCCCACTGGACCACCAATACCAACCCGTAAGGGACTACGTTCTGTCATGATCAATTCCTATAATTTTATTGAACTTTTCTCTTGGTAAATACAAAAGAAAATTCAATGTTACGATCTAAATAATCTTGAATACTGGGTTTCATGCTGCATACTCAGCATGGCATATTGTGGCAAGGCACTGCTGATTTCATCATCGTGTAATGCCAAAGCCCTTTCAACCGCCTGTGGCACCAGACTGTGTAAATGCCACAAAATACGTTGTCCGCTCATTTGTCCTAAAGGCACGGTTTTAACGGCTGCCAAAACCTGATTTTCCAGCACACTAAAGCTATAAGCCGTCAACACGTCAGCCTCATTAAGCCCAAGTCTTCCACAAAGCTGTGCATACACAGGCACAAAACCAAATTGCTTTTTCACGGCTACTGGCATTTTTAAAACATCTTTAATCCATGCATTTAAAGAAAATGCCAATTGCTGCGATTCAGCCAGTAGCTCTTTACTTTCACGGCTGGCTTTGTAAAGGTGCGCCCAATGTAAAAATTGCTCATCA
This sequence comes from Acinetobacter guerrae, assembly GCF_009372255.1. GTDB lineage: Bacteria > Pseudomonadota > Gammaproteobacteria > Pseudomonadales > Moraxellaceae > Acinetobacter > Acinetobacter guerrae. Next base: position 26,967 of record NZ_LXGN01000045.1, read on the forward strand.
TTCGCATAAGATTGCATTAACCGCTTTAATACAGGCAGCTCGAATCTGAGCAACAACATTTCCAAGACTTCTTCAAAATAAGCCATACAGCTTGCTTCATTCTGAATCAGCCCTGTTTCAATCGCTGTTTCTACTCCCTGAGAATAACAATAGGCACCCACAGGTAAAGCCGTTGAGGATAAAGTCAACAGTTTGAGTAATTGCGCTGCATTAATGGACATGATGTAAAGACTTGATTGGGCTTAAACGATGATCATGGGCATGTTGTGCATATGCACCACTTTCAGGTTCAAACGCATGTTCGACCAGTTTTACATGCAAGCCTAAGCCTTCGACCATTTCTGCCAGTACATGATCAGGTTCAAAATACAGCGCATACGGAGTCAGCATGAGCGGGACATGACGATTGCCTAAATGATACGCTGCTTTGAGTAACTCAAAATCGGTTTTTGCAGTCACCTGCATGAGTTTTTCGGGTTTAGCATCGACACGCAACACCTCACCCTCATTGGTGGCAATAAAAGAGCCACTACGTAAAATGCCAGTACGTGGCAAATCCGCACCAATATCAGTGCCGTTGCTTAAAGTGGCACGGAAACGTGATTTTTGACGTGTATCAAAAGTAAGTTCAACCGTTTCAAAGGCTTGATCTGATGCAATTTCATCAAGACGCTGGGTGTAGATTTTCATACAATTCCTCGTACTTATTTTTAATCATCAAAACAAGAAATAACGTTGTGCCATTGGCAATACATCCGCAGGTTCACAGGTCAATAGTTCACCATCGGCACGTACCTCATAGGTTTCAGGATGTACATCCATCACGGGGCAATACGTATTATGCTTCATATCCGCTTTGGTGATATGACGAGTATTTTTGCACGGGCTAATCAATTTCTTCAGTTTTAACTTTTCAGAAACACCATCTTCAATTGCGGTTTGCGATAAAAAAGTAATACACGTGTTATGCACGCCACGCGGATACGCACCAAACATCGGACGATAATGTACAGGCTGTGGCGTTGGAATGGAGGCATTAATATCACCCATTGGGGCTGCTGCGATCATGCCACCTTTAATAATCATGGAAGGTTTTACCCCAAAAAAAGCAGGTTTCCACAAGACTAAATCTGCCAGTTTACCTTCTTCAATTGAGCCAATTTCATGACTTAAGCCATGCGTAATCGCAGGGTTAATCGTATATTTAGCGATATAGCGTTTCACCCGATTGTTATCGTGACTTACGTTATCGCCTTCTAATGCACCACGCTGAATTTTCATTTTATGCGCAGTTTGCCAAGTCCGAATAATCACTTCACCAACACGTCCCATCGCTTGAGAATCTGACGACATCATGGCAATCGCGCCTAAATCCTGCAAAATATCTTCCGCAGCAATAGTTTCACGGCGAATACGACTTTCTGCAAATGCAACATCTTCAGCAATAGCAGGATCAAGATGGTGACAGACCATCAACATGTCCAAGTGTTCATCAATGGTATTGATGGTATAAGGGCGAGTTGGATTAGTTGAAGATGGCAAGACATTGGCTTGACCAATCGCTTTTAAAATATCGGGTGCATGTCCACCGCCAGCACCTTCGGTATGATACGTATGGATGGTACGATTTTTAAATGCAGCCAGTGTTTCTTCCAGAAAACCACTTTCATTTAACGTATCGGTATGAATCGCCACCTGTACATCGAACTCATCTGCTACGCTTAAACAGTTATCAATGGCTGCTGGCGTTGATCCCCAGTCTTCATGCAGTTTTAACCCAACCACACCCGCTTTTATCTGTTCGCGAATCGGATCAGGTAAACTTAAGTTGCCCTTGCCCAATAAACCGATATTCATGGGTAAATCATCAATCGCCTGTAGCATGGTCGCAATGTGCCACGGCCCCGGCGTAACTGTGGTCGCGGATGTACCTGCTGCTGGGCCAGTTCCACCACCCACCATCGTTGTTACACCAGACATCAGCGCAGTTTCAACTTGTTGTGGGCAAATCCAGTGAATGTGTGTGTCAATCCCACCCGCGGTGAGAATCTGCCCTTCACCTGCAATCACTTCAGTCGCAGCGCCAAGTGGAATGGTGATATCAGGCTGAATGTCTGGATTGCCTGCTTTACCAATTTTCCAGATGCGTCCATTTTTAAGACCAACATCGGCTTTGACAATGCCCCACCAGTCTACAATCAAGGCATTGGTAATGACTGTATCTGCAACGTCATCTGCTAGCATTTGCGATTGACCCATGCCATCGCGAATGACTTTACCGCCCCCAAACTTAACTTCTTCACCATAGGTGGTGAGATCTTGTTCAACTTCAATAAACAACTCGGTATCGGCTAAACGAACCCGATCCCCTACCGTTGGCCCAAACATTTCAGCGTATGCACGACGCGACATTTTCATAATAAGTTTCTCTGTAATATTTTATCTTTTTAATCCAATGCACCCATCACACGACCTGCAAAACCATACACTTCGCGTTTCCCTGCCAATGCCACCAGTTCCACATCACGGCTTTGCCCCGGCTCAAAACGTACCGCTGTACCTGCGGCAATATTCAGGCGATACCCTTTGCTTTTTTCACGGTCAAATTGCAAGGCATCATTGGCCTCAGCAAAATGAAAATGTGAACCCACCTGAATTGGACGATCACCCGTATTGGCGACGCTCATTTTTAAAGTTTCTCGTCCAACATTCAGTTCAATATCACTATTTGGGGTAATCACTTCACCAGGAATCATCAGATTCTCCTTATTTATTGTTATACGATAGGTTGATGAACCGTGACCAGTTTAGAACCATCAGGGAAAGTTGCTTCGACTTGCACCTCAGCAATCATCTCAGGGACACCTTCCATCACATCATCTTTGCCTAGCAAGGTCGTACCATAATGCATCAGCTCTGCCACACTCATGCCATCACGTGCACCCTCAAGCAAAGCTGCTGAAATAAAAGCAATTGCCTCTGGATAATTTAATTTTAAACCACGCGCTTTGCGGCGTTCCGCCACTAAACCCGCAGTAAAAATTAGCATCTTGTCTTTTTCAGTCGGATTAAGTTCCATGGGGTCTTCCTAATCTTGATTATTTAGGGTTAAGCAAAATATATGCACACGTTGTAAAATTTATCTTTATATGTGTTGTGAATAAAACACATTATTAAATACACCATATATCTAAGTTCGCCAGATTCGTGGAAATTCTTCGTCCAAATCAAACCAATAACGGCGTAATCGCGCGCGAATCGCAGCAAAAGCATCGTGACATACTCTGACATCATCTCCCAAAAAACGCGCACATACGACATCATCCAATAACGTTAAAGTGACAGGTACATTCATACGCATGATTAGTTCACGAATCAATTCAATATGTTGTTCTAAATGAAATGACGCACGAAATTTTTCTGGAGCAATTGCCCATAAACTTCCCATGACTGCACAACCGTTCATGCCTAAACATGAAGATAACCACCGATCTTGTCCTTTAAAACGCAAGGTATCGGCAACTAAAAGTTTTTGTTCACGGTAAAGTTTAAATTGATTGGCATACGCCCCGCTTTGAAAGGTTTCGGCACGCGCCTGTCTTCCTAACACCAACATATCCCATCCAATAAAACTTGCACTTTGATCTAAATGAATTGTGGTTTCTGAATGTGCATTTGCACCATCAAATAGCATGGTTTCTTGTGGTAACCACTCAAGTGTTGATGAATCTTTAATTTTTAAATCTATATGCTGAAAAGCTGGCTTAGTATTGGTTTTATACCATTTTCCTGCGCCAGGTGTTGTCACTACAGCATGTGCAGTTTGTTGTGTCGAAATTTGAAATGTTAAATGATCACCTCCAGCAATTCCTGCAGGTGGATGCACGATAATGGCATGACATACACCCGTTTTCTCAGGCCACAACATTTTTTGCACCCGAACAGGACCATAATGCTTACGATGATTCATAATGGTGCGACGATCATCCTGTTTAAATCCTAGCTCCAACTGGGCATACCACAAAGCTTTAGACCTTTGGGCTTCAAAGTCTTGTGGTTGATTCATTGCATTCCTTTTATAACGAAATATGAAGGGTATTTTTATAATGCAAAAATTGCACCAATACCTTGCAAATTATAATCTTTCAAATTACATGTTCAATTTACCATCAATTTTAATGCAATATAGATTTGATTTCAGACTTGGTTTTTTCTAATCTTGAATCGTCTTCATATAATCAAAAAAAGTGATTCAACATGGAAATTCAAGAGCAAATTGTGCTGGTCACTGGTGGAGCGCGTGGCTTAGGTTTAGCCATTTCACAGGCTTTACTTAAACAAGGCTCTCGCGTTGTGGTTAATTACCTAAACAGCCGTACAACAGCTGAGCATTTACAACAACAATTTCCAAAACAGGTTTTTATCTTTCAAGCGGATATCACCCAGAGTGATCAAGTTTTACAAATGTTTAAAGCCGCCAAACAACATTTTGGTAGTGGAATTACATCTGTAGTCAATAATGCATTAATCAAATTCGAATTTAATGGGGAAGCGCGTCCGCATATTGAAAACTTGAATTGGGATAATATGCAACAGCAGTTTGAAGGTGCTGTAAAAGCTGCGTTGAATACCTTACAAGCGGGACTTGAAGATATGAAAGCGGCTCAATTTGGTCGAATTGTAAATATTGGAACCAATCTGGTGCAAAATCCAGTTGTTCCTTATCATGATTATACAACTGCCAAAGCAGCTTTATTAGCCTTTACCAGAACCAGTGCACATGAGCTTGGTCAATATGGCATTAATATCAATATGCTCTCAGGTGGATTACTGCAAACGACTGATGCAAGCAAAGCGACACCTGATGCCGTATTTGATTTAATTGCTGCATCAACGCCACTAAGACGTACCACAACACCACAAGAATTTGCCGATACAGTTTTACTATTTTTATCGCCGTGGTCGAGAGCTGTCACAGGTCAAAACTTAATGGTCGATGGTGGTTTGGTAAAAAACTAAATATTTTCTTAATTGAATTTAAAATTGCTTAATTAGCCAAAAATTAAGCAGTTTTTTCAAAGTTGCCAACTTCTTTCGTCGTTATTTCTTATAAAATAGCCTTGCTCTTTTACTCACACTTTATATTTTTATGAAACCTTTATTTGTCATTGCAAGTTGTATCTTATTATTTGGCTGTGCATTGGGAAATTCGAGTGAAATTAAACGAGCTGAAAAAATGCTTGAACAGTTTCAATGTAAAAATATTGAAGTTCATGATATGCCTCAAAGCAATATTAATACGTTCCATCAACAGTCTTTAGCGGTCAGTAAACAAAAAGCCACTACCTATATTGAACAATACAAAGATGGTCAAACCTTGTTTGATGTTCCCCTAGATGAAGTCGTTAAACAACAGTATCAACTGTATCACTCTGCCTGTCAGGCATTGGGTGGAATTAGCCATTCTTTATAAAAGACAATGAACCCCAAGCATAAAAAATTAACTGAGTTAGAACGTTAATTATATTTCTTCTAAACTCCCTTACACATCCATACTTTTATTCACTGGCTGTTTCTAATAGGGTGGCTTTCTCTACGATCAAAATTAAAGTGGATTAAATATATGAAAAAATCATTAGTTGCGATTGCAATAGCCAGTACTTTCTTAGTTGCTTGTTCAAAAAATGAAAATAAAACAGAAACAGCCCCTTCTACTTCCGATCAGGCAGTAGTTGCATCTGCACCTGCTGAAACGGCTACGGCTGTCGATACAGCTCATACTGCTGAAAACGCTTTGGATTGGGCGGGCGATTATGAAGGTAAATTACCTTGTGCTGACTGTGAAGGCATTAAAACTGAACTAGAATTAAAAGCCGATAAAACTTTTGAGCTTACAGAAACTTATTTGGGTGGAAAAAGTGATGGCAAGCCAATCGAGACTAAAGGTAGCTTTAGCTTTGACCCAAAAAATAGCTCTATCATTACACTCGATGCAAAAGGCGATAAACGTAAATTCTTTATTGGAGAAAATACTGCCACAGCACTTGATCTTGAAGGGAATAAAATTGAAGGCGCAATGGCAGATCTTTATATCTTGAAAAAAGATGTAAAATAAACCCAAAAGACAAACTTGCAGTACATACCGATCCCTCAAGATCGGTATTCAAAAAATATCGCATTATGAAATATAGTTTCTAAAATTTTAATTATTGTTACCAAAAATAAAACGCTATAGTAAGATCAAATTGCAAAATTGAATAAATGATAAAGTAAGGATTCTCCTCAATGAAAACGCGTATTACAGAGTTATTAGGTATTGAATATCCTATTGTTCAGGGTGGAATGATGTGGGTTGGTCGTGCTGAACTTGCGAGTGCAGTTTCTAATGCGGGTGGCTTAGGTATTCTGACTGCCCTTACCCAGCCAACACCTGAGGCATTAAGCAAAGAAATACAACGCTGCCGGGACCTGACTGACAAGCCTTTTGGGGTCAATCTCACATTTTTACCCGCAATTAATCCGCCACCCTATGCAGAGTATCGTCAGGCCATTATCGAAAGTGGCATTAAAATTGTAGAAACTGCGGGCAATAAACCTCAAGAACACATCGAAGACTTTAAGAAGCACGATATTATCGTACTGCATAAATGCACATCGGTACGACATGCACTTTCAGCAGAACGTATGGGTGCTGATATTATTTCTATTGATGGTTTTGAATGTGCGGGACATCCAGGTGAAGATGATATTCCTGGGCTTATTTTGATTCCTGCCGCAGCTGATCAAGTTAAAATTCCGCTGATTGCCAGTGGTGGTTTTGCTGATGGGCGAGGACTGGTGGCTGCATTGGCACTCGGCGCCGAAGGTATCAATATGGGTACGCGTTTTTGTATGACTCAGGAAGCGCCTATTCACGAAAAAATCAAACAGTATTATCTGACACAAGACGAACGTTCAACCAATTTGATTTTCAGAAAATTTCGCAATACTACACGCGTTGCAAAAAACAGTATTTCCGATCTAGTGGTTGAACTGAGTCAAAAACCAGATATTCAATTTGAAGAAATTCGACCTTATGTATCAGGAGCCAAAGGTAAAGTTGCACTTGAAACTGGTGATGTTGATGCAGGCTTGCTTTCCGCAGGACAGGTTTTAGGTTTAATTCATGATATTCCAAGCTGTCAGGAACTCATACACGGCATTATGACCGAAGCACAAGATATTATTCAGCAACGTCTAAATCGCGTTTTGCAAGCTTAATGATGAGTTGTTAAATATTTATTAATTAATTTTCATTTATCTTTTTTATCAATTTATCCATAAAAAACCCTGCATAAGCAGGGTTTTTTTATTGAATCAGTTTGCTACTTAGTGAGCAGAGAACTGGTTCATTGTATTTTTGCTTGCGTCACCCGCTTTAAGCGCTTGCTCACCAGCAAAGATTTCTTTGTGATCATCACCGATGTCTGAACCAGCCATTGCTTGGTGTTTAACACATGCGATACCACCACGGATTTCTTTACGTTGTACGCCAGCAACATAAGCCAACATACCTTCTTCACCGAAGTAACCTTTAGCAAGCTCATGAGTAGAAAGAGCAGCAGTGTGGTAAGTCGGTAGAGTGATCAAGTGATGGAACACACCCGCTTCACGTGCAGCATCAGCTTGGAAAGTACGGATTTTTTCATCAGCATCAGCAGCCAATTCAGAAGCATCGTACTCAGCGCTCATTAATTTAGCACGGTCATAACCAGAAACATCTTTACCTTCAGCAGCCCAACGATCGTAAGCTTGTTGACGGAAGTTTAACGTCCAGTTGAATGATGGAGAGTTGTTATAAACAAGTTTAGCATTTGGAACTTGTTTTTTGATGTCATTTACAAAACCTGCAATGCCTTGAACGTCTGGAGTTGGAGTTTCGATCCAGATCATGTCCGCGCCATTTTGTAGGCTAGTTACACAGTCAAGTACAACGCGGTCGTGTTGTGTACCTTCACGGAACTGATACAAGCCAGAAGCTAAACGCGTTGGACGGTGTAATTTACCATCACGTTTGATGAGGATTTCGTCATCATTTGCTTCAGAGATATCAATTTCTTGAGTGTCTAAATAGCTGATGTATTGAGAAGCCAAGTCACCTTTCTCTTTAGATACAGGGATCTTTTGAGTCAAGTCAGCGCCTTCAGAGTCAGTACGTGCAACGATCACACCATCATCAACACCAAGCTCAAGGAATGCATAACGAACAGCATTGATTTTTGCAAGGAAGTCTTCATGTGGAACAGTTACTTTACCAGCTTGGTGACCACATTGTTTCGCATCAGAAACTTGGTTTTCGATTTGGATTGCACATGCACCCGCTTCGATCATTTGTTTAGTCAACAAGTAAGTTGCTTCTTCGTTACCAAAACCAGCATCAATGTCGGCAATAATTGGCACAACATGAGTTTCAAAGTTATCGATTTGAGCTTCGATTTCTTTTACTTTTGCAGAATCACCAGCGCCTTCAGCTTTTTGTAATGCGCGGAATAAATCATTTAATTCTTTTGCATCAGCTTGACGCAAGAAGGTATAGATTTCTGCGATTAATTTAGGCACAGCAGTTTTTTCGTGCATAGATTGGTCAGGAAGTGGACCAAATTCAGAACGAAGTGCAGCAACCATCCAACCAGAAAGGTAGATATAACGTTTGTTGGTTGTACCGAAATATTTTTTGTTCGCGATCATTTTTTGTTGCGCGATGAAACCATGCCAGCAACCCAAAGATTGAGTATAGCTGCTGTTGTCAGCATCATATTCAGCCATATCTTTACGCATGATAGCAGCTGTATATTTAGCGATGTCCAAACCAGTATGGAAACGGTTTTGAACGATCATACGAGCAGCGTCTTCAGGACGAATCGCGTCCCAAGTGCCACCTAATTTATTTTTTACGGCACGTACGTGCTCAAGAGCTGATTGATATGTCATGATATATTCCCTTTTAGGATTTCATCGAAGAGATAAGATGCTGAACTGTCATGTTTATTTGACTAGACTATATTTCAGTCATTTCATCAATATGAACACAGCTTAGTCTGAGCAAAAAAATTAATCCAATATCCTCCATTAATCTTCAGTATTTTTTAAAAAAATATATAGATTAAAGTCGTATTATAATTATGTGCAAAAAACACAAATTATTGATTTTTAAAAATTAAATTAAATTTAAAAATTTATTGAATCATTTGATCAAAATATTTTGAACAATTTTCAGTCTATTCGTGTGAAATCTTAATGTAATTTTTTTCATCATCATAGGACTAAAAATGGTAAAACATGACAAGATTGAATTGAATAACATTCGTTATAATAAAGAAATAAATCACTTGGATTTTCACTGAACTTGCCTTTTTTCTGAGAGATTTGCCCAAATTAATTAAGATTTCTTTTGTAAATATTTCAAATTTTCTAATTAATTATTCTCTTTAAATTTAGGCTTCAGAGGCGCTGTTTTTTTCAGCGTTTTTTCACACAAATCCATTCAACTATGGCATAATCAATCACAATTTCATGATTTTATTTTCGGTATTTTTTTTATGAATCTGGAGCGTGTAGATCTTAATCTATTAATTTATCTTGACGTGCTTCTTCGCGAAAAAAATGTCACTCGTGCAGCCGAACAATTAGGCGTTACTCAACCTGCCATGAGTAATATTTTGCGTAGACTTCGCAATTTATTTAATGATCCACTCTTGATCCGCTCATCAGAAGGTATGACTCCAACCGAACGTGCGCTTGAACTACAACCACGTATCCGCGATGCACTTTCTGATCTCTCCATGATTTTAGAACCTCGTACCGAATTTCGTCCTTATACCAGTAATCGCGTCTTTAGGATCATGACTTCGGATTACGCCGAAGCAACCTTGGTTCCTCGTTTAGTTAAAGCTTTACGTTCTGAAGCACCAAATGTCGTTTTAGATTTCCTTACCCCAAGCGATGTGTCTTATCGCGATATGGAACAAGGTAAAGTTGATTTAGCGATTAACCGTTTTAATGAAATTCCACAAAGTTTCCACCAAGTTCTAGTTTGGCGCGACAGTTTTAGCTGCTTATTAAACGATAAGCATCCTGCGGGTCAGCACCTAAATCTTAAAAACTATTTGGATGCACAGCATATTTGGGTATCTAAGACTGGAATGGGTGTTGGTTTTGGCATTAATCCTGATAAACAGGCAGGTTTGGGCTGGATTGATCAGGCGTTAGAGCGGATTGGACAAAAGCGTAAAATTTCAGTCTTTACACGGCATTATCAAATGCCAGCTTTATTGGCTCAAAATGTAGATTTAGTTGCGACCCTACCTACTCGTATGGCGCGCCTACAAGCGAATAATCCCAAATTATTAATTAAGGACCCTCCTTTTTATATTCCAGAATTTGAATTAAAAATGGCATGGTGTCCTTTATTGCATCATCACCCTGCACATCGCTGGTTACGACAATTGATTTTATTTGTCGCACGTCAGATGATAGAAGATGAAAATCGTGAGTTTTTAACAAATAATTCGCAATTTTCGCACTATTAAAATAAATTTTTGTTAATTTCTTCTGTTTTCAAGCTTATACTGATTCTATCCCGAGGTGGTTAAAAACTGCCTCGCCTTTTTCATTGCATCAAAACTTTCTCATAATAACGAATGACTACAGGTGAACTGTGAGCCTCTTTCAAAACGTCGTTATCATTGCCATACTGATTATCGCGGCGGGTTTTTTATCTTTAACTGAAATCGCGCTTGCCGGTGCGCGTAAAGTAAAATTAAAAATTCTTGCGGAATCTGGCGATGAACGCGCCAAAAAAGTCCTTGATCTTCAGCAGCAATCAGCTGATTTTTTTGCTGCATCACAAATCGGTCTAAATGCGGTTGCCATTCTCGGTGGTATTTTGGGGGAAGCTGCTTTCCGTCCTTTTTTTGTAAATCTGGTTCATCGTTTTTATAATGGGCCGTGGGCAGAAAATATAGGATTTGTGCTTTCTTTTACCTTTGTGACGTCACTCTTCATTTTATTTGCCGATCTTATGCCTAAGCGTCTAGCGATGATCGCGCCTGAAAAAATTGCAGTTTCAGTCATTAATCCAATTCAGGTTTTCATCAAAATTTGTAAACCCTTAGCTTGGATTATCAATGCAATTGCCAATTTATTATTTCGTTTGTTCAAAGTAAATACCACACGTGATGACAATATTACTTTTGATGATATTTCAGCAGTAATGGAAGCAGGAGCACAAGCGGGTGTATTACAAAAACAAGAACATCATTTTATTGAAAATGTATTTGAACTTGAAGAGCGTACCGTTCCTTCAAGTATGACGACACGTGAAAATATCGTATATTTTACAATTAATGAATCTGATGAAAGTATTCGCCAAAAACTGGCAGAATACCCTTATTCCAAGTTTTTAGTTTGTAATGAGAATATTGATCAGGTGATTGGGTATGTCGATGCCAAAGATATTCTTGTTCGGATTTTAAATAGTCAGTCTTTAATCAAACTCAAAGAAAACACCATTCGTACCGTTTTGACCATTCCTGACACATTAACACTTTCAGAAGTTCTCGACCGTTTTCGTTCGACCAAAGAAAAATTTGCTGTGGTTATTAATGAATATGCTTTAGTGGTCGGTGTGATTACGTTAAGTGATATTATGATTACTGTAATGGGCGACTGGGTCACGCCAATTGAAGAAGATCAGCAAATCATCAAGCGCGATAATAATTCATGGCTAATTGATGGGAGTACCCCGATCGAAGATTTGAAACATGCACTCGAAATTGATGAAATGCCAGATGACGAAAACTACGAAACTTTGGCAGGTTTTATGATGTATCAATTACGCAAAATTCCGCGTCCTGCTGATAGTGTCGAGTTTAGTGGTTTCAAATTTGAAGTGGTCGATGTCGATCATTACAAAATTGACCAATTATTGGTGACAAGAATTTTAGAAAAAATAGAAGATCAAATTCTAATTGAAGATTAACCTTACTTGGCAAAACATGAACACAGTTCTTTTAACTGAATATTGTCTTTTGCGCTTTCACTAGGCTTAATGCTTACCCTTTGCTCTAAAATCTGGCAGGACATAAAAATCCTGCTTATTTTTTTGGAGTCAATTATAAAAAAAATGATGATAAAGCCACAATAATGATTAATTTTAATATTTAAAATCAAATATATAACTCAAATAAAATTTAAAATAAAATAAGCTATCACGATTTGGCATTTATATTGCTTAAACAAAAGTATTACTTTTTTTGTTTTATGTAATACTTGAGCAAACTGATATGAATGAACATATTTCCAGAAGAAAAGCATTACTGTTGGGTTTCGGCTCTTTTGTGATCCCCATCCTCATTTGGTGCTGTGTCAGTTATTTGCCTTTTATCTGGCACCCTCAGGTACAAATCACTGACTCGGGAAGTGTGTCATATTTACAGGTTGGAAGCAGAGTTGATAAACGTTTTTTCTATCAAGAAGCCCAAAATGCAGTTAATCAACATCAAGAACCACCACAAGGAAAACTGGTCAATCCCATTTATTTGCCCGCCCCTCATGAAGTTGCCAAAGCTTTAGTGACATCTTTCACAACGCCACCAGCTCAACCCGATAGCCCTTGGTTACATCAAAGCCTATGGCATAGTATTAAAATTGTTTTTACTGCTTTTTTTATTTCGTCACTCATTGGTATTCCGCTTGGCATTTTATGTGGTTTCTCCAGTGTTATTTCCAGACTAACAGAACCCTTTGTCGAGTTTTTTCGTTATTTACCTGCACCAGCATTTGGTGCATTAGCTGTTGCCATTTTAGGTATTAACGATGCGCCTAAAATTGCGATTATTGTGATTGGGACACTCTTTCAACAAATTTTAATTATTGCCAATACCACTCGTATGGTTGATCGCGGCTTAATTGAAGCGGGTTACACGTTAGGAACCAATAAATTTAAAAGTTTGATGCATGTCGTAATTCCAGCAGCATTGCCAGATATTTATCGAGATTTAAGAGTGCTACTCGGTTGGGCATGGACATATTTGATTGTTTCAGAGTTGATCGGGACAACATCAGGTATTACTTGGTTTATCACACAACAAGCACGCTATCAAAATTTTGACAATGTGTATGCAGCAATTCTAATTATTGGAGTAATAGGCTTATTAACCGATGTCATTTTAATGAAGATTGGACAACATCTATTTAAATGGAAATCAGGAGCGAGAGTATGACCAGCGAAAGTTTCGATGCAAACCACTATTTTCAAGAGTTGTACAAACGTCCGATTCTTTTGGAAACAAAAAATCTTTGTCAAAGTTTTCAGCATGGTAAAACTCAAAGAACGGTGCTTCATCAGATCAATTTAAAAATTCATAAACGTGAATTTATCTGTGTAATCGGGCCTTCTGGCTGTGGGAAATCGACATTAAGCCGTGTTGTTGCAGGACTTGATCCTTATAGTAGCGGAGAAGTTTTAGTCGATGGTGAACGTGTTGAAGGCCCATGCCCTGAACGAGGTATGGTATTTCAGGGTTATACCTTATTTCCTTGGAAAACGGTTAAAGAAAATGTCATGTTCGGTCCCTTAATGCGTGGTGCAAGTCAGGTTGCCGCAGAATCTTCTGCACGTGAATGGCTTAGTATTATTGGTCTGGAAAAATACGAAAATCAGTATCCACACCAACTCTCTGGTGGAATGAAACAGCGTGTTGCAATTGCACGTGCCTTAGTCAATGAACCCAAGATGCTGCTAATGGATGAGCCTTTTGGGGCACTTGACCCATATACCCGACAAAAAATGCAACGTCATTTAATGGATCTATGGCAAAGCATCGATATTACAATTTTATTTGTTACTCATGATATGGATGAAGCCATTTTATTAGCAGATCGTATCGTGGTACTAAAGGCGAATCCTGGCGAAGTCAAAGAAATTATTGAGGTACATTTACCGCGCCCGCGTACCCCAGAGCTTATGAGTACACCAGAATTTAAACAGTTGCGTGCGCATGTCGATGAACTGGTACATGCACAGGAAGAAGAGCATCTAGATCCTGCACTGCAACGTTTGCCTGAGATTCCACGTATGACCCAAGTCAGTCATCAAAAGTAATAGCGACAACCGTTGGGACGACCTGACGCGTCATAACTTCCTGCTGGACGACCAGCTTAAGGGGATGAAAATGTCAGAAGATTACGTTTTACCTATGCTGGATATCTCTAAATTAACAAGTGACAAACTGACTGATCGCAAAGAGGTCGCCCAGCAACTAGATCAAGCCTGTCGAGATATTGGTTTTTTATATATCCGTGGAGAACAATTTAAACCCGCATTATTTCAACAATTAGTGAACACTGTGCAGCATTATTTTGCTCAAGATGAAAACATCAAAATGCAAAATTATATCGGAAACTCCACCAATCATAGTGGTTATGTTCCTATGGGTGAAGAACAATTTACTGCCAATACTTATGATCTTAAAGAAGCTTATGATGTCAATTATGACTATGAAGGCTTAACCGAATTAAGACCACTGGTTGGATCTAATCAATGGCCGAATGATCAACAATTTAAAACGCACGTTCTAAACTATTATCAACATATCAAGGATATTGGACATCAACTATTTCGTGCTTTTGCTTTAGCATTAGATCTTGAGGAAAATTATTTTGATGCACATTTAAAACATGCACCAAGTCAATTACGTTTAATCCATTATCCTTATAATCCTGATGCTGTGGATAGCTCAGGAATTGGCGCACATACAGATTATGAATGTTTCACTTTACTTTTCCCTACAGCAGATGGCTTACAAGTACTGAATAAAAACTTAGAATGGATCGATATTCCCTTAATCGAAAATACTTTGATTATGAATATTGGTGACATGATGGAAATATTATCCAACGGGCGTTATTTGGCGACTAAACATCGGGTTAAAAAAGTTAAACAACAACGTTATTCTTTTCCTTTATTTTTTTCATGTGATTATGATTATGTCATTCAGCCGCTGGTTGAAACAAATCAACCCAAATATGCGCCCTTAAAAGGGGGTGAACATTTATTTAATCAAACTGCACAAACCTTTCAATACTTAAAAAGACGTATTGAACGTGGAGAACTTACACTGAACAATGCTCGTCCTCTTTATTCTTTTGGCTTAAATGAAAAAGGGGCAGATATATGAATTTATTCGAATTATTAAAAAGCTGTTCGGTGACCTCGCTTGAAGATATGCAATTACCAACTTACTTAATGGGCAGTTTTAGACGTAAAAGTATTAGTTTTTTTAATGGCCTGACCGATGAAAAAACCACTGTATACTGGTTTCAGTCGAAGTCATTTAGTATAGATTTACGCCTCAGTGATCCGATGTATACCCCTATTAGCGAGCGACAAGGCTGGATTGGAGATACAATCTGGGATAGTGAAAAAGAATTACTGTCATGGAACATCCGCGAAAGTTATCAACCGCGTATTCAATGGCCTGAACCCGCCAAGCTCTTCCCAATAGGTAATTGTATTTTAGAATTTGCACCTTCAGGCGCGTATGTAGAAGACTGGCGACAACAATCTAGCTCGGGTCTATTCTGTGGTTTAAGACTTTATCAAACTGAGCATCTACACTCACAACAAAAATTTGCAATGGATGGTGGTCTTATTATTGCGGGTGAGCATCTTGCTTATGTCCAGTCTCGTCTACCATTTGCACAACAACAGCTTGAGAATATTTCTGTATTAAATGATGCGATTCAAAATCAACAAATCGATGCCTCTTTTGTTGAGAACTACCAAGTATCTATCGCACTGAATGGGCAAACGATTCAATTTTCAACGCAAAGTTGTTTAGTCAATACAACGTTGGATCTGGATAATTTTGAAATGGACAATTTAGGAAACATCACTCAAATTAAAGAAATTGAGGGTGTGCTCTATCGGCTCTATTTTTCACTGGATATGTATCAACCAGATTTCCAGTTTGAACAACAAACATCGACAACTGCATCTGCACAACAATGGCTCGATCAGGAAAAGTCACATTTACTTAAACACGCTGTTATTGTCAAATAAAGGAGCCTGAGTTGCCCTATTTATATTTATTTATCGCAATTGTGGCCGAGGTCATTGCCACTTCATCATTAAAATCGTCACAAGGATTTACTGTTCCTTTGCCCTCATTCGTTACCGTTGTGGGGTATTGCATTGCACTATATTTTTTATCTTTGACCTTAAAATTTATCCCAGTCGGAATTGCTTATGCAATCTGGTCTGGTGCAGGAATTGTTTTAATTTCAACGATTGGTTGGGTCATATTTAAGCAACATCTCGATTTAGCTGCTTTTATTGGTTTAGCTATGGTCATCGGTGGAATTATCATCATCAATGTTTTCTCTAAAACTACCGAACTGTGAAATAAAAGATAAAAAAGGCACTTCGTGAATCGAAGCGCCTTTTATTTTATTTTAAGCTTTGTATTAAGTCAGGGTAGATTAAACCATCGGCATCCATTTCGGTTTTATACACACCATTAGTCACGTTAAATTTATTGACATGGTAGGTTGAACCATAAATGGAATCGAAGCCTTGTCCTTTGGTAAATACTTTTTTATTCGCTTCAACATCAAGTAAATGAGTTCCCCCCACAAATTGCTCATATTGTGCTGGATCAACCCCCACTCGATTTGCCATAATTTTCACTGCATCGGCATGTGTGGCTGGATCATTAATGTATTTCACCGTTTTGTCCCAGACCTGAATGACTTTTTTCCACTCTTCTTTATGCGTGGATAAATGGCTCATATTGACCGAAAGCGTGTCGTAAATCAGACCTGGCTTATCTTTAGAAGTATAAATAATCTTAGAGCCAGCAACCGATTTTAATGCTTGATTAGCAACTGGTTGCCATACCGCAATTGCAGAAATATCAGGACTGGCAAAGACTTGTGGCAATTCATTGGTCACAGAGTTGACCAATTTAATATCAGTAAGAGGAATTTTTGCATCATTTAAGGCAGTCGATAATAATAGATGATCAACCAGCCCTTTTTCAGTTGCAACTGATTTACCTTTTAAATCCTGAATGCTGTTGATGCCAGATTTAGCAATAATTACATCATTACCAGCAGAGTAATCTGTTGCCATAATCATGATCCCTTTGGTACCGCCTGACGCTGTCACCAAGTTATCACCATTGGTGACAAGCACTGCATCTAGCTGATTTGCAGCAAATGCAGAAAGCGAAGAGGAATAATCAAACCATTTAAATTCAACATTTAGACCCGCTTCTTTTAGCCAGCCTTTTTCAATGGCAACTTGCCAAGCAACCCAACCTGGCCAATCACTATATCCTATTGTAATTGGCTGAGTGGAACTCGTTGTCGTCTTATCATTTTCAGCTTGTGCCTGTGGTACTTTTGCGGTGTTGTCACAGCCTGTTAAAGCCATCGCCAACATGACAGAAAAAGAAAGCGAGCTTACGGTGCGAATCATGATCTATCCCCTTTTTAAAATAAGGTTAACACATTGATGTAGAATGATTTTGAAGTGATTGAATATAAGCTCTCCAACCACCCAAGTGACTAATGTCTTTTGCAGATTCGAGCGCATACCCTTCACAGATAAAGCCTTTGACCCAAGTTCCATCGGCGAGTTGGACATTCCCGATCCCCAGTGGTGCAGGAACTTCAGCTACAATTTTTCCAAATAACGCGATGGGCACTTCCCATACTTCGACCTCAATTGACTGCCCCTGTTCGCAATATTGCAAACCTGGCTTTGGAGGCGTGGTATTACTGAGTGCAAAGAGTTTGTAATGATGTGCTGTTTGAGTTTTTTTGAATAAAACAGCTCCGCGTGTCGTGAGCTGAAAATTGAGTGGCATCCCTGTTAAATGCGCACCAACCACAGCCAATTTCACCGAATTTGACGACTCAATTTTTGAATAAGGTTGATACGAATGATCTGTAGCACCTAACTTTAAATGGTTTTGTTGCTGCCATATTTGCCCAAAACGCGCTAAAGCTTGATCATGCCAAGCTTTGGCAATCAAAGTAATACCTGAAGGCAAACCATCATCACGAATGACATTGGGTAATGCCAAAGCACTCAAATCAGCAAAATTGACAAAGTTGGTATAAGCGCCCATATGGCTATTTTTTAAAATTGGATCGGCTTCAACTTCTGAGATGGTATAAATCGTGGCCGCTGTTGGTACCATTAACGCATCAAATTTGTCTAAGATTTGCTGAATATGACGTGTCATCTCAGCTCGATCATATTCATCCTGCATGACATCTGTTGCAGAAAATTGATCTGCTTGTGCAATGATTTTTTGAATCACTGGATGCGCTTGATCTCGGTTTATTTTCTTTTCTACCGCAACGGTGCGTTCTGCCACCCATGAACGGTTATAGAGGGCGTTTGCCAACTGATTAAAAACTGTAAAATCAATAGATTCAACTTGATAACCCAGTGCTTTGACACGTTCAATTGCAATGTCGAAAGCATGACGGCTCTGTTCATCACCATAAAATTCAAGCTGTGCAGGAATTGCGATCGTCCCAAGTGAAAACGCAACAGGTACATTTTCAGGATGCGGTCGAGAATATGCATCCGTTTCATCAAACCCCTGCATCATTTGGGCAACAGCCCATGCATCATCTACAGCAAGTGCAAAAATCGATATCACATCAAGCGTACGACAAGCAGGGATTAAACCCGTGGTTGAAAACCAACCTTTGGTGGGTTTAAGCCCAACAATATTATTATGCCCAGCAGGTACTCGACCAGAACCTGCTGTATCTGTTCCCAAAGAAAATGGAACAATCCCTTTGGCAACTACTACCGATGATCCAGAACTCGAGCCACCACTGATATAATCAGGATTAAAACTATTTTTGACTGCGCCATAAGGTGAACGGACACCCACCAAACCTGTCGCAAACTGATCGAGATTAGTTTTTCCAATCACAATCGCGCCTGCTGCTTTTAACTTGGCCACAACTGTTGCATCTGAATTGGCCAGATAAGCGGCTTCTTTACATGCTGCCGTTGTATGAAAGCCCTCGACATCAATATTATCCTTTACAGCAAAAGGAATGCCATACAAGGGGAATTGTGCAGGATCTTGATTGAGGAGTAACTCTATTTGTATATCAAGCTGCTGTTGGGAGGCTAGTTCAATCCATGCATGATCATCATTACTGATCGACTTGACATAATCATACAAATCATTGAGTTTAAATTGCCCTTGTGCATAGGCATTTTGCCAATCCTGTAAGGTCGATAGTTGTGGCACGTTTTTCTCCTATTCATTCTGCTGTAAAGGCGGCATGACTGCATCCATAAGTTCCAGATGACCTTTAATCACCCCTTTTAAAGCAATAAACTGCTGACTGATTTGCTTTAATGTGTTGCTTTTACCTTGTAGCAAAATCACTTCCAGAATTTTCTGATCATCCAATTGAATATGAAGCGAACTAATGACTTGCTCTAAAAATTGTTGTTGTAAATCACTAAGATAAACACGAATATTACCTGCATCACGACGGTACAACAGGGTTAAAGTGCCGACCATCACCGAATTTTCAGTGGTATAGTGATGAATCAGGTGCCGATTAATCATATCGACAATCGCTTGAGAACGACTCTCATAGTGTTCTTCTACGATCTTTTGATCCAATGAGGTAACGGTATCTTCTGGAACAGTGATACTGATTCGTGTAAGTTTAGGTTTAGCCAATGTTGTCTCTCTTAGAAGAATGAACTTGTTGTGACATATAAAAGCCCGCCCGAACTGTCAGTAGCTCAACTAAAAAAGTGATCCATACAGGCCGTGCTTTTACAGATTTAGATTTTTCTGACATGATAGGCTCCTTTTTCAGTATTACCAAAATATAGTTTTGTATTACTTAAATAATGCATGAACTATGCCAGTTTTTAAATCTTGCCATCAACTTTTTAAATTAAATTATTTAAATATAATCAAATACTTATGATTAAAAACAAAGCTAGTATAGTTTTTTTTATAAACCAACTTCAATTTTTCATTTCATCCCCTATTACAGCCTTAACTTGGTGCAAAGCAAAAAAATATAAAATCATAATGCTTAAAAATTGGGCAAAAAAAACCCTGATTTCAAATCAGGGCAAATATTAATAAAACTAAACTAAGCAATAGGTGCCAAGGTAAATAAAGCCTGACCTGTTTTTATCGTTTGACCTTTTTCTATAATAATTGATTCAACTTTCATGCGTTCAGGTGCCAAAATAGGAATCTCAATTTTCATGGCTTCAATGACGGCAAGTGTTGCACCTTCCTCGACCACATCTCCCATTTCACATTCAATTTTCCAGATTGAACCTGGCATATGAGATTCCACCACGCATCCACCCTCAGGGATATCAACAGCATTCCCATCATCAACATTTTCCAGACTTTCAGAAACATATTCTGCCAGTCCTGCTTCATGCCAACGGCGACGTTCAGCTTCAAAGTTAGCCTGTTGTACCGATTTAAAATCTTGAATACTGCCAGAGTGTTCTGCCAAAAATGCATTGTATTCCTTTAAATTGAGTACACCATCTTCAATACGTAATTGCAGGCGACCTGCTTTGAAGTCCTCCCGCATTTGCATTAATTCAGTTTCTGAAACTTCATAAAAGCGAATCTGATCAAAAAAACGCAGCAGCCACGGCTTTCCTTGTTCAAAATTGGCATTTTGACGATAACGGCTCCACATTTGTGTGGTACGTCCAACAAACTGATAACCTCCAGGTCCTTCCATGCCATAGACACACATATAAGCTCCGCCGATACCGACTGCATTTTCAGGTGTCCATGTTCTTGCAGGATTGTATTTCGTGGTCACCAGACGTTGTCTTGGATCAAGCGGCGTTGCTACAGGGGCACCTAAATATACATCACCCAGTCCCATCACCAGATAACGGGCGTTATAAACTACATCCTTAACCGCTTGTTTGGATGCTAAACCATTAATGCGTCGGATAAACTCAATATTATCTGGACACCAAGGCGCGTCAGGACGTACCAGTTGTGTGTATTTTTCAGTGGCTAATTGAGTTTGTGAATCTTCCCATGCCAAAGGCAAATAAACAGTACGTGACGGCACTTGCATATTTTCAATGTCAGGGAGTTGTGTTTCCGCTTGCTGCAATTGATGTAATAAATCCAGTTGATCTAAAACTGAAGAATCAAAATGTATTTGCAAAGAACGAATACCAGGGGTGAGATCAATAATTCCTTGAATATTTTGATCTTTGACCCATTGCATTAAGGCATGAATACGGAAACGTAAATTTAAATCGAGGACTAATTCACCATATTCAATCAATAAATAATGATTACCTGCTGGTCGATAAGTAACTTCTGGTCGTTTTTCAGCTCCGTCCAAACGCGCCAATACTGCATCTTTAAGTGTTATTATTTCTGCTGTAAAATCAGCATCATAATTGATTTTGGATATATCCGTCGCTTTAAGCATTGCCTCATAAGTATGATTCAATCTTTGCGCTTGCGCATAACTTACTGGAACAAACTTGACTTTGTCTCCTGCTCTAAGTTGTCCTAATTTCCATAGTTCAGAATGGATCACAACGGCTGGGCAAACAAAGCCTCCCAGACTTGGCCCATCAGGACCTAAAATAATTGGCATGTCGCCTGTAAAGTCGATAGCACCAATGGCATAGGCGTTGTCATGGATATTGGATGGATGCAAACCTGCCTCTCCACCATCTTCACGTGCCCATTCTGGCTGAGGTCCAACCAAGCGAATACCTGTACGACTAGAGTTGTAATGAATTTCAAACTCATGCTGAAAAAAAGTGTCTATATCTTTAGAAGTAAAGAAATCAGGCGCACCATGAGGGCCATACATCACTGCAATTTCCCAATTTGAGTGAAAAGTAGGGATTTGATTGATTGCCAAACCAGATGATTGATCTAAGCTAAACGCATCAATGGGCAACATATCACCAATCAATAAGTTACGCCCTGCATGACCGCCAAACTGACCGAGCGTAAATGTCGCCTGACTCCCCAGATATTCAGGCACAGCAAAACCACCTTTTACTCCAATATAGCTACGACAACCTGTATTAATTTTGCCGCATTTGAGAATCTGACCTTTTTTTACCTGAACAGTTTGCCACATCGCAATCGATTGACCATCCAGTGTGATCGCCATGTCACCCCCTGTAATAGCAATCTGACTATCACAATGAAATTTAAGCGTGGGTCCTTGCAAAGTACATTCCAGACCTGCTGTATTGAATGGATTATTCAATAATTGATTGGCAACATTTAAACTTAAAGGATCAATCGCACCTGATGGCGGTACACCGACATCCCAATAGCCCAAACGTCCAGTCACATCTTGTATTGCAGTTTGAATCCCTGCTTGCAGAACTTCTATTTTTTGCGTATTCCAACTAAACGTATTTAAAAAGCGCGTGGTTTGTGTTCCTGCTTTAAATACCTCGCTGGCAATAATATTTTGTAAATACTCCAGATTGGTTTCAATCCCAGCTACTTCAGTATGCGCCAAACTGCTTTGCATTGCAGTAATTGCCTGCTCGCGATCCTTCGCTGTAACAATAATTTTGGCAATCATCGGGTCATAAAACGAAGATACGGTTGAGCCTGTCTCAACCCAAGTTTCTACTCTTGAATGCGTATCAAACTCTACTGAGGTGAGTAAACCAGCACTTGGTTGAAAGTTTTTGATTGGATCTTCTGCATATAATCGTACCTGAATCGAATGACCTGTCGATTGCAAAGTTTTTTGAGGTGCAGTCCAGTCACCACTGGCAAGCATCACCATCCACTCGACCAGATCGACTCCATAGACTTGTTCAGTCACGCCATGTTCTACCTGCAAGCGTGTATTGACTTCTAAAAAATAAAATTCCTGAGTATCGGTATCCATGACAAATTCAACTGTTCCTGCAGAACGATATTGAATCGATTGCATCAATTGAATGGCAACATTTTGAATGTATTGACGTTGTTGATCATTTAAATGCGGTGCAGGCGTTTCTTCAATGACTTTTTGGTTTCGACGTTGAACCGAGCAATCACGCTCTCCCAATGCCAAAACTTGTCCTTTTCCATCACCAAAAATTTGAACCTCAATATGACGTGCATTTTGTACAAATTTTTCCAGATACAATCCTGCATCTTTGAAGTTGGCCTGTGCCAGATAAGACACAGTCGTGTAAGCTTCTTTCAGTTCAGCCTCGTTCCACACCAGACGCATGCCGATGCCACCACCACCTGCGGTACTTTTCAGCATCACGGGATAACCGATGCGTACAGCTTCACTGAGTGCTTCAACTTCATCAGCCAAAAGCTGACTACCGGGCAATAGAGGTACATTGCTCTGTATTGCCAGTTCACGTGCGGTATGTTTCAGACCAAATTCACGCATTTGCTGCGAGGTTGGCCCAATAAAAGCAATGCCATGTTGTTCACATAAATCACAAAACTGGGCATTTTCCGATAAAAAACCATACCCAGGATGGATCGCTTGCGCACCTGTTGCCTGCGCGACCTCTAATATTTTTTCGATATTTAAGTAGCTTTGGCTGGCTGCTGCGGAACCAATACACACTGCTTCATCAGCCAAAGTCACATGCAAAGAATCCCGATCGGCTTCGGAATAGACCGCAACAGATTGAATACCCAGTTTTTTTAAGGTGCGAATCACACGGCAAGCTATTGCACCACGATTGGCAATGAGGACTTTATTAAACATATCAGATCTCTCCTGCTTCACGTACAAGCAACTGAATTTGAGTCGGGTTATAAGCATTGCATGGGTTGTTTAATTGCGGACAATTTGAAATCAGTACGATCAAATCCATTTCTGCTTTAATTTCCACATATTTACCTGGCGCAGAAATTCCATCATCAAACATTAAATGGCCTTCTGGCGTCACAGGCACATTCATAAAGAAATTAATATTAGGTCCAATATGACGCACGTTTAGCGCATGTTTCAGGGCAATCGGATGCTTGGCCAGTGCATACATGAAATTATTACGGCAACTATGCATCGGGTACTTATCGTGTGCATAACGTACAGTATTACTTTCACAAGAGCATGCGCCACCTAAAGTATCGTGACGACCACAGTTGTCATCATAAATGGTGGCAATTGGGCGTCCATAATTGGTATATAAAATTGAGCCTTTTTCCAGATAAATCTGTTTATTTTGAGCAAGCGTATCGGTAGCACTATAACGCTCATCAGGATTTTCTTGGCTGATAAACAAAGTATCAACCGCTTGATTACCTTCTAAATCGACAATACGAAAATACTGCCCTTTTTTGACTTCTCCCATCCATGCTTCACCCGCTGGGCAAATCTCACTCAATACGGTATTTTCTAATTTTACTAAAACTGTCATGTCAAACTCTCCCTTATGCTGAAACTGCGAAATAGCGTGCATTGTTTTGAAATCCGCGCTGATTTTGCGGGCAGGAATCACGGCATATGTCTTGTTCAGCCAGAGGTAAAGCTTTAAATAATCTGAGTTCAAAATCGGCAGGTTGATAAACATCTGAAGCATCTAGACCGTGTGGCGTATTTGAAAGAAAAACCAAACAGTCCATCTCAAAACGTAATTCAATGACTTGCTGATGATTGTCGGTTTTTACATAGGACAATTCTCCCGCTTGATTAGCCGCCACTTTAGAAAATAAATTTAAGGTTGCAGTTAAATCTTGTTGAGCCAGACCGAATTTAGTCATTTCAACCAATAAACTGTCCAAACCATTTTGATACCTTTCATTTCGTGCATCCTGAAAAGTTTGAATACCATAATGCTGCTCAATCTGTTCGGCTGTACTTGGGCCACAAAGAACATCATTCCAGCCATGATCATCACGAACAATGGAAGCCATAACTCGCCCCAAGTCGGAATACAAGACATGTCCCTGACTCAAAAATGCGGTGTGCTGTGCCTTCAAACTGTCTGGCATATTAAAGCGTTCTAGTTTTTCTAATGCATTTACCAGATATAACGATAAATTTGCATTGTTCCCTAACGACGTGACTTGTAAAACCGAGCCCTTTTGTAAACGTCCTGACCAATGATGACCCGCTGGTAATCGCTCATCCCAAAGCATTTGATTATCATGATAATGTACAGTGTTCATAGCCACTCCTGATCGGATTAGTTCAATCAACCTCCCGGGCTTTTGTCCCTCCGTGTAGTTCTTACGAACCGTCATCTCTCGGACCAGTCATGTTGAATTGTTTAATATTCAACATCGGAACCCTAGATCACTTTTGTATGTTGATAAACAAGAAGCAAAGCACATGCCAATTTAGTAATACTTTTTTATTAAATTGTAATACCAATATTTAAATAATTTATATAACAGTAACTTAGATTAATTTTAGAGAATAAAGATTGAGTCTAAGATCTTGACTCAAATTTTAAAGATCAATGACAGAACGATGATATAAATAAAAAACAGATAGAAAAAATGCCTCATTAAGAGGCATCATCAAAATTAACAGGACAAACTGCGATATTATTGCGTAATCAAATTATCTAAGTAACTCATCAATCAATGCGACATAGTGCAACTGAATATCTTCTGACAAAATTTTGTAAGCACTATCAAATTGAACCATTGGCCAGCCTTCTTTCCAGAAAGGAAAAATATTATGCAAGTCTTTGGTGACAATCGCATCTTCACGAGTAATCGCCTGTGCGATTTGCGCTAGCACCTGCGCCGTTTCAGCACCATCAATTGCAAGATAATCAATACCACGTGCTTTTAAAATTCGGATACGGTCTTTTTTATATCGGATTTTTTTTGCCTGTGCAGGATTTAAACCCAATGCCAGAGTTACAGCTTCTACAAATTTTTCTTCAAAACTATGATTTAAAGCGATAAGTGCTTGTTTATGGGCTTCTTGCCGACCTGCTTTACCCCCATTACGTATGATCTCTTTCGCTTCAACATCAAGCTCGTCTTTTTTCATTGACTGTAAAATATCTAAAATTTCGATATCCGTTAAAGATTCATGAGATCTGTCTGACATGGGAGGCCTTGAAAAAAATGAAAGGACTATTGTCGCATAAAAGCGGTGCCAAAGCAGAATAAAACTCAATGAAAAAACGAAGTTTGTGCAGCTTTTTTTCATCGCTTGAGCATGCAATAAATACTGATTTTCATCATTCAGAGTCAAAAGTATCACTCATGTTTTAGCATTTTACCTATGGCATTGAAAATACTCTCACCATTTCAACTTGAAGATCAAAGAGCATGAAATAGATTTTTACTTTAGCCGCTCTCACTGGTGAAAACAAAAATGCGCCATTAAAGGTGAAAAATAGTTTAAAAAAAAGAAATGATTCATTAACTTTAGTCTTAACGATAAATTATGTAATTGCATTTTTTAGAAAAATTAATGAATATATACTTTGTTCAAGTTAAGTGAACACTTTAATAAATAATAACTTTTGGGCTAAGGATTGCGTACATGCTTACTTTTTTAGGTATTAGCATGATCATGTGTTTTATGTATTTGATCATGACAAAACGTCTCAGTGCTTTGGTAGCACTTATTCTCATTCCAGTTATTTTTGCCCTGATCGGTTGGGGGCTTGGGTTCCACATTGACAGCTTAAGCCACATTGAAGTGTCAATGTTAGGCGAAACCATGTTGGAAGGTATTAAGAAACTCGCACCAACAGGCGTCATGCTACTTTTTGCCATTATGTATTTTGCCTTGATGATCGATTCAGGCTTATTTGATCCATCTATCAAATGGATTTTGAAAATGGTCAAAGGTGACCCGCTTAAAATTACATTAGGTACTGTTTTTTTAACCCTAACTGTTTCTTTAGATGGCGATGGTTCAACCACCTATATGATTTGTGTCGCAGCGATGATGCCACTCTATAAACGTATTGGTATGAATCCATTGGTAATGACCTGTCTCATGCTTCTATCAAGTGGTGTGATGAACCTCACCCCTTGGGGTGGGCCTACTGCACGTGCCGCGAGTGCGTTACAAGTCGATGCCAGCCATGTGTTTATCCCCATGATTCCATCTATGCTTGTGGCAATTATTTGGTTATTTTTCCTTGCGTATCTCTATGGTAAACACGAACGTAAACGTTTAGGTGTCATTAGCATTGATGACATTAGTCATGCAGACAACATTAGCATTTCTAAAGATCCTGAAGCGCAACGTCCGCATTTACGCTGGTTCAATGGAATTTTGACCATCATATTGATGGCATCATTAGTAAAAGGGATTTTACCAATGCCGATTCTATTTATGCTCGGTTTCTGTATTGCGCTCGTGGTGAACTATCCTGATCTACATATGCAGAAAAAGCGTATTGCAATGCACGCTGATAGCGTACTGGCTGTTGTCGGTGTTATTTTCGCAGCTGGAGTTTTCACAGGAATTTTAACTGGAACGGGTATGGTCGAATCCATGTCAAAACAGTTTGTGGCACTCATTCCTGCAAGTATGGGGCCGTATATGGCACCCATTACAGGCGCTCTCAGCATGCCTTTGACATTCTTTATGTCCAATGATGCGTTTTATTTTGGTGTACTGCCTATTTTAGCCGAAGCTGCAACGCATTATGGTATTGAGCCTGTTGAAATCGCACGTGCTTCAATTGTTGGTCAACCCATTCACTTACTCTCTCCTTTAGTACCATCCACGTATTTACTCTGTGGTCTGGCCGCAGTTGAATTTGCTGACCATCAAAAATTTACTTTAAAATGGGCTTTTGTGACGTGTTGTGTTCTGATGGGAAGTGCTTTGGTATTTGGCGTTTTTCCATTAATGAGTGTGATTTAATTCTATCTATCCAAAAAAAACCTCCTAAATTTAGGAGGTTTTTTTTTGATCAAGTCAATTACAAACGAACCAATTCCACTACCTGATCGGCTACTTCTTCTACAGTCTCAGCCGTAACATCTGCATCTGATGCTTCTGTAATGGTTGTAATCACAACAATACCCGTTTCACGAAGTAAGTTGATTTGATCAGCAGTCAAATCTGCTTTGGCAATTGCGACAACACCTTGCTGAATCAATAAGCTTTCAAGTGCTTGTGCTTTCTCAAGGATTTGTGCTGATACACCAATCACCGCTGGTTTTTGACCTAAACGCGCCGCACGATCTTCGGCAGTTACAGGATTATTGCTCGCAGTCCATTCAACCGCAGCTTCCACCATGCCTGCACCAACCGTTACATTACTTAAACGGTCAATAAAGATGAAAGAACCTGTATAGCGGGAATCTTGATAACGATCAAAGACGACAGGTGCATCGAACTCGACTGTCACATCTGCAATTGCATTCAGCTCAAGCTCTTCTACCTGAGTATGCTCAAGGGTATTTACATTGACACGATAATTAATTTCAGTCACTTTGGCAGGTACAGTTTGTGTACCAATTTTGACATTGTACAACTTACCTTTTACTAAAGGATGCTCAGTCATCCACACCACAGAGGCACGTACACTACGTGAAATCAATGGCTGTTCACCAGCACGGACTAAAATGTTCCCACGAGAAATATCAATTTCGTCATTTAACGTCAAGGTAACGGCCTGACCTGCAATCGCCTGTTGAAGATTGCCATCAAAAGTCACAATCTCTTTGACCGTCGATTTTTTACCCGATGGCAATGCAACAATCTCATCGCCAACATTGATTTCACCGAGTGCAATTGTTCCCGCAAAACCACGAAAATCCAGATTTGGGCGATTTACGTATTGGACAGGGAAACGGAATTCATGTTTATTTGATTCACGTTTAATTTCCACAGATTCCAAAATGTTCATCAAGGTTTGACCCTTGTACCACGGCGTACTTTCCGATGGATTTACGACATTATCACCATTCAAAGCTGAAATCGGGACAAATAAAATATTCTCTGGACGGCGATCACCCAATTGGTTTACAAAGCCATCGTATTCAACCTGAATTTCATTGAAAAGTGCCTCTGAAAACTCAACCAAGTCCATTTTGTTAATGGCAACGACGATATTTTTAATACCCAATAAGCTGGCAATAAAAGTATGACGACGGGTTTGAGTTTGAACACCATAACGGGCATCGATCAAGATAATCGCAAGGTCAGCGGTTGACGCACCTGTTGCCATATTACGGGTATATTGCTCATGCCCAGGTGTATCCGCAATAATGAATTTACGCTTTTCTGTAGAGAAATAACGATAAGCGACATCAATGGTAATGCCCTGCTCACGTTCAGCTTGTAAACCATCGACAAGTAATGCTAAATCAGGTGCTTCGCCTGTCGTACCGACTTTCTTACTGTCGCGGGTCACAGCCTGCAATTGATCTTCATAAATCAATTTTGAATCATACAACAAACGCCCAATAAGGGTACTTTTACCATCATCGACATTACCACAAGTCAAAAAGCGCAATAAGTCTTTTTGCTCATGTTGTTTTAAGTACGCCAGAATGTCCTGACTAATAAGATCTGACTGATGAGACATGCTCTAACTCCACAAATTCTGAAATCTTTTCCTAAGCTCCCCTCTTTTTAAGAGGGGTTGGGGGAGATTGATTAGAAATAACCTTCCTGCTTTTTCTTTTCCATTGAGCCCGCTTCATCATGGTCAATCATACGACCCTGACGTTCTGAACTTGTGGCCAAAAGCATTTCCTGAATAATCTCAGGCAAGGTATCTGCCTCAGATTCCACCGCACCCGTTAATGGGTAACAGCCGAGCGTACGGAAACGTACTGATTTCATTTGTGGAACTTCGCCTTCTTTTAAACGCATACGTTCGTCATCGACCATGATCAGCGTACCACTACGCTCAACCACAGGACGAACCGCAGAGAAATAAAGAGGAACGATTTGAATATTTTCTAAATAGATATACTGCCAGATATCCAGTTCAGTCCAGTTTGACAATGGGAATACACGAATACTTTCGCCTTTGTTTACTTTACCATTGTAAAGATTCCAAAGCTCTGGACGCTGATTTTTAGGATCCCAACGGTGCTTACTATCACGGAATGAATAAACACGTTCTTTAGCACGTGATTTTTCTTCATCACGACGCGCACCACCAAAAGCCGCATCAAACTGGTATTTATCCAGTGCTTGTTTGAGGCCTTGAGTTTTCATGATATCGGTATATTTCGAGCTACCATGATCGAATGGATTAATGCCCGCGTCACGACCTTCTTTGTTTTGATGCACGATCAAATCAAAGCCATGGGTTTTAGCCATGTTGTCACGAAAGGCGATCATATCCTTAAATTTCCAGCCTGTATCCACATGTAATAAAGGAAATGGCAATTTTGCAGGATAGAAGGCTTTCAGTGCCAGATGCAGCATCACCGCAGAATCTTTACCAATCGAGTAAAGCATCACTGGGTTTTCAAATTCGGCTGCAACTTCACGAATAATGTGAATACTTTCAGCTTCAAGCTGCTTGAGATGGGTTAATCTATCTTCAGTCATGTGCATCTCCTTTCCAGTCCGTTTTAATCATTAAGCCGCCAAGTAGTTTTTCGTCACAACTTGCGCCACCATATGGAGGAACGAGTGCCATAACAACTCCAAATTGAAAATTCGACATAGCTCACCAGATTGGCCTTATGCTAGATCTGGAAATAGATATTCATTATAGTGATTTAAACAGCATTTACTTTGCATGTTTTTTCATATCGATATCTAATTTAATCATATGTAAAACATGCTGGATGAGCTGAATTTGACCACTACGCTGATCGTAAAATAGCGTATTATGCCGTAGCCACCTGCTTCTGCCTACCCGATTTTATTGATAAGCATATCAGTATGAGACATATTTCAATTTTTGGAACTTCCAGTGACGCTGGAAAATCCACCATGACCTTTGTGATTGCCAAAATCTTACAAGATACAGGTTTACGGGTCGCGCCCTTTAAAGCACAAAATGTCTCCAATAATGCACGGGTTTGTGATGATGGCAGTGAAATTGCAATTGCCCAGTCGTTTCAGGCTGAAGTTCTTGGTATTGCGACATCGTATCATCTCAATCCCATATTACTAAAATCTGGCTCAAATGGTCGTGCTTCAGTCATCGTTGAAGGCAAAGTCATTTCACAGCAACATGTGCTTGACTATTACCGCGATCTGAATCAACTCAAACCTGCGGTAAAACGATGTTTTGATTATCTAACGGAGCGTTATGATTGCGTAGTAGCAGAAGGTGCAGGCAGTCCAGTTGAACTCAACTTAATGGACAAAGATCTTTCTAATATCTTTATTGCTGAAACTTACCAAACCAAAATTATTTTAATCGCTGACATCGAAAAAGGTGGTGTATTTGCTTCAATCTGGGGAACGTATAACTTACTCCCCGTTCCCCTACGTAACAACGTCATTGGTGTGATCGTCAATAAATTTTGTGGTGATTTGTCTTTATTTGATGAAGGCATCGATATTATTCAGGAACAATTTAAAATTCCAGTTTTGGGCGTTTTGCCATACATGCC
Source organism: Acinetobacter guerrae (assembly GCF_009372255.1). Classification (GTDB taxonomy): domain Bacteria; phylum Pseudomonadota; class Gammaproteobacteria; order Pseudomonadales; family Moraxellaceae; genus Acinetobacter; species Acinetobacter guerrae. The sequence continues at coordinate 58,529 of NZ_LXGN01000045.1, forward strand.
GTTTAATCTTGGGTTTGAAGACAATGCCAGTCTGCAAAATTTCGTACAGCAATCTGGTCAGCATAAAATCTCGATTGGCGTCATTGCCTATCCTTATATGAGTAATTATAACGACTTTGAACCCTTGATTGCCGATGACGAGGTTTTACTGGAATTTATTCATAGCCCCATTTCTTTAGAACGTTTTGATGTGGTGATACTTCCTGGCTCGAAATTAGTGATTCAGGATTTAAACTGGTTAAAACAAAATGGCTTATTTGAACAACTGCAACAACGTAAAAAAGCGATTTTTGCAATTTGCGGTGGTTATGAAATGCTATTTCAACAGCTATATGATCCTCATCAGATTGAAAACCCACAGCCAACCATCGCGACAGGTCTACGCTTGATAAATGATGATATTCACTTTGCTCAAGATAAAATTTTAGCGAAAAAAACCTATTCAATTTTTGGCATGCAGATTGAAGGATTTGAAATGCATCATGGGATAAGCCACAAATATCCACTGTATTTTCAAGATAAATATATTCAGGGAACTTTTATTCATCAAATTTTTGATCACAATGCTTTTCGGACACAATACTTAACTTCGATCTGTTCAGATTATCAGGGTTTTGATTTCCAACAATATAAAACTGAGAAAATTGAAGATTTTGTCGGGCAATGCCGTGATCGTTTAAACGTCAATTTAATTTTGGATGCGATTCAAGAGTAATTAGATTTTTATGTTCCAGTTTCTCTATTTATCTTTTTGATTTTTGATTTTTGATTTTTGATTTTTGATTCAGCTTAATTTTATCTACACCACAATTTTTGACCGTTTTTGCTTAAACTAAAGTACAAAAACGGCCAAGTATCGATTCTATAAAAACATCACAAGATTATATTTTCAGTTAAATTCCTTTCAATACACGAGCTGCAAAAGTTTGAATATCTTTGGCCTGAATTGTGGTTTTGCCATGACTGATATTTTGGAATTGCTGATTAAAAATCTCATTATATTCTTTACGTGCCTGAGCCAAATGCTCGTCATAACGCTGAGTAAATTCACCCACATATTCATCTTCAGATAGGCTGAGATCTTTATTGGTATCTGTTAAGAAAAATTGTTGATCACGATGGGTTAAATAGTCGCCTAAGGTCACATAGTTTTTATTGTTATTGGCATACATTTGAATAAATTCATTCGCATTAGCTGCCATTGGCATCGACAATGGAGATTTTACTTTAAAGCCATCGTGTGTACCTGTTGCGGTGGCCTCGTTCTTAGCATCTTCGGCAGTAATAATACCATCCTGATTTTTATCAAATTGATTAAAGGTTTTAAGGCCAATTTCCTGATATTCCTTTAAGGTAATTTTGTCGTCTTTATTGGTATTTAATACACCAAAACGAACATGTGCCTGTTTCAACGACATGTCACGGCGCTGCTTTAATACAGGCTCCAGTCTGGCTTGTTCATACTGCACATATTGTTGTTGATTCACTTGTTTTTGAGTTTTAAATAAATCTGCATAGTCAGCCGCGTAGTTTTTAACAAAGGTTGCGTTGTTTGGATTTTTATCCTGTGGATGGTACAACGCATAAAGGCCATAAGCCTGTGTTTCGATCTGATGATCTGGCGCAGCCATTACAAATGAGCTAAAAAGACTGCAAGCCAAGAGGGTAAATTTAATGTGTTTCATGATGATGTCCTATACAATCTCTGATAATAATTAATATTTAAATTCAACACTTGCGACAACATTGCGGCCTACCTCGGCAGAACGATCACGCAATGCATTAATGCTTCCACTGGTACTAGTCGCGGTATTTAATGTGCCTACACTTGAATAATTCCAATAGGTTTTGTCAAAAATGTTATTTAAAGAGACATTGAATTTCATATTTTTATTGACGTTCCAATAAGCGGACAAATCAAATACGGTATACCCTTTCACAGGAATATAGTTTGAGTTGGTTGAATAGGTACTCACATCCTGCGATGCGGTTTTACTATCCACAGCAGTCGTTGTAAACCCAAGACCGTAGACATGCTCAGGATCATCATAAGCAAGTGTTAGACTGGCTTTTGCAGGAGTAACAGAGTTTACCCCACTCTTTTTGCCATCATTATCTTTGGCACGACCTCTGGTTTTACCTGCAACCAACGCTACACTAAAACCATCTGCATCATGAATAAAATGTCCAAGATCTACACGTGTAGAAAGCTCCCCGCCCCAAATCGCAGCTTGTGCCAGATTTTCTGCTTCATAACATAAAAACACGCCTGTAACGGTACATTCAGATGGCGGTAAAGATTTATAATCAATGAAATTATCGTATTTGGTATAAAACCCAGTTAAATCCAGTTTTATCCCTTCAATCGAATCATTTCTTAGCCCTATCTCAAATGCATCACTGGTTTCCTCTTTTAAATCAGAATTACCAGCCAAATAATACGAGTTAGTTGAGGTCGTCTGGAAATAACTGCCTAACTCTGTTGCACTTGGAACACGTGTACCACGAGTGTATTTCGCATAAGTGTAATTGTAAGGCGTTAACTGATAACTAAGTGACAATCCTGGCGATAAATAATTGAAATCTTTATCAGAAAAACCTGCATAATTTGAATTTTCTGGTTTAATTTCTTGGCGTTCTGCACGTAAAGACGGGGTCAATCTTAAAGCACGATCGAACACATCAAAAGTCATGCTATCTGACACATAAGCAGCGTAACGATTGACTTTAGAATCAGACAAATAACTTCCCTGATATAAAGTTGATGAAGTTGGAGCACCATTACGCAATTCTTTACGATCACTTGAATATTTTTTTTGATCCACTAACAGACCATATTCAAAATGATGCACACCAAGATATTTTTCGGCATCGAGTTTGATGCCCGTATTTTCTTCTTTAAAGGTATTATTGACATCACGATAATAAGTCGCAGCTTTATAGCCAGTGCGTGTATCATTATGTGATTCCTGATACCAAGCTTTGGCTTTCAATTGATCGAATAAACTAAAGTTACTTGGCTTAAATCGATAATCCAGACTGTACTGTTCGCGTTCAATATTTTGGTTTTGTGTACCATCTCCATAAGTGATCCCCGTATAGGTAGAACCATCCATCTTACTAATATCATTTTTCTTTTTATAATAATCCGCGGTAAAACCAAGTTGATGCTGTTGATTAATGTCCCAGATGATACGACCTAAAATAGCATCAGATTTCCAGTCAGCAGGGAATTGTTTTGTATCAGAATTACCCTGAATTTCTTTACCATCACGATGTGCATAAGCAATCAATGCTTTAAGCGTATCATTTCCAATAGCTCCCGTTACCGAACTTAACCACGCTTCATCTGCCGAGCTATAGCCCGCTTTCGCAGTTGCGGCTACATTTTTCCCATCTATCAGATAATCTTCAGGTGATTTAGTCTTGAATGAAACACGTCCACCAATCCCATCTGTTGAAGCACCCGTTGTACCTGATTGGATATTCACTGTTTGAAACATTTCAGGTTCAATATAATCACGGCCTGCTGCACTATTTCGCATACTTGCACCTGTCCAAGTCGCAACAGTTGAATCTGCGATATCAATACCATCAACATCTAGCCCTACCCGATTACCATCAATCCCACGAATGTTATAACTACTCGTACCTGAGCCCGCATAAAAAGCACTCGCCCCATTGGCTGCAAATGGAGCACTCACCAAAGGCAAATATTTCACAATACTTGCCATATCTGTTGCACCTGTGCGATCTAAATTATCTCGACTAATGCTTGTCACAGAAGAGGGAATTTTATCTTCCTTTTCGGCGTACACCGTAATAACAGAAAGCTTAGTATAGTGATTTGAATCAGCCGTTTTGCTTTCTTCTGCCGCCAAGAGACTCGTGGAGACTGGTACCATCAACATGCCAAGACATACAGCTAAATAATGCGGTTTCAATCGAATTTGCGGATTGACCTTATTTATGGACGTGAACTGATTCTGAGGACGATACATAACCCACCAATAAATGATAAAACTAAAGATAATGATTACTATTCAATAAATTAATTTATGCAGTTTTAGGCCTGATAAATTGCAGGAGAAATAAAGAATGAATAGACTTAAATGAGAATGATAATCAAAAATAATAATATTTGCTACAAAAAATCATAGAAAATTTACATCATGATTAATTTACAAGCATTTATAGATTCAATGACTTAAAAGATCACGATAAATATTATTTGAATAATTTTCACACAAACCAAGAAAATTGACATAAAAAAAGACCATGCAGGAGCATGGTCTGTTAAATGGTGGCTATGACGGGACTTGAACCTGTGACCCCAGCATTATGAGTGCTGTGCTCTAACCAACTGAGCTACATAGCCGAAAACTGTGCGCGCATTATCCAAAGTTATCTTAGATACGTCAAGCAAATTTTTCATAAAATTGGTGAAGTGGACCTGTAAGCCGGGTTCTGTCGAGGACGATCATTCCTCTAGGCGTACAATCACTCATACGCTCAAGCGACCTACCCGAATCCAGTACGGGCCGTACCTCAGGATTCCTATTTGGTCTTGCTTCTGGTGGGGTTTACCATGCCGTGAACTGTTACCAGACACGCGGTGCGCTCTTACCGCACCCTTTCACCCTTACCTAATCCTACCTAGCCTCCCTTTATTAAAAGGAGGAACGGAGGAATTGGCGGTCTACTCTCTGCTGCACTTTCCGTCGACTTTCGCCGCCCAGGCGTTACCTGGCACCCTGCCCTATGAAGCCCGGACTTTCCTCCCCTGCTTCAGTCACGAAGACCTCCACAGCAGCGACCGTCCAGTCCACTTCAGGAGCGCATAGTAGCAAAGATTTGGATTAATTGCTTGTGCTTTTTTGATCAATTAGTTTTTGATACTTTTGCAAAAGCTCCCCATGTGTTTCAACATGGTCAGGGTCTTTAGGAATGCAATCAACAGGACAAAATAGTTGACATTGCGGTTCATCAAAATGTCCCACACATTCAGTACACAGATCTGGATGAATCTCGTAAATCACGTCGCCCATAAAAATTGCCTCATTTGGGCATACGGGTTCACAGACATCACAATTGATGCATTCATCAGTAATAATTAGTGACACTCTACCAACCTTGTTGATGTTTGCGTTCGAAGGCTTCCACCACAGCTTGCGGGACAAACTTGGCGACATCTCCTCTTAAACGCGCAATTTCACGAACTAAAGTCGATGAAATAAAGGAATATTGTTCAGACGGCGTTAAAAACACTGCTTCAAAATGTGAATCTAATTGACGATTCATATTCGCCAATTGAAATTCGTATTCAAAATCAGATACAGCGCGTAAACCTCGTAATACTGCTGTTGCCTTTTGTTCGCGAAAAAAATTGACCAGTAAGCCATCAAATCCAACAAACTCAACATTCGGTAAATGGCTTAAAGATGCTTTGGCCAACGCGACACGCTCTTCTAAACTAAAGACAGGGTTCTTATGATGTCCAATCGCAATGGCGACCACAACTTCATCAAACATTCGTGAGGCTCGAGTGACCAAATCAATATGTCCATTGGTGATTGGGTCAAATGTACCTGGATAGATAACACGTGCTTTAGTCATCCATTTTTACTCTAGTTTATTTTCTGAGAGTTGTATTCTAGCAAATCTTGATTTCTTAGCGAAGACATCGCATCAATAAGCAACCTGATTAAAATGAAAAAACTTCACCTCTGTCACTGTTTCAGGCACAATAGCTTAACTTTGGAATTTTTAAGATTATGGCGAAAGCAGTAGTAGTGAAGAAAAATAACGGTGGCACCATTGCGCAAAATAAACGCGCGCGCCACGATTATTTTATTGAAGAAAAATTTGAAGCAGGTATTGCGCTGCTGGGTTGGGAAGTAAAATCTTTACGCGCAGGTCGCATGAGCCTGACCGAAAGTTATATTATTTTTAAAAATAGTGAAGCCTATTTGTTTGGTGCACAGATTCAACCGTTACTTTCTGCATCGACCCATGTAGTACCTGAAGCCACTCGAACTCGTAAGTTGTTATTGTCTCGCAGACAAATTGAACAATTGATGGGTGCAGTCAACCAAAAAGGTTATTCTTGTGTGCCTTTAGCGTGTTACTGGAAAGGTCATCTGGTCAAACTGGAAATTGCGTTGGTGAAAGGTAAGCAACAACACGATAAGCGTGCGACTGAAAAAGACCGTGACTGGCAACGTGATAAAGCACGAATTATGCATAAATAATTCTCTTACATTTAAAGAGCTTTGCATTAGACAAAGCTCTTTAAATAGACTGCTTAAACAGTTTCTTCTACTTCAACACGTCCGAACTTTGCAATTGCAGCTTGTACAATTTGATCAAAATATGGATGGGCTTTTTCAATTTTATTCAAAGCATCTACGATTGGAGTAAGTGCATCTGCCAAATTATCATTTTCATAGCTATCAATAAAAACTGCTGGTTCAATACCATCTACCACTAAATACCAACTGCCTTTATTTGCATTATATTTAAAGCCTAATTGTTCAATCTGTGGCTTTAATTGATTTTGCTCATTAGCAAAGGCTTTCCAATCTTTATTAGTAGATTTCAAAAAATTAGGTTGCCATGGATAGAAGGTAAAAACTATATGCTCTACATCATTTTTTAAGAAAGTACTTAACCACCACTGATTACTATCACACCCGATTTCCTCACTTTCGCAACCTAAAGAATATCTTGCATAAAAATTTTGATTAAATTTATTTGAATTTACTACTTTCCAGTTACTTGGTGCAAAAGCCAGATAATCTGCTGAAAAATTAAAATATCCATCCCATTCCCCATCTTGAAAACTTTCAACTTTGTCTTGAATGACATGATCTACTGTTTCAAAAAGTTTAATCGTAATTTCATCATTGATCATCCCGTTTGCTTGTTCCAACATCTGAATATTTTCAATAATTAATTTTATTGCATTGATATTACTCATTATTCTATCCCAAATAAAGTAATTAGATTTAATTAAATGTTTTAATATGATCAGCAAACTGCTTTGCTAACCATGCCCCACGATTATTTGCATCCTTTCGGTTTGCATATTGATATAACAATTTTTAAATTGTTAACCAAGACATTGCAATTAATCTATCTTGCTCATCGTTACGCAAATTTTCATGAATTAATTTAGTAATCTCATTATCATCATTTAATAACGCTGCTTTAATATCTTGCTCATTTGTTGATAAATGACCTGTATTTGTCAAATAAATGACAGCCCAGTCTTTACTCGCATTTTTAGCTTTCAACATTGCTTCTCGGTAGTACCGTTTAAGTTGATCCACACCTTCATTTGCATAAATTTTAACCTCAATAAATAGTAAAAACTCAGGTGCATCAATTTCTATATCTACTCGATTTTCCAAATTACCGAGTGGACAGCATTCATCTATAGCTGAATAATTAGCAGGCTGATATTGGTGAAATCGAGAAGGCAATAATTTCAGGAACATTAATAAAATTTCATTTCCTTGTCCATGATCACCACGACAGTCCAAAAACCATTTTAAGACTGGGCTATTTCGTACTTCCTTTGTTCCTAAACCCGCAGCTTTCCAAACATTTAAAGCAAAACCCTGCTTTTTTGCTGATTGAATAGGTTCTGCTGCTATCTTAAAGTTATGAAAAAAGTTCTTTAAAGCTACACTATCTACAAATAAAGGTTGTTCTACTATATCTTTAATTGGAGGTAAAACACTCCACTCGTTGAAAAATAAGTTTAGTCTTTGCTCAAAAGAAAGTTGTTCCTGAACCACCTTCTGTTGTTGCTCTATTCTTTTCCAATCATTAAAGAAGTTTATTAATTGATTAGAAGAGTCAAAATCATTTAAAAACATTTCCCCACATCCCTTTAAACTTGTGCTGTCACAAAATCCAAATAATATTTTTTTGCTTTATTTTGAATATTATCAAATATATCAAAACTTTCATTTATTTTTTTCAACGCTTTTTCAATAGGTTCCAAAGATTTATCAAGTTTTCCATTTTCGTACTCTTTTATAAATAATTCAGAATCGAGCACATCAATTTTTATCTCAAAAAAAGTGCCATGCCCTTCTAACTCAAAACCTTTATCTTCCAATTTTTTGTATTGCTTCAAAGTATTTTTTCTAAACTTATTCCAATCACACATTTCTCGATAAATTCTGAGATCAGAAGCTTCTTTCGTAAGATCACCATATTGATATGAAAGTTCACGAAGTAAATTATAATTAAGAAAAAATTGTATGCTTATAGATCCTTTATCATGTCTAAAAAAGTTAGAAGTCGGGAATCTATTATTATTGACCTGAAATTCTTCATTAGGATTGTAATTATACCCTTTATCATAATGCGTGAGCTTAAAAAAAGCATAACTGTGCAAAATATTACTATATTGTTCATTAGCTTTAGGATGAATCCAAAGTTGTGGTGCAAACCACAATTCTCTATATTCAAAGTTAGCACTTATTTCCCATATCATCGTTTGCCAATTTATTTCTGGGAAAATAGAATTTTCAGAGTCAATTATCATAGTTTCTATATCTGCAAAAATTTTCTGTGAAACAATTTCTTCTAAGACATAGCCTTGGTGAATCATAGTAGATAGATTATTCAATATAAACTTTATGGATACATCATCTTCGTTGCTCTTACCTTGTACTTTAATCATTGATCGGATTCTCCAAAGTCATGATTGAATAACCGTAATCATTTCTCTCTAGTGCAACAGTCGCTCTATAAACAACTTCCTCACGAAGCTCTTGGGGTGCTATGATTTGGATCAAGTGAGCTTTTTCTACCAACCAATTCATTAAACTCGTAGTAATAAAACTTGTAACTCTCAATTCATAATATTCATGATCTTCTATTTGTTTAATATCCTGATTAACGCAAATTGGTTTAAGTTTTAATTCCTCTAATAATTCTTCATGAAAAACAAAAAATATCTCTTGCCCAACCCTATCAAAATAAGCATTTTCAAATTCACGCTCATCCACAAGCATATCAATATCATAATGATTAATATCAACATGAGCCTTTTCTTCGATCACATCGACCTTATCAAATCTCAATAGATTAAATGTTCTAAGCTCACTTTTACTCCCTACGATTTTACTTGCGATTAAATACGGTTGCTGTCCATGCTGTATAATGCCTTGAGGCTTTAAAATATATTTTGTTTGTACATGGCTTCCTTCTTTTCTATATAAACATCAAGCCATAGTTGATCATCCAACAAAGCCTCATAAATCTTTTGCATTGTAAGTGTATGTTGCTCTTTTCTATTAATTTTTCCAAACCCATCAGGCACAAATCTTATTTTTCTCTGCCATGACCCGATTTGGGTATCCTTCTCTAATTGCTGTTCCGCAGCTTCAAAAAACCCTTTCACTTTTTCATAAATAGTATTTGGTAAGCTTTGACTCAAATACTCATTTGCCATCACCAAAACTAATGCAAGCTCAGAGTTAAACTGTTCAATATAAGCATTATAGCTTAAACAGAAACTCGATGGCTGACGACCTCCAGTATTAAACTCTATTAATTTTCCCGATATTAAAATCTCATTGAGTGTTTTCAGGTCTCGATGAATGTTCTTCTTTAGTGATTTTTCATTAATCTCGTCACTATACAGATGTAAAACTTTTTGTTTTAATTCTTCAATTGAACAAGCTTCTTGTGGTTCTCTAGGTAAAGCATGATAAAGATTTAGTATCCGCTCTACTTGGCTTAGGATTGATTTATTCATTACAATCTCATCAAAATAATGTCATTCAAATGAGAATAACACCTTAATGAGACTATGAATGTCTCATAAAACTTTTTTATATTTTTAACTCAGCCAAATATTTCCCAAACTTTCTCGCTGTTTCCAAGTCACCTTCTGGTGGGGTAACTTCAACACTGGCATTATCAGATTGCGTCATCAAGCCCAAGAAACTCGACATCCGATTGATATCAAGTGAACTTCGACCTGTTGGCATAAAAGGCAGACCTGCCCAGATCATACCGTGCTGCATCGCAAATAAATTAATTTGTTGCAACACAGCCAGTTTATCTCCACTCAAGCCACCGCCATTGGTAAAGCCAGCTGCAATTTTTCCTTGCCATGTACGCGCTAACCAACGTTTAGAAGAGTCTTCCATAAATTGTTTCAGTGCAGAGGTTAGACTCCCCATATAGGTTGGGCACCCCATGACAATGACATCAGCTTGATCCAACAAATCCCACTGTGGTGCAGCTACAGAAATGAGATGTACTTCTGCACCCGCTTGCTCTGCGCCTTGTGCAATATATTGTGCAACTTTTGCCGTATGCCCATAAGGACTATGATAAATCACACAAACTTTGACTTGGGGAGTAATTTGCTCAATAACAGACATGGAAAATTTAAAAACCAATGATTTAGATCAAGTTTAACATTTTTCAGTGATACAAGGCGAATCCGTCGTATAAAGCATGTGATTTATTGCATAAAGACAAAAGTCGCCATGCGTCCTGTTTTCGCATTACGCCGATAAGAATAGTATTCGTATTGTTGACGGTAAGAGCATTGATCGCCGCCGAGTATTAACTCTATTCCATGTTGCTCCAAGATATAACGTGCAATGGCATAAAGATCTGCATAAAACTTATCATCCTGTTTGCCTTGTTCAAAAGCCATATCCAATTCTGGATATTTTTCACAGAACGTTTTCTTGACCTCGATACCAACTTCAAAACAGGGCTGACTAATTGCAGCACCTAACCATGCCCATGTCGCACCACTTTGCATGGCTTCAATGGTATTTTCAATAATTCCACCTGCAAGACCACGCCAGCCTGCATGCAAGTTTGCGACTTCTGTACCATCTCGATTGCCCAAAACCACAGGCAAACAATCAGCTGTCATCATCATCAATGCATGACCTTTGGTCTGGGTCACCAGACCATCCCCTATTAATGCTTCAAACGTCATTTGTTCATTAACAGTATGGCAAATAGTGCTATGGGTTTGGGTCATCCATGTGATTTTATTGACCCCATATTCGGCAAACTCATTCAGCAATATCATGCGATGCTGCTGAACGCGCTCAGGATCGTCATTTACATGTAAAGCCAGATTAAATCCAGCTAAATCAGGATTTGCACTTGGTAACGCGTCTGCATGCTGAATGGTGGTTTGACCCACATAAACACCTAGCGGTAAACCTTGTACAAAATTCATGAACCAATCCTTTTATCTAGTAAGCCGCATTGTCCTGACGTAGAACATCAATCAAATAACTAAAGTCATCTGGCCACGGCGCTTCAAACATCATATTTTCCTGAGTACGCGGATGAACCAGACCAAGCTTGGAAGCATGTAAAGCCTGACGTTTGAAAGCACGCAAGGTAATATTTAAACGTTCACTTGCTCCCGCAGGAACACGAACTCGATTCATATAAACTGAATCGCCAACCAGACCATGTCCAATATAACTAAAATGCACCCGAATCTGATGCGTCCGCCCAGTTTCAAGTTGCGCCTGTACACGCGTAAAGTTCTGAAAGCGTTCTTTGACATTATAATGTGTTACTGCATCACGCCCACCTGGTAAAATCGCCATTTTAATTCGATCTACAGGATGGCGTTTAATCGGCTCATCAATAGTTCCGCCAGCCACGATATTGCCATAAACAACCAAATCGTAAATACGATAAACCGATTTGTCTGCCAGTTGTTTACTTAAGGAAAACTGTGCTTCGAGATTTTTGGCAACCACCAGTAAACCGCTGGTATCTTTATCAATACGATGCACAAGTCCCGCTCGCGCTAATTCTGCCGATTTTGGATAGTGATATAGCAAGGCATTGACCAATGTACCTGAGCTATTGCCTGCGCCAGGATGCACAACCATACCAACGGGTTTATTAATGACCAAAATGTCTGCGTCCTCATAAACAATATCAAGAGGAATATTTTCAGGTTTGCTAGTGGTCTGAGCTTCAAGCTCGACATTTAAGGTGAGTAACTCATTGCCTTCACAACGATATTTCGGCTTAACGATGTTACCATTTACCAACAAATGACCATCTTTCATCCACTGCTTAAGCCGTTCTCTGGAAAAATCGCTCCAGACGCTCGCCGCGACCTGATCAATGCGTTGTCCTAGATAAGTTTCGTCAAGCTGTTCCTGCAACGATAAACGTGTTGCAGTTGTGTCAGAATTATGATTATCTGCATCCTCAGAATCTTCAAGTAAATTGAAGTTTGTTTCTGAGAGATTTGAATTAGAAGATTGTGCTGAAGTCATTTGCTCAAAGTGATAAAAGTGGTTTAATAGCGCAATTGTAGCTCATTGCCCGTATATAACAGAGGAGTTTTTATGTCGCTACCAAATTATAAGATTACCATGCTTGCCCTTTCTCTTGGCGTAGCGACTGCAATGGTGGGTTGTAGCAGTAATCCAAAAAAAGAAGTAGTCGATACTGGGCCTAAGTCAAGTGAACTAGTTTATTTTGAAAAAGCAGAAAAGTCACTCGATCGTAAGCAATATTCAGATGCTGCAAAATCGTTAGAAGCAATTGATACTTATTATCCAACGGGTCAATACGCACAGCAAGCACAGCTTGAGCTTCTGTATGTCAAATTTCAACAAAAAGACTATGAAGGTGCAATTGCACTCGCAGAGCGTTTTATTCGTTTAAATCCGCAACATCCAAATGTCGATTATGCCTACTATGTACGTGGCGTGTCTAACATGGAACTCAATTACGACAGCTTGTTACGCTATACTTCACTGCAACAATCTCATCGTGATGTCAGTTATTTAAAGCTAGCTTATCAGAATTTTGTCGACTTTATTCGCCGTTTCCCAAGCAGCGAATATGCAGTCGATGCCGCACAACGTATGAAATACATTCAGCAAGAACTGTCTGAAAATGAAATTAACGTGGCACGTTTTAACTTAAAACGTAAAGCATGGTTAGCAGCAGCAGAACGAGCGCAGTGGGTCGTTGAACATTACCCACAAACGCCTCAGGTTCCTGAAGCATTGGCAACACTAGCTTATGCCTATGACGAATTAGGTGATAAAGCCACATCACAACAATATGTAGATGTATTAAAACTGAATTATCCTGATTTAATTAAATCAAATGGCAAGGTTGACTTACGTGCAGCACGTCATGAAGGAAGTTGGTGGAACCGTGCAACGTTAGGTATTTTAGGTCGTGGAGCAAAAACTTCAGGTGTTGAAGAAGCGACATCAGATAATCCGACAGAAACACGCAGCCTAACCAATCGTTTAAGTTTTGGTTTACTTGACAAACCAGAGCAACATGAAGCCGCGCCTATTGCGACACCGCCTACACAACAATTTGTTCCACGTACCAGTGTTGTGCCTGATACCGTGACTCCTGAAACAAATGAAGATGATGCTGCTAACTAGTCTTTTCTAGTTACACGGCAAGGCAAGTTTGAAGAACTTGCCTTTTTCATTTTTAGCACATTGAAATCATATTCATAAGACTGCATCATGTAGAGATCTTCTACATCGCACTATTATTTTCGTCCAGATCCGATACGGTATTTTTTATTATGGCAATTCCTCAACATACGATTGATCAAATTCTGGATCGTACCGATCTAGTCGAATTGATTGGTCAACGGGTAAAGCTTAAGAAAACTGGACGAAGCTATTCGGGCTGTTGCCCATTTCATCAGGAAAAAACCCCTTCTTTCCACGTGTATCGTGACAAAGGCTATTACCACTGCTTTGGCTGTCAGGCCAATGGCAATGCTATTCGCTTCTTGATGGATATTGATAGTCGCAATTTTATCGATGTCATGCAGGAACTTTCTGGCAAAGCAGGAATCGAATTACCCAAAGATAATTTTGATAATAAAAAACTGTCTTATAAGCGTAGTCCACAAAAAATTGAACCTAAAGCGATTGCTGCAGCAGAAGTTGCATCACCCACTGTTACGCCACAAGATCCTAATCAGGCTTTTGCCGATGCCGCAAATTTAGAGCTACCTGCTTATTTAGATGATCCTTTTGCCCAATTCGATACTTCATTTTCAACTTTTGAAGATATGCCGCAAGAAGGAAACTTATACGACTTACTGGAAAATGTTGCACAATTTTATGAACGACAACTTCCGCACAGTAAAAAAGCACAGACCTATTTTAAACAGCGTGGTTTAACCCCTGAAACAATTCAGTTTTGGCGTTTAGGCTATGCACCTGAAGATTGGCAACATCTGGAAAAAGCCTTTCCACAAGATATTGATGGCTTAAAAAAAGTAGGATTAATTCGTTCTAGCGACAATGGTCGTGACTTTGACTTATTACGTGAACGTGTGATTTTTCCGATTCGTGATCATAAAGGTCGTGTAGTTGGTTTTGGCGGCCGTGCGCTGAATGACGAAATCAAACCTAAATATATCAACTCACCAGACTCCGAGATCTTTCATAAAAATCAGTTGCTCTATGGTCTTTATGAAGGGCGAAAACTCAAAGCTCATGACTGGCTCATGGTCGAAGGTTATATGGATGTCATCGCTCTACAGCAATACGGCGTGTATGGTGCCGTTGCTACTCTTGGTACTGCCAGTAATGCAGATCACTTAAATACCTTATTCAAACAAAATCCGCGAATTACCATTGCCTTTGATGGTGATGCTGCAGGTCAAAAAGCCGCAAGACGCACACTAGAAATTGCACTGCCTTTATTAAATGATGGACGTGAACTCAAGTTTTTCGTATTGCCTAATGAACATGATCCAGACTCACTGATTCGTCGTGAAGGCTTAGAAAATTTTAATCGTCTCCTAGATCAAGCACCATTATTATCTGACTTTGTCTTTGCTCATTTAACAGGACAGCACGATATTTCCAGTCCAGAAGGTAAAAGTCTGGTTATGGGTGAACTTAAAGAACTGACTGAGTTATTACCTAAACATGGCTCGTTTCGCTATTTGCTTACCCAATCTTTTAGAGAAAAGTTGGGTTTAGGGCGTAAATGGACACCTCAAATCAGCCATGATGCATCTTTGTCTTTTAATATTCAGACCAAAGATGAAGATTTTGCTTTAGCAATTTTGATGCATCATCCTTATTTATATATTCATTTTGAAGCTCTACGTGCAGTCATTGATTCTAACGAATTACTTGGTAAAATTTTGGCGATTCTGGATCGTATTTTTGATGAATTACCAGATGATCAAGAATTGGCAACTTATTATGTGTTGGGCGCATGCAGTGCTTATTGCCATGAAATTGTGAATACCATGCAAAGAACAAATATTGAAAACCTCACGCAAACAGCTGAGATTGCAGATAAGCTGGCTAAAGAATGCTCATTAAGTCTACAGGAAACATATTTAAGACAAAAACTTAAATCTCCAGTTTCATTAGTTGAATCACGTAATTTGAAGCAACAACTTAATGAAGTGTCAAAGCAAATCACTCTAAAGCTATTAAATTAACCAGAATTCGATGTAAATTTTATTCGAAATTCGATATGCGGAAATGTTCTTCGTAATTGTTCAAGACAAAACTCCATTTATAAATGAATTTTTTTTGCAATTATTTTTGATAGATTTTGGTATTGAACAAGTTTTACAAAGGACAATGGTTTTGCCTAAAAAAAGTAGATCTAGCCGAAAGCTAATCCCTGTATATACACACACATCGTAAATTTATAACTATTTGATATTTATATAATTTTAAAAATTAATAAAGTAATTATCTGAAAATTTATTATTTTTTAGGCTTTCTCTCTTTAGTAAAAACTTCAGCCAATTCATTTTGCATCCATTCAAAATAATCAGGACTTTCATTTTGAGCAGCTTCACGCAACAAAATTGAAGTCGGATGCAACATCTTTTGGGTTAAACGATGCGCAAAACTTTTTAGGACATCTTCTGGATTTTGTCCAGTCTTTAAGGCTTCAAGTGCCAGTTCAAGTTCTGACTGAGTTTGTGTCTGACCATGTTCCCGATAGGCTTGTATGGTGCTACCCGCCTGTTGAATTTTTTGTTGTGTCACCAGTTGAGTCGCCAACTGATTGACCATCACTTCGGCTTCAACCGCAGCCTGACGACGTTGTGCCAGATTTTCATCAATTACACTTTGTAGATCGTCCACACCATACAGATATATACCATCCAGACTTTCGACTTTTGGATCGATATCACGTGGTACGGCTAAATCCACCATTAACATCTGTTTATAACGACGTTTTTTTAGAGCTGCACGCACATCTTTATAGTGAATAACCTGATGTAAACTACCAGTACAACTTGAGACGACATCTGCGCGATGCAAGTGATCTGCTAACTGATTAAACTCAATAATCTCGACATCAACCTGCTGAGCAATTTCCTGTGATAGGTTTTCAGCACGTTCACGACTACGATTACAGATAATAATTTTTGCAACTCCCATTTCTGCCAAATGCTTAGCCACCAGACTATTCATTTCACCAGCAGCAACCACCATCACGGTCAACTGTTCAGGATGACTAAACACTTGCAAAGCCAATTGGGCAACAGCATAGCCCATCGACACAGCATGACTACCAACGGCTGTTTCAGTTCGAACCCGTTTAGCAGCATAAAAAGCATATTCAAAAATTCGGTTTAAGTCTGGTGAGATAATATGCGCATCTTTTGACAGATTCAGCGCACTTTTGACCTGCCCTAAGATTTGCGGTTCACCGAGCATAAGTGAATCAAGCCCACTGGCAACTCGCATTAAATGTGTAACTGCCTGTGCATTTTCGTAACGATAAACATGATGAAGTAAGTGTTTTACTTCAATATCATTTGATTGGGCAAGCCAGTCCAATACCATATCAGCATTATCTGCAATGGCGTACACCTCTGTACGATTACAGGTCGAGACCACAACCATATCATTTAAATGATGGTGATCTCGCTGTTCGGCAAGCAAAGCACTCAATCGCTCGGCATTAAAAGCGATTTGTTCTCTTAACTCTACGGAAGCTGTTTGATGGTTGACACCCAATGCAAAGAAGGACATATCAGATCATCATTTCGCTAAATTTATGCTATTGTGCAATAACGGTGTCATAAAAAGCATACTTAGATTACGGAAAAATGGATTACTAAAATTGCGTCAAATGAATTGCCGAATTAATGGTACGTCGATTAGACAATATTCTACCACATTCTTACTGTTAGGAAGCATGGCATCATCAGCGCATGTACGTGCTGTGACTGATTTTTATCCACTTCAACCCAATACAGAAGCACTCAAGCAAAGTATGATTGCTGAGTTTGCACTCGCTTATGATGATATACCTACCGCAATTCATAATTACACTGTTTTAGCGATTAAAAGCAATTCACCTGCCATTAAACAGCGCGCCTTAGACATTGCACTCGAATATAATGATATGAAAGCGGCACTGGATATTGCCACCCATTGGGTCGTACAAGAGCCAGAAGATGTTCCCGCACTGTTTTATCTGGCGCATATTGCCTTAAAAGCACACGAATACAAACTTGCAGCAGATACGTTGGATAAAATTTTAAATATCGATCCAAATGCAGATCTGGAGCAAATTGTCGCAGGAATTTCACCTGAGTCAGCCTCAGATCGGGCTGATTTACTTAATATTCTTAATTTTAGCAAAGAAAAAAACAATCCATCAGTACTTGCACTTATGGCAGGTCTGGAAGCACAAAATGGTGATCTTGAACAAGCACTTGCCACCATTAATCGAGCTTTACGCAAACGTCCAAAAGTAACCAGTTTCATTCTGATGAAAGCCAACTTATTAACAGGATTAGGTGATCTGGAAGGTGCCCAAGAATGGTATGCAAAATCGAGCAAACGCCATAAAAACAATCTGGATGTACGTCTAGCAGAGGCACGTTTTTTAGTCAAAAACAATGAACCTGAACTTGCGCTAGAAAAACTACAAAGCATTATCAAAACATGGCCAGATGCAGAAGAAGCCAAATTTATTGCAGGCTTAACCAGCATTGACTTAAAACAATACGAAAAAGCCGAGCAATATCTGGTCGATTTACGTTATTCAGCCAAATATCAAAATGAAGCCTATTACTATCTGGCAGTGAATGCCGAACGCAAACAACATTTTGAGACGGCTAAAGCCTACTACAGACTGGTAGATGGTAGCCTATATGTCGTTTCACGCCGCAATATGGTAGCAATTTTTGAAAAACAAAATAACTTAAACGATGCCTTGCGTTTTTTAACACAGGAACGGGTGAATTATCCTCAGCACGCCAGTTTTTTATATCAGGCTCAGGCTGAGATTCTAAAAAAAATGGGCAATAAAAAAGCTGCAATTCGTTTACTAGATGAAGCGATCAAAAGCATTACGGATGACCCCGAACTCATATATGCAGAAGTGCTCATGCTCGATCCTAATATTGATCGGGACAAACTTGATCGCGCATTAAAGCAATTACTACAGCTTGAACCCAATAGCCCAACTTACTTAAATGCGTATGCCTATACCCTTGCCTTGCAAAATCGCCGACTTAAAGAAGCCAGAGAATACGCTGAACTTGCACTAGAATATGCGCCAGAACAAGCTTCAATTCTAGATACTTTAGGCTATATTGCCTTTTTACAAAATGATTTTCCTGCTGCCGCAGATTCATTGGGTAAAGCTTATGCCTTGAGTCATAATGTCAATATCGGAGTAAGATTTGCAAAAGCATTATACATGCAGGGTGAGTTGGACAAATACAGTCAGGTGTTACAGCAGCTAAAACAAAAACATGCAAATGATCCACAATTACAACAACTTGATGGTTTAATCTTACCGCTAAGTAGCAAAAAGAGTTAATTTATGAATAAGCTTTCTCAAGCCTGTCTGATCTTATGTAGTTCAAGTGTATTGTTTCTAACAGGTTGTCAGCATTTTACCCAACCACAGCTCCCAAAGAACACTCATGAAAGCGAAAATCAATTTAACCTACAAGGTAAAATCGGCGTACGCACACCGCAACAATCGGGAAGTGCATTTTTTACTTGGTCACAACAACAACAGAACTTCAATATTGAACTGACTGGCATTTTGGGTATGGGTAAAACTCAAATTCAGGGACAAAATGGTAAAGTCACACTGAATAGTGCTAAAACTGGCCTCATTACAGCATCATCCCCCGAAGAGTTGCTCGAACGTGCAACAGGATGGCAAGCCCCGATTACACATATTATTAGCTGGGTACAAGCAAGACCAGCAACGACACAAGCTCAGACTAATTTAGATGCAAATGGTCGAATTAACCATATCCAAGAAGATGGCTGGGATGTTGACCTTAGCTATGATGCAGAGCAAAAATTACCGAATAAACTTATTTTAAAGCAAATGCTTGAAGATAATAAAGAAAATCGTATTACAATGGTCATTCAAAATCGTTAAACCAAGTGAATATGATGATTCGGGTCCCCTCTCCAGCCAAACTCAATTTGTTTTTGCATATTACAGGTCGCCGTGCTGACGGCTATCATGAATTGCAAACGATTTTTGAATTGATTGATTTGTATGACTGGATGAGTTTTGACCCGAAAACTGATTTCTCAATAAGCATTACTGGCTTGGAGCAAGTCGATCTAAAAAATAATCTGATTTATCGTGCTGCAGAACTATTAAAGCCTTATGCACAAAAATTATGCGGCTTAAACATTCAAATTGAGAAAAATATTCCAATGGGAGCAGGGCTAGGCGGAGGTTCATCCAATGCTGCCACGACTCTTATTGTGCTCAATCAACTCTGGCAATGCAGATTAAATATTCAACAATTGGCACAGCTTGGACTACAGCTAGGTGCCGATGTTCCAGTGTTTATTCATGGTCAAAATGCATGGGCAGAAGGCATCGGTGAACGTTTATCATTCATAGACTTAGCTCAAAAACAATACATTATTTTAAAACCTGATTGTTTTATCAGCACTCAATTGCTTTTTTCGCAAAAAACATTGACAAGAGATTCCAAGCCTAATACATTTTGCGCCTATCAGTTAAAGCCATCTAGCTTTGGAAATAACTTTGAGCCTATTGCCCGAAGTCTATACCCACAGGTTGATGAAGCAATGCATTATCTAGATCAATTTGGTCAGGCAAAGCTTACAGGAACAGGTGCTTGTGTTTTTTCTGAGATCAATGATGAAATGAATATTGTTGAAATTGTTGCAAACGCACCATGTAAGGCTTACGTGGTAAATAGTTTACAACAGTCTCCATTATATGGTTTTCACCTTTGAAGATAGGGGCGTCGCCAAGTGGTA
>NZ_LXGN01000045.1:78911-360814 GCF_009372255.1 Acinetobacter guerrae
AATCCAGCCGCCCCTGCCATTTACATCATTAAATGTCAGACAGGTTATTTACTTTGTTTTTTGTTGAATTTTCTTGACATAAACAGGTAAAACCATTAAAGTTCTGCCGCATTAGGGGCGTCGCCAAGTGGTAAGGCACCGGGTTTTGATCTCGGCATCCGTTGGTTCGAATCCAGCCGCCCCTGCCATATAACAGATTGTTCTTTAAACTACCCGTTAGAAAAACTAACTATTTTTCTTTTGCGCTCGGGCGAAGCATTGCTTAACCCCTTTGGAAAATCATCGTTTTTTCCCTTGCGCTCGGGTGAAGCGTTGCTTCACGTAATCCTCGCTCAGGTGCTTCATGCCCAATCTTGTCGTTTTTAGTGGAACTGCTCATCCACAATTTGCTCAAAAAGTCGTTAGTCATTTGCACATCCCTTTGGGAGCTGCTGCTGTAGGTAAATTTTCTGATGGTGAAATCACTGTCGAAATTACTGAAAATGTGCGTGGCAAAGACGTTTTCATTGTTCAGCCTACCTGTGCACCAACCAATGATAACCTGATGGAAATTCTGGTTATGGCAGATGCATTACGTCGTGCAAGTGCAGGACGTATTACGGCTGTGATTCCTTATTTTGGTTATGCCCGTCAAGACCGTCGTCCACGTTCAACTCGCGTTCCTATTACCGCAAAAGTAGTTGCAGATATGCTGACTACAGTCGGTATTGACCGTGTGGTGATGATCGACCTACATGCTGACCAGATTCAGGGTTTCTTTGATATTCCTGTCGATAACATTTATGGTACTCCTGCTTTGTTGGCTGACTTACGTCAACAGCAACATCATAATTTAATGGTCGTTTCACCAGATGTTGGTGGTGTTGTTCGTGCTCGTGCAGTCGCCAAGCAAATGGGCGATATTGATCTTTCAATTATCGATAAACGTCGTCAAAAAGCCAATGAATCCCAAGTGATGCATTTGATTGGTGATGTAAAAGATCGTGACTGTGTCATTGTCGATGATATGGTAGATACTGCTGGTACATTGTGTAAAGCTGCTGATGCTCTAAAACAGTTTGGTGCGCGCCGTGTGATTGCATATGCAACTCACCCAGTACTTTCAGGTAAAGCGATCGAAAATCTTACAAATTCTGTGATTGATGAATTAGTCGTAACTGACACAATTCCTCTTTCTGTCGAAGCACAAAATCTAGGCAAGATTCGTCAGGTTTCTGTTGCTGGCATGGTCGCTGAAACAATTCGTCGTATTAATAACGAAGAATCTATTAGCGCAATGTTCGATAGTTATCTATAATAGCGCAGCTTTTTTCAAACCCTAGCTTTGGCTAGGGTTTTCTATCACTAAACTGGTCGCAAGTTTAGTTTATTTAAACCTTAATGAGGATTTTCTCATGGCAAACTTCGTATTAAACGCTCAAGCGCGCGCTGAAGACAAACAAGGGAAAGGTGCGAGCCGCCGCCTTCGTCATGAAGCATTGATTCCTGCTATCATCTACGGTGGTAATGCAGAGCCTGTAGCAGTAACTTTAGAACTTCGTGAAGTTGTAAAAGCTTTAGAAAACAATGCTTTTTTTGAAGAAGTTATTGAAATCAAAATTGGTGATAAAGTTGAAAACGTTAAAATCCAAGCGTTACAACGTCATCCTGCTAAAAACACACCAATGCACGCAGACTTTAAACGCGCGTAAGTTGTTGAGCGTAAATTAGTGTCAAATATTTCGCTAATTGTTGGTTTGGGCAATCCCGGTACGGAATATGCCCAAACTCGCCATAATGCAGGTTTCTGGTTTGTTGAACAGCTTGCAGATCAATATGGCATTACCCTTAAAAAAGATCCAAAATTTAACGGTTATACTGGACGTGGTACAATAGAAGGACATGATGTTCGCCTATTAATCCCGACTACGTTTATGAATCGATCCGGTCAAAGTGTTGTTCCCTTTGCCAAATTTTATCAAATTACCCCAGAATCCATTTTAATTGCTCATGACGAACTGGACATGGATCCAGGCATTATTCGTCTCAAAAGCGGTGGTGGACATGGTGGTCACAATGGTCTGCGTGACATTGTCCCCCATATCGGTTCAAATTTTCATCGGTTACGTATTGGTATTGGTCATCCCGGCTCTAAAGAGCGTGTTTCAGGACATGTACTGGGTAAAGCACCGAAAGATGAACAACAGTTAATGGATGATGCGATTCATCATGCGTTATCTAAAGTGGAATTAATGGTCGATGGCCAATTTTCACAGGCAATGAATCAAATCAATGCTTACAAACCCAATTAACATGATTTGTTGAATATTCCCGCTTGCCATATGCTCTTTTTAAGAGCAAAATGCGCATGCAAATGCCGACTCAAAAAGTCAGATTAGGTTTTAACCTTAAGATCATACGCTTAGGTCAACTCAGGAGACGCTAGCCATGCTATCTCGTTTATTAAAATGCAAAATTCACCGTGCAGTGGTTACGCATGCCGAACTTCACTATGAAGGTTCTTGTGCAATTGACGGCGTATTAATGGATTTAGCTGGGATTCGCGAATACGAAGAAATCCATGTCTGGAACGTCACCAACGGCAAACGCTTTGCAACATATGCGATTCGTGGTGAAGACCATTCAGGTATTATTTCAGTCAATGGCGGCGCAGCGCATCAAGCTGATGTGGGTGATCTGGTGATTATCGCAACTTTTGGTGACTTTACTGAAGCCGAAGCGAATGCTCATAAACCACGTTTGGTATATGCGAATCCAGATAACACTGTGAATCACACAGCAAACTGTATTCCAGTTCAAGTGGCTTAACAGTCCAAGATATTTGAAAAGCCCGCATAGACGGGCTTTTTTATACTTCTTTCAAATATGCTTTGAAACTCTTGTTCTAAAAAAGATCTCGTTTTTTAGTTGAAAAAGACTATAATTATGGAACATCGCTTCAGGGCGGGGTGTAATTCCCCACCGGCGGTAAACTCACCACGAGTAAGCCCGCGAGCAATTGATTTTATATGATCAATCGCAGATTTGGTGCGAATCCAAAGCCGACGGTATAGTCCGGATGAAAGAAGACGACGTTCCACAGTAGATCAACTCTGGTCTATTGTTACGACCCTATTTCTGCATCAGTCC
This sequence comes from Acinetobacter guerrae, assembly GCF_009372255.1. Taxonomy (GTDB): domain Bacteria; phylum Pseudomonadota; class Gammaproteobacteria; order Pseudomonadales; family Moraxellaceae; genus Acinetobacter; species Acinetobacter guerrae. The sequence goes on from NZ_LXGN01000045.1 coordinate 82,041, forward strand.
TGAAATGTTTAACCGTAACTTTACGAGAGCATTTCATATGTCTAGTTTGATTCAACCTGAAATTTTCTTTTCAGCCCTATCCCCTGCCGAACAACGTATTCAACAAGCCCTAGAAGATATCCGTCAGGGAAAACCCGTTTTGGTGATGGATGACTTTGATCGTGAAAATGAAGCCGATCTGATTGTTGCCGCTGAAACATTAAATGTAGACACCATGGCCCGCATGATCCGTGATGGTTCTGGAATTGTTTGTTTTTGCTTAACGGAAGATCTTGCAGATCATCTACAATTACCACCAATGGTACAAAATAACTCTAGCCAGTTTCACACTGCATTTACTGTGACGATTGAAGCGGCTCAAGGCGTAACAACAGGTGTGTCGGCAAAAGATCGCGTCACAACGATTCATACCGCGATTAAAGATGGCGCTGTTGCCAGTGACCTAAATCGTCCTGGTCATGTATTTCCTTTACGCGCAAGAAATGGTGGTATTTTAAGCCGACGTGGTCATACAGAAGCTACGATTGACCTTGCTCGACTTGCAGGATTAAAACCATCGGGAGTGCTATGTGAGTTAACAAATCCAGATGGAACGATGGCATCGGGTATTCAAGTCTTAGCTTATGCTCAGACCCATCACCTTACTGTGATCACTATTGAAGAGTTGGTTCAATATCGAATCAAACATAATATTTAAATTTAAGTCTTTTCATTTTTCCCGAATCACTGTATTCGGGATTTCTTATTTACTCTGCCAAAACCCCAAACCATATAAAGGCCATTTTTGGCTTGCTTTAATATTATTTACTAACCATGCAATGGCCACCAATGCAACCGCTCCTGTCAGAACTGGAAAAATTAAGAAACCCCAAGAATAATTCACACTTTGTGCTGTGAGTAAAATGACTAAAGGATTTGCACCTGCAGGTGGATGTACACAACGTAGTAATTGCATTAACGCAATTGCACAACCTACAGCCAAAGCAATACTTATGAAATGACTACCTAAAATTTTTAAAAAAACCAAACCAATCAATGCAGAAACAAAATGCCCCAAAATAATATTCCGCGGTTGCGCTAAAGGTGACTGGGAAACAGCATAAAGCAACACGCAGGTTGCACCAAATGGTGCCATAATCCACAGATGACCAGACCATTGTCCTAAACCTAATAGCAAAGCAATACTAAGCGTTCCACCGATTAAACCTCTTAAGATATCAGCATATGCTGGTCTAGGTGCCAATTTTTCTTTGCCCATAAAAATTGAAAACATGAATATATTTCCTTCATTGATTTTAGAATGACTGCAAGCTATAATTCCAAAATAGTACAGATCTGTACTATTTTAATCAAGAGCAAATTATTCATGTCAAAATCTGCAAATAAAATTTTAGCAACCGCAGAGGTACTCTTTAATCGCGATAACTTTAGCGCTGTTGGGGTCGATTTAATTAGGGACGTGTCAGGCTGTTCTAAAACCACGATGTATACGTATTTTAAAAATAAGCAACAGTTGGTACTTAAAGTACTCAAAGAACGTGATCAAAGATTTAGAGAAAGCCTACAAAATTTTGTAGGTGAAGCACAGGACATTGAAGCACTCGATAAAATTTATGATTGGCATATTCAGTGGTTTCAACAAGATCATTTTAAAGGCTGTCTATTCATTCGCGCAGTGGCTGAGTCAACCATCAAAGAAAATGAAGTACATGAGATTTCTAAAGCTCATAAACAATGGATTTATTTATTTATTTCAACCAAAGTGCAAAATTTAAAACACGCTGATGCGATTACTGAATTATGTTATAACTTTATTGAAAGTTTAATAAGCCGTTTTTTGGTAGAAGGCTTTAATCAAGACATAGCGGATCAAAACAAAGCCCTATTGAAATTACTTGTAGGTAAATTACAGTAATCATACTCAGTCTAAGATTCTTCGACTATAGGTAGTAAATGAGTCCGCATCCCGTCTGCGCGTAACCATGCAAAGTCATAACTGGCTTGTGCCAATGATAAGATACGTCTTTCAAATTCCTGCCAAATAGCTTTAACCTGATCCCCACGAATTGATAGACCACTCTCCTCAGCCAGATGTTTATTTTTTTCACAAAGTTTCAGCGCATGATATAACTTTCGCCCTTTCGTCGCATGTTCAAGCACACGAACACGCTTTAACTCTAGAAATTGCATCACCACAATTAAATTGGCATTGGGCAGCATGGGAATTAAAATCTGATCTAATTGTGAATCCAAGCGCTTCCATATACTGAGCTGCTGTTCAAGCGTAAATGTATTCCAGCGTATAATTTCATGATTGAAACGGCGACATCCACGACAAACATTATCCCCAAACGTCGTTGAACAGCGTCCTGCACATGGGGTTATCGTAGGGATGCGGCGATCATTACTCAAAATCTATCTCTCTGGTTAAAGTCTAAATCAGGATGGCTTTAGTTCATTCTGTGACATATGCTTATACTATATCTTGTATGCAATAAAATTTTAACCACAATACTTGGTATTTTGCATAGAAATACGACAATTATCAGTTGCGCCTTACCATGCACACCATATCTCACTGTAATGTGAAAGATTTTAGTTTTATTCAATTTCTTTTTATTTTCAAAAAATAATCCCTATAAAATGTATTACTTTCTCGCCTAATGATGTATTTCACGCTAAAATACGCGCCAGAATTTTTCTCTCATGCTTTTGGAGTTTTCCATGAACGCTACTGTAGAACAGCTTGCACCTGTAGAACAGCAAGCGACCACTGATTGGGTTGTTGCCGCACTATATCAATTTAAAGAAGTGAGCAATGCTGCGGATTTACAGCAACGCTTGCTCGATTTAGTCAAAAACATCAATCTGTGTGGAACTCTGATCGTTGCAAGTGAGGGAATTAACGGCACAGTAGCAGGTGATCGACAAGCCATTGATAAAATTTATCAGTTTTTACTGAGTGAAGGTTTTAATGCGATGGAGTACAAAGAATCGCAAAGTTCAGAAAAACCGTTCCGTAAAATGAAGATCAAACTCAAACAAGAGATTGTGACCTTAGGTGTTGAAGTCAAACCACGTGATTTAGTCGGCCATTATCTTGATCCTAAAGAATGGAACGAGCTGATTAGCCGTGACGATGTGATCTTAGTCGATACCCGTAATGATTATGAATATAAAGCGGGAACATTTAAGGGCGCGATTGATCCAAAAACTGAAACTTTCCGCGAATTTCCAGAATACGTCAAACAAAATCTTGAACAGCACAAAGACAAAAAAATTGCGATGTTTTGTACGGGCGGTATTCGCTGTGAAAAATCAACTTCTTTACTTCTGCAAGAAGGTTTTAACGAGGTTTATCACTTAAAAGGCGGTATTTTAAAATATCTGGAAGAAACACCTGCCGAAGAAAGCTTATGGGAAGGTGAATGTTTTGTATTTGATGGTCGTACTGCGGTTACCCATGGCGTAGAAGAAGGTCAAAATGTCAAATGCCATGCTTGCGGTTGGCCACTTACCCCAGAAGAATCAGCTCTAGCTAGCTATGAACATGGTGTTTCATGTGTGTACTGTATCGATAAAACATCTGAAAAACAAAAAGAAGGTTTCCGTATGCGTCAGTCACAAATTGCAGCTGCAAAGCGCAAACGCCTTTGAGTTGCCTTTTTAGACTGAGATCATTTTAAGCCGAAATTTAAAATTTCGGCTTTTTTAATGCAGCTTAGGTCATCTGCCCCAAAATAAAAAATTGTCCAGAAGCCAGTACCACTTTATCTAAAACATGCATTCCTAGAGCATCATGGATTTTAAGCGAAACAGGGTTATCAGTATCAATAAAAGCCACAATAGCATCAAATCCTTGTGTTTTTAGATCTTTCAATGCCTGATCATGTAAGGCTTTAGCAATACCTTTGCCGCGAAACTGATCATCTACCAAAATTGGTCCATAAGCCGCGTAGCGTAAATCTGCCAAAGGTGTTTCCTGCAAAATTAAAATATTGGCGTGCTCTTGAATATACGCCAAAATTTCTGGTCCTTTGGATTCAATTTCACGTTGTATCACTAAGAACCCAGAGGACTGTCCATCTAGTTCAGCCACATCAATAGCTGATACATCAATCCAGTGCTGAAGCAGTTGATCAAAATGCGGATTATCTTGAACAAAGCCTGAATCCAGATCTTTTCCAACTTGGCTCAATTGTTGTTTTGAGTTGTTTTGATATAACTTAAGCATCCAGTCTTTGTCCTGTTTAATCGCTTTTCTGATTTTGATCTGTGTCATATCCCTACCTCACTTTTAATGATGGTTACAGCCAATAATTGAACTTATTCATTGTTTTTATTAAATTAAGTACAATTTATATGGCTCAATTTCACTGGTTACAAGATTAAAATTTAAGCCAGACATTATGATCATACCTTGTTGCATAATTTTATCCTGTTATTGTCATGTTTCATCCTAATCGATCATTGTTTAAGTTACATGCGTGATTATGTAGGGAAATGTATAAAAAAATTTAGTCCACTTATTTACATAAGAAATATTTAAAAACAGCGACTTAACCTTTAAGATCAATTTATTTACTCATGAAAATATATGGACAATTGGATCATCCAGATGATTGAAAATCTGGGCTACTTCGGTATCGCCATCCTCATGTTTCTGGATAATGTCTTCCCTCCCATTCCTTCAGAAGTCATTATGCCAAGTGCTGGATATACTGCATCTCGTGGGCAACTTCAAATCGTGGGTGTAATTATTGCAGGCAGTTTAGGATCAATACTTGCAGCCGCAGTACTCTATGCAATTGGTCGTAAAATTCCTCACGCTGCTCTATTTAAATGGGTAGATCGTTACGGAAAATATTTATTTATTAAGTCCAAAGACCTAGAAAAAGCACTCGATTGGTTTGAGCATTATGGACACCGTATTGTTTTTTTTGGTCGAATGATTCCCGCTGTTCGTTCTTTAATTAGTATTCCTGCAGGTATGAGTCATATGCCTTTTGGCAAATTTATGCTTTACAGTAGCGTGGGAACCGTAATTTGGACAACATTTTTAGCTTGTGTTGGTTTCTATTTTGGTGAAAATCAAGAACTCATGTTTACAATTATGCATCGGGTTGGATATATCATTTTAGCAATTACTTTATTATTGGGTGGTTGGTGGTTATATCGTAAATTTTATAAGCCCAATAAATCAAGGTAATCAATATGCAACACGAATTTTGGCATCAACGCTGGCAAGAAAATCGGATTGGTTTTCACCAATTTAGACCGAGTCCACTGCTCGTTGAATATTTTAACTGCTTAGAACTTCATGCAAATGCACGAGTTTTTGTTCCATTAAGTGGTAAAACACTGGATATTAGCTGGCTAATACAACAAGGTTTTCGCGTAGTCGCAGTTGAACTCAGCCAAATTGCAGTTACTGCATTGATTGAGCAACTTACGACAGACTTTAATTTTGATTTTAAAATATCAGAAGAAAATAATCTCATTCATTATTCACACCCAAAAATCGATATTTTTGTCGGTGACTTTTTTGATCTCACTCAAAAGCAACTTGTGCAGATAGATGCGATTTATGATCGTGCTGCTCTGATTGCGCTACCCAAAGAAATGAGACAACGATATACACAACATCTTATTCATATCAGTCAGGCAGCACCACAGTTTCTAATTAGTTATGAATATGATCAGAACAGCTTTGAAGGACCTCCATTTTCAGTTGAACCTACTGAAATCGAGCATCTCTATGATCATGACTATGATATTAAATGCTTAAAAGAACAATATGTAGATGCACAGCAGAACAAGGGAGATAATCCACTCAGTAAAGTGTGGCGACTTAACCCTAAAAAATAAGCATAAAAAACACCTCAATTTGAGGTGTTTTCAATGATTGCTTTGCTTCACTTCGTAAAGTGAACATTTAATTAGGCGTGTGATACATGAGATACAATTCATTCAAGTTATCTGGAATTTCTTCTGCCAACTCATCCATCAACTGACCATTGCGACGGAAAGATTCCATTTGCGGATCTTCTTCATCAATTCCACTAAACACCATAATTGGTAAAGTGAGATCTACCAATTGGTCTTCATATTCAGGTGTAAACCAAGCATCTTCATTTAAGAACATCGCATCGACAAAACCAACGCTCCAGTCACCTAAACTTGAATCAACATCGGCTTCTTCAATTTCAAAAGGAAACTCAATCCCTTCTTCATTGGCTAAATTTTGACGAATCGAATCTAGCCAAAGCTTAATTTGCTCAATGATGGCAGCAGGAACTTTTTTCTGATTACTGTCAAAGAGTTCATCCAACCAACGATCAAACTGAGGGCCGACCGCAATTGCACATAGAAAACCATGAGTTGCCGCAAAGTCCAGACCATGTTCGTTTTGGTCACCATCCAGATAATCACTTAATTGATCTAAATCTAAGGTACTCATTGTTTATCCAGTGTATTTAAAATAGCGCATAGCATATCATTTTCAGATATGTTTATGCGGCGTTTGATTGTTAGTCTTCATCATCCAGATCATCATCGAAGTCATACTCAAAGTCTTTCAACTCACGCTCTAAACGGCGCTGCGCCAAAAGATCATCAATTAAACGACGCTTTTCCAATGACTCTTTTGCACTGATTTTGCCTGATGCTTCATCAAAACTAACATCATCATCATCACCGTAGCTATCATCTAATTCAAAATCTGTAGAAGACACTAAAACTACCTCGTAGTGAAAAAATGTGAATAGGTCTAGGCGCTATTTATCTTGCCTGATCAAGCATGTCAAGTTTTTTTTATTTTTTTTGCTTTCAAACAACTATTTGTATCTTTTTTCATCAAAAAATTTGTATATTTATAAAACTCTTGCTAACTTCTATCGATAATTCTTGATGAAAAATTTAGGATGGCATAACTTGAAAAAAACAATTCAAACCCAATATTCAAAAAATAGCTGTGAAATCAAATATATTTTTTAATTCAGATGTAAACGATCAAATCGAAAACTTTTATAGCAAATTGTGCTATCATGCACGGTTTTTTACTGCCACAGATTCAACGAAGAGTAAGCAAAGATGAGCGATATGCATTCCCCTACTTCTCAGGTAGCGGCTCTGATTAGCCGAGGCAAAGAACAAGGTTACCTAACCTACGCTGAGGTCAACGATCATCTCCCAGACTCAATCACTGAAAGCGAACAAATTGAAGACATCATTCAGATGCTTCAGGACGTTGGTATTCCTGTACATGAACGTGCCCCTGAATCTGATGATACGATGTTTGGCGACTCTACTGAAGCAGCCGATGAAGTTGCAGAGGAAGAAGCCGCAGCAGTATTGGCATCGGTTGAAAGTGAACCAGGTCGTACCACAGATCCTGTGCGTATGTATATGCGTGAGATGGGAACAGTTGAACTCCTGACCCGCGAAGGTGAAATCAGCATTGCAAAACGCATCGAAGAAGGTATCCGTGATGTCTTGCACTCGATCGCTTACTGGCCAAATGCCGTTGAAGTTGTACTCCAAGAATATAATGACTTTTTGACAGGTGAACGTCGCCTTGCCGATATTCTTTCAGGCTATCTTGACCCTGAAACCGATGAAGACATTCCTGAGGTGCTTGAAGAAGAAGCCGAACTGGAAGAAGATGAAGAAGCTTCATCTAAAACTACGAAAGACGTAAAACTTGATGATGATGACGAAGAGGAAGAATCTGAAAGTGATGATGATTCTGAAGGTGAATCTGGTCCAGATCCTGAAGTAGCCAAAGTCCGTTTTGAAGAGTTAGATGCGGCATGGAAAAATACTAAAGCTGTGATTGAACAACATGGTCGTAGCAGTGAACAAGCCAAAGATGCGCTAGAATCACTTGCAACTGTATTTATGATGTTCAAATTCACCCCACGTTTATTTGATATTATTTCAGAGATGATTCGTGGTACACACGAACAAATTCGTGCCAACGAACGTGAAATTATGCGTTATGCCGTGCGCCGTGGTCGTATGGATCGTAATCAGTTCCGCACGAGCTTTCCAGGTCAGGAATCTAACCCAGCATGGTTAGATGAGCAAATTGCTAAAACGCCTGCTGAAACTCGTTCTTATTTAGAGAAAGTCCGTCCTGACGTATTGGCATTCCAGCAAAAAATTGCGGATATCGAACAAGATCTTGATTTACATGTTCGCGAGATCAAAGACATTTCTAAACGCATGGCTGTCGGTGAGGCTAAAGCTCGTCGTGCCAAAAAAGAAATGGTCGAAGCTAACTTACGTCTGGTAATTTCGATTGCCAAAAAATATACCAACCGTGGTTTACAGTTCCTTGATTTGATTCAGGAAGGTAACATTGGTTTGATGAAAGCAGTCGATAAGTTTGAATACCGTCGTGGTTATAAATTTTCGACCTATGCAACATGGTGGATTCGTCAGGCGATTACCCGTTCGATTGCAGATCAGGCGCGTACGATTCGTATTCCTGTACACATGATTGAAACCATTAATAAGATCAATCGTGTATCACGTCAGCTGTTACAGGAAATGGGGCGTGAACCAACACCTGAAGAATTAGGCGAACGTCTGGAAATGGATGAAGTCAAAGTTCGTAAAGTGTTGAAAATTGCCAAAGAACCTATTTCGATGGAAACACCGATTGGTGATGATGAAGATTCACATTTGGGTGACTTCATTGAAGACTCAAATATCACCTCACCTGTCGATGCAGCGACATCAGAAGGCTTGAAAGAAGCAACGCGTGAAGTGCTTGAAAACTTGACTGAACGTGAAGCGAAAGTCTTAAAAATGCGTTTTGGTATTGATATGCCTACCGATCACACTTTGGAAGAAGTGGGTAAACAATTTGATGTTACCCGCGAGCGTATTCGTCAGATTGAAGCTAAAGCTTTGCGTAAATTACGCCATCCTTCACGTTCTGAGCATTTACGTTCATTCCTTGAAAATGACTAATTTAATTCCAAATGAACAGTCACTTGAAATTTGAGTGACTGTCCCCATTTAATATTCAAATACATACAAATGCCTGCATTTTCGCAGGCATTTCATATGGAGAATGTTATGTTAGACCGTACTCCTTCTCGCGAATTACAAGAACATCTTTGGGTTTTCCCAATGGATTATCCAATCAAATTGATTGGCAATGCTGGTGACGAACTTCGTGATGCAGTGATTGATATTTTGCAAAAACATTTTCCAGAATTTGATGGTAATTCTCTTCAAGTTCAGCCGTCCCGCACTGGAAAATATCACTCATTAACTGCACAATTGCGTTTTGATGAATTAGAACAAGTACATGCTTTGTATGCCGACTTAGCTGCATGCGAACATATTCGTACTGCTCTATAAGTAAAGCGAGAAATAAAAAACACGCATATTGGCGTGTTTTTTTATGGCTGAACAAAATCTAAAATCAATGATCGGATCTTGAATCAAATTAAAAGTTGCTTCTTCAACCATCTCAACCAATTTATGAATAATTTTATAGCGATTTTTTATTCATGATTTACACGCATCACATATAAATCAGTGTAATCCATGATTTTATTCATAACTAACTTCTTTATAATGAACAGGTATTTTGATTGAACATAGGGCTGACATTTGTGAGTAACGTCGTAATCAAACCAACTTTGACAATACATCAATATCAAAGCTTAACTCCTTATGCCGACCGTTTTCAGGAAATGAAAAGCCTGACTGAACAACGCGATGAAAACACTCCAGATCAACTCTGGATTTTACAGCACCCTGATGTGCTTACTCAGGGGCAAGCAGGAAAGCCTGAACACATCCTTATTCCAACAGATATTCCTGTCGTTCAGTCCGATCGCGGTGGACAAGTCACTTGGCATGGTCCAGGTCAAATGGTCATTTATTTTATGTTTGATCTAAATCGCTTGAAATGGAATGTACGAACATTGGTCTCTTTTGCTGAAAAGCTGATGATCGATCTGTTAAACAAATATGGAATTAAAGCCTATGCCAAACCTGATGCGCCTGGAGTTTATGTAGATGAACGCAAAATAGGGTCATTAGGTTTTAAAATTCGCCGAGGACGCAGCTATCATGGTCTGGCTTTAAATATTGACTGTGATTTGACAGGATTTCAAACGATTAACCCATGTGGTTATGCAGGTCTTGAGATGGTTCGTTTGTGTGATCTTATTGACCAATATCCAAAGTTTGAACAGCTTGCTAAAGATGTAGTTGAATATTTTAACAACACCGATTACTTTAGTGACGTACAAGTCATTTTTAAATAATTCACTTTATTTTTTTCAATAAACTATTTAGAGTAATTACTCTAAAACTTAAAATTAGAATGTAAAAGGGATAGACGTGTGATTTCAAGTAAAACTGTAAAACCCGCACTGCAAATGGGCTACGTCAAACTCATGATGGATGTGATTGGACGCGGTCTCGTGATGGCAAGTCAGGTCGATGAAGAAATACAAAATGAAGTGGCTAAATTTCCAGAAGGCTTTGTTTTATCCATGAATGTATTCCCCAATGGACCTGCATTTGTGGCTAAAGTTACCTCAGATAAAAAACTGCAACTGATTACCCTTGAACAAGGAAAACCTGATTTGACCATTACATTTAAGCATTTAACCCATGCTTTCATGGTGTTTTCATTTCAGGAAAGTACCGCTCAAGCTTTTGCAAATGATCGTATGATTGCTGATGGGGATGTATCTAGCGCAATTCGATTGGTACGTTGTCTTAACAAAATGGAATCATTGATTTTACCGAAAGTCGTCGCCTCTCTAGCAGTAAAACAATATCCAAGCGAGCTTGGTTTGAAAGATAAATTGAGCGAAGCTGCCAATATTTATCTTAAAGTCGCACAGTCATACTTAAAACGGAGTGTATAAAATGGCTAAACCTTATTACGAATTTTTTTGCCCAGTTAAAGTAATCGCGGGTAGTGCTGCCTTAGAACACATTCCATTTGAACTTGCCACTTTAGGTTCAAAACGCCCAATGATCATTACTGACAAAGGCGTTCGTGCCAATAAACTCCTTGAACCAATCGAAACTGCATTTGCAAGCACTGATGCAGAAATTGGTTATATTTTTGATGATGTACCCCCAGATTCAAGTCTTGAAACTGTTCGCAATGCAGCCCAGTTTTATCGTGACAATAACTGCGATGCAATTATTGCAGTCGGTGGCGGTTCAGTCATCGACACCTCAAAGGCAACCAATATTTTAGTGTCTGAAGGTGGTAACGATCTACTCAAATACTCAGGTGCGCATAACTTACCTAAACCACTCAAACCTTTTTTTGTGATTCCAACCACGTCTGGCACAGGTTCAGAAGTTACGATGGTTGCCGTAGTTTCGGATACACAAAAAAATGTAAAACTGGCATTTGCGTCTTACTATTTAATGCCACATGCGGCGATTCTTGATCCACGTATGACATTAACCCTACCTGCCCATCTAACAGCAATGACAGGTATGGATGCATTAACTCACTGTGTTGAAGCTTATACTTGTCTAGCTGCCAACCCTTTAAGCGATGCCTATGCAAGTGCAGGTATCAAAAAAATTAGTGAAAATCTGTTTAATGTGATTGAAAATCCAACCGATGCTCAAGGCCGTCTGGAACTCGCTCAAGCTTCAACCATGGGTGGGATTGCATTCTCTAACTCTATGGTCGGTCTAGTACACTCTTTAGGTCATGCATTAGGTGCTGTAGCTCATCTGCCGCATGGTTTATGCATGAATTTGTTTCTTCCTTATGTTCTTGAATATAACAAGGAAATAAATGGCAATAAAATTGGCGAGTTATTACTCCCACTCGCGGGTGCAGATATTTATGCTCAAACTCCAGCTAATCTACGTGCAGAGAAAGCGATTTCTACTATTTTAGCAATGCGTGACCGTTTATTTAGTCTAACCAAACTACCACGTAATTTGCGTGAAACTGGTAAAGTGACAGAAGCGCAGCTTGATGAAATTGCTGAAAAAGCCTTAAATGATGGCTCTATTATCTATAATCCTAAAGAAGCAAATTTTCAGGATTTAAAAGCTATTCTACAAAAAGCCTGGTAATGTCATCATCACGTTCGCTTGTAATTTGATAAAAGTCTGAATTCTAACTCAATTCAGACTTTTTATTTTTGGGTGAATTTTTATTCATCAGATAGTGGAATAAATTGGCAAAAAAATTGCTAAAAACTCCATAAAGTTACTGACAAAAGGCATCAATTTAGGATAGATTGGCGCACTTTACTTTTTCATATAGGGGGGATCGTTCGTCTCAAACGATCCTTAACAGACATGACTGATCCTTGATCAACGATTATGAGGATACGCCGTTGACAACTCACACTGGGACTCAACCTGCGGCTAAACTGCAAAAAAATCTGGTAATGTGGCACATCATTATCATCGGTTTAGCGTATATTCAGCCAATGACTGTTTTTGATACTTTTGGTTTAGTATCTCAAGATAGCCATGGGCATGTACCCACATCATATATCTTTGCCCTTATTGCAATTCTACTAACGTCCATAAGCTATGGGCATATGATTAAGCGTTATCCTTCAGCGGGTTCTGCCTATACCTATGCACAAAAGTCCATTCATCCTAATGTCGGATTTATGGTGGGCTGGTCGTCATGGCTAGATTATTTGCTCTCCCCTCTGGTCAATATTATTTTGGCAGATATTTATTTACGCGCGCTTTTCCCTGGCGTAAATAACTGGATCTGGGTCATTGGTCTTACTATTTTAATGACAGTCGTTAATCTGTTCGGTGCGCGTTTTGTTGCACGATTCAACAGTACGATTGTATTTTTGCAGATTGGTGTAATTTTCTATTTTACCTATAAAGTCTATTTACTACTGACTCAAGGTATCAATGCCGATGGCAGTCTAGATCAATCCCAATACCAACTCTGGAGTATTGCACCTTTCTGGAATGAAATGACGTCTGTTGGTGCACTGATTACAGGTGCAACAATTCTATGTTTCTCATTTACAGGTTTTGATGCATTATCATCTTTGGCAGAAGAAACCAAAGACACCGAAAAAGTATTGCCTAAAGCAATTTTCCTGACTGCATTAATTGCTGGTGTGATTTTTATTATTAGCACCTATTTTATGCAGATTTACTTCCCAAGTGACCCTGCAAATTACTTCAAGAAAATTGATGAAACCCAGCCTGAGATTTTATTGGCAATCGGAGGAATCACCTTCCAGACGGTTATCCTTTATTTTGCCATTGTAACTGTGATGGCTTCAGGCATTTCAGCGCATGCAGGTGTTTCACGTTTAATGTATGTTATGGGGCGTGACGGAGTCATCAATAAGAAAATATTTGGTCATATCAGCCCTAAGCTGTACACGCCAACTTATAACATTCTTATTGTAGGTGTTGTGGCACTGACAGCAGGTTTCCTTGATTTTGAACATATCGCAAATCTGATTAGCTTTGGGGCTTTGACGGCATTTAGTTTTGTCAATTTCTCTGTGATTTCAAGATATGCTTTGCGTGATGGTCGCACTAAAAATATCAAAGACATCATGAATTATATTGTGATTCCTACGCTTGGTTTTGCCAGTGTGTTTATGATGTGGCTTGAGATTGATCAGCTCGCACTTAAAATTGGTTTAATCTGGGCAGCGATTGGTGTTGGCTATTTAGCTTATAAAACCCGTGGATTCCGTTATCCACCACCGCAACATAATGAACATGAATAAAACTAACCAAATAAAGGGCTTTTAATAAAGCCCTTTATTTTTAGATATTCGCTTCAAATGTATTACATTGATTTATATCGCCCGTTTTCAACCCAGCTTGAAACCAATGCATCCGCTGTTGGCTTGTACCATGAGTAAAACTATCAGGAACGACTTGACCTGTAGCTTGCTTTTGTAGATAGTCATCGCCAATTTTTTGTGCTGCATCCATCGCTTCTTCGATATCACCCTGCTCTAAAAACTGGGTTCTCTGCTCATTATGATTTGCCCAGATACCCGCAAAACAATCTGCTTGTAATTCTAATCTAACCGAAAGCTGATTGCCTTGAGTACGACTACCTTTTGCCTGTGCTTGTTGTACCTGAGAAGAGATTCCAAGCAGATTTTGCACATGATGACCAACTTCATGTGCAATCACATAAGCCTGCGCAAAATCTCCTGCTTGATCCTGACGGGATAATTCTGTCTGATTCTGCTCACCCGAAATCCCCATTTGTTGACGCATCTCTTTAAAGAAAGCGGTATCAATATACACTTTCTGATCTGCGGGACAATAAAATGGGCCCATTGCAGCTTGAGCTGTACCACAGCCCGAACGAATCGCGCCAGAAAACATAACCAATTTTGGTGGAGTATAAGTTCCGCCTAATTGTTTAAAAATGGGCGACCAAGTATCTTCTGTATCCGCTAATACTGTTCCAACAAATTCCGAGGCTTCCTGCTGCTCAGGAGTGAGATGTTCAGGCGCTTGATCACTTGGTTGCTGTTGTTGAGTCACAGTTTGTGTCGCTTGATACGCCATTTGCGGATCGACACCTAAAAACTTCCATGCGACAAACGCAACAATTAAACCCAGAATACTAATACCACCTGCTTTAGCAGCACCACCTCCGCGGCGATCCTCCACATTAGTACTAATTCGACGACCTTTCCAGCGCATAATGATTCACCTCTTTTATGATTATTGTCTTCTATGAAGTTGCTTTTTTAGGCAAGAACTTTTGTATTAAGCTTACAACCAATAATACGATTGCACCAGCAACAATCCCAACTCCCAAATTAATCATGGTTGGCGTAATTGCTCCGATAATATTTCCGACATTTGGAATCAACTCCAGATGGTCTGTCGTGTCTTCAGTAAAATGATGCAGCAATGGAATCGTATGCGAGATAATGCCTCCACCCACCAGAAACATGGCAATCGTGCCGACAATGGTCAGGGTTTTCATCAGCTTAGGTGCAAATGCCAATAGACCTCGTCCGATTGCCTGTTTAATATTTGAAGGTTGTTGCGTTAGATAGAGTCCCAAATCATCAATTTTGACAATCATTGCAACGAAACCATAAACCCCTACGGTCATAATAATGGCAATAATGCTCAAAACAGTGACTTTGGTCATAAAAGCTGCGGTCGCCACAGTCCCAAGTGAAATCACCACAATTTCAGCAGATAAAATAAAGTCAGTACGAACCGCCCCTTTTATTTTTTCTTTTTCAAATTTTACTAGATCTGTTTCATCTTTCATTAACTTTTCAGCAGCTTCTTCGGGAGTAGCTGCCTTTTTATGATGTAAGGAATGAATCACCTTTTCTATGCCTTCATAGCATAAGAATAAACCACCAATCATCAGCAATGGATTAATCAGCCACGGTGCAACGACGCTAATCAGTAATGCCAAAGGTACTAAAATCAATTTATTGATAAATGATCCTTTAGCCACCCCCCAAACTACGGGAAGTTCACGATCAGAGCGCACACCACTAACCTGTTGCGCATTCAAAGCAAGATCATCACCTAATACGCCTGCTGTTTTTTTTGCTGCCATTTTACTCATGACTGCAACGTCATCCAACACAGTGGCAATATCATCTAATAATAAAAGTAAGCTGCTCGCCATTTAATTTTCCTTAGGTTTTTTAGGCTTCTTTTTTATTGTGACTGACATTAAAAAAAATTATGCCGTACAATGTCGCCTATTCAATCGTTTAATGATATGTAGATTCATACTACTTTGGAATAGAGAATGAGTAATCTTGATCATCGTCCAATTATTTTGACTGGCGACCGTCCGACTGGACAGCTTCATTTAGGCCATTTTGTAGGTTCACTGCGCTCACGTGTAGGCTTACAAGACAGCCATCATCAACATTTATTATTGGCAGATGCTCAAGCATTAACAGACAATGCAGATAATCCAGATAAAGTTCGTCGCAATATTCTTGAAGTTGCACTGGACTATTTAGCGGTAGGAATCGACCCAACTAAAACTACAATTTGCGTTCAGTCCTGTTTACCAGCCCTAAATGAACTGACCATGCTGTATTTGAACTTTGTAACCGTAGCACGTCTTGAACGTAACCCAACGATTAAATCTGAAATTCAGATGCGTGGTTTTGAACGTGATATTCCAGCAGGTTTCCTATGCTATCCAGTGGCACAAGCCGCAGATATTACTGCGTTTAAAGCGACTGTAGTTCCAGTAGGTGAAGATCAGATTCCAATGATTGAACAGACCAATGAAGTTGTACGTCGTGTCAATCGTCAAATTGGTCAGGACTTACTACCTGAATGTAAAGCCCTGCTTTCAAATATGGCACGTTTACCAGGCTTTGATGGTAAGGCCAAAATGTCAAAATCCTTGGGCAATACCATTGTGCTCAATGCTTCAGATAAAGACATCAAAAAAGCAGTAAATGCCATGTACACCGATCCAAATCATCTGCGGATTGAAGATCCAGGTCAGGTTGAAGGTAATATTGTATTTACTTATCTGGATGCTTTTGATCCAAATCCAGAAGAAGTTGAAGAATTAAAAGCACATTATCGTCGTGGCGGTTTAGGTGATGGGACAGTCAAAAAACGCCTTGAAGGTGTTCTAAAAGACCTGATCAGCCCAATCCGTGAACGTCGTGAAGAATTAGCCAAAGATCCTGATTATATTATGGATGTATTGCGTGATGGCACTGAAAAATGCCGAATTATCACTCAGCAGACATTAGATGAAGTAAAAGATGGTTTAGGTTTATTTAAATTCTGATCATTATATTATTTTTAATTTAAAGGCTCTTAATATTAAGAGCCTTTATTTTTTAAATTTATTGATGAATATAAATCATGTTTTTTAAATGATATACAGCTCACAAAATCATCATTTTATTAACGTGATTTAACACTACTTAACGTGAATACCAATGAAATTGATCAACTATAAAATTAGTATAAGCCATGAAGGTTATGAATTTCCCCAATTTCATGACATTTCTCCTTAACCGAACCTGTGTACAACAGATTCGTTGTTCCGCGTAATGATCACCCCAATCATTGCGCTTTTTTTTGTTTAAAATTTACTCTAGTAGTAAATCATATCTTTCAAGTATTGTCTGTTAATTATTCAAAAAATTTTTCCTTTTAATTTTTTATATCTTTGCCTTTTAAAATTAAATCTAAAAAAATTAAAAGGAATAAAATTGATAGGCTTACAATAGACTTTACAAATGATAAATGTTATCGTTTATAATTTACTTATGAGAATATAGTAAGAAAAATAATTTAATTCAAAAAGATAAAGAGCCATTTTATGTTGTGGGAATTGTTTACTCATCCTTCAAATTATATTTTTAGTATCAGTCTAGTGTTGTGTTTTGCCATTGGAATACTTGAGCTGGTTTTGCTTTTGATTGGAGGTTCGTCTCAGGTTTTGGATCAATTTCTTCCAGAGCAATTAAACGATTACCAGCCCAATGTCGATTTAGACGCAGATCAGAGCATGTTCTGGCAATTTTTTGACTGGCTGTATCTGGGCAGAATCCCTTTACTAATCTGGTTAATTGTCTTTCTTACGACTTATGCCCTGACAGGTTTCATCATTCAGGGAACGTTTTATACATTTACTGAACATTTTTTTTCAGTTTGGCTGATTGCACCTGCTGTACTTTTTCTCGCTATGCCTTTTGTACGCTGGGCTTCTGCATTGATTAGCAAAATAATTCCTAAAGATGAAACCACGGCAATTTTCAGTGAAGATTTAATCGGACATCAGGCAAAAATTATTTTAGGGATCGCCCAAGCGAACTCACCCGCTCAGGCCAAAGTGAAAGATCAATTCGGACAAACTCACTATGTATTGGTCGAACCAGAACAAGACGAAATTTTTCAACAAGGACAAACTGTTACTTTAACTCGAAAAACCAAGTTTGGTTTTCAAGCGATTTCTCAACATACAAATGATTAAGAGACAATAATATGTTTAATTCTGCTCTTTTTGAGATTCTCATCATTGCTGGCATTATTCTTGTTGCCCTTGTGATTATTGGCATAATTATCGCCCGTCTTTATCGACGCTCTAGTAAGGAAGTCTCTTTTGTGCGCACAGGTTTTGGTGGCGAAAAAGTGATTTTAAATGGCGGCGCAATTGTACTTCCTGTTTTGCATGAAATTATTCCAGTCAATATGAACACCTTACGGTTAGAAGTAAAACGTGCAGCGGATCAGGCACTCATCACACGTGATCGCATGCGTGTAGATGTCATGGCTGAGTTCTATGTCCGTGTTAAACCAACAGCTGAATCTATTGCGACAGCAGCACAAACCCTGGGTAAAAAAACCATGTCGCCACAGGAACTCAAAGATCTGGTGGAAGGTAAATTTGTAGACTCTTTACGTGCCGTTGCGGCTGAAATGGCGATGGAAGAACTCCATGAAAAACGAGTCGACTTTGTACAAAAAGTACAACAGGTTGTGTCTGAAGATTTATTTAAAAATGGTCTGGAACTGGAGACCGTTTCTTTGACTGGACTAGATCAAACCAGCTTTAAGTTTTTCAATCCCCAAAATGCATTTGATGCAGAAGGTTTGACCAAACTAACCGAAACCATTGAAGATCGTCGTAAAAAGCGCAATGACATTGAGCAGGATGCCGATTTGGCGATTAAAGCCAAGAACCTTGAAACTGAACAGGCTCGTTTACAAATTTTACGTGAAGAAGAATATGCGAAATTGCAACAAGAACGTGAAATTTCGATTCGTCGTGCTGAGCAACTTGCAGAAATTGCGTCGCAAGAAGCAGCTAAAAAACGTGAGGCAGAAGAAGCTCGAATTGCAGCTGAACGTGAAGTTGAAATTAAACGCATTGCTTCTGCTCGTGATGTAGAAAATGAAAATATCTTAAAAGCGCAATTGATCCAAAAAGCGCAGGTTGAACAGAAAAAAACCATTGAACTTGCAGAGCAGGATCGTGCAATTGCGATTGCTGAAAAATCTCGAGCTGAATCGGAAGCCAAAGCATTGGCAGATCAGGCTCGTGCAGCAGCAGTGAAAGCTGAAGAAGAAGTATTAACCGTACGTGAAACACAACGTGCAGAACGTGAAAAAGCGGTTGAGTTGGTAGCAGCTAAACAGGCAGCCGAAAAAGATGCGATTGCCATTACTGTTGCAGCAGAAGCATCTAAACAAGCAGCGGTAGACGATGCAGAAGCAGTGAGAATAGCCGCTGAAGCTGAGGCTGAAAAAATACGTTTAAAAGCCAAAGGTGAATCCGATGCCAAAATGTTACTCGCTCAGGCTCAAGAGAAACAATATCGGGTCGATGCCGAAGGTACTCGCGCAGTCAATGAAGCATCTAATGTTTTATCGACCGAGCAAGTTGAAATGCAAATTCGCCTTGCTTTGATGAAATATTTGCCTGAAATTATTCGTGAGAGCGTTAAACCAATGGAAAATATTGATGACATTAAAATTTTGCAAGTGAATGGTTTAAATGGTTTCGCAAGCAGCGCTAATAGCACAGAAAGTCAGGAAAATACACAAACATCTTTGTCTGATCAGGTCGTTAACAGCGCGCTGCGTTATCGTTCTCAAGCGCCTTTAATTGACAGTTTGATGAATGAGTTAGGTTTACAAGGGGGTGATATGAATGGTTTTACTCAAAGTTTAAAGTCACAACTGCATAAAGAACAATAAAACTTATTTAGATGAAAATGCGATTCCAAATTCGCATTTTCATCAAGTTAAATTGATATTAAAAACGATAACTATAACCAATGGTATAAACCACAGGATTGACATCCAGTCGCCCAATCTTTTGCCCATCAAGTTTGACATCACTTTCTACTTGTGCATAACGCACGTCAGCAAAGACACCCCAGTTTTTAGCATCTGCTGGTTGAAAATTAAACCCGATCTGGCCTGCATAACCATAAGTGACATCTGCTTTCAGCTTGGCATCACTTCCAATTAATTTTTCATCCCACGGAATCGCTACGGTAAGCCCTGCCCCAATATAAGGCGTAAAACGTGTGGAGTTTCTAAAATGATACTTGGCAGTAAGTGTGGGTGGCAAATGTTTAAACTTGGCAGCTTCTACCCCGTTCAATTGTATATCATGTTGAAACGGCGCAAGAGCAAGTAATAATTCTGCGGAAAAGGGAGAGTCTCCAAAAAAATACTCAACTGACGGTGTCGCATTAAATTCATTACTAACATCGGCCTTAGCACCTGCCAACACACCATTATCATGTGCAGGAGCGAGAAAACTACCGCCCACTTTGATCTGCCAGTTTTCAGCATGGGTAATGGGGACAAATCCCAGAGTAACGACGGTAACGAGCAACCATTTATATCGATTTAAATCTGTAAGCATGCTTACCTCTATCATTTTAAACGCTGATTTATATGTCAACCCAAACAGCTATTAGTCTCAAAATAAATTACATCTAAGATTGATTTTTCTTGGGTTCAATCATTTGGAATGACATATTCTATTATTTGGTTTAGACACTTTAATCAGATTATTTTTTTGATAGAAATAATTAATCAACATTTATTTATCTTAAAATTTCAAATAATAAAAACATGATAAGTTTAACTTTTTCATTTATATTGGTCTTTAAAATATTTCATATTATTTAGTTATTATGTTGAATTTTAACAATTATTTAAAAATTTAAATTAAAAAGGATATTTTAGATTCTAAAATACCCTTTTTAGGAAATGTGTCAGATTCATTTTATCAATCAGATTGATATCTAACCAAATTTCCATGATCATCAAAATGCAATGTCATATTTTTTGTATTTTTCATTATATGAATATCTTGCGTACTCACATTGAAACTTTGTGCAATTTTAGCTTCTGTAGCTGGCTCTGGGAATGTACGTCTTTGAACATTATAAAAACGTATCCAATTATACGATGCCCATACCAACAGGAACAGAATTAAAATAGTAATGCAGCCAGCCAACATATAAAGACTGTATCGGCCATTATTATTTATTGATAAAAACAATTGCTTATAGATATTTTGCCCTTCAAACCACCATAAAAAAATAGTAAAAAGCGGCATAATTAGCCACATCCATAAAGTCCAACCAAGGATTTGTAAGGAAAAGCCTGCCAATTTATTTTTCACATATTCTGGTCGATCAATATATTGTGGAATATCTAATGATTGCTGATCAGTATTTAAATGAGTTTGTTCATTTTTCATATTCTTTCTCTGCTCCAAAACCACGATCAGGACTCACCCAACGCGCCCGCTTCTGAGTTTTAAAAATAGTTTTAGGTAAAGCGACAACGGTTGATAGCATTGCCAATATCCAGAAAAAAAGCGGATACCAGATGACCCAAAAATAATTGCGAAAATGTCGGCGATCATATTGCCGATCGATGAGTAAACTGACTAAGAACTGAATTAAACAGGTGAGACCTAAAATCACCCCATACCACTGTGGTAAAAGTGACTGAATCGCCCACTCTCCGGGTAAGCTAAAAAATAAGCCGTAGAAATATAAAACAAAGATACTAAACATCACATATGCCCAGATCACACTGATCAAAGCTTCAAAAGCAATCGGCCACATACGACGTAGTCGCCATTTAAAAATTTTAGGGACATAAGCAAAAATAACCTCGATGCCACCTTGCGCCCATCGTAAACGTTGTTTCCATAGCCCTTTAAAAGTTTCAGGCATATAAATATAACAAAGTGCCTGTGGCACATAATGTAAGTCCCAATGGTCGAACTGCAATCGCCATGAAACATCAATATCTTCCGTAATCATGTCGTCGCGCCAATAGCCAATACGATCAAGTGCTATTTTACGAAACCCCACGATTGCACCTGACACAGTAAATAAGCGACCGTATGTTCGCTGCGCCCGCTTAATGAGTCCAATAATCGAAGAAAATTCGCCGACTTGAATTTTGCCGAGCACACTGGAACGATTGATAATTCGTGGATTCCCTGTAACTGCACCCACACGAGGGAAAGTGGTCAAATGGTGCATCATCCATAGTACGGTGTAAGGATGCAGCAAGGCATCTCCATCAATACAAACCAAATATTCATAATGACTTACCATAGCACCTGATCTTAAAGCATGCGCCTTCCCCTGATTTTCAGCCAAATGTACAACACGTAACTGTGGATGCTTTTTTTCCAGTTCATTTAATATTTCAGCGGTACGATCAGAACTACCATCATTTACTGCAATGATCTCAAATATTGGATACTGACTTTGCAATGCATATCGAATAGTTTGTCGAACCTGTTTTTCCTCGTTAAAACATGGAATAAGAATACTACAGCCTTCCTGACTTGGAATGGGATGCGCTGGCCGTTTAAATTCGCGTTTAAAGTAAAACCATAAACCACCCGCAATCCATGCCCAAGCCATAAATAATGGATATAAAAATGCAAAACCGAAAACTATATCGCTGAAACGAAGCTGACTTAATTCAAACATTATTTATGCTCCGCTTTAGATTCAATAACATATGGATCTTTATAATTCAGTGCGGAATCATTTAAGCTTAAATCAACGTACAGATTTTCATGAATTGCCCGCCCCTGATTCAGTTGATAACTTGCGACCCCCAGTTTTTGTATGCCTGAAGCCTTAAGCTGTTGATAGGCTTTTTTATATATTTTCCAATCTTTTGCCTGTTTTGCAGATATATCAAAGCCAACCATTAATCGTTGCTTCTGCATATTGGTGAGTTGTTGGCTAGATTTTTCAAAGGCATTGTATGTCTTAGGAGAACGTAAAGGATCTAGTTCGACATAGATTAAATCACTATACATGAGTCCTTGGTCAAGCAATGGTTTCAGACCATCAAATTGGGATATATCAGGTTTTACCTTGAGCACAGTACGGAAATTAGTACTGATATTCACCAATTCATTGGCTTTATTTTTAACTTGCTCTTTGATCTTAAAAATTTGCTGAACATTTTGTTGGCATTGTTGACTCCATTTCTGACCTTGCAGCGCACAATCCATCTGATCTTGTACATTTAGAATCAAGCCATCCAATGAACTATTATTTTTGAATAAGTCCTCAGTTAAACGCGCAAGCGAAATATGCTGTTCAGTTTCTAAATCAAGTGGTAATTCTGTATAAACCTGTTGCCCAATTCTTGTCTTCGCCTGCCAGATAATTCGATTGAGTACATCGTGATAGTGTGGCAATAAAGCAGTCGGGAAAAATGCATTTTGTACTTTCCCATTCTGGTCTTTATCAGAAATTACCTTAAAAATAATTGCATTGGTTTTTAAACTGGCTAATTGATCTAGCATTTGACCCAATTTTTCATCAACTAGCGTTCCATCCGCATTCACTAAATCAGATGGATCAATAGAAATAATACTTTTTCTATTTTTAGAAGGTCGTCTGATATCTTCGAGAAATCTAAGCATTTGAGAATGCAGCTCTTCAGGTACTGGATTTCCCATCACAATTGCACGTTGATATGTCTTTATAGAGCTTTCATGAACTGAAACATCACCTAAACTAAAGGAAAGTGGCAATCCTGCCTGCTTTGCAAGCTGTTCAGTTTCTTTGGTCACAGCCCCGTAAGGCCAGAAGATTGCTTTGGTATCGATGCCTAATTCATGATCTAAAACAGTCTTCGATTTTTTTAAATCATCCAGTATTCTCTGGTGATATACCTCATCGGTTTCGTAGCTTTGTCGTGTAGCTAAATATTGGCGAGTAATTGCTGCGGGTTCCATATTTTGTTGGGGATTTGCCAATATTCCTTTATGTAGATTGTCCGAATGCGAAACAAATTCGACTAAATGGGAGTTTTGCATCTCACGCATCTGCTGCCAGTTCATCAAATTGCCCTGTCCATAAGCCTCGTATGCATCGTAACTATTCCCATTGATCCAACTTGTCACAATCGCAAAAACAGCGGGTAGCTGATACTGCTTAAGTAAAGGATAAACACGGTTGTAGCTACTTAAAGCGCCATCATCAAATGTAAGTAACAGTGCTTTATCAGGTAATGCTACATTATTTTGACGTGCCTGCCAGACATCTTCAAGCCGAATCACTTTCCAGTCAGAGCGTTTTAACCATGCCAGAAACTGACCTAAATTTTTACTACTAATCGCATATGTATCCCGATCACCATTGCTAGCAACATCATCACGTACATCGTGAAACGTCAAAGTCACAAACTGACCCTGTGTATGTAACTCAGCATCTTCTTTGATTTCTTGTGCATGTAGAATTACTGAAGGATTTAAAAAGATAAGAATCATCATTATTTTTAATTTTTTAAGCATTAGAATCGTCCCTCAAAACCGAATTGGGCATATGTTTTATGTTCATTTTCTTCGTCATAAGGATGATTAGACCACCCAATGCCATAGTTCATCGACCACGTTCTAGATAATTGCCAATCATGTCGATACAAAATATTAAATAAAGCTTTGGTTGAATAATCTGCCTGTGAAAATGCACCTGTTCCCACTTCAAAATGTTGGCTAAAATGACGTTCATAATTCCGCCAAGTCATCCAGTCATGCGTTAAAATGACTTCTGCACTATTGCTATAACGCGGATTGAAATAATTGACCTGAATATCAGAGTTTTTATCATACTCATTTCTCAGTGTAAGTCGGGTAATATGATGCGGTGCTTGATAAATCTGTTGGCTGAAATAGCCCACGATTTCATGCCGATGATTACCATCATCAATATCGGTAAATTGATATGCCACACCTGCTTTTCTAGATTCATTGGCTTGCCACAATAACTGCGCCTTATAGGCTTTACCATCATCGCCCTGTTTAAGCGCCTGAAGAGGAATATCTGCTTGACTGTCAAAGCCCAATACATATTGCCAATGATCATTAAGCCACTGTGACCAATCGACTTGAATACCAACATCATTAGAATGAGAACGCTGACTTAATTCCAAATTCGCCCAACGTCGATTATTGGCCCACTCTACGCCGACACCGTAGCGCTCATCCGTTAAATCTTCGCCTCTAAATTCAGCTTTGCGTTGTGCGAGATCGACATACGCACGATAGTCATCGGCAAACCATGGCGTATTAATACGTGTTTGATGTTCCCGCTCAGATGAGCCAGTTAAATTTTGTAAAACTTCTGGCTGATCTGCGCGACTTCTGGAAAACATACTTTGATGCTGAATCGAAGCATGATTTCGATCTTCCAATTCCTTTTTGCTTTGTTGTACACCTGTGTCGTCAGAAGCAATGGCAGTTAATAAGCGGTTTTGTTCACGCCAATCAGCTACACGAGTGAGTGCCTGATTATTTTGCATTTGATTAACCAATGTACTGATCGAAATAGGTTCGATACCATTAAATTGAGACAAAGTCGCCGACGAAGTTAGTGGTTTTTCACGCCAACGTTGGACAGTCGCTAGATTGTTTTGATATCCAACATTATTTGGTGCTTTACTCACTAAAGCTTGAAAATAACGCTCTGCTTTGGCATGTTCATTTCGATAAGCATAATTTAAACCTACGAGTGCCAAATACTCTGCACGGTCTTCATGGGTTGTTTTATCGACCCCTTTGGCTGCACTATAACGAAATGTAGGTAATAGATGATCCATATCCTGTACCAGTTTATTGGCTTCATCAAATTTTTCCTGTTCAATCAAGGCATAATATAAACCCGAGTAAACACTGTAGTCAGGGTAGTTCTTTTCTTTCAATAAACTTTTATACAAATATTCCGCCTGAGCGGGTTGTCTGGTTTTTAAAAATGAATCTGCCGCAGCCTGCCGAACATACGGTGGTATCTGATCATAAGGTTGATCCAGTTTTGCTAAAGCTTGAAGCGCATCTGCATAACGGTTACGAAAACTTAATGCGTAGATGTAGTCATAATAAAACAAACGTTTTAACGTAGGATCTGATGGCAACTCATTTTCATAAGATTGCATTTCAGCAAGCACTTGATCCAAAATAAGATAAGATTCCGTTACTTCTCCCTGATAATTCTTAACCTTATAATATTGAATCGCATTTTTAATTTTTTGTGAAAATTCACGTGTTTTTACAGTATAGCTAATATTAGGAATTTTTTGCTCAAGTTGCTGTTGCTGAATATATTGTTCGGCAGTGCGAAAATCGCTGTTCATCATCAACGCATATATATATTGTTCCTGAATATTGAGACTAGGTTGAGAAGTTGTAATTGCTAAATTTGCTGCGATCAAGGCATCTACAGGCATATCCAGCAACCGATAAGCATATGTAAGCTGAGCCAATTGTTCCGCATTCAAACTTTTTAAGTTAATCGATTTTAATGTCTGTACAGCTTGGGGTTTCTTTTTAGACTCAGCTTGAATAACACCTAATAACAACTGCATATCATTAGAAGATTGACGTTGATTAAACTGTTTCGCGTATTGTTCCGCAAGATCAAGTTGCTTTAAATCACGTAAAGCCTTAATCAAAACTAGCTGTCCGTATTCTGGATAGGTTTTTAAATCTAAATTCTTAAGTAAGCTGATCTGCCCCACTCCAAAGGCATGGTTCTGATAAAGAATAATAATATAATCAGCTAGAAGCCTTTGATCATTCGGGTATCGCGCTCTCAAGCTTTCTAGTTTTGCAATGCCTGTCTCAATTTTGCCCTGCTTAATTTCAGCAATAATCGCTTCACGTTGTTGATCCTGTGGAGTTGAGGCAAAGCTAATAATGGATATTGAACACAAACTAATGATTGTGACAGATCGAAAATTTATTTTTTTTGTCATTAGGCCCATATTTATCTCTTTAATTAAAAGTACAAAATTATAATTATGTACACCGCAATAATGCCAATTTAATCACATTTTATTAAATATCTGTTAAATTATTTAACATTATTCTTGTTTTTATAGCTTTTTTTATTAAAAATCAATATCGAAACAAATTCAACTCAATTGTTTTAAATCAATAAAAAACCTCACTATTGAGCTTCAATAGCGAGGTTTTTTTAATCGAAGTTAGTTTAAAAAATTAAACCAAACCTTTCTCTTTCAATACTTGAAGCATAGTTGAGCCAAGCTCTGCTGGACTACGTGTATACGCCATGCCTGCTTTTTCAAATGCTGCAAATTTCTCTTCAGCAGTACCTTTACCACCCGAAATAATTGCACCTGCATGACCCATACGCTTACCTTTAGGTGCTGTTACACCTGCGATATAGCCAACAACAGGCTTGGTTACATTTGACTGGATATATTCAGCAGCTTCTTCTTCTGCTGTACCACCAATCTCACCAATCATGATAATTGCATCTGTATCAGGATCATCTTGGAACAATTTAAGTGCATCAATCTGGTTCATACCTGGAATTGGGTCACCCCCAATACCGATACATGTAGACTGACCTAAGCCAAGCTTAGTCGTTTGAGCAACTGCTTCATAAGTCAATGTACCAGAACGTGAGATAATTCCGATACGACCTGGTTGATGAATATGACCTGGCATAATCCCAATTTTGCATTCGCCTGGTGTAATCACACCTGGACAGTTAGGACCAACCAAACGAGTACCATTGCCATTAGTTTCAAGGTAACGTTTTGCTTTCAACATATCTAGAGTTGGAACACCTTCAGTGATCACAACGATCAGACCAACACCTGAGTCAACTGCTTCAACAATTGAATCTAAAACGAAAGGTGCTGGTACATAAATTACAGAAGCATCTGCACCTGTTTCACGTACTGCATCTTTCATTGTGTTGAAAACAGGTAGGTCAAGATGAGTCGTTCCACCTTTACCTGGTGTTACACCACCCACAACTTTAGTGCCGTACTCAAGCGCTTGAGCTGAGTGAAACGTACCGTTTTTACCAGTAAAGCCTTGTACCAATACTTTAGTGTCTTTATTAATTAATACGCTCATGATTGATACTCCCTTAGCCTTTTACCGCAGCAACAATTTTTTCTGCCGCATCAGATAAACCGTTAGCAGAAGTTAATTTCAAACCAGATTCATCAAGGATTTTTGCACCAAGTTCAGCATTGTTCCCTTCTAAACGAACAACCACTGGAACTGTTACATTCACCTCTTGAACGGCTGCAATAATTGCTTCAGCAATCATGTCACAACGTACAATACCACCGAAGATGTTAATTAAAACACCTTGCACAGAAGTATCCGCAAGAATCAATTTAAACGCTTCAATCACACGCTCTTTGGTTGCACCACCACCTACATCCAGGAAGTTCGCAGGTTGACCACCATATAGCTTAATGATGTCCATGGTTGCCATCGCAAGACCAGCACCATTCACCATACAACCAATGTTACCTTCAAGCGCAACATAATTAAGTTCAAATTCAGATGCTTTTAATTCACGCTCATTCTCTTGCGATTTATCACGAGATGCTGCGATTTCTGGTAAACGATACAATGCATTTGAATCAATACCAATTTTGGCATCCACTGCCAAAATTTCACCATTTTCACGCACTGAAAGTGGATTAATTTCAAATAATGCAAAATCATTTTCTACAAATGCTTGATACGCACCTGTCATTAATTTAACAAATTGATTCACTTGTTTATCTTTTAAACCCAATGCAAACGCAACTTCTCGCGCTTGAAATGGTTGTAATCCTACTAATGGATCGATTGTTGTTTTAATAATTTTTTCTGGAGTTTCTTCAGCAACTTTCTCGATTTCTACGCCACCTTCGGTTGAAGACATAAACGTTACACGACGGGTAGAACGGTCTACAACCGCACCCAAATATAACTCACGTTCAACAGGGTAGACATCTTCACAAACCAACACACTATTTACAGGTTGGCCATTTGCATCAGTTTGATAAGTAACAAGGTTCTTACCAATCAATTCATTCGCGACTTCAGCCGCTTCTTCTTTTGACTTAACGACTTTCACACCGCCAGCTTTACCACGACCACCAGCATGTACTTGCGCTTTAATGACGGCAAATTTACCACCAAGTTGTTCAAATGCTGCTACTGCTTCTGCAGCGTTTTTTGCAAGAATCCCTTCTTGGACTGGTACTCCGTATTTTTTCAACAACGCTTTGGCTTGATACTCATGTAAGTTCATTTAGTTACCTATTTTTACTTCTGCCCTTATTAATAACGAACCAATAATTAAACATCCTTCACAGTAATATTGGTTGTTATGTTCTTTTTATTATCCACAATAGTGACTACTGTGAATAATGAGAAAAGAGCGGATTAACCGCTCTTTTTAATAAAATTATTTACGTTTACGTTGAATCGCATGGATGGCACGACCATCGACTGCGAGTGCAGCTTCATGCACCACTTCAGAGTAAGTTGGATGACCGAAAGTCATTAACTGTAGATCTTCAACTGATGACACAAATTCAAGTGCAATCATGCCTTGATGTACAATATCAGAAGCACTAGGGCCAATGACATGCATACCTAACAAACGATCTGTTTTTGCATCAGCAACAAATTTCACAAAACCTGAAGCTTCACCTGCTGCTAAAGCACGGCCATTGACTGCAAATGGAAATTGACCCGTTTTAACTTCATGGCCGTTTTCTTTCGCTGCTTCTTCAGTTAGACCGACCCAAGCTGCCTCAGGGTGGGTATAAATCACACTAATAATGGTGTCATAGTTTACTTGTGCGGCATGTCCGTGAATACGCTCCACAGCCATCACACCCTCTTCCATGGCTTTATGCGCAAGCATTGGTCCACGTACCAAGTCACCAATCGCATAAACACCTTCTACAGATGTTAAGCATTGATCATTTACTTCAACAAAACCACGATCAGTCAGTTTAATACCAGAATCTTCTGCCAATAAACCTTCGGCATATGGTTTACGACCTACACAAACAATCAATTTATCAAAAGCTTGTTCTTTGTCTTCACCGCCCTGATTATATTTAACAGTCACTTCACGGCCGTTAACTGCAGTACCAGATACTTTAGCGCCAATACGAATGTCTAAACCTTGTTTAGTCAGAATTTTCTGAAATTCTTTAGACAACGCTTTATCAGCCATAGGCAAGAATGCATCTAATGCTTCAAAGACAACAACTTCAGAACCTAGGCGACGCCATACTGAACCAAGTTCAAGACCAATAACACCTGCACCAATGACACCTAAGCGCTTAGGTACTTCTGCAAATTCAAGTGCGCCAGTTGAATCAACAATTAAGTCTTCATCAACCGCTGCAACTGGAATATTTACAGGTACAGAACCAGACGCAAGAATGACATATTTTGGTTCTAAAATTTGAGCTTCACCTTCAAACGGTGTGAACTCAACTTTCTTACCTGCAAGCA
Source organism: Acinetobacter guerrae (assembly GCF_009372255.1). Classification (GTDB taxonomy): domain Bacteria; phylum Pseudomonadota; class Gammaproteobacteria; order Pseudomonadales; family Moraxellaceae; genus Acinetobacter; species Acinetobacter guerrae. The sequence continues at coordinate 112,345 of NZ_LXGN01000045.1, forward strand.
ATTTACCAGAACCCTGTAACCACTCAATGCCATTACCTTTAAGTAATTGAGCAACACCGCCTGTTAAGTTATCAACAACTTTATCTTTACGGGTCAACATTTTTGCAATGTCGATATTCACTTCACCTGTGGTAATTCCGTGATCACCCAAATGATGAAGAGTATCTTCATAGTGATGTGAAGAATCTAACAATGCTTTAGAAGGGATACAACCTACGTTTAAGCAAGTACCGCCTAAAGATGGTTTACCTTTATGAATACGTTTTTCAATACAAGCAACTTTAAAACCAAGTTGCGCAGCACGAATTGCTGCTTCATAGCCACCTGGGCCACCGCCAATTACAACAAGATCAAACTGTTGAGACATTGTTATCTCCAAGCCTCAGATAGAGGATCGCTCTATCTGAGTTTTATGATTCACAAGAAATTAAAGATCAAGAATAAGTTTTGCAGGTTCTTCCAACAATTCTTTAATCGTTACCAAGAAACCTACAGCTTCTTTACCATCGATTAAACGATGGTCATAAGACAATGCAAGATACATCATTGGTAGAATTTGAACCTGACCATTCACTGCCATTGGACGCTCTTGGATCTTATGCATACCCAAAATTGCAGTTTGTGGCGGGTTGATAATTGGTGTAGAAAGTAACGAACCGAAAGTACCACCGTTAGTAATGGTAAAAGTACCGCCTGTCATTTCTTCAATTGAAAGTTTACCGTCACGCGCTTTTGCAGCGTAAGCACCAATACCATTTTCAACTTCTGCGTAGTTCATACGGTCAGTATCACGTAGTACTGGAACGACTAGACCACGATCAGAAGATACCGCAACACCTACATCATAGTAACCGTGATAAACAATATCATCGCCATCAATTGATGCATTTACCGCAGGATAACGCTTAAGTGCTTCAGTGGCTGCTTTTACAAAGAACGACATAAAGCCAAGACGCGCACCATGACGCTTTTCAAAAGCATCTTTGTACTGCTTGCGCATTTCCATCACAGGCTTCATGTTCACTTCGTTAAACGTTGTTAACATTGCTGTTTCTTGAGTCGCAGAAAGTAAACGCTCAGCCACTCGTTTACGAAGACGTGTCATAGGAACACGTTTTTCGATACGCTCACCAACAGCAACACTTAATGGCTGTGCAGCAGGCTTAGTTTGATGGTTGGCAACATCTTCTTTAGTGATACGACCGCCACGACCTGTACCTTGTACATCGGCAGGATTCACACCAGATTCAGTCAATGCTTTGCGAACAGCAGGCGCCTGATCAGAAACAGGTTGTGAACGCTCCACCACAGGAGCTGCACCAGCTTCAGTTTTAGCAGCAGCTTGTTCTACTTTCTCTTCACTTTGAACTGCTTGAGTAGACGATGCGCCAGAAACTGCACCCTCTTCAAACTGAGCAATCACTTCGTCAGAAAGAACTGTATCACCTTCGTTTTTAACAATCGAAGTAATTTGACCATCTGCAGGAGCAACAACTTCTAAGACAACTTTGTCAGTTTCAATATCACAGATCACTTCGTCACGTGATACCGCTTCCCCTACTTTTTTGTGCCATGTCGCAATTGTCCCGTCCGCAACTGACTCTGGGAATACCGGTGCTTTGATTTCGGTTGCCATTATTTAGTCTCTCCTGATTGGTCAGCCTGAATTGCAAGTGCATCATTGATGAGCTGAGCCTGTTGTTTTGCATGCAAGTAAGCTGAACCACAAGCCGGTGCAGCAGAAGCTTCACGACCTGCGTAGCTAATACGGATTTGTTTACCAGATTTTAATACATCATCATATAAACGAGGTGCGATGAATAACCATGCGCCTTGGTTCTTCGGTTCTTCTTGACACCAAACCAACTCTTTAACGTTTGGATATGCTGCCAGAATTTCCGCCAAACGTTGTTCTGGGTATGGATACAATTGTTCAATACGTACAATTGCAACATTGTTCAATTCTGCTTCACGACGTTTTTCAAGCAAGTCGTAATAAACTTTACCACCACATAACACGATGCGGGTAACGTCAGATTTATTCACTTGATCGACTTCATCAATGACTGTCTGGAATGTACCAGTCGCTAGCTCATCTAAAGTTGAAGTTGCTAATTTATGACGAAGTAAAGACTTTGGTGACATTACGATCATTGGCTTACGAATTGGACGAACAGCCTGACGACGTAATGCATGGAAAATTTGCGCTGGTGTTGTAGGGGTTAATACCTGCATATTTTCTTCAGCACATAACTGCAAGAAACGCTCTAAACGTGCAGAAGAATGTTCAGGACCCTGACCTTCATAACCATGTGGAAGTAGCATGGTTAAACCACAAACACGCTCCCATTTAGTTTCACCAGAAGCAATAAACTGGTCAATCACGACCTGCGCACAGTTGGCAAAGTCACCAAATTGCGCTTCCCAGATGATCAAACCATGTGGGATTGTAGTGGCATAGCCATATTCAAATGCAAGTACAGCTTCTTCAGAAAGAAGTGAGTCATAAATAGCAAAACGTGGCTGATTTTCTTTGACATTACAAAGCGGGATATAAGTAGAACCATCAGTTTGGTTATGCAATTTAGCATGACGATGTGAGAATGTACCACGACCGACATCTTCACCCGTAATACGTACTAGATAGCCTTCATCAATCAAGGTTGCATAAGCAAGAGTTTCAGCAGCACCCCAGTTTAATGGCATTTCGCCCGTTTGCATTTTAAAACGATCATCGATCACTTTAGAAACCTGACGCTGCATCACAAAGCCTTCAGGCAATTTGCGCATGCCTTCGCCTAATGCTTTTAAGCGAACAAGATCAAATGTAGTATCCCAAACATCGGTATAGTCATGACCCAGATAAGGTTTCCAGTCCACAAACATTTTAGTATTAGGTTCTAAAACCAGTGCATTGGCTACATGATTACCAGCTTCTAAATCTGAGCGATAATCCTCAGTCATTTTATCAGCTTCAGCACGGTCAAGAATTTTTTCCTGAACCAATTGATCTGCATACAAAGTACGAGTCGTTGGTTTTTTATTGATGACTTGGTACATCAACGGCTGAGTTGCAGATGGCTCATCTGCCTCGTTATGGCCACGACGGCGATAACAGAACAAATCAATAACCACATCTTTACGGAAAGTATGACGGAAGTCATGTGCCAACTGTGCAATAAAAGCAACCGCTTCTGGATCATCACCATTTACATGGAAAATTGGAGACTGAACCATTTTCGCCACATCTGTACAGTATTCTGTAGAACGGGCATCACGTGGATCTGAAGTAGTAAAACCGACTTGGTTATTGATGATGATATGAACTGTACCACCAACAGTATAACCACGGGTTTGTGACATCTGGAAGGTTTCCTGATTCACACCCTGACCAGCAAATGCAGCATCACCATGCACAATAACTGGCAGCACATCATCACCACCAATATCACGACGACGAACCTGACGTGCACGCACTGAACCCTCAACCACAGGCCCTACAATTTCTAGATGAGATGGGTTAAATGCCAATGCCAAATGCACTTCACCACCAGGTGTCATCACGTTAGATGAAAAACCTTGGTGATACTTCACATCACCTGAACCTTTTTTGTGTAGAGCTTTACCTTCAAACTCACCGAAAAGTTCAGCTGGGTTTTTACCCAAAATATTTACAAGTAGGTTAAGACGACCACGGTGAGGCATCCCAATCACAACTTCTTTACAGCTTACAGAACCAGCACGTTGAATAATTTCATTCATCATTGGGATGAAAGATTCACCACCTTCCAGACCAAATCGTTTAGCACCAACATATTTATTGCCGAGATATTTTTCAAGACCTTCAGCTGCAGTTAATCGCTCTAAAAAGCCTTTTTTCTGATCTTTACTGAAATTGAAATGACCACGTGCACCTTCAAGACGTTGTTGAATCCAGCGCTTTTCTTTGGTATCCACAATGTGCATATATTCTGCACCGATTGAACCACAGTAAGCTCCTTCCATGGCTTCAACCATTTCACCTAAGGTAGCTTCTGTTTTACCAATCGCAAGATTACCTGTATTAAATACAGTATCAAGATCAGACTTGGTTAATCCGTGTGTAGCAAGATCCAAATCAGGTACGTCTTCACGTTTTGCAAGACCTAATGGATCAAGTTTAGCTTTTTGGTGACCACGGTTACGATATGCAGCAATCAGTTGTAAAACGCCAATTTGACGACGTTCATGTTCAGTACTTACTGTACTTTGTACAACAGGCTGAACACGACTTGAATTACGACCTAGTAAAAGGAACTGCTCACGCACTGAACCATGAGGTTGGTCACCCTTAGGGAATTTATCGAAATACTGGCGCCAGTCCTCATCGACGGAGGTTGGGGAGGATAGGTACTGCTCGTAAAGATCTTCAATATACGCTGCACTATCAGCGGAAAGTTCAGTGTCAAGACGCAATGCGTCAGCAACTTCTTGCATTTGTGGACCCATTTCCTATTGCAAAAACATTAGGGTCTGCTTGTTAAGCATACCCATGATTGATAACACCAAATGGTAAAATGGCGTTACTCACCCAATTTGGTACTCAGACCAGTAGGGAACGTTATTACCGCATTGAATTTAACCCAACACAGTGAATGAATCATAACGCCCTGTTTGGCATCATCACTCAAGTTTATACTCGGCGACACCGAGCAATTTTTGCAAATCATCTTGGAAAAAATAAATCATGATTTAGCTTTTCTAAAATGACTTTAATTATATAAAAATTAAGCACAATACCCACATCATGCCTGCAAGAACATAGATAATATTATGCTCTTTTTTCATATAAAGATTTGTGTCAAATCGTATCATGTTCTCAACAATCGATTGATTTTTTTGACACATACCTCCTATAAATTGGCGAAATACACAAAGCATTTTATCTACTAATATATGGTGCCTTATGTTCAAAATTACAAGCATTTAGACCAAAGTCCTATCACTTTTTTTAAAAAATATAGACTCTGTTAGTTTTTTAACCAGATATAGTCTTCCTATCTAAATATTTTCAAAAAAACATCCTAAAGGAACACTCAATACCTTAGTAGATTTAAAAAAATAGTCCGAATTTCACCCTCTATTCTTAAATAGCAAAATATCAAAAATAAAAAAAAGCGCACATAAATACGTGCGCTTTTTTCTTAAAGGATTTTAACCTGCTTGATCGAGCAACATATTACGGATGTGACCAATTGCCTTCGTTGGGTTCAACCCTTTTGGACAAACAGATACACAGTTCATAATACCTTTACAGCGGAACAAACTGAATGGGTCATCTAAACGAGCCAAACGGTCTTGAGTTGCTGTATCACGCGAATCAATAATGAAGCGGTAAGCATTCAACAATGCAGATGGCCCCAAGAATTTGTCTGGGTTCCACCAAAATGACGGACATGATGTAGAACAACATGCACAAAGAATACACTCATATAAACCATCTAAGTGTTCACGTTCTTCAGGTGACTGTAAACGCTCTTTTGGTGGTGCAGGTTGATTGTTAATCAAAAATGGCTGAATTTTATCGTATTGATCATAGAATTGGTTCATATCAACAACCAAATCTTTAATCACTGGAAGACCAGGCAATGGACGAATCACGATTTTTTCTGGTAAATCGTTCAAATTCCACAAACAAGCCAAACCATTTTTACCATTAATGTTCACACCATCAGAACCACAGATTCCTTCACGACAAGAACGACGGAAAGTGAGTGTTTCATCCTGAACCTTAAGTGCAAGTAGAGCATCAAGCAACATACGATGCTTGTCGGTTAGCTCTAACTTATAAGTTTGCATGTACGGCGCTTTATCCTTATCAGGATCGTAGCGGTAGATTTCGAATGTACGAGTACCTCTACTCATCTTTGTTCTCCCGATTAGAATGTACGTGGTGCAGGTGGAATCGCGTCAACAGTCAGTGGGCTATAACGCACTGGCTTATACTCAAGACGGTTATCTGCCGAATACCAAAGTGTATGCTTCATCCATTCATCATCACGACGACCGTATGGGTAGTTTGGATGATCAGGCGGTAACTCATAATCCACAACCGTATGCGCACCACGACACTCTTTACGTGCGGCAGCAGAAATTAAGGTTGCTTTCGCGACTTCATACAAGTTTTCAACTTCTAAAGCTTCAACACGTGCTGTATTAAATACTTTAGATTTGTCTTTCAAGTGAATATTGCGAACACGTGGTTCAATCGCAAGAATTTGCTTAACACCTTCATCAAGTAATTCCTGAGTACGGAATACTGCTGCGTGGTTTTGAACAATTTCTCGAATCTCATCCGCAACTTCTTGTGCATTTTCACCAGAAGTTGAATCATCTAAATGATGAATACGTTTTAGCGTGTTTTCCAGTACATCTGTAGGAAGTGGCGCATAATCATCACCATGATGTTTAGTCACATAGTCAATGATATGCTCACCCGCAGCTTTACCAAAAACCACAAGGTCAAGCAATGAGTTTGTACCTAGACGGTTAGCACCATGAACTGATACACAAGAACATTCACCAATTGCATAAAAGCCTTTAACAGGTTTTACGAAATCGGGACAGTTAGTCTCAAAAGTATATTCTTTAGTATCGTTGTTATAGTTGGTTTCCAAATGCAGATTTTCAGTTGCAACTGGAACCACAACCTGACCATGAATATTGGTCGGGATACCACCCATTTGATAATGGATCGTTGGGACAACCGGAATTGGCTCTTTGGTGATATCTACATTCGCGAATTTTTTACCAATCTCAAATACAGATGGTAAACGCTTCATGATAGTTTCAACACCCAAGTGAGTCATATCGAGTAAGATATAATCCGCCTTAGGACCACAACCACGACCTTCTTTAATTTCCTGATCCATAGAACGAGAAACGAAGTCACGCGGTGCCAAGTCTTTCAACGTTGGAGCATAACGCTCCATGAATGGTTCGCCGTCTTTATTACGAAGGATTGCACCTTCACCACGACAACCTTCAGTTAACAGTACGCCTGCACCTGCCACACCTGTTGGGTGGAATTGCCAGAATTCCATATCTTGCAATGGAATACCTGCACGTGCCGCCATGCCCAAGCCATCACCTGTGTTGATGTAAGCATTGGTTGATGCACGATAAACACGACCTGCCCCACCTGTAGCAAACAGGGTCGCTTTTGCTTGGAACACTGCAACGTTACCAGTTTCCTGATCGTAAGCAGTTACACCAAGCACATCGCCTTCTTCATTACGAATAAGATCCAAAGCGATCCATTCAACAAAGAATTGAGTACCCATTTTTACGTTGCTTTGATAAAGCGTATGTAAAAGTGCGTGACCCGTACGGTCAGCAGCAGCACAAGCACGTGGAACTGGTTTGTCACCATAGTTTGCAGAGTGACCACCAAACGGACGTTGGTAAATTGTACCATCGGCATTACGGTCAAAAGGCATACCCAAGTGTTCAAGTTCATAAACAACTTTAGGTGCTTCACGCGTCATAAACTCAATCGCGTCTTGATCACCTAACCAGTCAGAACCTTTTACTGTGTCATAAAAGTGGAAATGCCAGTTATCTTCCTGCATGTTACCTAACGATGCACCAATACCGCCCTGAGCAGCAACTGTATGCGAACGTGTCGGGAACACTTTGGTCAGCACGGCAACTTTCAGACCTGCTTGAGCAAGTTGATAAGCAGCACGCATACCTGAACCACCACCACCAACGATGACAGCATCGAAAGTGAGGTTTTGGATATTTGAATAATCTTCTTTAGGGGTAATCGCGCCCATGATGTCTTCCTATCAATTCGCCCAGAAAATCTGGATTCCCCAGATCACAAATACAAATACTGCAATAATTACAGCCGATGTAAGTACCAGACGTAAACCTGAAGCTGAAGGACCCATTTGACGAGTAGTTACATAGTCAGTAAATACTTGCCACATCCCAATCCACGCATGTGCAGCCAATGATAAAATTGAAAGTAAAGACAAAATCTTCATTGGCAAGGTCATCATAAAACCAGACCACTGTTCATAGTTAAAGCCACCATGAAGCAGAATCCAGCCTAAAATCACCACGGTGTAAACCGCTAACACGACCGCGCTAACACGCTGGATAAACCAATCGCGAGAACCTGAACCTGTTAAACCTGTAGCACTTTTCATTAGAACATAATCCATACGAATGCTGCGAGAATACCAATCACAGACAAGATCAATGAAATTGTAGCAGCAGTACGACCACTCTGTAGTTCTTCAGCAAAACCAAGGTCAGCAAGTAAGTGTTTGATCCCATTAATAAAATGAAAAATCAAACCTGCTACAAATACCCATACGATGAAACGTACGAAAAAGTTTCCGAAAACGACATTTTTAACGTATTCAAATCCTTCTGGTGAAGATAAAGATTTATCTAGAATCCATAAAAGAACAGGAATTAATAAGAATACGATCACACCAGAGAGACGGTGTAAGATTGATGCAATAGCCACGGGTGAGCGTAAGTTTACCGCTAACACCTGACCCATGGACAAATTGACAGGTCTGTTGCTTTTCACAGCGGGCATCCTGTAGGTAAAAACTCCAGCCGGAGTTTGTTGGAATTAATTCGAAGGAAAGCTGGCATTGTCAGGCAAGCAAATGCCTAAACTTAATAAACGACACCGAATTATAAATCGTCAAATATCAAAATACAAACGATCACATTTGGCTTTTTTCTAAAAATATCATTAAATAAGAATCATTCACATGCATAATCAGAGATTTAGCAAATTTATTCCGTTATAAGGATTATCTATGTCCTTATTTTTTATAAATTAACAATCGTATTTTAAATTTCGGACTTTTCTTAAACAAGGCAAAAACTAATTAGACTAAAGATCAAAATTATTTTTTAATTAAAATCTCACAATATGATTTTCTTTTAATTTTTCTATATTTCAACCGACTTTTTACCAACCTGACTATATTTCTTTTTAAAATGTAAGACTTGCTTCTTATACATTTTGCGCCACAAACGTATGAGAAAGAGTAACTTAATATGTGCATAACTTATAAGATCTGCCTCACTCCCCACCTATTATCCCCCTTAAATAGCTTATGAAAACTCCCTTACACAGCTCATGATGACCATTTTTTATACAAAACCAACAATTCAACAAGCTATTTTTTAATCAATCAAACTTTCATTTTTATTTATTTTCTTTTTTTTATTTTTTAAATTTACCCAAATAAATGCAGTCTCTATGCGAAGCTAAGTTATCGTATTTCATTCATTTTAAGTAAAAACTAGCATTTTGTCTCAGATCAAAAATGCGACTAGCACATAATAAATTTGCTTACAATTTACTCCCGAGGACTGATTTTTTTCTGCACCTTGCCATAAATTTGACTTATTATAGCCCGTCGAGACTGTGATTTTATTCAGTTTTTTCTGAGTGATGCACATGGAATATCTCCCTATGGATCAAGCGTTTTTCATCCATAAGTATGATTGACAAAATCACAGTAGCCTCTAATCTTATAGCAATTTTTGACCCCGTCTGATTCGCGCATTAAAAGATTAGTACTTCGAGTCAGATTAACATTCACCAGGACAGGAGATCTATTGAATGTCTGAAGCAACTGGCAAAAAAGCCGTATTACAGCTTGATGGCAAAGAAATTGAATTACCAATTTACAGCGGCACATTGGGCCCAGATGTAATCGACGTTAAAGATGTATTGGCCTCAGGTCACTTTACTTTTGATCCTGGTTTTATGGCGACTGCTTCTTGTGAATCAAAGATCACGTTCATCGATGGTAACAAAGGTATTTTGTTACACCGTGGTTATCCAATTGATCAACTTGCAACGCAAACAGATTATTTGGAAACTTGCTACCTTCTTCTCAATGGTGAACTTCCAAATCAAGAGCAGAAAGAAGAGTTTGACAAGAAAGTTCGTGCCCATACGATGGTTCACGATCAAGTCAGCCGCTTCTATAATGGTTTCCGTCGTGATGCGCATCCGATGGCAATCATGGTTGGTGTCGTAGGTGCTTTATCTGCGTTTTATCACAACCAACTTGATATTGAAGATGTTAATCATCGCGAAATTACAGCGGTTCGCTTAATTGCTAAAATTCCTACTCTTGCAGCGTGGAGCTACAAGTACACTGTAGGTCAGCCATTCATGTATCCACGTAACGATTTAAGTTACGCTGAAAACTTCCTATACATGATGTTTGCTACTCCTGCTGATAAAGACTACAAAGTTAATCCTGTGCTTGCTAAAGCAATGGATCGTATCTTTACTTTGCATGCTGACCATGAACAAAATGCATCTACGTCTACAGTACGTTTAGCAGGTTCAACTGGCGCAAATCCATATGCATGTATTTCTGCTGGTATCTCTGCACTTTGGGGCCCTGCTCATGGCGGTGCTAACGAAGCTGTTCTGAAAATGCTTGATGAAATTGGTAGCGTAGAGAACGTTGCTGAATTCATGGAAAAAGTGAAACGTAAAGAAGTTAAACTCATGGGCTTCGGTCACCGTGTTTATAAAAACTTCGACCCACGCGCTAAAGTCATGAAACAAACTTGTGACGAAGTACTTGCTGCATTGGGTATTAACGATCCACAACTTGCACTTGCGATGGAACTTGAGCGTATTGCGCTTTCTGACCCATACTTCATCGAACGTAACTTGTATCCGAACGTAGACTTCTACTCAGGTATCATTCTTAAAGCGATTGGTATCCCTACGACAATGTTTACTGTAATTTTCGCTCTTGCACGTACTGTAGGCTGGATCAGCCACTGGTTAGAAATGCACAGCGCACCTTACAAAATTGGTCGTCCTCGTCAACTTTACACTGGCGAAACTCAACGCGACATCAAACGTTAATTTTCAATAGAAAATTAATCGTAAAAAAAGACCGCTTTAAGCGGTCTTTTTTTACCTGATTAGCTCAGGATCGTAACGTCTGCAAAATATGACTCGTAATTAGCTATGTGAGTTACTACGATACATACTGCATGATGGTTGGGTATTTTGCTGTAAACGATGAATTTTACGTTGTTCGGCAGCTTCAAAACGGCAACGTTTTACTTCACTATCCAGTTTTAGCGTCGGAACTTCTTGTGGCTTGCCATTTTCGTCGACAGCAACCATGGTGAAATAACAACTATTGGTATGACGAATACTTCTTTTACGAATATCCTGCGATTCAACTCGAATACCGATTTCCATTGAAGTTCGACCAACATGGTTGACAGTCGCCATAAATGTGACTAGCTCACCCACATAAATCGGTTCTTTAAATGTCACTTTATCCACAGACAAAGTCACCACATAACTTCCAGAGTAACGGCTTGCACACGCATACGCGACTTGATCAAGCAGCTTTAGGATTGTTCCACCATGCACGTTTCCTGAAAAATTTGCCATATCGGGGGTCATGAGGACTGACATCGCAAGCTCAGACTGATCATCTGATGCCTGAGTAATTTGATCTAATGGAGACATTCTTACTGACTCTATGAAACAATAACATAAGCTTCTATTATGATCCTTTTCTTAAAAGAAAAAAATGTCTATATCGGCAAATCATTGCATTATTTAAAAAGTATTAATAATGGATTTATATTTTTAATAAATGTGAAATTAAAATTTAATCTTTATTTAAAAAGAGTTCAGTCTAGTTTAAATGAAAATCCGAACCATTTTAAAATAAATAGTTCGGATTTCAACAACGCTCAATTGATTAATGAATATCGTTCATTACGCCCACGATTCCTGTAATCATCATATCAATTGCAATAGTTCCAATGAGCAAGGCAGATAAACGCCCAACAATATCAACATAGCGATCAATGTATTTAGCATGTTTATAACGTAAATGATCATGGGCGAACTTCATCAAGATCAATAAACTACATGTCACGGTAAGGGTAAGTGCAATGATGAAAGCCGCCCCGCCTATGGGTAAGCCAATCCCTGTAACAACCGCCGCACTAATCGTACCAGGCCCAATCATAAAAGGCATGGCAATAGTTCCAGCTAAATGCTCAGGAGCACCGCGCATTTCTCCAATGGTGTCTGCACCCTGAAACACATAGCGATAACCAATCACTAAAAAGATAAGTCCACCAAAAATCTGAAACGCTTCAAAACGCACGTTCAGGTATTTACTAAAAATGGTTTCGCCGCCCCATGCAAACAGCACAAATACAAAAAAGGCAATCACACAACCCTGAATCAAAGCCTTATTAAACACTTTGGCTTCCGAATTTCGGATCATGCCAATCATGTAAATACTCATCAAAAAGGGATTGAGCAAGGAAAAAAACAAGGCAAAGGAATGAATATAAGGCGTTAACATTCAACTGCTCTCCTAAGCTTTCGGGTCTGGAAAAAGTGGACGATGACCAGGGCTAATCCGATTAATATGTAAAAAGGTCATATGCCGTTCATAACGATCCAAAATATCGTTAATCACTTGCTCTTTGGTATAACCAACCAAATCATTACCCTGAGAGCCTTCATACAGGTAAGTTTCCAAACGATAATAAAATTGTTTGCCGCGCTTACCACGCTCACTAAAGTTTGGCGCGATGTAACGCACAGGCCAAATCTGATAGATAAAATTTTGTTCTTCTTCAAGATGAATCGTAATATCCAGATGATACAACTCAGCATCTTCTTCTAATGGGATTTCAGCAACATCGACCTGCACTGCTCGCTTTTCCAGTTCTTCTGCAACAGCCAAAACCGCAGGACGACAGATTTCATTGAGCATACGTTTGGTTTCAAATGTTCCTGGATGATGCATGACACGGGATAAGCGTTTTTTCCAGTTTAAAATATCTACATTTCCGACCACAGGTGCAGCATTCAAACTGGCACTGGCTTGCCGATAATCCTCTAATCTTAATGATTTATAGAGTCCCGCCATGACTAAAAACATCACAAAGCTAAAGGGTAATCCCATAATAATCGTGGCATTTTGTAGTGCGGTAATCCCATTGGTCATGAGCATGGCTAAAGTTAACAAGCCAATCGCAACTGCCCAAAATACACTGAGCCAACGCGGTGCATCGTGATCAACATTTGTAAATTGAGTGGTAAAGTTACCCAAAACCAATGCGCCTGAATCTGCTGAAGTTACATAAAACAATAACCCTGTAATCGTGGCAACACCCGCAATAAAAGGAAACCATGGATATTGTGCCAATAGATCATAAAAGCCGTGGGCAGGATTAGATAATACTGTTTCAGCAAGTGCGATATTACCATCGAAAATCACATTGTGTAAGGCACTATTACCAAAGATGGATAGCCAAGTTAATGTGAATAAAAGTGGAATAATCAGTGTTCCAGATACAAATTCACGAATCGTACGCCCTCGTGAAATACGCGCCAGAAATAGTCCTACAAATGGCGACCATGCCACCCACCATGCCCAGAAGAATAGTGTCCAACTATTCATCCATTCTTTGGGTTGATTAAATGCAAAGCTTTCAAGTGCCAAACTTGGAAATCGGCTCAAATAATCTCCGATATTTTGTACTAATGCATTAAGTAAAAATTCGGTATTGCCCAAGAATAGAATAAACAACATAAGGCCAACTGAGACGTAAATATTAATCTCAGATAAAATCCTTAACCCTTTATTGACACCAGACGTGACCGAAATAATGGTGATAATGACCGCCACTAAAATGAGTGCCGTTTGAATCCATAAATTTTCAGGTAAGTCGAATAAAACGTGTAAGCCATAATTCAGTTGTACCACCCCGATACCACAAGTCGTCGCGATACCAAAAATCGTACCGATGACCGCAGCAGTATCTACACTATGCCCGATGGGTCCATTAATTTTTTTACCAAAAATTGGATATAAGGCAGATCGAATGGTAAGTGGCAAGTTATAACGATAACTAAAATAACCTAATGCCATTCCAATGAGGGCATACATGCACCAGCCTGTTAAGCCGTAATGAAACAGCGTCCAGACCATGCCTTGTCTTGCAGCTTCATAAGTCTGACTCTCTCCTACTGGCGGGTGCATATAATGCGATAATGGTTCAGCCACCGAGAAAAACATCAAATCGATGCCAATACCCGCAGAAAATAGCATGGCTGACCAGCTTAATAAGCTAAACTCAGGTTTGGAATGTTTTGGGCCAAGTTTAATATTGCCATAACGTGAACAGGCAATAAAAATCACAAACACCATATATAAAGTAGCTGCCAGCAAATAGTACCAGCTAAAGGTTGAACTGACCCACCCCAACACTGCATTTAAAGCGCGGTTGGCAAAGTCATTAAATAAAATAGTGGTGAGTGAAAATATTAAAATAATAAGGGCAGAAACATAAAAGACCACACGATTTAAACGATCTTTTGGATGAGTCGTTTGATCATCAACTGCTCTTGGATTATCTGTTGCCATACAATCCTCAAGTAAATATTAGGAAAAAAATAAAAACACTTAATGTGATATGCCTGTGAATAAAAGCAATCTATTCAAACTTAAATTAGAGAAAAATATAAGCTTGCAATAGACTCTTAACGTTCTCAATCAATATCTATTTGCCACATCATTGGTGATCCGCAACCACAAATCTAGATATTCTATGTATAGAAAATGCAAAGGTTTTTCCGTCATAGCTCATGATAAATCTGAAATTAGAAAGATCACGAATGATGATGCATTGAGAAATTAATCCATCATTACTCAACACACCATTGAAACAATTCTACAAAATCATGATAACGTTTATTGATTGAACGTTCAATCAATAAACGTTATCATCATAAAATGCTATCATGTTCTGCAAATGAGTTATTGAAGCAAAACCTTATATTTTTAAGGACATACATGAACAAACGTCAAGTTAAACCTGAAAGTGTGCGCCGTGAAGAAATTATGAACGCCGCTTATGATGTGATTTTTGAAGTGGGATTATCCAATACCACCATCGCGCAAATTGCAAAAAAAGCCCAACTCTCGGTGGGTATTGTGAGTCATTACTTTGGCGATAAGCAGGGTTTAATTAATGCCTGTATGTTAGAAATGCTGAATGTATTACGAGGTAAAACCACTCAATACAAAGCGGAAGTAACCGACCCACATCCGCAAAACATGATTAAAGCAATTATTGATTCAAATTTTGACATTAGTCAGGTCAATCAAAGAGCAATGCGCATCTGGCTGGATTTTTGGTCGGCAAGTATGCATATGCCAGAATTGGGACGATTACAACGCATTAATGATCAACGTTTGTATTCCAACCTGAAATTTCATTTTCTGGAATTACTTCCTAAAGATCAGGCAGGTATTGCTGCTCGTGGTCTTGCCGCATTGATTGACGGTTTATGGTTACGTGGAAGTTTAAATGGTGATATGGAATTTGACGCAACAATGGCTCGTTCGATTGCTTATAACTATGTCGATACACAGCTAAAGCTGATGCAACAAACAAAGCAGGAGAAACAAAATGAATGAAGCACAACTTTATCGTTTGTATATTCATGGACAATATGTAGATGCAACCAGTGGCAAAACATTTAACAGCATCAACCCTGCAACAGGTAAAGTCATTGCCACCATTCAACAAGCCTCTGAGTCAGACATCGAAACAGCGGTAAAAAGTGCGACTCAAGGTCAAAAAATTTGGGCCGCCAAAACAGCGATGGAACGTTCACGTATCTTGCGTCGTGCAGTCGATATCTTACGTGAACGTAATGATGAACTGGCTCATTTAGAAACACTGGATACAGGAAAAGCCTATAGTGAAACGTCGACAGTTGATATTGTCACTGGTGCTGATGTTCTTGAGTATTACGCAGGATTGGCGACTGCAATTCAGGGTGAACAAGTGCCATTACGTGAAAGCAGTTTTTTCTATACTCGCCGCGAACCTTTAGGGGTCGTCGCAGGCATTGGCGCATGGAACTACCCAATCCAGATTGCTCTTTGGAAATCGGCTCCTGCCATTGTTGCAGGTAATGCCATGATTTTTAAACCGAGTGAAGTGACACCACTTACAGCATTTAAACTTGCTGAAATTTATACAGAAGCAGGACTGCCTGATGGTGTATTTAATGTAGTGCAAGGTGCAGGTCGCGACATCGGACAATGGCTCACTGAGCATCCTGTCATTGAGAAAATTTCTTTTACTGGTGGAGTAGAAACAGGCAAAAAAGTCATGGCCAGTGCTGCGGGTTCTACCCTTAAAGAAGTCACAATGGAACTTGGTGGAAAATCCCCACTGATTATTTGTGAAGATGCTAATCTTGATCGTGCTGCGGATATTGCTGTGATGGCAAATTTCTTTAGTTCAGGTCAAGTCTGCACCAATGGTACACGCGTCTTTATTCCAAAATCGCTAAAATCTGATTTTGAGCAAGCAATTGTTGAACGTGTTCAACGGATTCGCATCGGTGATCCACTTGTTATGGACACCAATTTTGGCCCGTTGACCAGTTTTCCACATATGGAAAAAGTCTTGTCTTATATTGAATCAGGCAAGCAACAAGGGGCAAAATTGCTCATCGGTGGTGAGCGTGCTACAGACAGTTCACTCGCAAACGGAGCTTATGTTTTACCCACTGTATTTACGGACTGTACCGATGACATGAAGATTGTACAGGAAGAAATCTTTGGCCCTGTCATGAGCATTTTAAGCTATGAGCATATTGAAGAAGCCATTCAACGCGCTAACAATACTAATTTTGGCTTGGCTGCGGGTGTTGTGACTCAAGACATTTCTCAGGCACACCGCATTATTCATCAGCTTGAAGCAGGTATTTGCTGGATCAACACATGGGGTGAATCCCCTGCTGAAATGCCTGTTGGTGGCTACAAACAGTCAGGCGTTGGACGTGAAAACGGCATTTCAACCCTTAATCATTATACCCGTACCAAGTCTATTCAAGTTGAACTGGGTGATTATCAAAGCGTGTTTTAACCCAGACTTTTTCTCTTTTTATTTTCCTCAAAACATCTGCTGTCAATGCTGCTCAGGCAGCTTGACGCATACAATATTAAGGAATAGTAATGACAACTCAATCTTACGATTACATTATTATTGGTGCTGGTTCAGCAGGCAATGTACTGGCTGCACGTTTAACTGAAGACGCTCATGTTTCGGTCTTGCTTTTAGAGGCAGGAGGACCTGACTATCGTCTGGACTTCCGTACTCAGATGCCCGCAGCATTGGCTTATCCATTACAAGGTCGCCGATACAACTGGGCGTATTTGACCGATCCTGAACCGTACATGAATAACCGCCGTATGGAATGTGGTCGGGGTAAAGGTTTAGGCGGGTCATCGCTGATCAATGGTATGTGCTATATCCGTGGCAATGCAATGGATCTTGAAGGTTGGTCAAAACTTAAAGGTCTGGAAAATTGGAGCTATGCCGATTGTTTACCTTATTACAAGAAAGCGGAAACCCGCGATATTGGTGGCAATGACTATCATGGTGAAAATGGCCCAGTCAGTGTTGCAACACCAAAACAGGACAATAACATCTTATTTCATGCCATGGTCGAAGCAGGCGTGCAGGCGGGTTATCCTCGAACCGATGATTTAAACGGTTATCAGCAAGAAGGTTTTGGCCCGATGGATAGAACTGTGACCCCAAATGGTCGCCGCTCCAGTACCGCGCGTGGCTATCTGGATATGGCAAAAGATCGTCCAAATTTAACAATTGTGACCCATGCGACGACCAACAAAATTCTGTTTAAAGACAAACAGGCGATCGGCGTTGAGTATATTCATGGCATAAACAAAAATGATCTCAAAAAAGTCTATGCCAATAAAGAAGTGCTGTTGTGTGCAGGCGCAATTGCGTCACCACAAATTTTACAACGTTCTGGTGTCGGTCAAAGCACATTTTTAAAATCGATGGACATTCAGGTCGTTCATGATTTGCCGGGTGTTGGTGAAAACCTACAAGACCATCTGGAAATGTATTTGCAATATAAATGCAAGCAACCTGTGTCCCTTTATCCCGCCCTTAAATGGTATAACCAACCTGCCATTGGTGCGCAATGGTTATTTTTAGGAAAAGGCATAGGTGCAAGCAATCAATTTGAAGCAGGTGGTTTTATTCGCTCTTCGGATGAATTTGAATGGCCAAATATTCAATATCATTTTTTGCCTGTCGCGATCAACTACAATGGAAGTAACGCAGTTAAGGAACATGGTTTTCAAGCACATGTGGGTTCCATGCGTTCTCCATCACGTGGTCGTATCAAACTAAAATCCAAAGATCCATTTGACCATCCAAGTATTTTGTTTAATTACATGTCTACTGAACAGGACTGGCAAGAATTTCGTGCCGCTATTCGCATTACCCGTGAAATTATGCATCAGCCCGCGCTTGATCCTTATCGCGGTGAAGAAATCAGTCCAGGGAATGCGTTAAATACAGATGATCAGCTTGATGACTTTGTACGCAATCATGCCGAAACAGCTTACCATCCATCATGTAGCTGCAAAATGGGTGAAGATGATATGGCAGTGGTTGACTATCAAGGTCGTGTATATGGTATGCAAGGCTTACGTGTTGTTGACGCCTCGATCATGCCGCTGATCATTACAGGTAATCTAAATGCCACCACGATTATGATTGCAGAAAAAATTGCAGATCAAATTCGTGAAAGGACAGCATTGCCCCGCTCAAAAGCACCATTCTATCGTGCCACATAAATCTTGATGAAATCATCGAACATACATGTATTGCATGTATGTTCGATGCATAAAAAAACAATTTGTTTATCGAACATTTATTAGAATATGCATAAATTTTCACTTGTTTTTTTTAAGCACAGCACATTTTTTAGACTTAAACGGCAATATAATAAACACCCACAAAAAATACCAGTTTCACAACATTATGAATAAAATAAGTATTTTTATAGTATAATTTGTATTTATTGTAAAAATTTAACCATTTCAAATTAAAATTCGATTATTCATAGCTATCTCTTCTAGAATATGTATCCATTGGAATGTAGCGATCATCTACAAAATTAATGTATTTAGAATAAATAGATTAGTTACCCTCCCTCTAAACGTTAGATGCCGCTACATTCCATTTCTTTTATTTTTAAGCCTACATCCTTTTTAGTTCTCATCATTTTAGAAGTATTGAACCCTCCGCCCTGCCTCGTTTTATTGCTCATTTTAAAAAATAAGAATATTTAAAAAGCTTTTTCTTAAAAAAATGCTGAGCTTGTATAAGCTTGGGATAGCATTTATGTCTAAAAATCAAACATCCTTTATACACAATTTACATGCATAAAATAGAACCAACATTCTGAAAAGAATATGCTTAGCACATATATTTACAGATCGAGGAATAAAATGAATATGACGAGAATAAACAGCATTTCGCATAAGTTTTATTCTGTAATATACCTTTTGATTATCGCCATGATTGGGGTATTTTGTGCCCTAAACGCAACCTACGATGTCATGATTGGAGGTACGCCGTTTTATTTTTTTGCGGTTCTGGTGCTTGCTTTACAAAGCATATTCGCTCTTCGCGAATCTGAACGCAGCCGCAATATTGCAGGCTTGGGTTTAATCGTTCTGGTGATGGGTCTCGTCTATAGTTATGGCTTTATGTTTTTGACTCATTTGAAAGCCATTGTACTTCTTCCATCCATTTGTTTGACTTTGTTCGGACTTCCTTCTATTTCTCAGCACCCCCAGAAGGCATATCTACTCAAAACGGTCTTATTGATCTCTCTCATTGCGTTGGCAGCCATACAGTATTATGAACTCAGCATGCTCAAAGGTTATTATGACTCGCTTCCCAATAACGGAAGCTGGCAAAAATATGGCGGTCTATGACAGGGTCATATCACCAAACTGCCATAGCCTCTTTTGATTTCAGTGGGCGCTAAAAATATTTTAACCACTTGATTTGTTTATTCGCATGTTTATAAGTTGAAAATGCGTTCACCACTGGATAAAGCAATAGCGTCAACAAAAATGTGATCAACCACAATTGACCAACGCTTGATACTGAGAAATAACCAGAAGCTGTTGTGCTACCCCACAACATGACACATACAACATATAAGAGCTTTAAAACATACAAGTGCAGCAGATAAAAGAACATAGGCACTGAACCAAATACCACCAGTATGTTAACAAAGCGTGTCCGAACTAATCTTTCAAATACAATCAGAAGAATTAGCCCCACTCCCACATTGCATAAGATAAAAAGCAATGACGGCGGATATTTGGTTAAGTTAAAAAAGCTCATCAGACTAAGCATAACCGAATCATAACTTTGCCAAGCATGATCACCATAAACATTGATCAAACGTAACAGTACACATAATAAAATGCTCACCATACCAATCAACAATAAATAACCATCCCGTTGCTGCACACTAAACTTGGGCTGAAAAAACTGCCCTAAACAGTAACCGATCAAAATCACGCCAACCCACGGTAGTACTGGATATGACGTTCTGATTCTTAACCATTCAAATTCAATCCAGCCCCGCTCGTGCAGAATCAACCAAAAATGTTCAAGTATTGGAATATCTTTAAAGCTTATTTGATCTAGCAAATTATGACCAAAAATGATCAACAACCCGACACTGAGTAAAATCTTTTTAGGTAGCCCGATACACATTGACAAGATCACCATACTCAGACCAATTGCCCAGATCACTTGTAAATAAATCACCTCTGGAGGAAAAGTGGCTGTCCATGCAAAATTAACCAAAGTTAATTCCAATAAAATTAAAAACAAACCACGTTTCAATAAAAAATGACGAGTTTGTTCAATGCTCTGGGTTTTAAGCTGAAATAAAAAAGCAGACATTCCAGTGAGCATAACAAATACAGGTGCACACAAATGTGCCAAAACCCTACTCCAAAAAAGTGCAGGTTCAGTTTCGGTGACATTCATTGGATCACTGACCTGTTTATGTAAGTAAAATGTTTCACGAACATGATCTAGTAACATGATCATAATCACCAAACCGCGTAATGCATCGATAGATTGGAGACGTGGAATAATTTTTGCTTTCGACATACACGCTATATCTTCAATTTATGAAATGTTATATTATTTCATAAATTGTTTTTTGTCTTGTTTATCGAGGGGTTTATGCAGCATAAATATCGTTTGCTGTCGTCATTTATTGGCTTTTCTTTTGTTTCTGGTCTCAGTTGGGCCGATTCTCCAAATAATGTTCTTTCTACAATCACCCTACAGGCCGATCAAAATCAGGAAGATGAAAAAACCTCCTCTGCTGCAAGCAAATTTGCACATGATGTTTTAGATATCCCTTTTAGCCGTAGCTATCTTTCACAGGACATTTTAAAACAACAAGATAGTCAACGTATTGAAGATGCAATTCATCTGGTCAGTGGTGTATTTGCACAAAATAATTATGGCGGTGGCTTTTGGGATAATTACTCTTTTCGTGGTTTTGCAACAGATCCTAATCTTGGCGCAGCCAGTATCCGTAATGGTTTAAGTCTTAATCGAGGGTTAAGTGCACCACGAGATATGGTTAATATTGAATCTCTGGACTTCTTAAAAGGCCCTGCCGCCGCGCTATACGGTCGTGGTGAAATGGGTGGTTTGCTTAATATCACCACAAAAAAGCCACAATGGCAGCCGCAAGGGCAACTCAACTTACGTGCCAATACCGAACAACAATATCGTGGTAGTTTTGAATATACTGCGCCACTGAATGATCAACTTGCTTATCGTTTGGCCATTGCCCATGAAGATAATCAAAGCTTTCGTGATGAGGTGAATAGTGAACGCTGGTTTTTTTCACCACAGTTAAGTTGGAAAATCTCTGATCAGACTCAACTTGATTTTGACAGCGAAATCACTCATCAAAAAGGCACTTTTGATCGTGGTATCAGCGCCTATAAAGGCCAGATTCTGATGAGTCCAAAAACTTTTACAGGCGAACCAGACGATGGCGACATGAAATTGAATGATCAGTTTTATCAACTTCGTCTAACACATGAATTAAATGATGAATGGAAACTCAATAGTGCAGTCAGTTATAAGCAAGGATTGATGAAAGGCTTTTCAACTGAACCTAAGTCCTTTGAATCAGATGGCGAGACCTTAAATCGTCAACGTCGTTATCGTGCTTATTTCACCAAAGATCTACTCGCACAGGCTGAGCTTTTAGGTCAGGTAAATACTGATTGGGCGCGTCATGAGATCCTGATCAGTACTGAAGCAGGTCAATTGACTTCTGACCAATATCAGCTCCGTTGTGATTATAAATATTCAGGCACACGTTACTGTATCAATCAGATCAATGTCTATCATCCTCAATATGGCGTGTATTTACCCAATATGGGGCTGCAAACCAATACCCGTGAACAACAGGACTATTTTGCTTTAAATCTTCAGGATCAAATGTTCTTCGATGATCGATGGAGTCTTTTAGTTGGTACACGTTTCGACCAAGTCAAACAGTCTTTAGATAATTACAAAGCCAATACTTCTACCGATAAAACTTTTCATCAGGCTTCGCCTCGTGCGGGTATAAATTATAAATGGAATGAGCAGTTGTCTTTCTATACGAATTATGGACGCTCTTTCGCCATGAACAGTGGTACAGATGTCAACGGACAAGTGTTTGCACCTGAAAAAGGTGAAAGTTATGAAATCGGAAGCAAATATCAGCTTAATGAAACATCCTTATTGAGTCTGGCATTATTTCACATGAAAAAACGCAATGTGCTCACCACCAATCCAAGCGATACAAATTATCAGTATGCCGCAGGTGAAGCATTAAGTCGGGGCATTGAGGTAGATCTGCAAAGTCAACTCACAAATCAACTGCATTTGATGGCAAACTATGCTTATACCGATGCACAGATTCATAAAGATACGACCATTGCCAAAGGAACTTCGCTCAATAATATTCCTCGCCATAGTGGTAATCTGGCACTAGATTATGTGCTTTTACAACAGGCTATAAAAAAAGCAGGTATTGGAGCAAATGTACAGTATGTTGGTAAACGTAATGGTACGCAAAGCACAGGCTTTGAATTACCCGATTATACATTGGTCAATTTAAATGCGTATTATGAACCGAGTAGCCAGTTACGTTATCAATTCAATATTAACAACGTGTTTGATAAAACCTACTATGTTGAAAGTTATAGTGATCTGTGGATCCAGCCAGGTGATCCATTAAATGCATCACTCTCGGTACAATGGACATTCTGATTTGATCTTGTCACATTTTTCATTCCCAAAAGTTGTCACGTTCAGTATTTGTGTACTTTTGGGAATCACATTGACAGCCTGTAAACCCCGAGACATTACAGAGCAAAAACCACAATTAGAGACTCAATCGATTCAAACCACACCATCACATTCTCGTCTTAGTGTTGTTGATTCTTCGGGTTATCGTGTCACGTTGAAGCATCCTGCCCAACGTGTGGTGTGTTTATTTGAGTCGAGTTGTGATGGTTTATATATGCTCAAGCAGGGCAATAAAATTGTAGGAATTCCTGCGGAAATTTATCAACAACCGTTGTTATATCACGCATATTCTGTTTTAGATCCACGCATTCAGGCTAAACAGATTCAAAGCCCCTCTCAAGGCAATAATGCGACCAATATCGAAAGTCTATTAATGCTACAACCTGATTTAGTCATTATGGGTGGAGGAGAAAAACAAACCATTGCCCTTCTGCGCAAGTTAGGCATTGCAGTTTATATTATGGAATCTTCGACTTATGCTCAGGTCAAAGAAGAATTATCGAACATTGCGATTTTAACCGATGCAACAGTACGTGCAAAAACCATACTGCAATATTCAGATCAAAAAATAACAGAGATTCAGCGTAATACTGCAAAACAACCCCATGAGCAAACTATTTATTATGCATGGTCGGGCGGTCGTATTTTTTCTACATCAGGAACTCAATCGATTACCAATGATTTTATCGAATTGGCTGGCGCGAAAAATATTGTGTCGACGAAAACCAATCAACCCAACGTCAACCCAGAAACCTTGATTGAATGGAATCCTGATAATATCGTGCTTTGGAATACCGATCCGCAGCTGATTTATCAACGCCCTGAATTACAAACGCTGAAGTCTGTTCAACAGCGTAGAGTTTTTAATTTAAGTCCTGCTTTTATCTATAATCCTCATACTATCAAAATCGTGCTGACTGCACTTTATTTACATCACCACATTTATACTGAAGTACAATCATCTGACAACATGAAAAAAACCCAATACCAAGTGCTGAGTATGTTGTATGGTTCAAAAGCAGCACAAGCCCTGAATGCCCCATGAAATTGATCACTCCCATGAAGATGATGCGTCTTGAATCCATCACCCAATTACATCCTCTAATTAGATATACTGGCTTTATTGTTTTACCTCTGCTTTGTCTTTTTTGTTCCTTATTAATTGGGCCAAGTCATGTTTTAAGTTATCAGGATTATCTGCTCTGGTTCTGGCAAAGTCTGTTTGGTGGAAGCTATATTGCTCCTGAACAATATGCTCTGATGCAGAATATTCTTTGGAATGT
Source organism: Acinetobacter guerrae (assembly GCF_009372255.1). Lineage (GTDB taxonomy): Bacteria > Pseudomonadota > Gammaproteobacteria > Pseudomonadales > Moraxellaceae > Acinetobacter > Acinetobacter guerrae. Next base: position 136,929 of record NZ_LXGN01000045.1, read on the forward strand.
ACGCCTACCCAGAATTTTACTTACCTTTATGGTTGGTGCGGCACTGGCAACCGCAGGAAATGGTCTACAAGCTTTATTTCGGAATCCACTGGTGGATTCTTATGTACTTGGTATTTCTTCTGGAGCAGCATTTGGTGCGGCACTGGCTTTGTCTTTTAACTTAAATTCACCTAATTTATTGGCGTTTATTTTTGGTATTGCTGCAGTACTTCTGACTTATTTATTTGCCTATCAAAAACAGGAACAACAAACCTCTTTGGTCATGATTATTTTGGCAGGCATGATTGTTTCAGGGCTGTTTTTGGCAGGATTAACCATCATTCAATATATTAGTGATCCGTTTAAATTACAGGCCATTGTGCAATGGACGATGGGTAATTTGCATCAGGCCAATTGGAATAAAGTACAATATGCAGTATTGCCTATTTGTATCGGACTTCTGGGCTTATTTTTAATGCGTTGGCGACTCAACTTGCTCGCACTTGGTACAGAAGAAGCCCAAGCGGTCGGCATTAATCCCAAATGGGAACAAATCTTGCTGATTGGATTGGTCACCTTATGCACCTCTGCTTCTGTGGCTGCGGCTGGAATTATTAGTTTATATGGTTTATTTATGCCCCACATTGTGAGAATACTAGTTGGGCCTGATCATCGTACAACCATTCCCTGTAATATGATATTGGGCGGCTGTTTTTTATTATTGATTGATAATTTCTCACGTGTTTTATTGAGCTTTGAAATCCCAATTGGAATTTTTACCATGCTGCTTGGCGCACCTTTCTTTTTGCTGCTCATGAAAAGCCAGCGGATGAATTGGTCATGATCCATATTCATCAGCTTAACTTTGCTTATGGGCAAAAACAGGTGCTTAAAAATATCGATCTCTCATTTGCTGAACATCAGTTTTCAGTCATCTTAGGACGAAATGGTTGTGGTAAATCGACCTTATTTAGACTCATGGCAGGTCTGGAACCTTTACAATGTGGCAGTATTTTATATAAAAGCAAACGTTTGGATCAGTATAAAGGCAAACATCGTGCTGAACTTTTAGGCTTTTTACCACAATTTCACAAAACCGTTTTTCCCTTTAAAGTCAAAGATGTCGTTTTGACAGGCCGTGCTGCGTTTAGTCATTTTCACCCCACCAAACAGGATGAATATCTGGTAGATCAGGCATTGGAAGAGCTAGATATCGGCCATTTAAAACATCAGGCTTATACTGAGCTTTCAGGTGGAGAACGACAATTGGTGATGATCGCTCGAATATTAGTACAAGCACCCAAAGTGATTTTACTGGATGAGCCAACGAATCATCTGGATGTCTATTATCAGTCTTATTTGATGAAAAAATTACGTCAACTTTCTCGACACAACTATACCGTGATTGCCATTATGCATGATCCTAATCTGGCATTTTTATTTGCAGACGAATTATTTTTTATGCGTCAACATGAAATTATTCGACCTGAATCTCGGCAACGCCTGACGGATCCTGTCTTTTTAAAAAGTGTTTATGATGTTGAATTTCATGAGGCCATGATTCAGGACAAAACCATTGTAGTGCCAGACTATTCATGGCTCTAGGCATCGAACTTTTACAGCAAAATGACTTACATCAAGCAATTCAATTTGCGATTTATACACGCCAACTTCTTTTTCCAGAAGTATATCAATCTGAACTTCCTCATGATCTGACTCATTTCAGCCAAACTTATCTTGAACACCCGCAAGGCGCTTGCTTCGTGGTCAAAGATAAGCACACAATTATTGGCATGGTGGCTTATCGAGCTTATAACCATCGTTTTAATTTGGACTTACCGTTGAAAGTTGTCGAGGTGGTTAAACTATTTGTACAGCCCGAATATCGCCGACAAGGTTTAGCATCGCAACTTTGCCATGCATTATTTGAATATGCTCAACAACAAAATATTCGATATTTTTATCTGCATACTCATCCCTTTTTACCTGCCGCTGAATATTTCTGGCAAAAACAGGGATTTCAGGTCATTCATCGTGAATGGTTGGCGCATTACGATACGATTCATATGTTAAAAACCAGTAAATCAACTTAATGTTGTATGATGAATTTGAGATCATCCAGAATTTAAAAAGCCATAAAACCGCTCTTGGATTTTATGGCTACAAACGAAATAAAAGAATTAAAAACTAAAGCCAAAGTTTAAATTGACCCGATATAGCCATTTATCACTATTCAAGGAAGTTGCTGTGGTATAGCCCGTACTATTGGTCGAACCTCCAATAATATTGGCATTTTTTCCCCAAGTATAATCTGCCCAGACCATAAATGGAGATGCAATAAACATCATGCCTGTGGTATTCATCTGTGACGCTGACCAATCTGTATGTGTTTTATCCAGATAACTAAAGTCGTTATAGAATTTAATTGCTTTAAGTTTCCACATATCCTTGATTGGCAAGGTATAAGAGACATTGAGACTCGAAACAGTCCCTTCAGAAGCAATCAAATAAGAAGGTGTTAAACCATTGGTTCCCATTAAAGTCATACGATCGTCCACACCTTCTGGATTTTTGGCATCGTATTGATAGTGAATGATGGAACCCTGAATGTTCCATCGATTAAGATTGCTATTGGCATGAAGACCTAAAGCATAATATTTTCCATCATCATCTGTGATTTTATTATGCAGTTGTGAAATAGCCCCTGATAATCCAACTTCTTGCTTGCCTAGCGTCGTATCAAACTTTTTAACGACACGGGCATTGACCTGATTTTGTTTTTCATTTTGATAGCCTTTCTGATTTGGAAAAGTATTTTTCAGATCATCATAAGAGCCGCTTTCTGGAGAATAACGCATATTGGTTTCAAGCATGCTTGGATAATAACCCAGTTTAATATCCCAATTTTTGTCATCATAATTCCAGTTCAAGCCAGGGGCAATGTTGTTGCCATAGCCTAAAAAGAACGGCAAATGATATGTCCAGCCATTTTGCGGATAAGGATAAATAGCAAATGGTTTGTAGACGAAACCTGCCTCCAGACTATTGTTAGGATTGAGTTTATATCCTACATAGGCTTTTTCTATAGAGGTAAATTCTTGATCCTGCAATAAAAAACTAGAATTTAAATAAAAATCATCATACGTTCCCTTGAGATCAAGTCGTAGGACATCAAAGTCCAACTTGCCCATTCCTCGATTGGAACTTTGTGGCCAGCTTTCATAGCGATCCTGCACACGAATCACCCCACCCACTTTAAATGAAGCTGTACCATCTTCATTTTTCCACTCAAGTGGTGATGCCTCTGCCCAAGAGCCAGTCGAAACACCTAAACAGAAAATTGAAACACTTATTGTTGAAACTACACTTTTTTTCATCATCGCTTCCCAATATTTAGCCACGAGCTGATAGTGAAAAATAGCAACTCATGTTTTATATATAAAACTTTGTTTATTTTGATTTTTACCTAAAAAAATTTGGTGATCCTATTTGAAGCGAGAGCAATCCTTAGCTCATGGCATATTATTCATCACCATTTTTTAGTTTGTTACTTACCTGCCTTTGCACATAAGTAACGCAAGATAGAAATTTAAACTGATCTAAATTGATGAAATTAAATGAAACCCAAAAAACCTAGTTTAATAAAGCTTCTTCTGTGGTGGACCCGCAAAGTTCAACGGACCAATAGAATGCATATCTAGTTCGATGACCGCAGGGCCGTTAAAATCGATGGCTTCTTGGATCGCAACTTTAAACTCATCTGCACTACCCACTTTCCAGCTTTTAACTCCCATCGATTCCCCCAGTTTTTGATAATCTGGAGTATGTAACTCATTAAAATACTGACGACCACCAAAGTAGTTATTTTGAATACCGCGCATTACACCATAACCACCGTCGTTCATGATCATTAACACCATGTCGGTATTTTCCTGCGCCATCGTTGCGATTTCACCGATACCTAGCATCAAACCACCATCGCCGACCAGACCGACTACTTTTTTGTCTGGATTAGCGATACTTGAACCAATCGCATGAGCCAAACCTAAACCGATTGCCCCTGCCAATGAGTGAATATTTCGATTTGGTGCTTGTACAGGAAATAAGCGACTACCCCATGTACTTCCCGACATCGTAATATCGCGGACAAAAATACCATCTTCGGGTAAAGCCGCACGTAAGTGATCACAAATCAATGCGTATTGATCAAGCTGTTTACGTAGTGCATCGACCGCAGCATTTTTAGCATCAACAATGGCTTGATCATAGTCAGCATCAACTTTCGAAACACCATTAAGTTGAATCAAACTACGCGACAAAATATCTTTAGCATCCGAACAAATGAAATGATGAATTTTGTAATTACGTTGTTGTGCGACAGGATTGGCATCAATCTGAATGATATTTTCGGGAAACTGAACCGAATAAGTTTTGGTTTCGTTACTGCGTAGACGAGAACCCACAACGACTAATAAATCAGCATTTTTTAATAGTTCTTCGACTTTAGCCGAGTTATGAAATGCACCTAAGCTACGTGGGTGTGCATCGGGTAAAATACCGCGACCATGTGTAGAGGACACTACAGGAATACCCAAATCTGCAATCGCCTTGATTTCATCCACACTATTTAATGCACCGCCACCAATCCAAAATACTGGACGTTTAGCTTGCTTGATTTGATCAACCAATAACTGAACCTGAGTTTCATCTACCGCAGGCAATTGCATCGCTTTCACTGGACTTAAATCCAACGGTAAATCAATTTCTGCTGCTTGCACATCAATTGGTAATTCAACACTGACAGGTCCCATTGGGACAGTTGTAGCGACACGAATCGCTTCACGAATGACCCCAATCGCGTTATCTGGACTGGTAATGCGAAATGCAGCTTTACTAGAAGCACGTAAAAAAGTGAGCTGATCTTTGGTTTCATGAATAAAACTGGCATCACGATCCAAATATTCACGCTCCACTTGACCTGTTAAATGCAACACAGGGCTGGCTGCATTCATGGCTTCAATCAATGAACCCACGGCATTGCCTGCCCCTGCACCCGTACTGGTTAAAGCAACGCCCAAACCTTTAAATCGTGCATGTGCATCGGCCATAGTGACTGCACCCGCTTCACCTCGCGCCGCCACAAAGCGGATTTTTTCACGGCGACCCACAGCATCAGCAATCGGCAAGTTATGAATGGAGATCACGCCATAAATGCTATTTACATCATGTTCTTCTAATAAGCGAGCAATTGCTTCACCCACATTGACACGTTCAGTCATGAAAATCTTCCTCTAAATTCTGTTTAATATCCATTGAAATGGTTAAATCGTTTAAAACTTCTTGGGCTTTAATGATCAGTCACACCATGCATTTGGCTTGTCGCTTAATCCCATATAAATGCTTTTTTGCTGCATATAAGACAAAATTCCCAAACGTCCTTTTTCACGTCCAATACCACTGTCTTTAAAACCACCGAATGGCGCTGAAATTGAAAATTTCTTGTAGGTATTAATCCATACTGTACCCACTTCAAGCGCACGAGAAATCCGCCACGCCTTACGATAGCTTTCAGTCCAAATACCCGCCGCTAAACCAAAACAACTATCATTGGCTTGCTGAATTAAATCTTGCTCATTGTCATATTTCATGACCACTAACACAGGGCCAAAAATTTCTTCTTGGCATACTTTTGCCTGATTTTTCAATCCAGTAATAATGGTCGGCAAATAAAAACTACCTTTGGCAAATTCACCTGTTGTCAATGCTTCGCCACCTGTCAAAACTTCCCCACCTTCTTGCTTGGCGAGTTGTACATAACGATCTACAGACTGTAAATGCGCCTGATTGATCAGAGACCCCATATGAACATCTTTTTGTTCAGGATGCCCAACCCGTAAGCCTTTGGTAATTTCCACCAGACGTGCGAGGAACTGATCAAAAATACTGCTATGAATAAACAAACGAGAACCTGCAATACACGCTTGTCCCGCAGAACTAAAAATGCCGTATGCAATACCTTTTGCAGCAAGCTCTATATCCGCATCTGGGAGTACAATCGTTGGCGACTTACCACCTAACTCTAAAGATGTGGTAATCAGTTTATCTGCTGCAATATGTGCCAAATGGCGTCCTGTTGTGGTTCCACCTGTAAAAGAGATCTTTCGAACTAATGGATGCTTCACAATGGCATCACCGACGACCGAACCTTTCCCCACTAAGACGCTCAATAGGCCTTTAGGTAAACCCGCTTCTTCAAAAATCTTTGCCAATTCCAGTGCAATCAGCGAAGTAGCTTCAGCAGGTTTTAAAATCACTGCATTTCCACCTGCCAAAGCAGGAGCCAGTTTTTGTACTTCACTGGCAATAGGTGAATTCCATGGAGTAATCGCAGCCACGACACCTACAGGTTCATGCACACTTAATGTCATAAAATCTGGCGCACGTTGAGTGGTCAATTCATCATTGAGTGTTTCACAGGCAGCCGCCACATAACGTGCTGTCGCAGCCGCGCTTAAGACTAAACCACGAGTTTCTGCCAAAGGCTTACCATTATCACGGGTTTGTAATTGAGATAACTCATCCACTCGTGCTTCAATAATATCCGCGACTTTATATAAAATTTTGGCGCGTTCATGTGGCATACGATTACGCCATTCAGGCGCACGCCAAGCCTGATCTGCTTTAACAATCGCTTCTTCAATATCTTCAGGACTTGCTGTAGAAATTTCGGCATTTACTGAATTGTCTGCTGGGAATGTACTTTGAATCACATGACCGCGACCCAAACGCCATTCACCCGCAATATAAAGTTCCTTAACCATGATAATAATCCTTGTTAAATCTGAATGGCTTCAACACTATTGCGACAAGCACGAATCACGCTAAGTGCCGCCAATGTGGATGTTTTAGGGTTAGATGCAAGCGGAACACCGACCATTTCAATCGTCATTTGCCCAAAACGACCTTCGGCAACAATAGTATGTTTGTTCTGGGTCGTTTCTGGATCTACGGTTAGTTCTACAATCGTGTTATCCATGCCTACACCCGCCAGCGCGATAGTTGCAGCGACATTGGCATTGGCAGGAAAATTCAGCGCGGCTTCGCGCGCTGTCCCTCGATAAAACACGGTGGCTTTTTGTACTTGATCCAAATCAATCAATTGCTCGGCATAACTACCACGCCAACTGTTGGGGCTTTTACAACCTTTATAAGTGACTTTTTCAAGTCCACCTTCTTTTGCAGCGGCAATACCATCTATGCCTGCAATTGCACCTGCTAATAGGTGTAAATGCGCGCCATTTTGTTCCGCCGTTTGCTGAAGTTCGGTAAAAAATTCGCTATCTGCCAAAGTACCCACAGAGATCAAACCAATGGTCCAACCATTTTCCAGTACTTTTTTGGCATGTTCTTTTACTGCGGCCTGACCAGCAACTTCAATCACATAATCTGGTGTGCCATCGCATTGATTGACATCAGAAATAACCTGAATGTTTGAATTTACTTTTTGCTTTACGTTTTCAACACTACGTTCAGGTACCACAATCCATTTCAACTCAAGATCATGTGGCAAATGTGCATATACTTCCGAGGCCATTGCGCCAAAACCAATCATCATCAATTGTTTCATTGCATTCACCTTATAAATGTTTGTTAAAACCACCAGACACATCAATGGTCGAGCCTGTGGTATAAGAAGCAAGTGGTGAGGCTAAAAATACCAATGCATGGGCTGGTTCTTCGGGTTTACCTAAACGCGCCATTGGAATTCCACGTTTTTTTGCGATATTCGCAGTCCAGTCTTGCCATGATTGATTTGGATCTGAACGTGTTTCATAGCGGCGTTTCCACTGTGCCGATTCGACCATGCCTAATAAAATTGAATTAACACGAACGTTGTATTGAATAAATTCATGTGCCAGTGAATGAGTAAGATTAAGCAACGCCGCACGTGCCGATGAAGTCGCGATCATGTGCGGTTCAGGTTGCAAAGCGAGTAATGAGTTCACATTGGTCACTGAACCAATATTCGAGCTTTTTAAATCATCTAAAAAGGCACGAATTGGATGCAAGACACTAAAATATTTCAGTTCAATTTCTTTCATCCAGTCTTCATCTTGCGTATTTTCAAAAGTAGAAACTCGTCCTTGACCTGCGTTGTTAATCAACATATCGACATTGCCCAAATGCTGTTTCACTGTATGAGCAAAGTTTTTGACATCTTCTTTATCCAATACGTTGCAAACCTGTGTAAAAACATGGGCATGTGGATATTTTTCTAAAATATAAAGCTTTGATTCTACAAGACGCTGTTCATCTCTCCCGCACCACGCTACTTTCGCGCCTTCTGCGACTAAAATCTCAACTGCAGCCAATCCGATGCCAGAAGAGCCACCTGTGACAACCGCTACTTTTCCTTCTACTTGGAAGCTCATATATTCTCTCTCGTTTCAATGCTGCTGTGCAGACACAATAATGTCGTTAAAAATTGCAGGTTGATCGACATAACTCAAATGTCCTGCTTCACCAATTTCAATATAGTTTTGGCACTGGATTTCCTTTGCCAAAGCTGCAATTGCTTGCGGCGGTGTAATACTGTCGTTCAGTCCTGAAACCATCACGCATGGCACCGCCAAATCTGTTAAATAATTACGAATTTCATCGTGAGCCAACAAATAAGAAGCTTGGGTAAAACCTCCCAAATTCAGGTTTTGCATGACCTGTCCAATCAGTTCAAGCGTTTGAGGTTTCTTCAAATAAGTTAAATGTGGTCCACGACTTTGCGCTAAACCCTGATTTCCTAGTTCTGCCAGCATTTTTGGTCTTTTGTTATAAACTTCGGCTTGTTGTTCAACGGGATAATGCTGATAACCCTGTGCAACATTGGCAATAACCAATGTTTCAACATAATCTGGATAACGTCGCGCAAAGGCACTTGCTTGTAATGCACCCAGTGAATGCCCAACAACAATTGCTTTTTTAATGTGTAAACATTCAAATAAATCTGCCAAACGCTGTGCATAATCTTCAGCATTAGGCTGCAAAGTGGTTAAGGCATCGGACGAACCATAACCTGGTGCGTCCCATGCAATGATATGAAAATGATGATTTAAATCTTGCAGTTGGTTGACCCACGAACCTGCGCCAGAACTAATGCCATGCAGTAGCACCAGATAATGCTCTCCAGTGCCCGCTTCACGATAACTTTGTTTGTGTCCATCGATCTCGACAGATTTCACTGGAAATTGTTGTAGAGTTTCAACAAGTGTCATCATCATTTTCCTTTAAGGCCACAATCAGAGTTTCAAACCTCTTTTTGCAACTCAGATTCAATCCATTTAGTTACGTTTAATTTGAGAAAGTGGATGCTCAGGTGGATAGTTTGGAATTGTTGGTTTACCTGTTCCTAACATCACACACATCAAGGCATCTTCTTGACCGGGATTAAATAATCCACGGTAGATGCCAGGTGGAATTGAAATCAGATCACGTTCTTTTAAACGAGTACTGAACTTTTCACCGTTATGCTCAATGAACAAATCAATTTCACCACGCAACATAAAGAACACTTCTTCAACATCATGGTGAATATGCAAAGGCCCTTCACACTGTGGCGGTAAAACCATCGTAGAAAACGTAAAGTTTTCAGCAGGAACAGTGTTGTTATCATTGGAAACACCTGTTGCACCTGTTCCCATGTAGCGCATTTGTGCACGGCGATATTTCGGATCATAATCTGCCTGAAATTTCAGTGCGTTAAAGTCATATTTGCGAGTTTCAAAACGTGCAATACGGGTGTTTAACCATTCTTCTAAGCTCGCACCTTCGGGTTGCGTCCATGATTCAAATTGTTGAGTGCTCATGTCTTACTCCTGATTAAAATGAAAACTGTAATTAGTAACGTTTGAGTAATGGTGTAAGGAAAAAGGAACCCACGATAGCCACCACTGCCAAGAACGTGATTCCCAAATTAAAGCTGCCCGTTTGCATCACAATCATGCCAATCAATACTGGCGCAATCGCACTGGCAAAGTTTGCTAAACCATTAAAAATACCGCCTGCTGTCGCTCCGACATCCGCTGTAGTGACACGCGCCAATAAAGCAAATACCGCAGCTACACCGAAACCCCATGCCATTGAGCTGATCGACATGGCCAAAATAATAAGAAGCGGATTGGTCATTAACACCATGACGTACAATGAGATACCTGCGACCAGTAAGCCACCAAACACCTGTACTGCGCGTTTACCAAGCTTGTCGGAGAATACAGCTCCAACCACCTCACCCACGAGCATGGCAATAAATGGTAGACTTGAATAAAATCCAAACTCTTTTAAATTAAAGCCTTTATCCTGAATGAGATAAGATGGTACCCAACTGTTTAGGCCCCAGAGATAAGTCATTAAAGCGATATTGAAGATACAGACCAGCCAGAACGCGCTGTTTTGTAATAACAATTTAGTATTACGAAGATGACCCTTAAAATTGATACGCTTACTAGAATCTTCAAGCTCAATGGTTTTGCGTAGTTCTAAGTTACGCAGTCCAACCACAACAAAGACCAAGACCAATAAGGTCATTGCAGCCATTACAAAGAAAGTGGTATGCCAGTCGTGTTTAGCCAAGACAGCCGCAGTGATCGGAAACCCTAAAAAGGCACCAATGGGTGTACCCAATAAAAACATGGTAGAGGCACGTGCCTGCTGACGATCTGTGTAGGTTTGTTTAACAATCGCATACGCCAATGCAAATAATGGCCCTTCAGCTATGCCCAATAAAACACGTAGGAACAGCATACTGCCATAATGCGTAGTAAAGCCCATGATCAACATTAGAACGCCCCATGAGGCAACGCTCCAGAACAACATTTTCTTGGGATTGAAAATATCCCCTAGAAAACTCAGGAATATAGATGAAAAACCATATGCCAGTAGAAAACTGGTCATTAGCCAGCCCAACTTGGCTTTATCCTGTGCAATTCCCATCGCATCCTGAAAATGTGGATCTGAAAACAAAACTGCAATACTAATCTTGTCAAAAAATGCCAGTACGACACAGGCCATTAGGACAAATGCGGGTATCCAGTGTTTGAATCCTTTTTTTTCATCTACATCATTTAACATGCAAGCGTTCCTTCGATCTGGCTAAAGATCTAAAATGATTGTTCTGGCTAGAGGTCTTAAAGCGTTATTAGGGTTTTAGCTTCATGACATTAAATTCAGGATCGGTTAATTGTTCTGGGTTCAACACTGTACCGCTTTGAATCCAGCGTTTGGCCAGTTTGACGAGCTTGGAATCGTTGACCGCGATCATATTGATCAGACGGCTTTGTTCATCCAAATATAAATAGCTAACTTGTGTAGGACTGCTTTGACGGATGACCAATTTCGGGTTTAACTGTGGTTGATAAGTCCCTAAAATCTGGATATTAAAGTGATACTGATCTGACCATAACCACGGAATATCGACATATTCAGTGGCGACACCCAACATTGATTTTGCCGCAGCAATCGCTTGATTTTGTGCATTTGCCCAAGATTGGATGCAGTAGCCTAAAACAGGGTGAATGGCAACATCACCTGCTGCATAGATGTCAGCGTCAGAAGTTTGACCATAACAATTGACCACGATGCCATCTTTCACATCAAGACCTGCATCTACACCCAATTCTTTGGCAATCTCGGCACCTGCACCCACCACTACACAATCAAAAACCTGTGCAGTCTGCGGATGATTCAGTACTTGAATGGTTTGATCTGAACTTTCAATCAGGTGCAAATTTTTACTGTCCAGATGAATTTGCGTACCTTGTTGTTCATGGATATCTTTTAAGAAAGCTGAAACTTCAGGACTCACACTACGACCACATAAGCGATCAGCATATTCAAAAACATGTACTGCCTTGCCTTGCTTACGTGCTGTTGCAGCAATTTCAAGCCCGATCCAACCGCCACCAATAATCGCAATAGAATTTGCATGTTCAAGTAAATCTGCCAAACGTTCGCAGTCTTGAACGTCACGCAAAGTTACGACATTCGAAATTTCTTTCCACGTATTCACAGGTACACGTGCCCGACTACCTGTTGCAATTAATAATTTGTCATAAGGTAAAATCTTGCCGCTTTCCAAAATGACCTGTTTGTGATGGCGATCAATTTGTGTGGCTAGATCAGGCTTGTGCCATTGCACTGAAAAAGCATCAATTTGTTCAGGAGAAAACAGATTTAAGCTGTCATAACTGGCTTCTTTGGAAAGCACTTGTTTAGAAAGCGGTGGGCGTTCATAGAAAATCTGATGTTCATTGGACACCACATGAATTTCACCACTATATCCTTCCTGACGCAAAGTACTGACCGCCCAACCTGCTGCCTGACCTGCTCCAACCACGACGATTTTTTCCATGAGCCTCTCTCCTTCTACCTAAACCTTAACCTTGAATGGGTTTGACCTGACGGCGAGTATCATGATCTAGACCACCCTCAATCGCCCATTCGGTAAACAGTTCCAAACGATGCTCTTCAACACGTGGCTGCCACTCTTCAGTCAAATAGTCATCATTGGTGTAATATTCAAATGCACCACCTAGAGGTGAGTTGACATACCAGAAATAAGCAGAGGAAATAGGATGACGACCTGGTCCAATAAAAGTTGACCAGTCGGAACGATTCATATTCAAACCACCGCCAATCACTTCGTGAATATCACGCACCACAAAAGCGACATGATTCAGACCTGCTGGTTTATTTGGGATAGAAAGCAAGAATAAATCATGATGGAAACCCTCTGCGCGGCAACGCAGGAAAGCACCACGATTTAAATAGGCATCTGATAAATGAAAGCCTAATTTTTCTTTATAAAAATTTTCTGTAGCAGCTAAATCTGGAGTAAAGAACACAACATGACCAATTGCGATTGGTTCACCTTTTTCATAAACAGGGCTAGCTGCATTGACACGTTGGATATTGCCGTACTGATTAATACCTTCTGTTTTTTGTTCAGGTACATCTTTGGTAATCGAATGTTGAAAAACAATCGTCATGCCATTCGGATCTCGACACTGCACCTGTGTTGCACTTTGTACAAAGCCTTCTACATCTCTTAAATTTTCAGCAAATTGGATTAAATCCTGATCATTGTCTACACCCCACGTCACTTCACGAAGGGTTGAACCATTTTCAATCGCAGCAGGTAACCGTGAATCTGCGATATCAAATAAATAAATCTTGCTGCCATTTTGAGTTTGAAACAGTTCAGTATCTTCAATATCTGTTGTTTGTTTTGACAAACCAAAATCAGTTAAAAACTTGATTGCTTCAGCTTTGTCTTCAACCCCAAACTTTAAAACTTCGATTCCTGTAATCATGTTATTTGCTCCTAATTAAAGACAAAACCACCGTTGACTGGGATATTCTGCCCTGTGACAAAAGATGCCAGTTCAGAAAGTAGATACAAAGCTGTGCCATTTAAATCTTGTGGATGTTGCTGACGCTGAATCGCTCGACCTGTAACATAAAGGTCATGACGTTCTTGTGGGACATACTCTGTTGCTTCAACTAACGTCAATCCTGGAGAAATAGTATTGACACAAATGTTAAACTCACCAAGTTCACGCGCCATAGAACGCGTCATGGAAATAATCGCCCCTTTACTTGCGACATAAGCCATGAGTTTAGGTGCTCCCCAAAGTGCAGTATCTGAAGCGACATTGATAATTTTTGCACAATCAGACTGTTTCAAATACGGAACACAGGCCTGAACCATCAACCACGTGCCTTTGACATTGACTGTCATCACTCGATCCCACAGATCAGGATCGTATTGCATTAAATCCTTGCCGCCCACACCAGTTGCGAGTGCTGCGCAATTCACCAGACCATCCAGACCATTCAGTTTATCTGCTGCAAATTGAACAGCTGACCGAATAGATTCAGGTTGAGACAAATCCAGCCCAACAGCGTGAACACCCAAGCCCTGCTGTTGTAACTGCTTTGCCTCTTGCTCAACCAGTTCGGTCAGAATGTCCGCCATGACAACGGTTGCCCCCGCTTTGGCAATCGCCTGAGCAAAGCCCAGACCTAAGCCACGCGCTGCTCCTGTTACCATGATTTTTTTACCTTGCAGTAATGTGTGAATGGTCATAGCCACAATCCTTATGGTGTTTCAGTCAAAGATGAAGTATCTAGCACTGCAATTTTTTTCAATTGCTTCTCTGCTTCTTTTTTCATTAAACGACGCAGACGAGATAGACCAACATCATGTTGATAAAGAAACTCTTTAGAACGTGCATTTGGTGCCAAATTTTCCAAAATAATGCGATCCTGCTCCAACACATCCCAGTGCAATTTTTCTAAATGATTGCGGTATAGGAAACGCCAGACATTACGCTGCCAACCACTGACTTTACGGCAACGCCAGAAAAATACACGGGTATTGTTGGCATCAATTGGTGTTGCAAAACCTACAATCCAAAACACCCCACCTGGACCAAATTCTTTACGATACGGAATAGACAGACGTAACCAACTTGCTCCAGTATTGCCATATTCTACCCAGTCAAAATTGACACCTGTTTGACCTTCTTTTTCAAAAATAAATCCATTTTCAGTACTACGGTGTTTCATTTCCGCAGTACGTTCACCCTCTGCCATGGAGTGCGAAGTGCAGTGTAAATAGGTGCCATGCATCGGATCCATCACGTTATCGATGGCGTATTGATGATTCACTTTCCAGTCGGCCTGACATAAAAATGAACTCCATTCTGTACTGGCTAACTGCTCAGGAAATTCAAGTTCAGCAGGTGGTTCATTTGCATCAATACCAAACCAAATAAAAATGGCATCATGCTTTTCAATGATTGGGTAGCTTTTTACACACTCACTGCCTTTCATTGGACAGTCATGTACAGCAGGCACATCGACCACTACACCATCACCGCCAACTTCAACACCGTGATACCAGCATGCCACACGATTGCCTAAGTTCCAGCCTAATGATAAACGTGCTCCACGATGCGGACAGCGATCTTCAAGCGCATGTAGTTGGCCATCCTGATCGCGCCAAACCACAATATTTTCGCCTAAACGAGTAATCCCGACGGGATTTGCATTGACTTCCCAACTGGCGAGAACTGGATACCATTGATCACGTAAACCTAAATCAAGGTATTCTTCAGTACTTGGAGCTTGTTGATAAATTGCATTCATTATTGTCTTCCCTGAACTTAGTAACCCAAACGCTGCATTTCTTCTGTAAAGCTCTGCATTGTCCAGACTTCACCTGACTCACGACGAAAACCCTGTTGGTTTAATGCGTTGACCAAATCATTCAATTCAGTAATACCTGCTCCAAAAGCTCGTATTAAATGCTGAACAAAGTCCTGTTCGTAGATGGTCGGCACTTTGTAGCGAGTCTGCCAGACCAAATGTTCAACTTGCCCAGGAATCTGAATATTATTAATGCCAGCATCCCTAGAAGGTGTCGCATTGATCCAGTTTTCCAGTTTTTCATTAAATTGTTTCATGGTGAATTCCTTCTATCCATTACAGTTGAATCTGTATGTCTTGACCTTCTACACGTACTGGATAAGTACATAAGTCACGACATCCTGGACCACTCATGAGCGAACCCGTCTGGATATCAAAAATAGCTTCATGCAGTGGACACTCAACGGTCTGATCCTCGATAAATCCTTCTGTCAATAATGCAAAAGCATGTGGACAGACGTTTTCGATTGCGAAATAGCTTTCATCAATGACAAATACACCAATTTTTTTGTCATTTACTTCCACGGCTTTTGGTTCATCTTCCGAGACATCATCAATGCCACAAACTGAAATCCAACTCATCGTTTGAGCCCTCGATATTGTTTTATATACAAAACTTTATTTGATTTTCAAAACATATGCACAGAATAATACCCATTATGTTTTTATGTCAACAAATAAAAAACAATATAATTCATATAGTTGTTAAAATATTAATATTTTATTACGTTTTATTATTAAAAAATAGTTTTATATATAAACATTGTTTTATAACTTCTATAGCATTACAATAGATCCAAAATAAAGCAGTCTGCACCAATATCACCCCTTTTTATTTGCAGGAATTTTTATCGAATGAACTTAGTAGTTGAAGAAGATGTACAAGAATCTGAAAGCACAAAAAATGACGACCGTTATTTAGTTCCAGGGCTTGTAAGAGGGCTGGCAATATTACAAGCCTTTAATCAAGAAGCGCAGGAAATGACCATTTCTGAAATTGCGGAAATTTTGGATGTGAACCGTTCTAGTGCATTTCGACTGATTTATACCTTAGAATCCTGCGGATATTTGCGTAAAGCTTCGCAAAAAACCTACGCGCTTGATTCAAAAGTCATGGAGCTCGGATTTAACAGTTTAGCCAAACTTTCTTTACTGGATTTATCCACTCCATTAATGAAAGAACTTCGAGATCACACTAAAATCGCAGTTCATCTTTCAATCTTGGAAGGTACTCATATTGTATTTGTAAATAACATTCAATCGAGTGGACCTTTTACCAGTACGATTAATTTAGGTACACGTTGGCCCGCACACGCAACCGTGATTGGTCAGCTCCTCTTATCCAATCTCCCTGAAACAGAAATACGCCATCGTTACCGCAAATTTAATGAATGGGATACTTTTTCTGATCTCACCCCAAAGAACCTCAAGGAACTATTACTGCGCTTAAACTATGTGAAAACTCAATCCTCGATGGTCAGTTGGGGGCATTACAATAACGATATGGCAGCTTGTGCAGCTCCAATTTATCGTCAATCATCAAAAGATATGGTCGCTGTACTATCGGTAAGTTGCCCGATCACCACCTATGATGAAAATACATTTAAAAATACTATTTCAAAACAAGTTATTGAAACTGCAAATAAAATCTCTAAATTTATTTATTAAAATAATAGGCAAAGGATTGCCAATTTATTTTTTAAAACCGTATATTTACAAATATTTTTTAACCTTACATTTCTCTCGTTTTATTTAAAATTTATAAAAAAATAAAAAATGGTTGACTTGAATTCGATTCAGCATAATTATAAATAAAGTTTAATATAGACAACATTGTTTTACTAATAAAACATTAAATTATCGTGATTCTTTAAACATCAAACAGTGAGAATTGGTATGGACGCTTTAAAAATTGCAATTATTGGTGGTGGTGTCGGAGGTTTAGCTGCTGCAATTGCTTTAAAAAAGTATGGGCATGATGTCACGGTTTTTGAACAGGCATCAGGTTTTTCCAGAGTTGGGGCGGATATTAACCTGACACCTAACGTAGTTCGAGCCATTGATGGTCTAGGTGCGGGTGAAGCCATTCGTAAACTTGGTGCCATGCCGACTTATCGTATTAGTCGCGATTGGGATACCAGCATTGAAACCTCAAGACTAGGGATGAGTAAAGATGCTGAACAGCGTTATGGGGCACCACAAGTCACGATTCATCGTGCTGATATTATCAATGCCCTTGCTGCATTATTTCCACTTGAAAACATTCAATTTTCCAAAAAATTAAAATCCTTGCAACACAATGAAAATACCACACAACTTCATTTTGAAGATGGTTCAACTCAACAGTTTGATATTGTTGTAGGTGCAGACGGTATTCATTCTCGCGTGCGTACTGCGTTATTTGGCGAAGAATCTCCACGTTTTACAGGAATTGTCTCGTTCCGTTCCGTCGTTCCAACTGAAAAAGTCAAAGATGTTCCCGAAATAGAGGCTTTTACCAAATGGTGGGGACCCGTTCCAGAGCAGCAAATTGTGACCTTTCCTCTCAATCAAGGTAAAGATACTTTTATTTTTGCCACAACCGGTCAAGAGAGTTGGACTGAAGAATCATGGACGAGTGCAGGAGATGTACATGAACTCCGTGATTTTTATAAAGACTTCCATCCTGATGCAAAAGCTCTCTTGGATGCCTGTGAAACTACATTAAAAAGTGCCTTATATGAACGTGATCCGCTTCCTGTTTGGTCTGTAGAAACAGTGACTTTATTGGGAGATGCCTGCCATCCGATGCTTCCTTTTATGGCGCAAGGTGCAGGCATGGCCATTGAAGATGCTGTCGTTCTCGGACGCTGTCTGCAAAATGCAAAGACCAAACAGCAGGCACAGCAAGCACTAAAAATTTATGAAAAAACACGTCAGCAACGCACTGCGCAAATTCAGTTAGGTTCACGTGGAAACCAATGGATGAAACAACAGGGAAATGCCGACTGGGTATATAATTATGATGCATGGAACACTCAACTAGAGACGATATAACAATCTCAAATCTGATCAAAAAGATAAGATCGTATCGATATGATCTTATCTTTTTCCAATCAAATTATTTAAAACTTAAAGCTATAGTCCACATTCAAACGGGTTTCATTTGCCGAGTGAAATGTCATATTGGTGGGCATATCATTACGATAATGAGAGAAACGGGCCCGTAATCCAAGTCCTTTTAACTTTCCTTCTGGAACGCGATAGCCTAAATCAAACTCGAGTGAGTCCTCCTTAAAACGCTGATCCCCATAACTCAGTAAATCAATATCCTCACCTTTGGCATAACGTGTCATAAAGCGCAGACCATTTAAAGAAACATCTCCCATCCGCGTATCTTTAAAATCATATTCATAACGAATCGAATAGACTTTTTCATCTTTATTGGAATAATCTGAACTCATGAAATCCAGAACGACTGGACTTTCTGTGCCTGATAAAAATGGCAATCCTGTTGAACCAAAGGCTTGCATATAACCTAAAGAAACAGTGTGATTTTGATAGTTCAAACCGAATAAACCACTTAAATGCTGGTTATCAACATTACCGACTTTACGAGAACCTGTATCTTCACTATTAAAGAAACGCACATCACTTAGAAAATTCAATTGATCATTCAGCGCTTGTTTGCCATTGAATCCTAAAAACTGCTGCTGATAAATATTCTGAAGCTCTGCTTGATAAGCACGTACCCGATAATTTTTAAACTGATAGGCTCCGCCAATGCTATAGAAATGATCTGTCGTTGCTACTTTATCAAAACGATGATTAATATTATCAATACCAACATCGGTATAACGTGTTGAATCACGCTGCCGTACTTCATCGACATAAAAGCCTTCCAACTGCAAATTTGGAATTTCAGTCGATAGGAAACGAACACCACGATACGTTTGTGGAAAAAGCCTTGCAGGTGAAGAAAAAATAGTAGGCAGTAAAGGAACAAGATCACCTACAAACAATTCATTTTGGCGATATTTTGCTTTAGCGGTAACCCCTATTTTTCCATAATAATCATCACGTGTATTATCGGAATTTACCTGTAACAAACCACTTCGTGCGTAGTCATCAGCATGGTGACCAAGTAAGTTAAAACCTGCCATTGCCAGTACATCAACACCAAAACCAACGGTGCCTTCGGTATATCCCGATTGCCCTTTAAAAATCAGGCCTTGTGCCCAATCACGGGCAGCAGTATAAGGATATGGATCCTTTTTATATTCACGATCAAAATAATAATTTCTTAATGTTAACTCAGCTTTACTATCGTCAATAAACTCAGCATGAACACATGGGGTAAATAATGGGCACAAACAGACCCCCACCCAGAAGGATGTCATTTTCATTTTTTATCTCTACATTTAATTTTTTAGTAAGTTAAGGGACTGTTTTCATAGAATAAATTTGAACTTTTTGCTGGCGATAAAATGCCTTACCCAAACTTAAAATCAAGAAGATCGCAAGAATAAAAACAATGCCGTAATAGGCATATAACGTCGCAGGTGCTACACCCTGATCCAGAAAAATTCCTGCAACAGTTGGAGATAAAATTGCCCCAATACGACCAAAACCAATGGCATAACCCACACCACGGCTACGAATATCGGCGCTATAAATAGTAGGTGAAATTGAATATAAACCTGCAACACAACCATTAATAAGTGTGCCAAGCAATAAGCCAACGATGAGCGCAATTCCCACTTGAGAAGAGACTGCTACAAATAAAAAGACACAGGCCGCGGTCAAGCCAAGAAACAAACTCAAGGCATGAAAAATTTTCATACGCGATGCGAGTAAACCAATAATCGCTGCACCAAAAATTCCACCAATACTAATTAAAATACCCGTACTCACACTTTGATCTGGTGACATACCCATTGAAATTAAAATTTTAGGTGTCCAACTCATCACAAAGTAAAAACCAAACATCACCATAAAAAACGCACCCCATAAACAAAAGGTCTGAAAACCGAGTTGTCCATGAAATAGCTTGGCAACTTCTCCGCCCTTATTTTGATTTTTCTCATAGTGTGGCAAAGCAGATAATGGATTTAATTCCATCCGCTGCATCACAGTATTTACCTTTTCTAATGCTTGTTTTGGCTTTTTGGCAAACAAATAATCGAGTGATTCGGGTAATAACCACATACTCATCAATAACATCAACATGGTGGTTAAACCACCCACCAGAAATATCAAACGCCAACCCAAATGTTCAATTAAAACAAGTGATAAAATTCCACCCAATGTTGCGCCTATTCCATAGCCTGTTGACATCAAACTGACGGCCAGACTTCTCCAGCGAGCATTAGCATATTCACTGGCTAATACATTACTGCTTGCCAGAATCCCCCCTACGCCAATACCTGTAATGAAACGAAGTACTGCCAGTAAGCTATGACTATGTACAAATGCACACGCGATCATGCTTAATCCCGCAATCACCAAACAGATTAAAATCAATAATCGACGGCCAATTCTATCGGCAAGTGGAGCTAAAAAGATGGAGCCTGCTGCCATACCAAATAAGCCAGAGCTCAGCAACAATCCAATTTGCGCACCTGAAAGTGACCATTCAGCAGAAACAGAAGGTGCCGTAAATGCCATAACCATGACATCAAAACCATCAATAATATTAAGGCAAAGACAAATCGTAATGACAAACCATTGATAACGGCTCATTTGATTTTGATTGATTTCACTAAGAACATCTCTTTCCATTTGCATATCTCCCAATTTGGACAAGATATACACGCGACATTCTGTAATGAGATGCTGGGTGATTATGCATATCCATATCCATAATTGCCTAGAAGGAATAATTTGATTGCAAAAAACAGGTTCAGTTATGTGACCCGCTTTTTGGAGCTTCCTGCTCTTTTGATATACTGATTTAATGGATCCAAAAAATCAATTGTGTATTACAATATTTTGTTCGATCACCGTACAAAAAATAAATAAAATTTAAATATAGTTTTAAATAATATGAATTTAATAACAAAATCACCATTAATGATTAATTTATTTTTAAAAATTATGGATCCATTACAAATAATTCTGAGCAGGAAAGTGACATTCTGGTGCAATATGATTTAAATGCATGGATCAAAAATCTTAAACTTCTTTATCTGTATATAAATTACGATACGAAATACGGTAAAAGTTTAGACGAGCAACGTATGATGTTAAATTATACGGTCAAATTTTAGTAGTTATATCGCGATCTAAAAATTATTTTTGGATCCACCTAAAACCTTATCCAAAAATATCTCACTTAAACTAAATCGTAAAATAAAATCTTGAATTAATTACAATACATAGCTTACACAATATAATTCGTTATCTCTCAATTTCTAACTTAGGATCCATTATGATCAAAACAGACTAAATTCAGTTGACGATTGTCAAAATTTAGCATAAATTGGATCCAATAAGTGATAAGGAGTCGTCACACATGTTCATAAAAAATGCTTGGTATGTTGCCTGCCGTCCTGAGGAAATTCAGGATAAGCCTCTTGGTCGTACCATTTGTGGAGAAAAAATTGTTTTCTATCGTGGTAAAGAAAATAAAGTGGCCGCAGTTGAAGATTTCTGTCCACATCGTGGGGCACCTCTGTCTTTAGGTTATGTCGAAGATGGTAATCTGGTTTGTGGTTATCATGGCCTTGTCATGGGTTGTGAAGGTAAGACCATTTCTATGCCTGCCCAACGTGTGGGCGGTTTCCCATGCAACAAATCCTACTCAGTCGTAGAAAAATTTGGTTTTATCTGGGTCTGGCCGGGTGAAAAATCCCTAGCTGATGAAGCTGATTTACCTGTTTTAGAGTGGGCAGATCATCCTGAATGGAGCTACGGCGGCGGATTATTTCATATTCAATGTGACTATCGCTTGATGATTGATAACCTCATGGATTTAACCCATGAAACCTATGTGCATTCGAGCAGTATTGGTCAAAAAGAAATTGATGAGTCTCTTCCTGTGACCAAAGTTGATGCTGATCACGTCGTTACCGAGCGTTATATAGAAAATGTAATTGCACCACCATTTTGGCAAATGGCATTACGTGGCAATCATTTAGCCGATGATGTACCTGTCGATCGCTGGCAGCGTTGTCATTTTTTTGCGCCAAGTAATGTTCATATCGAAGTAGGCGTCGCCCACGCAGGTCACGGCGGTTATCATGCACCCAAAGATAAAAAAGTGTCTTCGATTGTGGTGGATTTTATTACTCCTGAAACCGAAACATCGCATTGGTATTTCTGGGGTATGGCACGTAATTTCCAGCCTAAGAATATTGAACTGACTGATCAAATTCGTGAAGGTCAAGGCAAAATTTTTACTGAAGATTTAGAAATGCTAGAACAACAGCAGCAAAATATTTTGCGTAATCCACATCGCCAATTACTCATGTTGAATATTGATGCAGGTGGCGTACAGTCACGAAAAATTATTGAGCGTCTGCTTGCTCAGGAAAATATGACATCTCCTGAAAACCAAAACCGAAAATTCCCCAATATTCGCGTGATTTAAGGAGTTCACACATGGACGTGATCATCAATAAAATTCATCAACTGACGTCAAACATTCGTGCCTTTGAATTAGTCTCAGCGAATCGTACTGCTTTGCCCATTTTCGAGGCAGGTTCGCATATTGACGTTCACTTAAAAAATGGACTAATACGACAATATTCACTTTCCAATTGTTGTAGTGAAACCCATCGTTACGTGATTGGCGTATTACACGATGCACACTCACGTGGCGGGTCACGTTGTATCCATACTGAATATCAAGAGGGTGATCGGCTGACGATAGGCGAACCACGTAATTTATTTGAGATTCATCCTGAAACAGAACAGGCTATTTTATTTGCAGGCGGTATTGGTATTACCCCGATTTTATCGATGGCGTATCGGCTGAAATATCAGAAAATTCCTTTTGAATTACATTATTTTGTACGCAGCCATGAAATGATCGCATTTTATGGCAATTTGAATGAGCACTTCCCAAATCAAATCCATTTTCATATTCAGGATCAGCCAGAAACTCAATGTAATATGCAAGGTGTTCTAAAAGAGGTTTCAACACAAAGACATTTATATGTCTGTGGTCCAACGGGTTTTATGCAGTTTGTCATGGATTCAGCGGCACAATCTGGTTGGTCAACCGAGCAATTGCATCAGGAACATTTTGTCGCACAGCAGATCAATCAAAGTGAAAATGAAGCATTTACCATTGAAGTTGTAGGCTCAGACCGAAAAATTGAAGTTCATCCGCATCAAACGGCAACTCAAGCTTTGCTCGAAAATGGTTTTGATGTCCCAATTTCCTGTGAACAAGGTATTTGCGGAACGTGTATCACACGGGTTGTAGCAGGTACACCCGACCATCGCGATGTATTTATGACGGAAAGTGAACATGCTTTAAATGATCAATTTACCCCATGTTGTTCTCGCGCTAAAACCAAGACTTTAGTGATCGAACTGGCTTAAAACTTTACGCTTTTCTCCTATACAATTCATCAAGCCCTTGTATAGGAGTTTTTTTATTTATGCAGATAAAATCTGTTTGACCGTTTCGCCTAGCATGACCACACTACTGTGTTCTCGCATCAGGCTTTCAGCGCGTCCTGCCTGACGTTTGATTAAAGCATCATAAATAGAACAATGCTGCAAATGTGCATAATGTAAACGCCGATATTCCGATAATGCACGAGATTGGTCATAAGTTAGTGCTTGTGCAGAGGCCATCGGCAGCTGATTGTTTTTTGCCAATGCCTGCATTAAGGCAACGTTATTTGCGCCTTGAATAATAGTATCGTGGAAGATCACATTAAAATGATGATATTTTTCGAGTTCATCATCGCCAAATTCTGTTTTGCCTTCAAACAACTTTTCGGTTTGTTCTATACAATGCCGTAAAGTTTCTTTCTGCTCCTCGTTGATCCCCTTTTCCGCCAGTGTTTTTGCTGCCAAGCCTTCAAGCACACCACGAACTTCTAACGCGTCCTGTATCAGTTCATCAGAAATTTCACGCACGATATAGCCGCGAGTCGGATTCTTAATAAGTAACCCTTCCTGCTCAAGCAAACGAAAAGCCATGCGTACAGGCTGACGTGACACACCCAACATTTCAGCCGTTGGGATTTCTGCAATACGACTACCACCCTCAAGTTCACCTGCAATAATCATTTTTCTAAGCTTAATTAAAACTTGTTGTCCCGAAGACATAACAGCCACTTGTATTGGAAAAATCTCAATCGATGCTAACAAGTTCATCACAGTCATGACAATGTTTTTCTTCTGGTTTTATCTCAAAAATAAAGGACAAAAAAAGCAACGCACAGCGTTGCTTTTTAAAATTTGAAAGAACAATCAATCTAGTACTTGCCTGAAAAATTCGCACTGATTCGCTGCGCCAGATAATCCTTTGCAGTAATGTCTGGATATTTGCCTTTTGGACTTTGAATCATGACATCTTCATTAGCTTGACAGAAAAAGGCCAAACTATAACGCGCACCTTGATATTCATGATCGGCAGGATTTTTCACACGATGGAAATTCGACGGTAACACATCATCACTCCAACGCATCAACATATCGCCAATATTACAGGTAATTAAATCGTCACGTGGCTCAATCGAAGTCCAAGCACGATTTTCCATTTCTTTACCTGGACAGACCTGTAAGCCACCCTGTCCTTTTTGTTGGAACAACAAAGTTAAACAGTCAAAATCGGTATGCGCGCCTGCACGCCATAAACCCAATTCATCTTTAAGCGCAGGATCTACTGCGAAATAATGCAACATCCGCAAAGTGCTTTGATAGGTTTCTTTCGATGGATCATGTGCCAATGTAAAGAAATCTTCTGAAAAGCCCATTTTATAGGCGAAACAAGACAGAATTTTCATGCCTACAGACCAACATTGACTTTCAAAGTTTAATACTTGATCTTTGAAATCTGGCAATTCTTGTTGCGTTGGCCACAAGTTGCTCATACGCGGACGCGTAATTTGATACGATTCTTTTTGATCAGGAGTCTTCGTTGAAGGGCGAATTTGCGCTTTACTTTCCCAACCTGAATTACGATTTAGAGGATACTGCGCTTTTACTTCACGTGGCAGAGCAAAAAATTGTTCTGCCAATCCAAATGCATGATTAATTTCCGCTTGAGGAATACCATGATTGGACACTTGGAAAAAACCAATTTCAACAGCAGCATCCCAAAGTTGGTCAGCGATTTCATATTTACGATCTTCAAAATCACTCAGATCAATAATCCGTACTTCACGTTGGGTTTCAGTTCCCATTACGCCCATTACAGATTCTTTTTTTAATTCTTCCAGAGAAAATTCGGTATTGGTGTTTAAACTGTTCATGCTTATCACTCACATTAAAATAAAACTTTAATGATGTGACTCAAGGTTATGACACGAGTCGAATATGTCATTGAGTCACGCTAAACAACATCAATCTTTTCACAAAGAAAACCAATGTCGCTTAGAGCAATGACCCACATAATGATCAGCTCAATATGTTGACAGCTTATACTCTGCCTAAATTAAAGCAATGATTATGCCAGTTTGGCTTTAATTTTAAATTTCTCAAATTTTCTAACTGATTAAGATAACTTATCTATCGCTATTGGTGTGATATCAACAACAAACCCATTGCTATTGCCTTTTTTTGAAGCAGACATGCACCATTATTGACGCTTTAAATGATGAAAAACTTAATTTTTATCACTTTTTTAAGTTTTTTTTAGGAAAAATAAATAATGATAAATAAATTTTACTTTTGATGCAGGATTGTTGTAGTTCTTTAAATTTTCTCCACAATTGTGAGCTATGCTGCGCAAAAATTAACTCATAACGGAATAAGAATCATGAAACATCCTCATGTTTTCTGTAAGATTTCACCATTAAGTTTTGCTTTACTCTCAATTTGCACATATTCATGGGGAGCGGATGCAGATCACTCAACAGCACAGACAAATACAACAACCGCAACATCTGAATCTACCCCCTCACTACCACCGACCCAAACCCTAAAGACCATTACTCTTAAAGCAGCCTCTGAACAAAGTAATAAAGATAACGATATCAGCGCGATTCCAAAAACAATTATTACCCGTGAAGAAATGCTGCAATATGGTGATCAGTCTGTCAGTGATGCATTACGCCGTGCAGCAGGTTTTCAAATGCCAGCGCCAGGTCAAGGGCCACGCGGAAATAATCCTGCTTCAAGTATGCGTTTTCGCGGTGGTGCAGGTCCAACTTTTTTAATTAATGGTGAACCTGTTCAGGGTGGGCCTCGTGGTGGTATGTCTGTCATTGATACCATCACCACCGATATGATTGAGCGTATCGAAGTCGTTAAACAACCGAGCGTTGCACAAGCTTCTGTTGCATCTTCTGCTGTGATTAATATTATTTTAAAAGAGCCATTAAACACACTCATCAACGGAAATATACGTGTCGGTTATGGCATTGCTAAATCTAGCCCACAAGAAGAAGTACGCAAACAAATCAGTCTGCAAACCGATGGACGTGATAATCAATGGAGTTATAGTCTTTCTGCAAATCAAACTTGGCAAGATACCACTTCAGTAACCAAAACCATTGATAGTAATGGCGAGCGTCAACAGCAGCGAACAACCGATCGCACGATGCAAATGTTTTCTCCACGTCTGGAATATGCCATTGATGACACTCAAAAACTGGTGGCCGATCTGTTTTATCGCAATACTAAAAGTGATGGCACACGACAGGATCAGATTCAACAAGATCAAAATGATAGCATTCGTTTAAATACGCGTTATGAGCGAAAAACAGATGAGGGTTCAGATAAGATCCGCCTTACGGGTGAGCACCAGAATGAAACTGAACTGACAGGCACACGTCAGGGTGATGTTTATACAGATGAAACGGTCAATGAGTATGCCATTGGCTATGATGGTGTCAGAAAGCTAGATCCAAATAAACAAATCAAATTTGGCTTTGAAGCCCGAAAAAATGAACTACAAAGCAATGTTGCCGAGACACTAGATGAAGAACGTTATGCACTCTATGGCGAAGGAAGCTGGCGTTTTACAGATCAACAAACTGTAACATTGGGTGTAAGACAAGAATGGATTAATCGTAGCGGTCTGGTCGATTATAGCGACCAACATGCGAGTCCAGTTTTAGCACATCGCTATGATTTTGATGACCATTGGTCATTACAAACCAATTTAAGCAAGGCATTTCAGGCACCTAATGCCAGCCGTTTAGCCCCGACCGTGACTATATCGACCGATAGCGACTCAGGTAGCTTGAATAACCCTGATCGTGGTGGAAACCCAGACCTTAAACCTGAACAAATCACAGCGATTGAATCGACTCTGGGCTACAACACACCTGCGGGTGGTTTTAACTTGACGGCGTTTAATCGTGAAATTAAAGACTATATTGAAAATGTCATTCGGCTTGAAGGTTCGCGCTATGTACAACGGCCAATCAACCAAGACAAAGCGACTGCCTACGGTGCTGAACTTACTGGGCGCTATGCGATTAAGGAAACTCAAGCAGGACATAGCTTAATGCTGACAGGACAAGTTTCAACCATTCATGTCAGTATTGAAGATACAGAAGGTCATGATCGTTTAGCCAGTGATGTTGCGCCATATACGGCAAGTTCAGGCATTTCTTATAGCTATAAACCATGGAAACTGTCGAATAGCGTAAATATCAGCTACACACCTAAGTTTACCCGTGCTCTGGACAATCAACCCTACGATCGCACCACCAATAATCGAGTAACGGTGGATATTAGTACCACCAAAAACTTTAGTCATAATTGGGGCGCTACATTAAGTTTAAGAAATATTCTAGGCAGCGATTATAAGGAATATTTACGTAATCAATCTGATGGTAGCTTATATCAAGCTCGAATCAATGAATCGATTCCAAATATTTTATTGACGATTGAAAAGAAATTTTAAATTAAATCATAAAAGCCGCTACCCAATGTAGCGGCTTTTTAGCAACAAACTTGAGTTGCTATATCAACCAGCAACAAGCATGATCTTAATTTTCACATCTTAATATACGTCACGTTGATAGCGATGTTGTTCCCGAAGTTGTCCAAGCTCGATTTGTCCTAAAATTTGTATCAACACATGTTCTACTTCTTGTGCCATTCCATTCAAACTACCACAAATATAAATGGCTGCCCCGTCTGCTACCCATTGTCTGAGCTGATCTGCTTTTTGTAATAATCGATCCTGTACATAGATTTTTTGTTGTTGATCGCGTGAAAAAGCATAATCAATATCAGCTAAAAAACCTTGCTGCTGCCACTGTTGTAGCTGCTCTGCATAAAGATGATCATAGTGTTGCTGTCGTTCACCAAAAATCAGCCAGTTTTGTTGATCTTGCCATTTTTCACGTTGACGCAAATGCGACATTAACCCTGCAATTCCAGTTCCATTGCCAATCAGAATGAGCGGTTGCTGTTGCTGAATAAGATGAAAAGACGGATTAGAACGGATTCGTGCAGAAATGATCTGTCCTAAGGCTAAAGCAGCACTCAGCCAACCAGAACCTAAACCCAGTCCTTGTTCTGTATGTTGCTGGCGCACCACCAACTCAACATAGCCTTGGTCAGGAATACTGGCAATCGAATAATCACGAGTAGCTAATATATCGAAACGCTGCAACCATGCTTCTACTGACTCAGTAGCCAATCGCAAAGGCACATTTCTCAAATTTTTATCACGTAACTGCTGTATAAATTCAGTATGATCTACAATGTCATATGCTTTTAAGAATGCTTGAATTGTTGTATTCGCATTGCCGCATTGAATCTCTAAAATATCGCCCGATTGCCAATAAGTTTGTTCAAGACACTGCAATTGCAACTGAAAAATTGGTTGACCAGAACTTCCTATATTTAAACATTTTCTTTGCTGTAATTTAAATTTCTGCCATGCTTGATGCTCTGATTGAGTGTTCAGTTTAATTTGCGTCAAGTGCTCAATTTGGGTATTCCATTTCGCAAGATCGCTAGAACTTAGTGCATTGACACAAACCATTTCAAAAAGTGGTTGGGCATGTTGAGCTTTAAGCCATTGATCCAAACGTTGACCAAAGGCGCAAAATTGTGCGTAGCGACGATCACCAAAAGCTAAAACTGCATATTGTAGCTCAGATAAATCGAGTGATTGTCTCAAAAGTTTTTTGGCAATCGTTCGCGCACGATCTGGTGCATCCCCTTCCCCATAAGTACTCACACACCATAAGATTTTTTTAGCAGCGCTTAATTCAGCAATCGATAAATATTGCATATCCAGTACGGCATTTAACTGATCTGATTGCTGTAATTGATGTGCAAATTGTTTTGCATAATGTTCCACATGACCAGACTGACTGGCATAGACCACAAGATAGCCTTCATGATTAAAAACTGCATGCGCATGCGAGCGACGCTTATTGAATAATAAAATTGCAATCACACACAGATGAACAAATAACAAAACTGAAAGTAAAATGAGAATGCAAAGTACCGCAGAGGTCATAACGATGTCCTCATACTGCAAACCAGACCAGTAAGATTAAAACTGCCAGACTAATTGCGGTTAGCAGCAGATGTGTCACTAAACGAGTCTTAATACTTAAAAATAAAATATAGCCTGCAAGAGAAAGCAATAAAATTAAAATCGCACTGATATCAATTAACCAATGCCATGAAGTTCCGACATTTTTGCCACGATGCAAATCATTTAACACAGAAACCAATGTCGCTGATTTTTGAGTAATTTCGGCATCCCCTGTATCTAGCAATACAGAGATATCAGTGGTTCCTGCTGGGCTTTCGAGTCGAATCATCACTTCATCATCCAGTACTTCACTACTACGATAACGTCCAACAATACTTTGCTTTTGTCGAATGTAATCCAATAACGCCATACTTGGATTTTCCTGATGTTGGATGCGATCCAATACATCATGAGGAATCGTGAGCTGATGAGTCTGTTCTTGTGCAGAAGATTTAAACCAGTCTGGATTATTTAAAAATAGACCTGTTAAAGCAAAAAAAATCAGAACCAGAAAGGCAAAAGCAGAGAGCCAACCATGCACATAACGTGCATGGCGGTAAAAATCACGGCGTTGATACACGAATAAAATCCCAGTCTATATTTAAAAAATTAGTTCACTTTCTGGAAATTCAATTTCAATGCACCAATTTCTTTTTGTGCTGGCAAAGTTTGACTTGAAGCTTTCGCTTTTACATCCAGATCAAAAGTCTGATAAGAATGCTCGCCATGCTCACGCGAGGTTTCAACATGCACAATATATTGACCTGCTGCTACAGCTTTACCTGTTTCATCTTTACCATCCCATGCCAGTTTATACTGACCAGGTTGACGTGATGGTTTGGCGACGGCATCCAGATTTGGCATTTGACGACCATAACGACGCCACCAGACATAATTTGAATTGATCCATTTTTCGTCTTTGCCCCAAACTGCCAGTGTCTTCACCAATTTTTTATTACTGTCTGTGATCCAGACCGAAACATATGGAATACGATAGTTTTCTACTGCAATTTTAGGAATAACCAACTCTAGAATCGCCTGATAACCTGCTGGCCACGACGATGATGCACCCACAGCAACATTTAACATTTCTGCCTGTGGACGGGCTTCAACCATTTTTCCCCAACCAGTTGTTTGATAGCCATCACCATTACTCATGGTCATTTTAGCTTCATAGCCAATCAAAGACTCAATGAGTGCCATGCCCTGTTCTGGTTGCATGGCGGCAAGTGCTGTCGCCAAAGCATCCGCATCTGCTGCGCAATGTCCAATCACCACACATTGCTCAACATGTTGCAATGGCAATCCTGTTTTTGGATCAAGCAAATGGCTTTGCCCTGCCAATTCACGATAACCCTGACCACTAAAGGCAATCGCCTGATTATTTAAGTTGAGAACCTGTTCAGGTAAGGCGTTGTCATATTTGGCTAGAGCGCTTTGAACTCCTACTTTCCAGCCAGACTTTTGAGGTGCTTCACCCCAAACACGTAAATCGCCACCAATATCAATCATCAGACCTTGTAAAGAAGGAACAGCCTGTCGTGCTGCCATTAATGCACGATCAATAATATAACCTTTGGCATAAGCATCAGGCGCGATGTTTACAGTTTCATCCAGTTTCACTCGATTTTTCTGTGCATCCAGATGAATCGGTTGTTTTTGTATTTGTTGAATCACCTGCTGACGTGTATTTTCATCAAGTTGATGTACACCATTATTTTTTTCCCACAAACCAATCAACTGACCTAAACGTGCATCAAACGCGCCGCAACTTTTACTGCGCCAGCTTTCACAAGCAGCAATCACTTCAAATAATTCATTTGAAACCTGCGCATCTTTATGATGATTTAATCCGCTAATTTCACTATCAGCTCGCCAAGTTGAAAGAATCTGATCTAAGCGGGCAATTTCCTGTTGTACCGCTTGAAATGCTTTGTTGGCTTCTTGTGGATTTGCGCCAGTCATCACAACATCGAGTGATGTTCCCAAAATATGATCTTGATGAAAACGATGTGTCGTATGATTTAATTCAGACGTAGAATCTGATGATAGCGAAGTTGCAGCAAATGCATCGATGGTCGTCAGTGGAGAAATAAGCGAAATCGCAATTACGATGGGTTTTAAACGAAATACAGATGAGGATTGTTTAAGAACATTTTTCAAAGCAATGTGAGTCATGCCCATTCTCCAGAATTTTCTGCAAAAATAATATTGAAAATGATATTTATTATCAAGTAAATTGTTGGGAAAATGTTTTATTGCGTTACGATATTTTCTTGAGAGATTTTTTTATGCGTACTTCATGGCTTCAAGCGTTAATTTTAACGTCTGCACTACCTGTTTTAGCTTCGGCTCATACTGCAAGTCCATATATTTTACCTGATGTATTTGATACGTCTTCGGCAAATTCGGTAAGCTTTCAGAGCTCGATTACGCTTGAAAAATTTTTTGTACCTAGTTTTAATTTTAAAACAAGTTATGTCATTAGCACGCCATCTGGACAACAAAAAAACCTTGATGCTGCTGCTGCCCTAAAAAAATTCAATGTTGCAGAATTCGATTTGAGTGAAGATGGCACATATCGTATTCGTACACAAAACGCGATTGGTAACCCAAGCAAATATGCCTTGGTTGATGGCCGCTGGTTACGTGTACGTGCTAACCGTATGCCAATGCAAAACCCAAACCAAACGAATAAACCCGCTGACGCTGCAAAAACAGAACAACGCCCTGCCACACCTGCCAATAACCAACCACCTCGATTCGTGAGTGAAGATCAACTACCATAAAATGCACAAGTGGTCGAAGTGACCAATCATTTGATTGCTGAAAGCTTTGTGACCAAAGGCAAACCCTCTCCAATTCCAGCAATTAGCAACAAAGGTCTTGAAGTAAAGTTAATCACCCATCCAGGTGAACTTTATGCGGGTGAGGGATTAAAAGCTCAAGTGTTATTTAATGGAAAACCTGTTCCAAACCTTGAAATCGATGTATTTAAAGGTGCTGACAATTATGATTTAAATGCCCAACGCGAACAACCTCATGCAAAAACCAACAGCAAAGGTGAAGTTGAAATCAAGTTTGAAAAAACAGGGATTTACCTTATAACCACGACATATCCAGAAGCAAATCCAGATGCAACTAAAAAACCAGTTAGCGATATTTATACTTATGGCTTAACAGTGGAAGTTGCTGAATAATTATTTATATTTCAACAGCAAAATCAGGCAATTGAGTTATTTGAAATTGCCTGATTTTTTCAATCAAGTTTTCATCAGCTTTATTACCAAGTTTTTTTAAAACTAATATAAATCTGATTTTGCACGTTTTAAAGCACGTGCCCATAAATCAAGATGATGCGCACGTTCATCTTCATTCATTTGAGGTTCAAAAGCTCGATCAAGTTTCCAAGACTGGGCAATTTCATTCAGATTTGAAAAAACTCCCAATTTTAAGCCTGCCATTGCGGCTGCTCCCCATGCTGTAGATTCCAACATTTTCGGTCGTAATACAGGTACGTTAAGAATATCAGCCTGAAATTGCATCAGCATATCATTCTGACTGGCCCCACCATCGACTCTTAATTCTTTTAATGGTTGTGATAGATCAGATTGCATGGCGCAGAGCACGTCTGATACCTGAAAAGCAATCGACTCCAACGCTGCCCGCGCGATATGTGCTTTATTGGTTCCACGTGACATGCCACACAGTAGCGCACGTGCCTCACTGTCCCAATGCGGCGCACCCAAGCCAGTAAATGCTGGTACTAATACAACACCTTCACTGCTTTTGACCTGATTGGCCAATTGTTCAACCTGAACACTGCTCTGGATAATCCCTAAACCATCACGTAACCATTGCACGATTGCACCCGCCATAAACACACTCCCTTCAAGCGCATATCGAGTTTGATTCTGGCATTGCCATGCTAATGTAGTGAGTAGTTGGTTTTGGCTGAACTGAAGTTCTTCACCCGTATTGAACAGCATAAAACAGCCTGTTCCATAGGTATTTTTCGCTGTTCCTATTTCAAAACAGGACTGTCCGAACAACGCGGCTTGCTGATCTCCTAAAACCCCTGCAATTGGTATGGTGCTCCCCAACAAACCTTGCGCTGTATCGGCAATATATGCATCAGATGAAATAATTTTGGGCAATACAGAAATTGGAATATGAAATAATTCGAGTAATTCTTCATCCCAATGTTGGGTTTGAAGGTTCATCAACATTGTTCGTGAAGCATTACTGACTTCAATCACATGCTCTGCACCTTGCGTCAAATTCCAGATCAACCAACTATCGATGGTTCCAAAAGCGACATGACCTTGCTCAGCCAATATCTTCAAACCGTCAATGTGTTCAAGTAACCAAACTAATTTTCCTGCACTAAAATAAGGATCTATTCTCAGTCCTGTTTTATGGTGGACTTTATCCTGTAAGCCTTTATGAATGAGATTGGTACACCATTCAGTTGCACGACGATCCTGCCAGATAATGGCAGGTGCAAGCGCCTTGCCTGTACGCTTATCCCACACGACCGTAGTTTCACGCTGATTGGTCAACCCAAGCGCTTTAATATCTTTTGCCAACACATGCGCAGAAGCTAAGGCCTGCTGCACAACGGCAATCTGACTTGACCAAATTTCGTCGGCATCTTGTTCCACCCAGCCAGAATGCGGAGTTTTTATTTTAGTTTCTCGCTGAGCTGTTGCATGAACACGTCCTTGTTCATCAAAAATAATCGCGCGGCTAGAAGTCGTTCCCTGATCGAGTGCAAGTAAATAGCTCATATTTTTTATAGGTGTACTTGAAAATTAAAATATTAGCTCAATTATAAAGTTAAATACATCGGCAGAATCTAGTTGGTTATAAATTGCATAGCAATTTTTGATGTCTGTGTTATGATGTATGACTCATCTGGGGATGTTATTGGCTTCGACGCTGGTGATGAAGCTCATAGATGCATGCCGAGAGCGCATTTCCTCTCGTAAATCAAATTTGCATTTTAATAGTCGCAAACGACGAAACTTACGCTCTAGCTGCCTAAGGGCAGCTTGTCCGCTTCCTAGAATACTTGTGGTTTAGGAACCCGACTGTAGCGCACGCACACAAGTCCGTATAGAGTCAAGCCTCGGGGCTTTATACCAAACTTAGAGGATCGCAACTTGTACCCTGTTCGTCGGGTCACTTGGTGTTAAAACAATAGACGATATCTAAGCATGTAGTATTCTCGAGTGTAGTGCTGGCGGACGCGGGTTCAACTCCCGCCATCTCCACCAAGATTCGATTCGGAGCAATCCGATAAAATACAAAAAAGCCTTTAAGTTCAATACTTAAAGGCTTTTTTGTTGGTCTATTTGTCCGACGAAATTCGATATGGTTTTACTACTTTTTTGCTTTTTGTGGGTTAAAAATGGGTTAATTTACCCAATGAATTTAGTCTTGGATAAATGTAGTTACTCACCAATATTACAGCCCACTCTGATCAAATTCAAAAGTAGAACAAAAATAAAATTTGATGCAGCGAAATTATAGAATTGGCAAGATTCTAAGATAAGGCAGAAAGTCGTAGTGCAGCCAATCAGGTTAATGTTTGGTAAGAAGCTTGCTCGTCAGCAAAAGAACAATGTAGATACAACTGTAATAGCTATTTATGAATATCCCAATATTGGTGATGCAAAAGTAGCTGACCTAGCAGGCATGTCAGTTTATAAGTTCAAAATGGATCAGCAGCTTGTACTACTGGCTCATTCAGTGAACGATAAAAAATGATTTTATGCTTGCTGAAGTTGGGTCAACTTGAAAAGTTTTGTCCAGATTTAAAAAGATAAACCCAAGAATAACAGCAAATAATTTGTATCAAAAATTATTTAATTTTAAATAATAACAATGATATTCAAATACTTAAAAATTATTTTTAATGATCAACAAGACTATAAAAATTTAAATGGAGAAAGTGGATAAAGATCTGGAAAAAGTGGATAGAGATAAAATCACGTGCGCTGTTCAATCAACTTAACGTATTGGTTCAGAGAAAGGATCGAATCATGAGCTCACGTAATATGATTGAATGGCAGAATTTTGTTCAGGGATGTATCGATTTTCGTCCAGACGATGGCGTTTATCGTATCGCAAGAGACATGTTTACACAGCCTGAACTGTTCGATTTAGAAATGGAACATATCTTTGAAAAGGTCTGGATTTACGCCTGCCATGAAAGTGAAATTCCAAACAATAATGACTTTGTCACGGTACAAATTGGTCGCCAACCCCTCATTATCAGCCGCGATGCCAAAGGCGAATTACACGCTATGGTCAATGCCTGTGAACATCGTGGTGCGACCCTAACCCGTGTTTCTAAAGGCAATCAGTCCACATTTACCTGCCCGTTCCATGCATGGTGTTATAAATCGGATGGTCGTTTGGTCAAGGTCAAAGCACCTGGCGAATACTGTGAAGATTTTGATAAATCCAGTCGTGGCTTAAAACAAGGTCGTATTTCTAGCTACCGTGGTTTTGTCTTTGTTAGTCTGGATACTCAAGCGACAGATCCTCTTGAAGAGTTTCTGGGAGATGCCAAGATTTTTCTGGATCTGATGGTAGAACAATCCCCAACTGGTGAACTCGAAGTTTTGCAAGGTAAATCTGCTTACACTTTTGCAGGCAACTGGAAATTGCAAAACGAAAATGGTCTGGATGGCTACCATGTCAGTACTGTTCATTATAACTATGTATCTACTGTTCAGCACCGCCAACAGGTCAACATCGAAAAAGGTGAAGATCTGGATACGCTAGATTACAGTAAATTGGGTGCAGGCGATCAGGCCACTGATGATGGTTGGTTCAGTTTTAAAAATGGTCATAGCGTTTTATTTAGTGACATGCCAAATCCTACTGTACGTCCAGGCTATGCCACCGTAATGCCTTACTTAGTGGAGAAGTTTGGTGAAAAACGGGCGGAATGGGCCATGCATCGTTTACGTAATCTGAACTTGTATCCAAGTCTGTTTTTTATGGATCAGATCAGTTCGCAGTTACGTATTGTCCGTCCAGTGGCATGGAATAAAACTGAGGTGATTAGCCAGTGTATTGGGGTCAAGGGTGAATCTGCTGAAGCGCGTCGTAATCGTATTCGCCAGTTTGAAGATTTCTTTAATGTTTCTGGCTTAGGTACCCCTGATGATTTGGTCGAATTTCGTGAGCAACAAAAGGGTTTTCAAGCACGTTTGGAACGCTGGAGTGATATTTCTCGCGGATCTCATCGTTGGGAATATGGCACGAGCCAGAATGCGCAAGATCTCGGCATTCAGCCTGTGATGACTGGTCGTGAATTTACTCATGAAGGTTTATATGTCAATCAGCATGGCCAGTGGCAACGTTTGCTTTTAGATGGACTGAATAAAAAAGCACTCAAGATGCAGGATATCAGTTTTGAATTAGAAACCCATACGGTTGAAGGAGTGTAATCATGTCTTTAGAACTCCATTTTTCAGTTTCGCAGTTTTTGATCAATAAAGCAGAACTTTGTGATGCTTATGACTGGGATGCTTATCTTGCTCTTTACGATGAAGATAGTGAATACCATATTCCGCAATGGATTGACGATCATCAATATGTACAGGATCCCAATCAAGGGCTGTCTTATATTTATTATGCAGATCGTACAGGTTTGGAAGACCGTATATTCCGCATTCGTACAGGTAAAGCCGCTTCTGCTACGCCCTTACCTCGGACCTTACACACATTAAATAATATCCGCGTAACACAAATGGATGATGGTTTGATTGAAGCGAAAGTTGCATGGCAAACCCTGTATAACCGTCAAGGCTTAGAAGGTCGTTTTTATGGGCATGCCACCTATATTCTGCGTAAAGTGGACAATAGCTTTCGTATCCGTCGTCAGCATAGTGTGTTGCTGAATGACAAAATTGATTCAGTTCTCGACTTTTATCATGTTTAAGGAGAGATAAGATGGGACATTCTGTTGCATTAAATTTTGCAGATGGTAAAACTTTTTTTATTTCAGTGAATAACGATGAGTTATTGCTAGATGCTGCAGTTCGGCAAGGTATCCATTTACCCTTGGACTGCCGTGAAGGTGTATGCGGCACGTGTCAGGGAAAATGTGAATCAGGTGCTTATGAGCAAGATTATGTTGATGAAGATGCATTGAGCGAACGCGATTTGGCAGAACGTAAAATGCTGGCCTGTCAGACACGTGTTCAGTCGAATGCGGCTTTCTATTTTGATCACAGTTCGGACATTTGTAATGCAGGTGAAACTCTTAAAATAGAAACCAAAGTGACTCAGGTCGAGTTAGTTTCTGAAACGACGGCCATACTTCATTTAGATGCCAGTGCTTATACAGAACAGTTGCAATTTTTACCAGGACAATATGCGAGAATTTGTATTCCAGATACTCAGGACTGGCGTTCGTATTCGTTTGCAAACCGTCCCAATGCCACAAATCAGTTGCAATTTTTGATTCGTTTATTGCCTGATGGTGTAATGAGTAATTATTTGCGTGATCGCTGTCAGGTGGGACAGTCTATTGTGATTGAAGCGCCGTTAGGGAGTTTCTATTTACGTGAAGTAGAACGTCCATTGGTTTTTGTGGCAGGTGGTACGGGTTTGTCTGCATTTTTAGGTATGCTGGATCATATTGCTGAACAAGTTGATGCTCCGCCTGTACATCTTTATTATGGTGTAAATAACGAAGCTGATTTATGTGAACAAGCGCGTTTGAAAGCATATGCAGAGCGTATTACAAATTTTAATTATCATCCGATTGTGAGTAAAGCCAGTATCGAATGGCAAGGTAAGTCTGGCTATATCCCTGAGCATTTGGATAAAAACCAACTGGCTGAACAGGCTTTTGATATGTATTTATGCGGTCCACCGCCCATGATTGAAGCAGTCAAAACATGGCTTGACCAACAGGCTCTACAAAACTATCGGATCTATAGTGAAAAATTCTTGCAAAGTAATACTGTGCAAGTTTAATAATTGAAACAAAATATGAGCGGATAGCTTATTCAGAAACTAAAGGTAAAATCTTGATTTTACCTTTTCTTTTTTAGTGTTATTAAAACTTTCGATTCTTTGTTTCACTTGGGCTTTCACCAAACTCTTCACGATAAGCACTAGAAAAACGCCCTAAATGTGTAAATCCCCAATCAAAAGCAAGTTTCGAAATTGAAATTTTTTGATTGATCTCTGTTCGACTTAATACTTTATATATTTGTTTTAAACGATATTTACGCAAATAAGACATAGGACTCATATTATAAAACTGCTGAAATTCGTCATATAATTTTGATTTAGATACTCCTGCTAAAACATGTAACATATCTATATTTAAATCTTCACGGGCATGTTCAACAATAAAAACTTCAACTTTTTTAAGGTATGCAGGAACATACTGAGCTGATAATGCTTTTAGCGCCGCAGTGTAGTTATTTTCCTGTGATAAAAGTAAAGCCTTAATAATAAAATTTTCATAATCCTCAGATAACATTTGCAACCCATAAAAATGATTATATTGCGACTTAAGTTGCAAAAAATTTTGAATATTATTCCACCATGTTCCAATTAATTTCTCAGAATCTAGATGCATTTCTGGATTAAAAATAACAGGGCGATCAATCGGCTGCTTTAATAAATCAACTAAAACCAGTTGCAGACTTTCTTCAGGAATGACCACCTGCATTTTTTTACAATCTTTATCTATAACTAGATTTTGCCATTCAGAGTTGGAAACAATTAATCCACTTTTTTCATTTGAAGTATAATGGACTCCAGCTTTCATCAAAGTTTGCTGTCCCTGAATGGGAAGACTAATACTATATGCTTTTAAATGAGAAATATTGATAGCAACATTTGCACCATAACTGATTGTGCCTATTGCTAACTTTTTTCGTGGTAGACGCATTCCATCATAATGAAAATTAAGCGTATCACGATAGATCGTATCTAGATGATGCTCACCACAAATATTTGACATCAAACTCTGTGCAAAATCTGCTTTGCATGAGTGATGATTTAAATCCATTTCTTGGCTGAGTGGGTCCATAACCTTGCACCTAGCTAATTTATCGAATATCCCTAATCAAGCAAAATATTTACCAAAGTCATAAAAATTTACTTATATTTTTATTTTAATGAATCAATTATACACTAAATAGCCATTTTCCTAGGTGATTTAACACTGACTCTAAACTCATCCTACGGATTCTTTTTATCAAAATAATTCCTTGACCAAAAGTCAATTAAATATAGGATAACCATCTAAACAGTTTATGACCATTATTCGATAGTATAAAACATAGATTAAACCTATAAATTATAAGTAATGTCACTACATACCACTGATCTTTACTTTTAAATCTGTAACCGATGCACCCACAGCACCAACATTACCAATCGGACCATTTTGTATACCGTTAAATACGTTACTATCTGTTTTCCCTACAGTTCCCATTGTTACATTGCCTAGAGAAGCATCCAATTTACTGGATGTTCCTGTATTTCCAAATACAAAACCACCTGACTCAACACCCGCATAAAAATTATTAAGAGAAAAACCATTAACAGTGTCTGTTGCTTTAAGACCTAGATCAAAAGTAACCCCTGTAGAATATGAATTAGCAGGTGTCTGTGCGTCAACATATTGGGATACTAAAGTGATTGGGCATCCTCCACTACAAATCGAACTAATTGCGCCTCCAAACTGGATCATATGCCCTTGCGGAGCATTGCCGAGCTGAATGTTCATTTTCGGTGCATTACCAGACACAAAATTTACATCAATATTACTGCCAACACGTAGGAGTTCTTTGACATCACTATTTAAGTTTGTTCCTGTAAATATAGATTTAGAGCTGTTTGGAGCAGAAGTTGAATTTGTTCCTGCTAAGTAAATCGAAAAAGGTGAAATAGTAAGACCAGTAATTTGATTGGCGAATGAAACCGCCAAATTTGCAAATGCTTTATTATTGATACCACCATCTGTATCAGCGATGATATTTAAACTTGGAGTATTATTTGCACCATTAAAAGTAAGCGTTGTTGGGCTTGCATTTTGACCTGCCACAACTAAACTTGCCCTATTTGCGTATGAAGTTGCCTGTGCACCATAACCATTTGTATCAATCAAAGAAACTTGATTAAATTGTACTTTATTAATACCTACACCAATATTAATACCATCCTGTCCTGTAGTAGCTGACAGACTTTGGTCGTCTAGTGGCTGCATTGCAAAAGTCAAAGGTGCAAAGCAAATAAGACTTATACATCCGAGTATTTTATTTTTTTTCATTGTCCTATTCCTTAAGACAAATGCCGATCTGATTACTTCTTGTACATATTACAGCAATTACAATTATATGTAGATTCTATCCGATTAAAGGCGGATTAGCAGAATTTTAAGCTTCCATAACAATTTGGTGTAACGCCTTGTGCAGCATTCGATAGCGGCACACTTGTCAAGTTAATAAGAGCTGGCGGTTGGCTACTTAGATCAATAATTCCCATGTCTTTCTTGATACCACCTGTAAGTAAAGCACCAACCGCTTCATTGCCACTAATAGCAGTTGGATTTTGAGAAAGCGCTACACTCAGGGCATTAGCGATTTGTGGATAGGCTGAACTAAAATCTACAGTGTAACCGTCAGGAGTATTTAACACCCCCAAATCTACAGGATTTGCAAATGACATCCACCAACCAGGTAATGCAATATCGTCACTTGCTGCTCCAGGCCAATGAATTGCCTGATTTTGAAGCCCTAAATAAAATCCACCACCACTTAAAGGAAGTTTATGGATATACCCCATATTTTCTTCAAAATTAATCTTAGCTTTTACTCCAGTGATTGTAGCCTGCATATTGAAAGTAGTGTCTCCAACCCAGCAACCCGCTATTACTGAAACACATGTATTTAGATTAACATGTAAAGCTCCACTGTCGTAAGTCAAATTCATATCCTGAATTTTTGTTGTTTCCACACCTTGTATTACAACACTTTTCATACGATTTCCAGAAACTGTCGAAGCTGGGACGTTATAATCGGCTCTAAGAGAGGGAATTACTAGACCTGTTGTTTTTGAATTACTCGGATCTGAAGAAAATCCATTATATGGATTTTTTCCACATCCAGCTGTACATAAAGGCGCAGAAATATTCAGTAATCCCGATACAATTTGAGAAGCCGAGGTCCCAAATAAAGTAGATTTATCACTGGGATTACTGGCGGTTGTATAGGTTGTACCATTGGTCGCTTGCGTCTTCAAGTAACCACTTAAACTATTAATACCATTAGGTGTGCCGTTATTATCTCCAAAGGTTAAAAGCCCAACAATATCTTCAGCACTTAGGCGAAACCCTGCAATCGACCGAGTTGATGCAGAATTAGGATTTTTAATAGCAAATTGAATAAAGGGATTAGTTAAAACAGCCGATGAGCCTGCACGCCCTTCACGAGTATCAGCATTGCCGCTCAGGCTCATATTATCAATATCAATATCACAGCCACCAGCTCCATTCATACCACCACAACCGAGTTGTAGCTTTTTGATATTGGCATTTAGTTCAACCGTCGCCTCCATACCCAGCTTATAAAATCCGACACCGGTATTATTTGCATCCGTGTTTCCACTTGCACCCGGAGCAATATACGACAGATTAAATAATGCTTGTCCTGTTTGTTCAGATAATTCTTTATCAGTCAGATTTGTTAAACCTGTTGCATTAGAAAATGAACCTACCAATGCTAATGATATCGCTAAATATAGTTTTTTAAATTCCATTTCACTCGTCCTAATTAATTAAATGAAAATGCAGTATCTCGTGGTGTAATTTTCATTTCACTAGTTAAACGTCCACCAGTAATGGCCATTTCACCTAAGCGTTGTGCACTTCCAATAATCGGGTTATTATTAGTATCTTTACCAGCATTAGGATAAAAATTTACGTCCCGAACACGAAAAACCTCCGCTGGAGTTTTATTTGGATTAAAATTAAACCCAAAATTAAATCCAACACTGTTGGTGTTATTAGGGTCAGCAGTACTATCACGTTGTGCATTTACAATTATTTTATTATCAAATGCCACTGTTCCAACAATGTTATCCAATCCCATCGTTGAACCATCTATAGGATCGACAATTTGAATCGTATTGTTTTGAGCCTTATCTAGCTCCAAAAGACCAATAAAGTTAAGCGCATTTTTACCTTCTTTGGGAGTTCCATCACTATTATAATCTGAAGCAGCCAAAGAAAGAGGAATGATCGAAAAATTCGCCTGTCCCGCCAATCTTAATTTAATCGCAGCAAGTACATCATAATTTTTCGTAAAACTGTCTGAAGAGGCATAGCATCCACCTGTTGTAGGACAAGTTTTATACTTAGCACCTGGTAGATAGCCCGCCGCTAATTGGGCGGACATTGCCATAAGAAGTTTTGGCATGCTGACATTAATCCGACCATTTTCAAAACCCATGCTACCTGTACCATTAAGTAACATATCAATATTGCGAAGACCAACGTAATAATCAGTTGGGTTATTATTATCGTTAGTATTTGCTCCACCATCGATTAGAATGATTGAAGTTGATTTTGAACCATCACTACTTACACCTTGAGTACTAATAGAACCACTAAAGCCAATTCGTTCAGATCCACTCACTGCTGTTTTTTTAATGACACCATTATTATAAGCAACTAAATAATCCCCACTGGCTGTGCCATTACTTGACCTTGGACTAAATGCAAAGTTAGCATTTAAATTATAAATAGGTAAACCCAAACCCCATTTAGTTGTTGTAGATACTGGACTTACTACACCATTGGCATCTGTATAAATAAATTGACCTCGACGAGACAATGCTGAAAAATTCATACCTCGTATTGCCAACACCGTATAAGGAGTATTATTAGTTGAGAGTGTTTGGATGTAGTCATTTGTGTTGACTAATCTATTCGCATCAACTGAATTACCTAAATATGTTGAAGTGAGTGCTGTATTGGTAGGTAATGTAATTTGATTGGCATTTACTAAATTAAAATAGATACCATCCATACTTAAACCAGCATGATCACTATTTAATGCTACATTTGAAGTCGTTTCTGACCCAGTTATATTTTTACGCGTTAGCAATGGTGTAATGTTACTAAAACGTACCCCATAGGTCTGATTACCAGCACCACCGAGCTCTAAACTCGTCGCCTCAACGCCAGATAAGTTATCTCGATCGCTTGTGAATTCACCATTTAAGCGAAATGCGAGTCCTGTATCACCAGCAATGGAGTTGCCACTCGGTGTCACTCCTAAAATTGTATTTGCTGTATCTTTAGTACCACGGAGTTGTAATACACCATTAATCATTCGACCATTTGCACCGGCACGTATGATGC
The DNA here is from genome assembly GCF_009372255.1 of Acinetobacter guerrae. Classification (GTDB taxonomy): domain Bacteria; phylum Pseudomonadota; class Gammaproteobacteria; order Pseudomonadales; family Moraxellaceae; genus Acinetobacter; species Acinetobacter guerrae. Next base: position 181,193 of record NZ_LXGN01000045.1, read on the forward strand.
CTTTTGCAGAACTAGCATTAATGGTTGCTCCATTATTAGCCACATTTGGTTGCACCATAAATTCTAGATTTAAACCAGATTTCCCATTTGAATCTCTTTTAAAGTCAACATAGCCAATATCTGTTGCACTGCTTCCTGAGACAGGGTTAGTTCTTAATACTAACCCTTCCGTCGGGTCAACATACATATAACCTTTGGCACCAAAATTAAAATTAAAATCATTCATTACAAGCGCATTATAAGTTGAACTATCTTGTTTTTGACTTAAACCAATATCTAGACCTTTAATACCTAAATCCAATGAGGAAAAGCCCGTTTTACTAAATAGACCATCAGCAGTCGTCATGCGCATCGTTATCGGTGTATTCGCAGTATTTTGAATACTTAATTTTCCAAATGAAGCTGCATTCGTACAGGTACTAATCGAATCCGATGTTTTACATAGCGTAAATTTATCTGCCTGAACAGTTCCTAAATTCGCAGCAATTTCTAAATCCAGCCCTGTTTTGCTGCCATTAGCCAAACTACCTGCATTCATTTTTACTGTCACATTTGACTGATTGGCATTTGCCGTTGTTATTTTCACGCCAGTCAAACTTGCTCTTAAACTATCCTGTGTATTTGCTGTTGCGGAACTTCCAGTTTTATCATCCCAATAAAGCTGATCAAAACCAACTGAACCATAACTAACCTCAGCTACAATTCCATCCTGCCCATCCACTGCCCGCATATCGCTATCGTTCATTACCTGCATGGCATAACTATTTTGCATAGAAAATAAAATGCTACAGCTAAGAACACTTAAAAGAAATTTTTTTTGTTTATTCAGTTTAGCCGTCATTTTCAAACTCCCTTTTTATTTTACTTAACAGCGTGGATGAGTTGAATCACAACTAAAAATCATGACTTTACCATTTAATGCAAGATTCCCATTCATCATTAAACCTGTAAAACCAGTTTCTTTACCATTATCAAAACCTGCTATAGTATATTTTCCGTTGCTATACCCAGTGCCGGTAGTTGCTGCCAGATATCCTGGCGTATTTCCAGAACCTTCATTAGCGACCGTATCCGTTTCAATCGAGATGGCATTAAAGCCTAAATTACGTATCTGGATTGGCTTAGTTTTACTTGAACTTAATTGAATAGCTGGTTTTAATACATTTACAGTATTTGCTTTATTCCGATAAGTTAAATCGGCACCATCCAAACCTAAACGTTGAATATTAACCGTTCCCTGTATTCCTTTAAATACTAACCATTGTTTCTTTCCAGTCACTGAGGGAGTCCTGACCCCATTAGTATAAGTATCTTGCGAACCATCATGATAACGGTTATTAAATGAAACCGCTAAACGGCAATATATAGGATCAGAACATACTGATGAATCCAGTTGGTAATCAGAGGTTTGGTTTAAAGACAAATTAAGTGAAATATCCGCTCCTGCCTGCCCCGTAATATGACTCAAATCATCTGAATTAATTTCTTTTAATCCCGCATTTGCATAAACTGCAATAAATATAGAAGCAAATAGAATAAATGATAGTTTTTTCATTTTTTGAGCTCCTATAGTCCTTTCGTTGTTATTTTCATATGTTGGATAAGCAAACCATCAATTGCAGCAGATCCAAAATTATTCGAAGGTGCGGATTGTTGTACGATTGCATTTGTTGGCATACCTGCCACACCATTGGTAGAAACTACCTGAGGGGTTGAGATTGTTGTTCTATCGACATTATACCAACCAGTACCAGAGGTAGGATAAGTACCCCAAGCTTGCCAAGCATCTGTACGAATATCTGGACCACTTGTACATCCTAACCAATTTGATGAACATTTTAACGTGGTTGTCCAACGCCTACCTTGTGATTGAACTTGTTGCACAGTTTTATTATAAATACCTGTTCCATCAACAGTTGCACCAAAGGAAATACCAACCGCACCAATATCAGATGATGCTGTAAGAAGATTATTTATTGCATCATAATTCGTTGAGCCGATCGTAATACTACTATGTGTGGCATTAGCACCCTGATAAGTCACTCCGCCAAGCGTTAATTCACTTCCACACTTATAAATATTACAAGTAGAGCCACTATAGGTCACTCCAGAATCACCAGTATCTCCAGCATAACGAGTATAGACTTTAGAATAAATATCTTGTTTATTTGGAATACGAGCTATTTCTAAAACAATATTTTTTCCATCACTAGCAACACCCAAAGTCACTGGCTGATATAAATTCCCTAATACCAAGTTCGCATTGACGTTATATAAAAATAATCCTTCTGAATCATCAAAAGTTGGCATAGTCGAAGAACTATCGATTGCAGGGGTTGTTATTAATCCTTGCTCATAACCTGATTTTTCTCTAGTACTCAGCCTTAAAACATTCGTTAAAATAGGAGCTTTCCAAGTCGTAGTAGTTATATCTGTCCGCTGAATTACTCTCTCTTGAGTGGTACACCTACCATTAGCAAAACTTGTTAAACTTGCGTCACAGCCAGAATTAGGATTAGGAGTAGTTGAACCAGAAACTGGATATAATAGATTTGTAGTTTCACCACCTTTAGTAGTGGTAGATGTAGCAGTACCTCTTAAAGTTGAGCTATCTCCTGTGTTTAGCCGCATAACACCTGTTAAACCCAATGTATTATTATAACTAGTACTCATACCACCTGTATTGGTTGCCCCACCAAGCGTTTGAAAAAGTTTAAGGTTTGTTCCATTCAAACTAAAACCATTTAATACAGCTTGTAACCTTAAACGATTTGCCCTGGTGGCATCTGACGCACTTCCATACATTTGTCCTAATTGGAACTGAGCTGAATCTCCTTCTATTTTACTAGGATCACGAACTAGCAAATCACCCCACAGCCCTAATTTTAGATTATATGCGCCTGCACCTAATTCATCTGTAGTTGGTAAAACTTTATTATATAAAGGAGCTTCTATAGATAAATAACTAATATCACCCTTACCAGAATCTGTTGGTGAAGTTGCCGAGAAATTAGGAACATTCTTTTCAGTTGCTACCTTAATAATCCATGGATTCTCGGCAGTGCCCCAACTTACAATATCTTTACCAAATCGCGTATTCCAATCAGAGGACGTAATGGTTGAGCTTTTAGAATTGTTCGCTTGAGATAATGCTAAACCATATAAATAAATATCAGCTTTACCAACAGCCAAATCTGAACTATTTATAATATCATTACCATTAGCATCTTTATCCTTGTTCGTATTTAGTGATTGTGGAGTTAAAGGCCCTACAGGAATTATATGAATATAACCTGCACCTGATGTATTATCCGCACCATTAAACTGAAAAGAAAAATTTTGAGGAAGAACTGCAATCCCCTCACCTGTCGTTTCACTTAAACTTTCATCAGAAATTTCTTGCAGAGCAAAACAGGACTGACTTAAAAATAAGCCAATTACGCTCGCTAAAACGGTTTTTTTAAAATTTACCGTATAAGTAATTGCCGTCATCATGACCATCCTTTTATACGATGCTCCGCACCATATTTCTTTTTCTATCAATCCCTTATCTTAAGCACTTAATGCTTAAGCATAAATTTTGGCAGTTTTTGCCAACCCTTACTCAATTTCTATTATGCGTATTAATTACGCAAATGCAAAAAAAAACATGTAAAAAAAAACTTTTCCGATAAACGAAAAAACGGCCCTTTCAGGCCGTTGATTAAAACACTTTTTAGATCAAGTCGTTATCAAGCTTTGGGCAAAGTCACACCCAATTGCCCCTGATATTTACCACCACGATCTTTATAAGATGTTTCACACACTTCATCACTTTCAAAAAATAGCATTTGTGCCACCCCTTCCCCTGCATAAATACGTGCAGGCAAATTGGTGGTATTGGAAAACTCCAGTGTCACATGACCTTCCCATTCAGGTTCTAGCGGAGTTACATTCACAATAATTCCACAACGTGCATAGGTCGATTTTCCTAAACAAATTGTCAGGACATTACGCGGAATACGGAAATATTCGACGGTTCGCGCCAGAGCAAATGAATTGGGGGGAATAATACAAACATCGGACTCGATATCAATGAAGCTCTTTTCATCGAAGTTTTTCGGGTCAACAATCGCAGAATGGACATTGGTAAAGACTTTAAATTCAGGAGCGCAACGCACGTCATAACCATAGCTTGATACACCATAGGAAATCAGTTTTTCGCCTTCATTATTAAAGCGAACCTGATTTTCTGCATACGGTTCAATCATGCCGTGTTTTTCGCTCATCTCGCGAATCCAACGATCAGACTTAATTGCCATTTGTTTATCCCAATGTTCAAGATTTTACTGTCGGCTACTTTAACTTAATTCACTTCCAATGAAAATCTTTCAATGAAATGAACGCAGCTTCAATACCTCATTTAAAACTTTAAAATTGCAGAATAACTTAGTGGAATAGAAAAACTGACCAAAACCAAAGATGCGGTTCGCTGTAAATTACAAGCATTGAGCCAGTGAATTTTGTTAGACGCGAGCACAGAACCTATAAAAATCCATAGCATAGCAATTGGAACAATCATACATAAAAAGGTCAAAATATGTGCTGAATATATTGGTAGACTCATCCATGTATTTGCAGGAAAAATAGCAGATGCAAATAATAATGCCTTTGGATTGAGCAACGTTGCACAAAATAATTCAGGTAAACGAATGGTCGGCTGATTTAAATTAAGTTCAAGATCAGCCGTTCGCCATAACTTAATAGCCAAATATAAAATATAAAATGCACTTAAAAGTTTTAATATCGTCGGTAAAAGAGCAAGTGTTTTAGCGACGTGATCGATCATCATGCCCCATGTACTAATCGCAATCACATAACCCATCGCTTCCGCTGGAATGAGTTTAAGCGAACGACGCATTCCCATCTGTATACCAGATGAGGCTAATAATGTATTGGTTGGACCAGGCGTCAGGAGTAGTGCAGCCACAAGGCCAACAAAAAGCCATGAAATCATAGGATGGCCTCGCTATGTAATTTCGCAAGACTAATCCAAAGTATTTAAACAATCAAAACAAACTTAAATAAGTTGTTAAAAAAATAAGCAAAAACCTACAAAAAGTTTATAAAATCACGTTATTAATTGATTTGACTTCATAGTCAATATTTCATATCCAATTCTAGGATTTAAAATTTTTAAATGAAAAATTAGCGTAATAATTTGATACATCTGAATTTATTTTGCATTGAACATTGAGAAAAAGCCATAACATATATATGGAATTGACTTCATGCAGCGAAAGGCGTAATTTATAACCATCAGTCTTTAGTGTTTTCTTTTTAACCAATATTTAAATCCAGTTTTAAGCTTTGGCTAAGTTTTCACACTCACTATGTCTATGTATAGATGCTTTACAATCAGTCTAGTCCATTGATTTATAAAGCTTACTCAGACAATACTCTCCGAACATCAGTCTATGGCAAAGCAATTTTTTCAATCCTGGCTTCCTTCTCCACAGAAAGTCTCCAGTCTGAAATTTATGCGGATTTTTGGGCAAAGAACCTTAAATCCTGTGCTTTGGTACGTCAACCGAAAATCCATTGCAAAAGCAGTCTTTATTGGCACTTTTTTTGGGCTATTGCCTATTCCCTTTCATAGTATTTTTATTGTTGCAGCTATTTTATTTTTTGAAGTGAATTTACCCGTTGGTCTCGCACTAGCTTGGTTAAGCAATCCTTTTACACTCGTGCCTATTTTGTATATTGGTTTTTGGATTGGTACTCAAATTTTTCATGTACATATGATTAATAAAGAGATGATGCTTGGTGTATTGCATCAGATCTGTAATTGGGTCAAACATTTGGGACATGGTCATATTGATTTGAGCCTTGCCAAAATTTTGGTATCAGGATTAGTCATAGAAGCTTTTGCGGTTGCATTAGTTTTATATCTTCTCACTGAAGTTCTCTGGCGTTTAAGTGTTTATCGTCATTGGAAAAAACGTAAAGCAGAACATTCAAATACCAGAATGCACGCAGTGCACCGAAAAACAACGCCTTAATTTCTTATTGTTCACTCATATACTGTTCTGCAACTTCTAAAACAAAATCCTGACAGGCTTCACCAGTCCCCGCATCGTACGTTCCACCGTTGGTTATGTTATTAGATACCACCCGAATCCCCATAAATGGAATATTAAACTGGCTGGCAATTTGTGCCACTGAAGCTGCTTCCATTTCTTCTATTGACGTTGCATAGTGTTTGTAAAAAAAATGAATTCGGTCAAGTTCACTATTCCAGACATCTGCCGAACCAATCGTTCCTTCTACCACTTTGCCTTTGGTATATAAATGTTGAATACGATGAGCCACTGCCAGTAATTTAGAATCTGCTTCAAACCTACGAATAGCAATTGGTTCTGGATCGGTTTCATCTTCAGGTAGTACATCAAATGCCTCAACCCATTCAAGTGAATTTGATCCAGCTTCAATACATTTTGACGGGGTTTTAAATGCTCCGATATTGATCGCGTATTTACCTAAAATAATATCGTAAACATTGAGTTGTGGATCATGTCCACCAGAGGTTCCCTGATTAATAATGGCAATGGGTTGATAACGTAGAATGGCTATCGCGGTTGCAGCCGCCGAGTTACTCATTCCCATCCGTGTTTTGGAAATAATCATAGGATAGCCATGATAGGTTCCTTTCCAAAATTTCCAACCTCCAATGGTTTCAATCAGGACATCCTCTAGTTTAGATGCCATGCGTTCAGATTCGACAGGCAATGCCCCTTGTATAATGATCGGTGCTAATTGTCGTTGATTATTCTTATTCATGACACAAGATCCTTTGTTACGCAGCTTTGTGATGATATAACGCATAAAGTCGGAATAGAGAAAATGTTTTTAAATGCCAACGTTTTCCCAAATACTTTTATTCGATAAATATTTAGCAATTCATATGCCATTTTATATTTTTAAACGGATTGTACTTTTACTTAAAATAAAGCCCGAATTTTATAATTTCGGGCTTTGAACAGCGTTAATTAAAAAATGCGTTTATCATCACGTTGGCGATGTGGCTGTTTTTGTAGCTGCTGCCAGACTGCTTCTGCAATTTGAATATAGCTATCTGCCGCATCATCATTGGCGATCACGCTCGGTTTGCCACTATCGGCATTTTCTCTAATTTGCACATTTAATGGTAAACGTCCTAATAATGGAATCTGATATTGAGCTGAAAGTTTATCTCCACCACCCACACCAAAAATTTGTTCTTCATAACCACAATTTGAACAAATATGCGTCGACATATTTTCAATCACGCCCAATACAGGAATATTCACCCGATTAAATAATTCAATGCCTTTTGTTGCATCCATAAGTGCAACATTTTGTGGCGTAGTCACAATCACAGCGCCCGTCACTGGAATACGTTGTGCAAGTGTCAGTTGAATATCACCTGTACCTGGTGGCATATCGATCACTAAAACGTCTAGATCTGGCCACAAAGTCTGATTAAACAATTGCATTAAAGCGCCCGTGGCTTTTGGTCCACGCCATGCAACAGGGGTATTATGATCCCCTGTTAAGTGCCCGATTGAAAGTACTGCTAGCCCATAAGCATCTAAGGGTACAAAGTGTTCATTTTCAATCATAGGCGTTTTGCCAGCATTGCCCAACATGGTTGGAATACTTGGTCCGTAAATATCGGCATCTAACACCCCAACTTTAAGGCCCTGCTGCTGTAACGCAAGTGCCAAATTCACAGTTGTGGTCGATTTCCCCACACCGCCTTTACCAGATGATACTAAAATCACGTTTTTAATACGGGGATGTGCAGGAACATCTCTTTGTTTTGGTGCAGCTTTTTGAATAGGTGGATTGTTAGGATCTTCTGAAACTTGGGCAGATGCATCAATCACTGGAGGTAAATCTGGCGTTTGAACTGAGTGATTTTCATTTTGTGATTTATCTTGTCCCAACTTGGCGGATTTTTGCTGGATAACATGTAAATTCAGTTCTTCGATCCCACATTTATGTAAAGCAGCTGCAAGATCGTCATGTATTTGTTGTAAGTGATCGGCTTCTTGCGGATAAGTATTGATCGTAAGTTGCAGCACACGACCCTCTACATTGACCTGTGTAATTCGATCTTTGAGGAAGTGCTCAGACTCTGGGAATTGATATTGTTGTAAAATAGTCTGGATTTCATCTTCTTTCACCTCTTGGGCAGGTGAAAAAACTGATTTTAATGAAGAAAGCCATGACATATATTTACTCCAACTATGGAATTTTAAACTAAACGGTTGTTAGTTTAGCAGTATTATTTTATAGGCGCGTACTTGATTTTACTGATATGGTTTGAACAAATATTTTATAAACAAACTGCCCATATCAATATGAGCAGTTATCTTAAGCAATTGCGTTATTTGGGAAAAAGACAGACTTTAGGTTTTGTCGTCGCCTTTTAGTTTATTTAAGACATCTGACGCACTTTTTTTGAGTTCATCAAATTTGCTACTTGCCTGAGCTTTTAGCTCATCAAATTTTTCGGCAGCATCATGTTTTAGCTCATTCGCTTTGAGTTTAGCTTCGTCCAGTTTGTGACCTGCCTCTGTCTTAAGCTGGTCGTATTTTTCCTGAGCATCTTGTTTGGTTTCATCCCACTTATTTTTTGCCTGATCAATTTTTTCATCAGTTGCTGCTTTATCTTCAGCGTATTGTTCAGATGCATCTTTCTTGAAATCATCCAGTGCTTTTTCGCCGTTCAACTTAGCTTCTTCAGCTGTATGCTTGACATTATCGAGTGCTTTTTCAGCTTCGATTTTTGCTTGTTCAGCTTTGTATTTTGCTTCATCGCCCAAATCACTTGCTTTAGCTTTCAAATCATCAAGTTTGTTTTCAGTTGTCATTATTACGCCCTCATTGTTGATTTTAAAAATAATTAGAAACACGCGGGGTTAACGCGCATTGAAATAATTCAATCTGACTTTATTTATACATGGATTTAAATGATTTTTAAGTAAAAACTGCAATTTGAAACAAAGTAGATACAGGATGTATCTAAGCATTTTCGGTTATAAATATAGCTTATCGATTTTCAAACCGCATCCTCCCCGATTCAACACGTTTATATCGTACAATAGCAATGAATTATTTAAATTTTTTATACCTAAAACATAGAGTTCCACTCAGATATGCGACAGTCATTAAGAGAAAAAATCATCCAAATTTGTAATGAAAAAATTGCAAAAAAAGGCGAAAATGTTGGACTGTCTTTTTACGCATTTTTTAGCAATAAAAATGACGATCCAGAATTACTGATGGAAGCGGCTGAATGGTGGATCAAGAAACATCAATTAAACCACTTTGAAAAAGCTTTTTTTATCAAAGCGCTCATTTTAGCTGAAAAATAAATATTTCTTTTGGGTTCTTGTTCAAGACAGATTGAGATATTGGTTATATATTTTCTAGTTTTCACCTTAACATTCAGCCAAAGCCTTAAAAAGATGCTTTAAGTTTATTTTCCCTCGCTGTTCAAGTAAAATCATTGACCTTCTGATGAATACGAATGAGAGAATGAAATCCGTGCGTAAAATTTTAGTCACAAATGCCCTTCCTTATGCCAATGGTCCGATCCATATGGGTCACCTACTCGGTTATATCCAAGCAGATATCTGGGTTCGTGCCATGCGCGCTATGGGACATGACGTGACTTATGTCTGTGCGGATGACGCTCACGGCACAGCAATTATGCTACGTGCTGAAGCCAATGGGATTACCCCAGAACAGCAAATTGCCAATGTGCAAAAAGAACATGAACGCGACTTTGCTGGTTTTGGGATTAGTTTTGATTATTATGATTCAACTCATAGCGACACCAATAAATCACGCTCACAAGAAATTTATCTAAAAAACCGTGATGCTGACAATATTGCCATTCGTCCTGTAACCCAACTTTTTGACCCCGAAAAGCAAATGTTTTTATCGGATCGATTTATTAAAGGTACTTGTCCAAAATGTAAATCACCCGATCAATACGGCGATAGCTGTGAAGTCTGTGGCACAACTTATAATGCCACTGAACTCCTTGATCCACGTTCGACCCTAAGCGGTGCAACACCTGTCGAAAAATCGTCTGATCATTATTTCTTTAAACTGCCAAATTTTTCAGAGTACTTACAGAAATGGACACGTGATGCGGGTCGTTTACCTGTATCGATTGCCAACAAGTTAGATGAATGGTTTGAAGCAGGTTTGGCAGACTGGGATATTTCCCGTGATGCGCCTTATTTTGGTTTTGAAATTCCAGATGCACCAAACAAATATTTTTATGTCTGGGTCGATGCACCGATTGGCTATATGTCAAGTTTTGAAAACTACATCAAGACGAAACGCCCAGATTTAAATTTTGACGATTACTGGAAAAAAGACAGTGAAAATGAGGTTTATCACTTCATTGGTAAAGATATTGTTTATTTCCATGCATTGTTCTGGCCTGCGATGCTTGAGGGTGCAAATTACCGCACGCCAACAGGTTTATTTGTAAATGGATTTTTGACAGTCAATGGTCAAAAAATGTCGAAATCGCGCGGTACATTTATTAAAGCTGAAACTTATTTAGAACACCTGAACCCTGAATATTTGCGCTATTACTTTGCTTCTAAACTTTCTGATAAAGTTGAAGATTCAGATTTGAATCTGGATGATTTTATTCAAAAAGTAAACTCAGATCTGGTCGGTAAAGTCGTGAATATTGCCAGTCGTTGTGCCAAGTTTATCAATAAAGATTTTAATCATACTTTATCTACAAATTGCGCGGAATCTGATTTAGTTCAAAGCTTTATTGATGCAGGCGATTCGATTGCCAAAGCCTACGAAGAACGTGAGTTTAGTGCTGCCATTCGTGAAATTATGGCGCTTGCAGATCGTGCCAATCAATATATTGATGAGAAAAAACCGTGGGCATTGGCAAAACAAGAAGGTCAAGAACAGCAAGTTCATGACGTCTGCTCTGTCGGGATTAACCTGTTCCGTCAATTGGCAATTTATCTTGCGCCAGTGTTACCTACACTTGCGGAGCAAGTACAGGCTTTCTTACAACTAGAAAGCTTTGATTTTGCATCGCGCAAGCAGATTTTAGTGAATCATGAAATTGCTCAATTCCAACCTTTAATGCAGCGCGTCGACCCGAAAGCGGTGACTGCAATGGTCGATGCATCTAAAGATTCTTTAACTGCTACGGCTGAAACACCGAAAGCAGAAAAGAAAAAAGAAAAAGTGGCTGAGAAAAAAGTTGAAGCCCCTGCTGCAACTGGTGAAACAAGCACGATTAAAATTGATGATTTCTTAAAAGTTGATTTGCGTGTGGCCCAAGTGCTTGAAGCAGCAATCGTTGATGGTTCAGATAAACTTCTTCAACTCACTTTAGATGTCGGCGAAGCTGAACCGCGCAATGTATTTAGTGGTATTCGTGAGTTTTATCAACCAGAAGACTTAAAAGGTAAATTGGTGGTGATGGTGGCGAATCTTGCTCCACGTAAAATGCGTTTTGGTATTTCTAACGGGATGGTGCTTGCTGCAGGTAATGGCGAAGGTGTTTGGGTGATTTCACCTGAATCTGGTGCTAAAGCTGGTGATAAAGTTTCTTAAGGTTTAGTTCTTAAATAACAAAGAGCCTCTACTTTGTAGGGGCTTTTAACATATAAATAAATATTATCTATCCATTCTTTGCATTAAAATATGAGTACCTATAGGGTGCCATAGTTTTTTCTTTTTCTTCAACATCTAATCCATCTGTTATTAAAGTCATTTCATAAGTAGTGGGTATATCTGTAACGATTTTTTCAATCCATGGACAAAATTTACCATCTTTAAGCATCTGATATTCGGCAAATAAAATTTTTTCATCAAACCAATTTAAATTTTGATTAAGCCAATTTATCAATTCTGAAAAGTTATCAGCTTTTTCTTCTCCAATGGTTTCAGTCATACATTTATCGAAAAAAATGGGATACTCAAATTTCCGTGCTTGATCTAAGGCATTAAACATAAAAATTATCAAAAGGTTACCTGAAAAACGTATAGGAAATTCTAATATGTCTCCTCTTAAACCATATTCAATTCTGTTTTTTTTAGAATGGGAATAATATCGTTGTTCTAATAAACGTAGCCGTCTGCTAAAAGACTCCAAAATGATTGTATTAATTTCTGAAGTTGATCTCTGCACTAACTCATCAAAAGTAAGTAATTCTATATTTGAATTTAACGCTGCTTCCTTAGATCCAGATTGAAAACCTACCTGCGAAATAATAAACCCTTTATCTGCACCTATATCATCAACAATTGTTCTTAAAGCTAATACTTTTTCTTTAGGAATTTTAGTCTGCCAATACTTAGCTTCAACTATCCATTTAATGTTAGTGCCTAAATATTTTGATGTTACATAGATGTCTAAATCATGATCCGTCCTAACACCTTTGATAGTTTTATTCGTTACAGCTTGTACTCCTAAACCTCTAAAATGATGGGCAATTCGCTCCTGAAAATCGTACCAATCTTTTTTCATTTATATAAAAATCCAACCTTATTTATTAACTTACAGATTATTATAAAATATTAATTGTTCAAGTCTTAATGATTAAATACCATAGCTCAATAAGCAAACTAAAAAATTTTTAACCTATAAAAACTCACTTTTTTCATCAATAAAAATTCCAAATATTACCTAATTCATGTTAGAAAATTATCATCGCCATCAAACCATATAGCATAATGAAACAATCCATTTTAAGCATTACAACCTCAATTGCACTATTCAGCTCATTTTCAACTGTGGCTGAAACCACTAAAACGCTCCCCATCATCGAACAACAAAAACAAGTGGCAGGTTTTTATCAATATCAAGCTGGAAACGTTCAAATCACAGCACTTTTAGATGGTACAAACTTTATGTCGCCTACGCTGTTTAAAGACATACCGCAAAAACAAGTTCATGAGATTTTAAAGAAATACTATGCCGATCAAGAGAAAGGCGTACAAACCTCTGTGAATGCCTTTTTGGTGAATACAGGAAAATCTTTAGTTTTGGTCGATAGTGGTGCAGCAAGTTGTTTTGGCGCACATTTAGGTTCAGTTTTAAGCAATTTAAAAGCTTCTGGATACAAGCCTGAACAAGTCGATAGTATTTTACTCACTCATTTACATCCAGATCATGTCTGTGGCATCAGCAAAGATGGAAAGGCTAATTTTCCTAATGCCACAGTGTATGTATCACAAGATGAAGCCAATTATTGGTTAGACCCCAAACAAGCCGAGAAAATTCCACAAGCCAAACGCGCAGGCTATTTAGGTACAGTGGAAAAAATTAAAGCGGCATTAGCACCTTATCAAACCAAGCAACAGTTTAAAACTTTTAAAATAGGTGATGACATTCAGGGTTTTAAAGTGATTAGCACCAGTGGACATACACCAGGACATTTTAGCTATGAATTAAAAACTCAGAATGAAACAGTTGTATTTATTGGAGATATTGTCCATTCACATACGGTTCAGTTTGACCGACCTGAAACCGCAATTGAATATGATATAGACGCAAAACAAGCCGTCCAAACCCGCTTAAAACAATTTGCCAATTTTGCCAAAAATGGTCAGACGATTGCTGCGCCACATTTACCATTTCCTGGAATTGGTCATATATATTCTGCCGATGGTAAAAGTTATCAGTGGATTCCCGTACATTTTAAAGATTGATGGATCATTTTAAATCAGGATCCATCTTTCACTACATCCCACGACAGGAAAATCGTATTAGCATTACGATTTTCCTGAATCATATTTTGTATCAAACCGATATTTTTTCAATAAGGATCTGATTTAGCTTTTCAATCAATAATTCTGGCTGAACCGCTTGGGGGACATGCCCTGTTTGCATGTTAATAACTTGTAAATTATCAGGTTGTAATTGTTGCATCAAACGCTGCATGTTGATTGATAACGACTGATCATAAAGCGCTTCTACATAAATACGTTTTACAGAGCCAAATCGCTCAGCCGTTAACACAGGCTTTAAATCACGCCCTGTCTCTGGTTGTGGTCTAAGTTTATCAATTAACTGCTCTGCTAAAACAGACTCACAATCTTGCAAAAAGATTTTCTTCGCACCTTCATGACTCACAATACTATAACCATCTTGAGTAAAACTCAGATAAGGTGAAATTCCTGCAAAATCTTCATCTGGAAAATGCTGCTCGCACAGTTTTTTAAAATCCAGAAAGCTCATTTCAGAAGGCAGCATCATCCCAACCAAATAAATGAGATTTGAAATTAAATCTGGAATCTGTTCTGCCACTGCTGAAATGGTTAAGCCCCCGCCACTATGTCCGAGCAATACAACTGGTTCTCCAATTTTTTGAATCGTCTGCACGACGAAATCGCAGTAATTATCCTGATTGGCAGTGAGTTGAGTGTCACTATTCCAACCATTGTTAGGTAAATCAAGCGCGTGTACCGTCCAGCCAGTTTGCTCCAATAATGGCTTGATCAAGTCGAATGACCAGCTTCCCTGCCAAGCACCATGCACCAATACAATATGCTTAGCCATACGTTCTCCGATACATTTCAATATGATGCTTTTCGACTGTTGTCGGTGCAAATAGTGCAGGTTCGTTTTCAGTTTTACAGTTAGGCAGACATTGCACTTGATAATCTGGATTTCCACCAAAGAAAAATGGCACCGAATAACGCTGTTTGCCTGATTTATTAATCACCCGATGCAAAGTCGATTTAAAGCGATTATTGGTCCAACGTGCAATTAAATCACCCAGATTAATCACATAAGTACCTTCAATCGGTGGCGCATCGATCCAGCTTTCACTATTTTGATCCCATACTTGTAGTCCACCTTGCTGATCTTGAAGCAATAAGGTTAATGCACCAAAGTCAGTATGCGCTCCGCAACCTTTTTCATTCGGTTCAGGATTTGCAGGTTGTGGTGGATAATGTAATAACCGTAAAGTCACTAGAGAGTCCTGACAGAAGTCATCAAAGTAATTTTCTGACAATGATAATGACAAGGCTAAACCACGCATCAGATATTTTGCCAATACTTCGAGTTCAGCCTGATAGCGCTGCATCGTAGATTCAAATTCTGGAAACTGTGTAGGCCATTGGTTTGGCCCATGATTAAAACGCTTTGCTAAAACAGCTTGACTGTCTAAGGCATATTCTCGACCTGCATAAAAGCCTTCTTTTAAATCTGCGGGCGTTCCTGCTTCTAGTGTTTGATTTTTTAAAGGTTCATAACCCCGATTGGCAATTGAGTTTTTCTTATGTACTTTTTCTTTTTCGTTCATGGGTAAATCAAAGAATTGCTTACTTTGTTCAAAAACAGCCTGTTGCAATGCTGTGGAGATTCCATGATTTGAAATATAAAAAAAGCCTTTATCCTCACATGCTTGTTTCATCTGTTGCGCGACAATCTGACGCTCTTTCACATCAGAACTAAATAGACCTGATATATCAATCACAGGAATTGAAACACTCATACCTTACTCCATTGCCTAGACTTATATAAGACTTGTACCTTTTCTAGATTGAGCAATTGCTGTGCCACCAAGAGTGTCCGCTACTGTTATATGTATTTTCATATTTTTAAATTTACGTTTATTTAAATAATCGCAAGATGGCATGTATGTTGCAAATTTTACCCTGTCACACAAAGTTAAAAGGGTTTGATATGCACAGTGAATCTAAAACCACATCTCCAGAGCATGAACGTCTTGGAATGGGTAAAAACTTAACCTATGGTTTTCAGCATGTGCTTACGATGTACGGCGGCCTTATTGCTGCACCATTGGTTGTAGGTCTTGGTATTGGGCTATCTCAGGCAGATATTGGTCTGCTGATTACAGCCTCTATTTTGGTTGCAGGATTGGCAACTTTATTGCAAACATTGGGTTTTAAATGGTTCGGTTCTAAATTACCTATTGTACAAGGTACATCTTTTGCTGCAGTCGCTAGCATGATCGCGATTGGATCAAATGGTGGCAGTTTTCAGTCCATTCTTGGTGCAATTATGGTCAGCTCGATTTTCGGGATCATTATTGCACCATTTTTTTCCAAAATTGTGCGTTTCTTCCCGCCAATCGTGACAGGTTCCATTATTGCCATTATTGGAATTTCACTGTTACCCGTCGCTATTCGTTGGATTATGGGCGGCAACCCTAAAGCAGAAAACTGGGGTTCAATTGAAAATTTAGGTTTAGCAACTTTAACTTTAGTATTTCTATTGTTATTGACTAAGTTTGGTTCGGCTGCCATTAAACGTTTAGCAGTTTTATTGTCTATCGTATTTGGCGCAGTTGTGGCATTTATCTTTGGCTTGGCCGATTTTTCTAAAGTTGGTGACGGCGCATGGATTGCATTACCTAATATTTTAGGTTTTGGCACGCCAGTTTTTGAATGGCCTGCAATTTTATCAATGTGTATTGTCACTGTGGTAATTTTGACCGAAACAACTGCGAGTCTTTTAGCAATCGGTGAGATTGTTGATACTGAGGTAGATAATCATCGTATTGCAGATGGTTTACGTGCAGATATGCTTTCTTCAGCAATTGCACCTTTTTTTGGCGCATTTATGCAATGTGCATTTGTACAAAACGTTGGATTAGTTGCCATTACAGGTGTTAAAAGTCGTTTTGTAGTCGCCACAGCAGGTGGAATCTTGGTGGTACTTGGCTTACTTCCTGTATTTGGCCGATTGGTTGCTTCTATTCCAATGCCTGTACTCGGCGGTGCTGGATTAGTGTTATTTGGTAGTGTTGCAGTCAGTGGGATTCGCACCTTATCTAAAGTCGATTATCAAGTTCAATCTAATTTGATTATTGTAGCGGTTTCACTTGCTGCGGGTCTAATTCCTTTAATTAGCCCAGAGTTTTTCCATGCTATGCCAGATGCAATTCAAACCTTGTTTCATTCGGGTATCAGTATTACCTGTATCATGGCTGTTCTGCTTAATTTGTTCTTTAATCACTTGCATGTAGGGAACAAAGTCGCTTTGAAGCAGACTTTAACCGAAAATCCCTCCACAATTCAAAATCGCTCTTAAACCAATTTTAAATAACCCTTTATACTTTGTGAAATGCCAGTCAATTCATTTGACTGGCATTTAAATTTTAGATGTTTAAATGTGAATCGACATGATTCATGCCTCTTTATATCTTTTTATTTATAGACAATATTTTCACTTTTAAAATGTTCACTCTTGGTACACACATTGCTTTTTTCAGATGAATCAATCAATGAGTAATCAACATGTCACGCCTCTGGATCAAGCACCCGCTTGCGATATTTACCGCAAATCAACATGATGCAAGTCATGGTATCGTGATTGAAAATGGTAAAATTGTTGAACTGATTGCTCAAGGTCAACTACCTACTCAACCGGTTGATCAAACCTTTGATGCACGAGAATGTGTCGTCATTCCAGGTTTGATTAATGCTCATCACCACTTTTATCAAACGCTCACCCGTGCATGGGCACCTGTGGTGAATGTTCCTCTCTTTCCGTGGCTGAAAAATCTATACCCTGTCTGGGCAAAACTGACTCCTGAACAATTACATCTTGCGACACAGGTGGCTTTGGCTGAATTGGTCATGTCTGGCTGTACCTTTGCAGCAGATCATCATTATTTATTTCCACAGCAATTGACTGATGCAATTGATATACAGGTACAGGCTGCACAGGAACTTGGTATTCGTGTGATGCTCACTCGTGGCTCTATGAGTCTGGGCGAAGAATCAGGCGGTTTGCCTCCACAGCATACTGTACAGGATATGGATCAGATTTTGCTGGATTCAGAACGCCTTGTCGGGAAATACCATCAGCGTGATGCAGATGCAATGGTCAATATTGCCCTTGCACCATGTTCTCCTTTTTCAGTGACGCAAGATATCATGCGCGAAAGTGCAGCAATGGCGCAACGTCTGGATGTTCGTTTACATACTCATTTGGCAGAAACGCTAGATGAAGAAGCTTTTTGTTTGCAGATGTTTGGCATGAGAACGGTAGATTATTTGGATAGCGTAGGCTGGTTAAGCGATCGAACATGGCTTGCGCATGGCATTCATTTTAATCCTGAAGAAATACAGCGTTTAGGTCAGGCAGGCGTTGGCATTTGTCACTGTCCGCATTCTAATATGCGTCTCGCCTCTGGTATTTGTCCAACTCTTGATTTAATGCAGGCAGGCGCAACAATTGGTTTAGGGGTAGATGGTTCTGCCTCTGGAGATGCTTCAAATCTAATTTTAGAAACTCGTCAAGCCATGTATTTGCAACGTTTAAAATATGGTGCAGAGAAAATTACACCCGAACTGGCACTCGGCTGGGCAACTCAGGGTTCCGCCAAGCTTTTAGGACGTGAACATCATCTTGGTGAAATTGCGGTAGGTCATCAGGCAGACTTTGCTTTGTATAAACTAGATGAGTTGAAATTTTCAGGAAGTCACGATCCGATTGCAGCACTATTGTTGTGTGGTGCAGATCATGCTGAACATGTCATGGTCGGCGGCAAATGGGTTGTCAAAGATCGTCAATTACTCAGTGTTGATATTGAGAAACTACAAGCTGAACATCGTTTAGCTGCCAAGAAATTATTAGCGGCTTAAATTTATTTAAAGAGACGTTGAAACGTCTCTTTTGCTTTTTAAATTTGATTATTGATTTTGGTTGATTTGAGTATCGTTTGCCAATAATGGTTCTAGTTTAAAATCTTTCTCATAGACAGGCATCCCCGCGATACTTATGCTTCGAACTGTTTTAGGTGGCTGAACATGATCTTTTTTAACATCGCATCCCATCAGACTAAAGCAAGAACTCATCAACAAGCCATATAGAAACATCCTTTTCATATGATCACCTGATTATTTTCATTATTTTTATCTTCAGATTATCACAACCTGTTCAAATCATGCGCAAAAAAACATTTCAAATTATATAATTCAAAAGCAGAAATATACGTTCTGAAACGGACAGAGATTTTTTTTCATTTTATGATGATTTTATTTAGACCTATATATTGAGTTTTTATGAAGCTTGCGGAAGCATTATTGCTCAGAAGTGATTTACAGAAAAAACTGCTTTCCTTGCAGCAACGTATTCATAAAAATGTGCTCGTGCAAGATGGAGATACCCCTAGTGAAAATCCAGAACAACTCATAGATGAAGCTGTTATGGTGAATAAACAATTATTTCAGCTTATACAAAAAATCCATCAAACCAATGCACAAGCGCAAGCAAACAATGGAAAAGCTTTACTCGATATTCTCAATCAGCGTGATCAACTTAACGCCGAACATCGAATCATCCAGCAAGCGATAGACAATACGCAAAAAGATACAGATCGTTATAGTGTTCGTGAAATTAAATGGATTAAAGCCGTTTCTGTTTCTAAGCTACAAAAACAAGCAGATGAAATCAGCCAAAATTTACGCTTAATCAATCTTGAAATTCAGGCATCCAATTGGCAGATAGATTTAAGAGAATAAACTAAGTATGATCAATCTGGGTATATTGGGCGAGTACACGACCTTTTTATACGGTTTGTAAGGTCTAAAATTCACAAACCGTCTGATAGAAGTAGTGCGCCTGCTTCGCCAAATCTTTACATTTTAGGCGCAGCACATTGCATATATTATCTATGACACGTGACTAATGACCACCACGTACTGACAATATGCCCACCCACTTTTTAACTTAACGACTTGAGAAAATGAGTTTTAGACCTAATACAGTCACAATTCCACCTGTTACTCGATCAATCAGGGTTTTGGCTTTTATATAAGCGCGGCGCGGTTTTTCAGACGATAAAAGTAAGGCGACGAGTGAATACCAACCTGCATCAATTACAAAACAAATCACAGGCAAAGCCACATAATAATAATTTGGAATGTCTTTAGGTAACAATGCGGTAAATACACTGGCAAGAACTACTGCAATTTTAGGATTACTCAGTTGGGTAATCAGACCATAACGATATGCGCTTTGATAAGTCATGCTTTGTTGCTGTTGGGCATCCATCTCAATGGGTGATTTAGCGTGTTTTACAATCTTATAAGCCAACCAGAGTAAATACAGTCCACCACCAATTTTTAACATGAGATAAGCCGATGGCACAGCCAATAAAATCGCTTGTAAGCCCATTACCGCGAGTAAGCCAAAAATTGCGGCTCCTGTCCCTGTTCCCAAAGCGGTAAACAAACCATGCTTACGTGATTTAGCAATCGAATTTTGAGCAACATAGATAAAGCTTGGGCCAGGACTAATTGCACCTAACATGAGTGCCATCGCAATAGAAAATAAAGGTAGCAAACTATCCACGTGTGTATCCCATGCTTTTAATCATTTTAAGGGTAAATTTTAACGCATTACTCAGGCTTTGTAAGAACCAAATACATCACTTCACTTTGAAATGAGCCATCTGGCTGTATTTGATAGTAATTTTTTACAACATCAGATGCTTTTTGCTGTAAATAGCGTAGTGTTGCAACTGCTTCTGCTGGTGTTTGCATTCGCTCCACCCAACTTTGAAAATTTAGTTTCAAATTCTGTTTCTCAATTTAATCAATTTTAAAACCTGCACGCTCAGCAAATGTCATCCACTCTGCCAAAGAATAATCACGTACATGACTTGGATCACGAATGATCTCAATACTCTGTAAAAAAGTATCTAGTACAGGTTGTTGATTTCCTAAAATATCAATAAAAATAACGCTGCCTTTTGGTTTTAGAACTCGATAGATTTCACTCATGGCTTGCGGAACATTTTGCCAATGATGTGCTGAATATCGACTTACGACACAACATAAGCTCTGGTCGTCAAAAGGCAATTTTTCTGCTGGCCCTTGCTGTCCTATAACGTTATTCAGATTTCTTTGACTAGCCTGTTGAAGTACCAAATTTACCATTTCAGCAGTCAAGTCATAGGCTATAACCTGCTCTACATCAGGCGCGATATGGTAAGTGACATGCCCACCACCACAACCTAAATCTAAAACACGTTTAAAAGATTGTTGTTGTAAAACTTCACGAATTTTTTCAAACTCGATTCCTTGTGCATGCACTATGCTATTTAAATAAGCTTCAGACTTATCTTGATATTGTTGTTGATTCACTTCATGCTGCGTCGTCATAATGATATGTCCTGTAGTCTCTATCTGATTCAGCTTAGTCCTCATAATTCAAAAAATAAAATAATCAATTTTTAATCAATTGATAACTTTCATTTATAATTTACAAATTCATAAAAATATTAGTGGAAAATCGGACAAAAACGTCCGTAAAATATATAGATCAATTTCAGCTTTTTTTCTCTATGAGTAAACATGTCAAACGCGCGGCCAAAAATCGGGAAGACTTGCTCGAAGCTGCGGTTGAAATGTTTAAACTACATGGTATGAATGTGCCTTTGCAGGTCATTATCGATCATGCAGGTGTAGGTCGTGCGACTTTTTATCGAAATTTTACCGATCGCAAAGCCTTAGTCTATGCTTTACTGGAACAAGCGGTATCACATCTCGAATTTATTGCCGAACAATACCGCATGTACGATGATGGCTTAATTCGACTGATTAAAAGTCATGTTCATAATTTAAACAATTTATCAGCACTGATGGAATATTGGCGAATACTGGATCGTAATGATGAAGTTCTGATCCCACTTGTACAGCATCATCAGCTCATTGTACAACCGTTGATTGATCGGGCGATAAACAAGGAAATTTGCCGTCCTGATTTTAATTTTGAAGATTATCGCAGTATTGTTTCGATGCTTTCTTCATCTTTTCGCGGACATGATGAAACCGAAAGAGTTAGATTTGCCAATCGTGCAGTCGACTTATTGCTCAATGGAATTTGCTTAAATAACGAGGTGTATCATGGCTGAGAGTCCTCGTTATCTGGAAACACCACCAGACTGGACAGATGATGAACGTCCTGTATTACCCGGCTCTCCACCTTCAATTGAGCACCCATCCCATAAAAGATATTTGTATTTTATTATTGGAACTTTTATTGCTCTCACCGCTGGACTCAGTAATGGCTTTATCACGGCTAATTTACCGCAATTACAAGGTGAATATGGTTTAACCCCAATTGAAAGCGCGTGGCTTCCTGCCGCCTATGTGATGGCCAATGTCAGTTCCAACCTGATCCTATTTAAAGCCAGACAACAATACGGTTTACGTCTCTTTACCGAAATAGGTCTACTTGCTTTTATTGGCGTGATGATTCTGCATATTTTTGTGCAGAATTATCATATGGCTATTTTTGTGCGTTTTATTAGTGGCATGGTCGCAGCTCCTCTTAGCTCACTTGGCATGTATTACATCATGCAAGGTTTTACCAAAGAACATCGTTTAAGAGGTCTTTACATTGGTTTTGGATTTGGGCAATTGGGCGTACCCTTAGCATGGATCATTTCCCCTGCTCTGGTTACTGTCAACGACTGGACGGTTTTATACACCTTTGAATTAGGAATGGCGATTTGTTGCTATGCCATGGTGGTTTCACTCAAGTTACCGCGCAGTTTACGAATTGCCGTTTTTGAACGAGAAGATATTTTCACTTTTTTATTACTTGCACCAGGTTTCGCTTGTATCTGTGCTGTTTTGACACAAGGCCCTTTGCTGTGGTGGTTTGATTCACCGTGGTTAGCTTATGTACTCATGACAGGCTTTGTTTTATTAATATTAGGCTTCTTTTACGAGCATCATCGTAGTAACCCTTTAATTATGACGCGTTGGCTTGGCACTTTTGCTGTTCTGCGTTTTGTATTCGGGGCTTTGTGTTTACGTTTTTTACTCTCAGAACAAAGTTATGCTGCTGTTAATTTCTTAAAAACTATGGGCATGGGACCTGATCAGTTTGTCGGTCTATATAGTGTCATCTTTTTTGGAATGTTAGCAGGAGTATTATTTAGTGCCGCTACTTTTTCCAGAGAAAGAACATTACTCCATTTGGTTTTGGCATCTTTTTTAATTTTGGTCGCGAGTAAACTTGATGCACATTTGACCAGTGATATCCGTCCACAAAATTTCTATCACAGTCAATTTCTGATTGCTTTTGCAAATGGGTTGTTTATTGGCCCCTTGCTTTTGGTCGGATTTGGTCGGGCGCTAAAAGAAAGTCCAGCGCATGTCGTTACCTTTATTGTATTGTTTTCTGCGACACAAAACTTTGGTGGTTTGATTGGTTCTTCGTTTTATAACACCTATCAAAAACGTCAAACCCAAGTTTATCAAATGGACATCAATAATAACCTTGAACAAACTGACCCAACCATAGACCAGCGTTTAAAACAGTATCAAGCTAAGTTTAGTCCGAACATTACAGATCCTGTTCAAGATCAGTTACAAGCCACTAAAACCTTATCACAAACGGTGAATCGTGAGGCTCAAGTACGTGCTTATAACGATGTGATTAATTTTAATAGCATCGTGGCAATTGTGTTATTCCTATGGGGATTATGCAATATTATCTGGGGCAAGTATCTCACTTATCGAGAAAAGCTTGCAACCACATCAACCTCATCCTGATTTTGGAGTGTTTGAGTATAACTTATGAGTGACGAGCAAAAACCCGACACCTCGAATGAACAAACTTCGAATGAAACAGCTCAGCCCCAATCTGCTGCTGCTCAAAATGCTACATCTCAACCTGCGCCACTAAAACCTGTACAACAGGTCGGAAAACTGATTCCAACCAAAAAGTCGACACTGGCAATCATGCTCATCGTGTTGTTAATTGGTTTAGGATTAATTATGTGGGCATGGCGAATCGGGCCTTTTCATACAGTCATCGAACAAACAGACAATAGCTATGTAAAAGGAAAAACCACTGTTCTATCGTCACAAATTAATGGTTATATCAAAGATGTGCTTGTCAAAGATTTTGACTACGTAAAAAAGGGTCAGCCTTTGATGCATATTGATGCCACGACTTATGACCAAAAAGTGACGCAAGCACAGTCTGCTGTTGAACAAGCAAAAAATAGTCTGGCCAATCAAACACAGACGATCGCGCAGCGGCAAGCCGATATTGTAGCTGCTCAAGCTAAAGTCGATCAGGCACAGGCGCAATACGATTTGTCTGTTACCCAACTCAACCGTTATCAACAACTGGGCGATAGTGGTGCAGCATCCAAATCCGAACGTGATAAAGCGGCGGCTGATGTTAAAAATAATCTAGCATTACTCAAACAGGCAGAAGCCAATGTTAGTGTTGCAAATGAAGCATTAAAAACAGCACAAGTGGCACAAACTGGGTTAGAGGCTCAAGTGACCAATGCACAGGCGCAATTGGATCAGGCGACGACAACCAAAGATTACAGCATCATCACTGCACCTATGGACGGACAGCTTGGTGAGGTCAATCCTCGTATTGGTCAATATGTAGCAGCGGGTTCACAATTGCTATATTTGATCCCAGAACAAACGTGGGTCATTGCCAACTTTAAAGAAACCCAAATTTCAAATATGAAAATTGGACAAACTGCAACGTTCACAGTAGATGCACTCAATCACAAAAAATTTACAGGTCATATTGAACAAATTTCTCCCGCAGCGGGTTCTGAATTTAGTGTACTGAAACCTGACAATGCAACAGGAAACTTTACTAAAGTCGTGCAACGAATTTCGGTGCGTATCGCGATTGATCCTCATCAGGATGGTTTAGAACGTTTGCGTCCAGGAATGTCAGTCATTACATCGGTAGACACGTCCTCAAAATAATTGAATCTTTTCGATGGTCAGCGTTTTATACTGATGACCATCGAAAATTATATTTTTGCCATGTTCGACGCACTCGCCCAACCGATCTCTTATCAGAATTTAGTGGATCACACGATTAGACTGGATATTAAACGTCTGGATCTAGTTCATCCGCACATTTCAGGCAATAAATTTTATAAACTCAAATACAATCTGCTTGAGGCCCACAAACAAGGATTTGATCAGGTCATCACTTTCGGAGGTGCGTTTTCAAATCATATTGCAGCCACAGCCTATGCTGCACATTATTTTGGATTTGACAGTATTGGCATTATTCGGGGTGAAGAACTTGCACATCAAGCTTTGAATCCAACATTAACTACAGCATCTCATTTTGGTATGCAGCTTGAATTTATCAATCGACAAGATTATCGCAATAAAAACCAACCTGATTTTCTCCGCAAATTACAGCAACGCTATCCAAATACGTATTTAATTCCAGAAGGCGGTACAAACGCACTTGCCATTCAGGGTTGTAAAGAAATTTTGAGTGATGCTGATCTACAAAATTACGATGTTATTTGCTGTGCAGTCGGTACAGGTGGAACAATTTCAGGATTGATAGAAGCCAGTAGCTCACAGCAAACACTATTGGGTTTTTCTGCGCTTAAAGGTGATTTCTTAAAACATGAGGTTGCTCATTTCACCCATAAAACCAATTGGAAGATTAAAGATGACTACTGCTTTGGCGGATATGCAAAAACCACAAATCAACTGATTGAGTTTATGCGGCGTTTTGAAGAAAAATATCAGATTCCGTTAGAACCAATTTACACTGCAAAAATGATGTTTGGTATTTTTGATCTCATCGAAAAAGCATATTTTCCACCTCATACCCGAATTTTAGCGATTCACAGTGGTGGATTACAGGGCAGACAAAATCTTTTATAATGTCGCGCTTTTTATAACTTCAGAGTACGTTTATGTCCATGCATTATGATGTCATTGTTCTGGGTGCTGGTGCATCTGGGCTGATGCTAGCAGCACATGCCGCACGACGTGGGCGCAATGTCTTGGTTGTTGAAAAGGCCAATAAAATCGGTAAAAAAATCCTGATGTCTGGTGGGGGTAAATGTAATTTCACCAACCTCTATGTCGAGCCTGAGAACTTTATTTCACAAAATCCGCATTTTGTTATTTCTGCATTATCACGTTACAACAACTGGGACTTTATCGGTCTAGTTTGCGATTATGGGATTGCTTATGAAGAACGTAAGCATGGACAACTTTTTACCTTAAATGGTGCAAAAGATATTTTGAACATGCTGCTTGCTGAGTGTGAAAAAACCAAGCAGGTCGATATTAAAACAGATTGTGAAGTCAAAGCAGTAAAGCAACTCGATAATAAAATATTTCAGATCACAAGCTCTCAGGGAACTTTCTCCTGCGAATCATTTGTCGTTGCTTCAGGCGGACTTTCTATTCCCACCCTAGGAGGTTCTGGTATTGGTTATGAACTGGCAAAACAATTTGGTCATCACGTTTTTCCTACTCGCGCTGGACTAGTTCCGTTTACTTTTTCAGATCAATTTAAAGAGGTAACGACACGCTTAAGTGGAAATGCACTAGAGGTTACACTTTCAAACGATCTAAGTAGTTTTACCGAAGCTTTACTCTTTACTCATCGTGGGTTAAGTGGCCCAAGCGCTTTGCAACTTTCAAATTATTGGCACGCTGGTCAAAGTTTCCAAATTAACTTTTTCCCAACTCAAGATTTAGCAACTTATTTTAGGCAAAAGAAACAGCAGCAACCCAAAGTGTTGCTACGCACTTTAGTTACAGAATTCACTGCAAAAAGTATTGTACTTGAACTACAACAACTGATTTGGCCAGACTATGCAGAAACAACCATTGGTCAACTGAGTGATACAGTCTTAGAGCAAATTGCAGAACAATTACACAGTTTTGTTGTTAAACCCTCAGGTACTGAAGGCTATCGTACCGCAGAAGTTACTTTAGGGGGTGTTGATACTGCTGAAATTTCATCAAAAACCATGCAAAGCAAACATGTAAAAGGGCTTTATTTTATTGGAGAAGTTTTAGATGTGACTGGGCATTTAGGCGGCTACAATTTCCAGTGGGCATGGTCATCAGCCTATGCGGCTGCACAATATGTATGATTTATGGCGCAGCATCTATCTGATCTGGAGCAATAACCTGCATGTCTTCACTCTTGTGTTTTGTAGCTTCATCTTTTGGCTTGGCAAAAACGAATTTATAAGCGCTGACTAGAAAACCCACAGTGATTCCTGCAATGACAATAGGTGCAATAAAACGATTAGGCTGCTTTTGCATATTTCACTCCTCTGTTATTTTTATGAGTCATTCATTTTCTTGGTCTAAAAAAACGACCACTCAAGATAGAGTGGCCGATTCTACGGTAAAAATCAAAACTTATTTCGGTTGATCATCGGGTTTTATCGTTGGATCATCCCCACCCTCACTTTTAGATCCATAAGGATTATTTAAAGGTTTATGGGCTGGATCAACATCAAAAGTCGTTGGAACATTATGATCTGTTGCCGCTTCTGGCGTTGAAACTGGGGCTGATGTCGCAGGAGTTTCAACCACGACTGCTGATTGTGTTTTAGCAATTGGATTGGGTTTATTTCCCTCGGCTTTGGCTTTATCAATTAAATCAGTCAAAACACGTTCTGCTGGTTGGCGACCACCTAGACCAAAAGCTAAGGCAAAAGCCACTGCCACTGAACCGAGTGTTAAACCAAAAGCAAGGTTGACAATTGAATCGGCAATACCCATTGCGCGCAAACCCATCGCCAAAACCAAGCCCATAATCAAAATACGAACCAGATTACCTAACCAGCGAGAACTATTATATTCACCACGCTGTACCACATTTGCCACGATATTGGCTAACCAGAAACCAATCACAAGGATGACTGCGCCCAACAGAATATTGGCACCAAATGCAATAAAGATCGCAATCAAATGACTAATCTGATCGAAACCAAGACGATTCGCTGCTTCTGCAACCGCAAACAACATCGTAAAGAACACGATTAAAACGCCAACCACATGCGAAATTTTAGTCGTTCCCAAGAAGCGCTGTAAGTCGAATTTTGCAGGAACTTCATCAACACCTGTGCCAACCAAAATATCTTCAACTAGTTTTGCAACAAAACGAGAAACCACATAGGCAATGATCAGAATCAGACCAGCCGCGATAATATTTGGAATCGCAAACATGATCTCATTGAGCATCGAGGTCGCAGGCTGAGAAATTGATTCAATTCCGAGTGCTTCAAAAGCGATAATTAATGCCGTAATAAAGATTAAAGCAAAAACCAATGAACCTAATACGCTGCTAATATTACTGTTTTTAAACAGACCAATTTTCTCAGCTTGAGTCTGTAGTCCAACGCTGTTAACTAAACCCTCAACAATACCGCGTACAATTTTCGCTAAAATATAACCGACGAAAATAATCACACCCGCAATAAAGATATTCGGCAGATACCCAACAACATCAGCGACCATCGCTTGTACAGGCAGCAACAATCCTGAAAGACCTAAGATCGAAAGTACAATGGGTAAAAATAAAAGCAGGATCAGCCAATAAACAATATCTGCGATATTTTCACTCAGTGGTCGAACACCTACTTCTGTACTTAGCTTTTCATCAAGTTGCGTTTTTGCCAAACCTTTACTAAGTCCAGCCCGCACCAAACGCGCTAATATCCAACCGACAAAAGCCACCACAGCGGCCGCAATAATATTTGGAACAAAGACCAATACCTGCGTGATCATGGCACTAAATGGTCCACTCACACTGTAAATATTCAAGACATTTAAAGCTGCGATAAGTGCAATAATGAGTACAAACCAAAATACAAATCTGGAAATAATTGATTCAAAATCTGGTGTTTTACCTGTTGCCGTAGATAAATGACGATTGGTTCCAATTAAATTTAATAATTTTTTGATACCCGCAGCAATAATCAGCGCCAAAATCCAGCCAATAATGAAGACAGCAATTGCTGCAATAATGGGCTGAAACATGTCCCAATAGTACATAAATCCATAATGGGCTTGTCCAGCCTCATTGCCAAAGTAATCGTTCATATATGTCACGCCCTCTTGTTATATTCTTACGGCTTAATAAGGTTAAGCAGCAAAATGAAATAGTTTTAAGAATGAATATCAATTGTGATCTTTATCACCTTATTTTGTGCTTATTTTTTATTCAAGGTGCAATATAAGAACTACTACAAAAATGGTGCACAAAATTGCAAAGAAGCCATTCAATGTAATTGAATGGCTTCTTAATCATTTAAATAGAAAGCAAATTAAGATTAATGATTATTTGCTGTCGAATTGTTTGGAGTCGCAGGTTCTGCGTTTGGATTTGGATGATCAGGCGGAGCATCACTGGCATCTGGTTTTTGATCTGCCACCATATATACAATCAGTGCAATCAAAAAAATACCGACAATCGCCAATATATACACAGGTAAACGGCGTTTCTTTTCAGTTTCTTCTGGCGATGAAGTATGCGGTGATGGTTTATTGAAATCATGAGTCATGGGCTTCCCCTCTTTTTATATTCCCTTGTTCTTTATCATAACAAGCACTTATGTAGCATTGTGTGACAAAGCATAGCGCTATCGTGTTCTTTGTTTCTGCGTTGTATATAAAATTAGGCTATAATAGCCCACCCATTTTTTTACTTAGGTCTTTATGTCGTATCGTCAGCAAAGCGTCACTCTGGATTTAGACACTGACGTCACACATGAATGCTCTTTACATTACACTCGTGATGAGCATTTGATCGGGATTATTGGTTTTAATAAATCAAGCTATCAACTGAAATGGGGTGATTTAGAATATTTTAGACGCCGTACTGAAGAATTTTCAGTGATGCCTTTTCCTGATTGTATCAATGCCATGATCATTGACATTCGTAACGTCAACTCATTTTTAGATAATGAAGTTCCAATCCTACCTTGGCGATTACTTGAAGAAGAATGTCCAGTCCGTCTGGTCGTTCCACAAGATCGTCTTGAACATTATGCAGGATTTTTTGAACCCACTTGGTTGAGTACAGATCTGGATACAGCTATTCAGGAACTGCGTGAATTTATGGATATGTTTGTACACTAAACCATATGCTCTTATAGATCCGTCCTGAATAAGCTTTCATTATTTTAATTCTCAGTCATCTTATACAGTTTTAAAGCTTTTATATTGCTTTAATCACCATTCACTACCAATAATTTTCCACTGCAATATTGCCCTCACCACGTCGGTTCATCGTTAGACCTCGGCGTTTTAAAGCCTCTTTGGTATCTTCAACCATTTGTGGATTACCACAGAGCATGACATGACTGCTTGCAGAATTTAGCGAATATCCTACCACTTTTTCCAGTTCACCATTTTCAATCAGTACTGGCAATCTTTCATGTAAGGTGGCATTTGGATCACGGGTAATCACGGGAATAAATTTAAATCCATGATGGTCTTCACCAAAAGTAGTTGCAATCTGTTGTATACGATCGACATAAGCCAGTTCAGAAACGGTACGAACACTATAGACTAAATTAATTTTTTGATAATTTTCCCATGTTGCAAAGTCCTGCAACATAGAAATAAATGGCGCTAAACCTGTTCCTGTTGCTAAAAGCCATAGATCTTGCGGTGCTGGTAATTGGTAACGTGCCAATGTCAAAAATCCATAAGGAATTTTTTCTAAGTAAAGTTCATCCCCCACTTTTAGATGCTGCAGATTGGACGTAAACGCACCATCAGGCACAACGATAGAAAAAAACTCAAGAGTTTCATCAAATGGAGAGGATACAATCGAATAAGCACGCACCACCAAATCGTCCCCTAGCTTTAATCCAATTCGGGCAAACTGACCTGCGCTGAATTTAAAATGCGCTGGACGCGTCATAGTAAAACTAAATAAATTTGAAGCCCAACGTTGTACAGATAAGACTTTTTCGACGCTAAATTTCTCAATTGACATAATTTCAACATGGCACGACAGGGTATGCTCATGTTAGCATGACAGCAGAAATTATGACTACTTTTCAAGGGTAAGGCTTGATTCATGCGCATGACATTACGTCAGTTGGCTGTCTTTGTGGCAGTCGCTCAAGAAGGAACAGTAACCAAAGCCAGCGATGCAGTACGCCTCACACAGAGTGCTGCCAGCATGGCATTGGCTGACCTTGAAGATGGGTTAGGCGCTCCACTCTTTGATCGTCTAGGAAAACGTTTACAGCTCAATGACTTAGGTCGATTTTTATTGCCACAAGCTTTAGAAATTTTAGGTCGTTGTGAGGCTTTTGAACAAGCTGCTAAAGGTGAATTACAAAGTATAGATTTGCGTTTAGGCGCCACTTTGACCATCAGCGACTACTTAATCCCAGACCTCATGGCAGATTTTCTCCAAATTCATCCACAAGCACATTTACAGTTGCAAGTCGGTAATACACGCCAGATGATCGAAGCTGTCAATCAATTTCAGCTTGATTTAGCACTCATTGAAGGTTCCTGTCATTTACCACAATTACAATGTATCCATTGGCGGAATGACGAACTTGCTGTCTGCTGCTCGCCTGACCATCCTTTGGCTAAATTGGATCGAGCTTTAACACCTCAGGATTTTTTAAACGTAGAATGGATTTTACGTGAAGAAGGTTCAGGAACGCGCGAAGTCTTTGATAATGCCATTTTACAAGATGTTCCTGATGCCAATATCCGTCTCACACTGGGTCATAATGAAGCAATTTTAAAGATTGTAGCGGGCGGTTTAGGTATGTCCTGTATTTCTAGACTTGCCATTGAACCTTTAATTGAAAAAGGACAGTTGGTAATTTTAGAAACTCCTTTTTGGGAATTGACTCGTCCTCTGCACGTATTAGTGCATCGTCAAAAATATCAGGGGCCAGGTTTAAAAGCCTTTATGAATTTCTGTGAAAATCGTGTGAATTAATTTCATTTATATACACGAAATAAAAAACCCTTTCATATGAAAGGGTTTTTTATAGGAAGCATTAGTTAGAAATCAAATGTTACGCCGAGTTTATAAGTACGCGCCTCGCCAATAATCGCGTAATTATCATTGAATACACCAGCCCAGTACTTTTTATTGGCAACATTATCCACATTTGCTCTGAATGTCGTATCAACACCACCCACTTTAACTTTATAACTTGCACCCAAATCAAAAATTGTATAATCAGGTAGTTTAAGCGTATTGGCACTATTCAAATACTGATCACCAATATAACTCACGCGTGTATTTACATTTAATCCTTCAATCGTAGGAATTGCATAATCCAAACCTAAAGAACCAGTAAATTTAGGAATACCGTAAATTGTATTGCCCTGATTGGTTAACGCTTTTTTATACTCAGCATCAATATAGGCCAAATTACCAATGACATTTAAACCCTCTATAATATTACCTGAGAAAGACCACTCAATACCCCGACTACGTGTTTCAGCATCATCCGTTGTAATTTGAGTTTTCCCGTTTGCATCAGCAGCAGCAAATTTAGTCGTCATCAAATCTGGTTTTTCAATTTGATAGAACGCAAGCGTGTTTAACCAAGAGCCTAACTGATATTTGGCACCAAACTCATACTGTTTAGTCTGAAAAGGAGCAAACATCTTTCTATAATTAACATCTGTTGAATAAATGGTGTCTGACAAATCCTTACCTTGAGACAATCCTTCTACGTAACTCGCATAGAAGGAAAGATTTTCTCCGAAAGGTTTAACCACGATGCCAATACTTGGTGATACTTTGTCATCACTATATTTAGTATTTGTGGTTAAAGCTTTAATATCCATATCCTGATAACGTGCACCTAAAATTAGTTGCAATTTATCATCTAGCATAGAAAGCTGATCTGTTAAGGTATAGCTCACATAAGTATTATCAGCATAGGGTACGATAACTGGATAGGTAGATGGCATCGCACCATTTGTACTAGGATTATATAAATTAGTATTAAAACCAGAACTTGTTGCAGCTTTATGTTGGCTATATTCTCTAGACAAATAATCTGCACGTAAGCCTAATGTGTGCTTAATAAAACCTGTTTCAAATTTCCCCTCGAAACCAGTATTTGCTGCAAAATCATGTTCATTCGATCCTACGCGGTAGTATTGCGAAGTTGCAGCTCCTGTAGCTGCATTTTGTATGATCATGCGTGTGCCAAAAAGATGACCAGAATAGTCCTTTTCAGCATAACCCGCTCCCGCAAAAACCTTCCAATCAGGAGTAAACTTATACTCACCTGATAATCCTACATATTGGCTATTTTGCTGTCCATGAATATTAGAAAAATAGTTATTGTCACCTGCTGGTGCTGCAATTACTTGCTTAATTGTTCCCATCGAGACCATAGCAGGTGAACCATCTTCACGCTTGTCACGTAAGGCATATGCATCAAAATTAATTTTTAATTTGTCTGTTGTGTAGTCAAGAGCAATAACGCCTGATGCATTTTTGTCATCCATACCATCAATGATATGTTCACCTTGTCCATAAGATGCGCTAGCCCGAGCGCCAAATTCTTTATTTTCACCAAAACGACGAGCAATATCAAAACCAGACTTATAATATCCACCATCTTCGTACATCGCTGAAACTTGGGTAAGGTCTTTATTTGCACGTTTAGTTTGTACCATTACTACACCACCAACACTACCAGCAGGAGCCATCCCCGCCACTAATGCATTTGGGCCTTTAAGTAGTGTAATGGAGTCCAAAATATCTGTTGGAATACGTCCTGTTGGAGCCATTCCAAATAGACCATTTAAGTTATAATCTTCAAAACCTACAGAGAAACCACGAATCTGGATATTTTCATTTAAATGCCCAGCATTTGTCGTTTCACGAACACTTGGATCATTTCTCAGTACTTCTGATACTGTGGAGGCTTGTTGATCCTGAATTATTTGATCTGAATAAGTCGTTACAGAAAAAGGCGTATTTATCGTTGATTTTTCACCTAAACTTCCCAGATTAGCTTTTTTCTTTAATTTCCCAGAAGCGTAGCTATCCTGTTGATCTGCTTTAACAGTGATCGTTGGTAGTACAACACTTTCATCTGCAAAAGCAAATGCTGGAAGAGCGATTAAAGATAAAAATAAAATATTCTTTTTCATATTATTTCCCCATAAAAATTGGGCCAATTATATAAGATAAAATTTCAAATGAGAATAAAAACGATTATAAATTAAATTATCTTTTCTGTTTTTCTAAACAGCAGCATAAAGTAGCTACTGTTTAGCTCATCTATACTTAGAACTTATAGTTCATCGAAAGAATGTAAGTCCGTGGATCACCATATGTTGCGTTTGAAACATTTAAGTGATACTCCTCGTCCCCCACATTATTGACATTAATACCCAAAGCAAAATCATTGGTCACTTGGTACTTAGCCATTAAGTCTATGACTGCAAAAGAACCTTGTTTATTTGCATCATAAGCCGCACCAGACAGAGATGCATCTACAATTTCACTTTGCCATCTTACGCCTCCACCAACTTTTATTTTCTCATCTAAAACTGGAAGTTTGTAAGTCGTGTAAAGTTTAAACTGTTGTTTTGGATAATCACGATAAATCGTCTCGCCATTAGATTTAGTTTTTGCGTATGTATAACCAGTCTGTATATTCCAATTTGGAAGAATTTGTCCGTTTGCTTCTACTTCAAAACCTTCAGTTTTGGCTTTTACACCTTCGTAAATACTCTCTCCAATATGTGGACCATCATCAAAACTACCCACATATTTTGCGAAATCTTTTAGTCTGGATTGAAAGTAAGCAGCGGTTAAATTTAGCTGGTTTTCATAAAATGCTGCTTTCAAACCACCTTCATAGCTATCTCCTTGAACAGGTTCTAGTACAGCATAATTTGCATTTCGTTCTGACTGTGGCATAAATATATTGGTATAGCTTGCATAAGCAGTTAGATTTTGAGTTAAATCAAATGTCAGGCCTGCATATGGTGAAGCTTTATTTTTTGAAAAGTCAGCCGTTGTCTCGTTAGCTGTTGTTTCTTTATAGTCATAGCCTAAACCACGCACACCCAATATAAGGTGTAATCGATCTGTCGGATTTAAACGAGTCGCAGCGTAATAACCATATTGCGACATATCTGTTGTATTTTTTGTTCCTGTATTTGTATACAAGCTTGCTGGAACAGGAATATTACCATTCCATGTATCAAGGTTAACCCAATCTGAACCAATTGCCCGATTATAATAAGGATCATCCGCCTGCACATTTTGGTAGCTAGCACCAACCATCATTTGATGCTCACGACCAAAAAGCTGATAAGGTCCAGATGCAGAAAGATCAAGTCCATGTAACTCTGGTTGGAGTTTTTGATAACCCGCCGTGACTCGACCAGTATTATTGGCATAATTTGCCGTACGTCCTGGATTTGACCCAACAACAGCATATACTGCATCTGTATCTTGGGTTAAATAATTATAATTTGCTTGGACATTCCAGCCATTTTCGAAGCGATGTTCTAATTCAACAAAAGCATTAATTGTATCTACATTTCCATAAGCCCAACGTGCTGCGGAATTATCTTCACGATCTCGAGTACTGAATACACCATTACTATAATTGGTAAACCCATGAACACTTAAGCCTTTAGATTTGGCACGTTGATATAAAGCACCGACGTTTAAAGTTGTATTAGCATCTAAATCAGCGCCTAAAGTGGTATAAAACAACCCAGAATTAGAATCACCCCAATCCATAAATGAGTCGTCATCATCATAAGATACAACAGTACGACCTCGAATAGTTCCAGATTCATTCAATGGTGTCTGTGCATCTACAACCGTACGGAATCCTGCCCATTTATCATCAAAAGAAGATGTACTTAGATTAATACTACCTGTTGAAACTTTCGAGGTTGCAAGTTTTCGACTTAAGTTAACTGCTGCGCTGGGATACCCCACGCCTGAAGTTAAGCCAGTCGCACCTTTTACAACTGTAACATTTTCATAGATGGCAGGATCCAATGTACTCATCGACATACCAGTACGACCCGTTGTTACAGGTGTTGAAACAACGCCATCAATCAAAAAATTGTTTACTTTAGAACCACGTGCATAATAACTTGCATATTCTCCGCCAGTACCTACTGCACCTGCAGCACCATAACGTTGTTGGTAAATACCTGGCGTTTGATCCAACACTTCACTCAGTGCTTTTAATTGTTGATCTTGTATTTGTTCCGCAGTAATGACACTCACTGACTGAGGTGTATCTTTCAGCGCCAAATCCATTTTGGTTGCAGATTTAGATTTTTTAACGGTATAACCTTGCTGATCTTGATCGTCTGCTTTCAGTTTTATCGTCGGTAAGATATCTTCAGCGTGAATAAAACTACTACCAGCCGCCATGAACATCATAACTGAAATTGTACGGGCTAATATTTTGGGTTGAGTATTAAACATTAAATGTACCCCTGTATAAAATTAGCGCAATCCTATCTCAATTGATAACAATTATCACTAACATTATTCATATTATCTCCATAGTTATAATTGTATTTTATTATTCACCTGAGGTAGTAAATAATTATTTCCATTTAATATTTATTATAAATTTAAGGTTATTTTAATTTTAAAATAAATTAAACAATAATTTTGATGACACCCCTAACTTTTTTTCAAAAAAAAGCCACCAAACGGCGGCGTTTTTTAACAAAGCTTTTAATCTTTTTGGACACTGCCAAAGATTTTGTCTCCAGCATCTCCAAGACCAGGAACAATATAACCTTGAGCATTCAGACCTTCATCAATAGATGCGGTATAAATTTCCACTTCGGGGTGCAATTCCTGCACTTTTTTAATGCCTTCTGGAGCAGCAACCAAAATCATAACTCGAATATCTTTACAACCACTGGCCTTTAACACATCAATCGCAGCAACAAGTGAGCTACCCGTCGCTAACATTGGGTCGATAATCATCGCAATACGATTCGCTACATCAGGAACTAATTTTTTATAATACGTTCGTGCCTGTAACGTTTCTTCATCACGCTCCAGTCCTAGTACACTTACTTTGGCACTTGGAATCAGGTTAAGTACGCCTTCTAGCATACCAATGCCTGCGCGTAGAATTGGAACAATGGTAATTTTTTTACCCGCGATACGTTGAGTGGTGACTGTGCCAGCCCAACCAGAGATTTCATGATCAACCAATTGTAAATCTTTTGTCGCTTCATAGGTCAGAAGCATCGTGACTTCCTGAGCAAGTTCACGAAAATTTTTTGTGCTGATATCCGAACGTCGCAATAAGCCAAGTTTATGACGAATGAGAGGATGACGGATTTCTTGAATGGGCACGGGAGAACACCTAAAACAACATTAAACTTGATATATTATAAATAGTTTTGCTGACGAAAATTAAAAAACCTCCACGAATGGAGGTTTTTTTTGTTAAAACACAAGCTTAATGCTGTTGTGATAACACAAAATGTAAAGGTGATAAAATCTCGCCTTCTAAGGCTAGTTTAATCACTGGATCTGGATAGATACCAATAATTAAAACCAATGCAGCGGCAGCCAAGACCATGATTCCACCTACTTTTTGCCCCCAATGCTTATCCGCATCGATACGAGGAACATCAGGAGGTGTCATATACATTACAACCATCACACGTAAATAGTAGTACAAGCCAATCCCACTACCCACAATAATCATGGCTGCAAGGAACCAATGCTGAGTCGTTACCGCAGCCATCACCACAAGGAACTTACCAATAAAGCCTGCGGTCAATGGAATACCAGCCAGTGACAACATCATTACGGTTAAAGTCGCAGTTAATACAGGACGACGCCAGAATAAACCACGATAATCCGCAAGACTTTCTGCTTCATCGACATTATTGTATGGACTAGACATCAGAGCAACCGCACCAAATGCACCAATTGTAGTCAGCACATACGTCACGACATACACTGTGACGCTACCTAAACTTGCATAGGTCATGCTAATAAGTGCAATCAACAGATAACCAAAATGGGCAATCGATGAATAACCTAGAATACGCTTTAGGTTCACCTGACGTACTGCAAGTAAGTTACCCACTAAAATTGATAGAACTGCAATAATGGTTAAGATGGTGACGAGTGAATCAACAAGGATAGCACCAGAGGTCAACATGTAGCGCACAAATAGACCAATCGTTGCCACCTTAGCCGCAGAAGCTAAGAAAGTCGCGATCGGTGCAGGCGCACCTGCATAAACATCTGGTGTCCATTTGTGAAATGGGGCTAATGATAGCTTGAATGCGACAGCAAAGATAATCAGTGCTAGGCCTAAAATCACCATTGGCTGACGAATCGCATTAAATAATGCCTGTACAGAATCATAGAATGATAATGAACCTGTATAAGCATAAATATATGCCATACCCATCAACAGCATTGCAGATGCCGTTGCAGAAAGTACAAGGTACTTCACACCAGCTTCAAGCGAGCGACTACGCTGGTAAGTATAGGCAAGCAAGCCATATACAGGAATCGACATTAATTCAAGACTAATGAAGAAAGAAGCGTAATGTGCGCTTGCAACCATGAGCATTGCACCTGACACCGAGATCAGAAGCAATAAATATAGTTCTTCGCGATTATCTTTGTAGGTTTCAATATATGCATGCGACAAGGTACAGCATGCAAGTGAAGCCACAATAATAAGTAATTGGTAAATCAGTGTAAACGGATCCACCATAAACATTCCCATGACATTGGAAGGTACGAAATGACCACCAAACATTGTCAAAAGAATATAAGCTGCAGCAAGGTTTAGACCCACCACTGAAGCTGTTGCAATTAAATTATGATTACGTTTAATTGCAATCAGAATCATCACGACGACTGCGGTCAATGCCACAATCATCACGGGTGCCAAAGGCATAAGCTGAGAAAAAGACATTGTGAAGTTCATGGCTTATTGGATCTCCACATTACTAAGCTGAGTTGCTGCTTGCTGAGTCAGGTCAACCACGGGTTGCACAGGACTATAGCTGTTGGCCAACCATTGCATGCTTGAGTGAGACATGTCGAGGAAAGTTTGAGGATATAGACCTAACCAAACCAATCCAATCAAACAGATCATCAAAATACTCAATTCACGCAAATTCAAATCTTTGAGTGGTAGAGTATATTTTTGTTTCTGTTCTGCATTTGGCTCACCAAACAAGGCTTTATGAATCAAAATCAGACCATATAGACCAGCAAATACTAAACTGATCGCAGCAATAATTGTGAACACAGGATATTTATTAAATGATCCCATCAATATCAGGAATTCACCAATAAAGTTACCTAAGCCAGGAATACCAACCAAAGCTGCAACAAAGAACATCAGGAAGAATGGTAAATATTGAAGCTGTCCACGTAATCCGCCCATTAAACGTAAATCACGTGTATGCAAACGTTCATAGACCTGCCCAGACATAATAAACAATGCAGCAGATGAAAGACCGTGCGCCAACATCATGATCATAAGACCTTGATAAGTCAGCAGATTACCCGCATAAATCGCAAGAAGCACAAAGCCCATATGTGAAATCGAGGTATAAGCAAGCAGACGTTTCATATCAGTTTGTTGATATGCACACCATGCGCCGTAAAAGATACCAATCAAACCAAGAATAATTGCGATATCTGCAAATTGTGCCGAAGCTGCTGGAAAGAATGGGATCACAAAGCGAAGCAAACCATAAGCAGCGGTTTTAATCAAAATACCCGCTAAGTCTACAGAACCTGCTGTAGGTGCTTGAGCATGCGCATCTGGTAGCCAGCCATGTAATGGGAATACGGGTAATTTCACCGCAAAACCGATAAACATACACACCATAAAGGCATAAGCAACAGCAGGAGCTTGTTGGTCAAGTGTGTTCGCGACTGCAAGCAAGTAGTTATAATCAAACCCAATTGAACCCGTCATCATGTAACCATAGACGACAAGACCCAAAATACCAATCAGCATGATTAAACCAGCAATCTGGGTATAAAGGAAGAATTTGGTTGCTGCGTAAACACGTGATTTACCATCTGCACCACGGTGTCCCCAAAGCGCAATCAGGAAGTAAATTGGAACTAGCATCATCTCCCAGAAGAAGAAGAACAGGAACAAATCAACTGCAAGGAAAACCCCGATGACACCACCTAAAGACCATAATAGGTTTAAGTGGAAGAAACCCACATTTTTCTGGATTTCACCCCATGAACAACCTACAGCCAAAACACCAAGCAATGCAGTCAAGCCAACCATTAATAATGATAAACCATCGACAGCAAGGTGAATGTTAATTCCTAAAGTCTGAATCCAAGGTAAATTAAACTCAGCTGACCAAGTTGGAACACGAGCACCTAGTTCATAATGAAATTGACCACTTTGCCAAAGTGCAAGCGTCAAGCCCAAAGTCACCAGCATACCAATTAATGCAATCCAGCGTGGTAAATGCTGATCAAGTTTATCGACCAACCAGCAAATAAAACCAGCAATGAAAGGAACTAAAATCAGCGCGGGTAAAATTAAATTGTTTTCCATTTTATTTCCCCACCACCTGAATAACGATAAGGATCATCAACAGTACGACTACACCAAGCGACATACTGGATGCGTATTCACGCAATGAACCTGTTTGACGTGAGCTAGTAAAGCTATTGCCACTTTTCACTAGTGCAGGAAGCACCAACCACATGCTGTCAACTGGATCACGACCGAAAAGCTTCGCAATAAACAAATAAGGTTTTACAAACACGATGTTATACAGTGCATCAAAACCAAAAGCCGTACGGCAAATGTGCGCTAAACCTGAACCCAAACTGGTTTGAGCAAAAGATTTTACAGCAGCATAAGCAAATACAAACAGCAAGATACCAACAATCAAACCAGCAATTGCTACACCACTTGCTAAATGTTCAGCATGTGAAACTGCCGCTTCCAGACTTTCTGGAATCATAAATGCAGGAATATTGGCACTTGTTAATAATTTCGACACTGGTGCTTGTAGGAAATAACCAAAACCTGTTGATAAGAAAGCAAGTATGGCCAATGGTCCCCAGTAAGTCACACCATGAATTGCATGTGCTTCTGTTTTCTCTTCGCCAAAGAATACGACCCAAATTAAACGGAATGTATAAATAGATGTTAAGAATGCACCTGCAACACCCACCCAATACAATGTATTGTAAAGCGGTAAGTTTGCAATCGTAGAGTGGGCATAAACTGCACCCAGAATTGCATCTTTAGAGAAGAAGCCCACGGTCACGATTGGAAGTGCTGCAAGCGCGCCGCCGCCAATCACAAAACACCAGAATACAAATGGGATCTTCTTACGCAAACCACCCATTTTGAAAATATTTTGTTCGTGATGACACGCCAGAATCACTGCACCAGAAGACAAGAACAATAGCGCTTTAAAGAATGCGTGAGCAAGCATATGGAACAGACCCGCCTGATAGGCTTCTGCACCCACTGCCATAAACATATAACCTAACTGACTCATCGTTGAGTAAGCCAGAATACGTTTGATATCGGTTTGAACCAATGCCGCAAAACCT
Source organism: Acinetobacter guerrae (assembly GCF_009372255.1). Lineage (GTDB taxonomy): Bacteria > Pseudomonadota > Gammaproteobacteria > Pseudomonadales > Moraxellaceae > Acinetobacter > Acinetobacter guerrae. The sequence goes on from NZ_LXGN01000045.1 coordinate 222,585, forward strand.
GCAACCAAAAGCGTCACTGCACCTGTAATCGAAATGAATTGCATCACTGCTGGCGCCATTTCAATCACGGTATGCATACGGCTGGTCAGATAAACACCCGCTGTCACCATCGTTGCAGCGTGGATGAGTGCCGAAACAGGCGTAGGGCCTGCCATCGCATCGGCCAACCATGTTTGTAATGGAATCTGTGCAGATTTACCTGCCGCACCCAAGAACAACATCAATGCAGTCCAAATGGAAAGCGATGAACTTTGGGTCATGACTGTTGCAGCATTTTCAACGATGTATTGAGTATTTAACGTACCAAACTGTTGATAAAGCAAGAACAACGCAATAAGTAAGAATACATCACCGACACGCGTTACTGTAAATGCCTTAATTGCTGCCCAGCCATTGTCAGGATTTGAATAATAAAAACCAATCAATAGATATGAGCACAGACCTACACCTTCCCAACCCAAGAACAATAACGCCAAGTTATCGCCAAGAACCAACACCAACATGCTGGCAACAAACAGGTTGAAATAAGAGAAGAAACGCGCGTAACCCTCTTCACCACGCATATACCAAGAGGCAAAGATATGGATGAGAAAACCGACGCCCGTAATCATACCTGTCATGAGTAATGACAAGCCATCTAAGTGCAGAGTAATCCCCGGTGCAAAACCACCGACATTAAACCAAGTCCACAAATGCTGAACAAAAAATGGTTGCCCACTGCTCGTAAACGCAAGCCCTGCAATCAATGCAAATAATGCAGAGAGTCCAACTGAACCGACACCAATAATTGCCGCTACATTTTCAGAGAGCTTATCGCGCCCTATCGCTAATAAAATAAAACCAATTAGCGGAAAAAGAATCGTTAAATATAAAGTACTCATCCGCGCATCTCACTAGCAGCATCCACATCCAGATGGTGGAAGCGATGGTAAAACTGAAGGACGATCGCAAGACCAATACAAGCCTCTGCTGCAGCAAGGGTCAAGATTAGGATAAACATAATCTGACCATCGGGTTGCGCCCATGCACTACCGACCAAAACAAACGCCAATGCCGCAGCATTCATCATGATTTCAAGGCTCATGAGCATAAATAAAAGGTTGCGTCGTACCATTACACCGTAAAAGCCCAGTGCAAAAAGAATGGTCGCCACAATCAAACCATGTTCTAAAGGGATATTGCCCATTGTTATTGTTCCCCTTCCGCACTTGGTTCACGTTTACCTAAGTGGAATGCTGCAACCAATGCTGCAAGCAATAACATCGCGGCAACTTCAACCAATAATAAATAATGAGTAAAAAGTGCTTGCCCGACTGCTTTAGGACCAATCACCTCACGTCCCATCACTTGTCCTGGCACAGTGTAATCACTAGATAGCATCCAGACCAAGATCAATCCAAGCAAGAAGCTCATCAGTGCCGGAACAGCCCATGTTTCAGAGCTTAACCATTTACGTTCCTGTTCAACGGTATGCTGACCTAAATTCAGCATCATCACCACGAAAACGAACAAAACCATAATCGCGCCAGCATAAACGATGATTTCAAGCGCACCAGCAAATGGCGCACCGACAATCATGAAAATACCTGCAACTGCAAGTAATGAAACAATCAGACTCAATAAAGCATGTACTGGATTCGCATTGGTTACCACGCGAATCGTAGAGACAATGGCCACAAGAGCCATCAAATAAAATGGCCACATCATGGTAATAAACTCCGTACATCAATAGGTGCACTTTCTTTTTGCGCCTGACCTTTACCTTTACCGTCGATTGCCATACCAGCAACACGATAGAAGTTATAGTCAGGATATTTACCTGGACCAGAAATCAGTAGATTTTCTTTCTCATAAACCAAGTCCTGACGCACGTACTCACCCAACTCAAAGTCAGGAGTAAGCTGAATCGCTGTCGTTGGACAAGCTTCTTCACACATGCCACAGAAAATACAACGAGAGAAGTTGATACGGAAAAACTCTGGATACCAACGTCCGTCTTCTTTTTCTGCCTTTTGTAGTGAAATACAGCCGACTGGGCAAGCCACCGCACAGAGGTTACACGCGACACAGCGTTCTTCACCATCTGGATCACGGGTTAAAACAATACGGCCACGATAGCGAGGCGGTACAATTTCCTCGCCTGGGACTTCAGGATAAAGAATTGTGTCTCGTTTACGCGTGATGTGGGTAAAAACCATCCACAAAGTACGAACGATTGACCCAACTCCAGCTAGAACTTTATACATTTTGTACTCCCTGCTGTCTTAGGCCTGATTCATCAGAATCACAGCACCAGTCACGAGTAAGTTGACTAACGCCAGCGGCAAACAAATTTTCCAACCAAAGTTCATCACTTGGTCATAACGCGGACGCATTAAAGAACCACGAGCCAAAATAAACATCATCATAAAAAATGCTGTTTTGATAATGAACCAGAACACAGGCGGAACAAACGGAATTTCAAGGTTAAATGGCGCAAGCCAACCACCAAAGAATAAGGTCACAATCAAGGCAGAAATCAGTACGATATTCACGTATTCTGCAACGAAGAACATCCCCCACTTCATACCTCCATATTCAACGTGATAACCTTCAGCCAATTCTTGCTCAGCTTCTGGTTGGTCAAATGGATGGCGGTGAGTTACCGCAACACCCGCGACCACAAATACCATGAAGCCAATAAACTGCGGAATGATAAACCACACATCACGTTGTGCTTCCACGATTTCACGCAGGTTAAATGAACCTGCGATGGCAACTACTCCCATCAGAGAAATACCTAGAAACACTTCATAAGAAATGGTTTGAGCAGCAGAACGTAAACCACCCAGTAACGAGTATTTGTTGTTTGATGACCAACCACCAAAGAGCACCGCATAAACTGCAATACCCGCCATTGCCATAAAGAACAATAGACCAATACTCATATCCGCAACGCCTAGCGTCGGGCTAATTGGAATCACCATAAATGACAAGACCGCAGTTGCCATTGCAACTGCCGGCGCCATACGAAACGTCAATTTATCGGCAAATTTTGGTGTCCAGTCTTCTTTGAACATGATCTTAAGCATATCTGCCACGATCTGAAACATACCGCCCGGACCCACACGGTTAGGACCATAACGGTCTTGCCAGAGTGCCAAAAGACGACGTTCAATAAATGACATTAATGCTGCAATTAATACAACTACAAGCATAATGACAATCGCTTGAACCACAGCATAAGCAATTGGCCAGTTCTCAGCCCAAAGCGGTGTTTGACGCATAATTTCTTGTTGCATGAATTACACTCCTACCGCGACTGATACAGGTTCAGCCAAAGACACTGTTGGTGCCAACCCAATTGGATAACCGATATAACCTGTTGGTAAATATTCAATCACCTGTACAGGCAGACTGACAGTTGTTTCACCTGCTTGAACAGAAAGACGTTCACCATCTTTGAGATTCAAACGGGTTGCATCCTGTTCGCCCAATGCAAAAGCTGCTGTCGGAATACGAGACTGCATCGCAGGTGTTTTAATCGTAAATTCACCCGATGCAAAAATGTGATGCATTGGAACCAAACGGAAGCTTTCACTATTCACAGTAATCGCTGAAGGTGCAACAAAACTACGCGCAGGACGTTTTGGTAAACGATCAAATAAACGAATACCTGAGTCGCCACCTTTTAAGTGACCACCGACTTCATCTTGGTATTTATTCCAAGATTGTGGTGAGTTCCAACCCGGTGCCCATGCAAATGGTACTAAAGATGACGCTTTTTGTGGGCCAACGTAGCCTTCCATCGAGAAGGTTAAGGCAGAATCGACATCAACAGGTTGTTTTGGTTCATGTACAGAAATTGGTGCACGAAGTGCAGTACGACCTGAATAACGACGCGGTTCACGAGCAATTTTTAAACCATGAACACGGTAGCCTGCATCTGGTGCAACGTCCTGAATCGCTTCAAGCACAGGAACATTTTTCACGACAGATTCAATGACATCATCGAGTAAAGTCCAGTTAATCGCTTTCCCATGTAGACCTGTTTCAATAGCATGTAACCAGCGCCAAGATTCTTTAATGGCATACTCTGGCTTGTAGTAGCTTGGGTCATATACTTGGTAAAAACGTTGCGCACGACCTTCTTGACTCACGACCGTACCATCACCCTCAGCAAAACTTGCCGCTGAAAGCACGATATCAGCCTGTTTCACAGTCTCAGTTTCACTATGATCTAGTACAATCACCGTTTCTGCTTTTGCAAATGCAGCTTTGACTTGAGATGCAGGTAAACGACGGAATAGGTCATTTTCTACAATAACAAGAGTGTCATAATCTTGTGCAAAGGCTTGTTCTAAGCTTTGACCACCAAACAATGCCAGACCCATTGAGTTCACTTCAGGCACAGTCAGTGTAAGACCAGCATTGCCTAGATTTTGTGCTACTTGCGCAGCAGCTTCCATAATCGCAGGATCTTGTAAGCTAGTACCCGAAATCACCAAAGGTTTTTTCGCAGCTTTTAAGCTATCAGCAATGCTTTGAGCAAAGGCTTTGGCATCATCATCTAGACCATTGAGGGTTTCGCCTTTAACAGCCGCCGCAATAGCAAAACCTAGACGCGCGATGTCATTTGGTGATGCAACTACTTCACCTGTTGCGACATCAGCTAACCGAGTTTGAGTCGCTGCCAAAATATAAATCGGAGATTTTTCATCCTGACCAATACGTTGTACAGGCTCCGCCAACCAGTCTGGAGTACGACGATCTGCCGCCATTTGCTTGGCTTTATTTTTCGCTGCTTGACGAACTGACAATGCCATACGTGGTGCAGTTTGAGTGAGGTCTTCACCTAAAATCAGTACGGCATCATAGCTTTCGACTTCACGCATATTTGGGTTGTAAACACCCTCTGTTTGCATGATTGAAGCCGCAAGTTCAACCAAGCTCTGTTCTTTTTGCGAAAGTCCTGTTGAATAGTTTTCTTGTCCAACCAGTTCGCGTAAAGCATAGTTAGATTCAAGGCTTGCACGTGGTGAACCAATTCCCAGTACTTTTTTGCCTTGAAGTTTTAAGATGACTTCATCTAGTGCTTGATCAACTGAAACAGAGCTTACTTTTTCACCAACACGGAACTGTGGCTGACGCGGACGATCTGCACGGTTCACATACCCCGTACCAAAGCGACCTTTATCACATAGGAAGTATTGATTTACTTCACCGTTAAAACGGTTTTCTACACGACGCAACTCACCATAACGCTCACCCGGAGAAATATTACAACCTGAAGAACAGCCCTGACACACGCTTGGTGCATACTGCATGTCCCATTTACGGTTATAACGTTCAGAGTGAGTTTTATCGGTAAATACACCTGTTGGACAAACTTCTGTCAGGTTACCTGAAAATTCAGACTCCAAAGTGCCAGACTCTGGACGACCGAAATAAACCCGTGATGCATTGGCATAAACACCAAAGTCTGTACCACCAGCATAATCTTTGTAGTAACGCACGCAACGATAACAAGCAATACAACGGTTCATTTCGTGCGCAATAAACGAACCCAATTCCTGATTATGATGGGTACGTTTAGTAAAACGATAACGACGACGGTCATGACCAGTCATCACAGTCATATCTTGTAAATGACAGTGACCACCTTCTTCACAGACTGGACAGTCGTGCGGGTGGTTGGTCATTAAAAACTCAACCACTGACTCACGAAAATCAACCGCTTCTTTATCTTCGATCGAAATAAACGTGTTGTCAGCTGCAGGTGTCATACATGACATCACCAGACGTCCACGGGTATCCTCAGCATTTGCATACTGGGTCACCGCACATTGACGACATGAGCCAACAGAACCTAAGGATGGGTGCCAACAAAAATATGGAATGTCGATGCCTAGGGACAAACATGCTTGTAGCAGGTTTTCTGACCCATTGACTTCATATGATTTTCCATCGACATGAATTGTAGCCATAGTCGAATTCCTTAAACTTGTTCTACGTGGCTGGCTTGGGCAACAGGACGATTGGTCACTTTTGCTTCAAACTCGCTACGGAAATATTTGAGTGCGCCCATAAGCGGCTCCATCGCACCCGGTGCGTGGGCACAGAAGGTTTTACCGATCCACAACTTTTTGGTCAGTTCAGACAGATGTTGAATGTCCTCCATCTTGCCTTCACCATTCTCAAGTGCTTTCAGCGCTTTCACAGCCCAAGGTAAACCATCACGGCAAGGTGTACACCAGCCACACGATTCACGCGCAAAGAACTCTTCAAGGTTACGTACCGCAGAAACCATACACTGAGTTTCATCAACGACCATCAACAAGCAAGTTCCTAAACGTGAACCCGCTTTCATGATGCTTTCCGAATCCATTGGAAGATCAATATGCTCAGCTGCTAAAAAGTCAGTTGAGGCACCACCTGGTAACCATGCTTTAAGTTTAAGTCCATCACGCATACCACCCGCGTAATCTTCAATCACTTCACGCGCAGTCGTACCAAATGGCAACTCCCAAAGACCTGGGAATTTAACCTTACCTGAGGCACCATAAATTTTAGTGCCCGGATCTTTGGATTTACCCGCAGATAAACCGATATACCACTCAGGCCCACGCAGCATGATCGCAGGCAAGTTGTTATAAGTTTCGACGTTGTTGACGATAGTTGGACGACCCCATGCTCCTGCAACTTGCGGGAATGGCGGTTTAGTTCGTGGATTAGCACGACGACCTTCTAGCGAGTTAATCAATGCAGTTTCTTCACCGCAAATATAACGTCCCGCACCTGTATGTACAAAAAGGTCGAAGCTCCAACCCGTATCTAAAATATTGTTACCCAAATAACCTTTGGCACGAACTTGTTCCAAAGCTTCATTTAAGTATTGAGCCGCTTCGATATATTCACCACGAATGAAGATATAACCCTGCGTTGCCTCTAAGGTATATGCAGCGATTAACATCCCTTCAATCAATTGATGTGGAAGGCGCTCCATCAGCAAGCGGTCTTTAAACGTACCGGGTTCCATTTCATCGGCATTACAGATGAGATAGCGTGGACCACCATCATTCGGTGCCATCAACGACCATTTAATTCCTGCTGGGAAACCTGCCCCACCACGACCTTTGACCGTTGCCGCTTTAATGACTTCCAAAACTTCTGCGGGTTTCAACTCAATGGCTTTTTTGAAGCCTGCGTAACCCTCTAAAGCTTCATAATCATCAGCATTACGGACATGTTCCTGTTTACTCAAACGCCAAGTGAGCGGATGAGTTTCTGGATTACCTTCGCCATAAATCGGTTTTGGTTCAGTATTCATACATACTTCTCCAATAACTGTTTGACCGAAGATACATCTACCAAACCATGGGTATCTTCATCAATCATAAGTGTTGGGCCTTTATCACAATTACCTAAACAGCAGATTGGTAATAAGGTAAAACGGCCATCTTGCGTGGTTTGACCATACTGAATCCCAAGCTCACGTTGAAACGCTTCAGCTAAAGTTTCAGCACCCATCAGGAAACAAGCAATCGAGTCACACAATAAAATTACGTGACGACCCACAGGCTGGCGATAAATACGGTTATAAAATGTCGCCACACCTTCCAAATCTGCAACGCTAATCGTTAATAACTGCGCAATTGCATTCATTTGTGCATCATCTACCCAGCCATTACGGCGTTGTACGCACTTAAGTGCATCGAGTGATGCAGCACGTGGATAAGGATAATGATCAATGTGGTGTTCAATGTCGTGGATCTCATCCGCAGTCAAAATCTCTTGAACATTCACACGTGGCTTTTTATCAGTCAGAATCATCATAATGCGTACCCCTTAACGATCCACGTCGGCCATAACCACATCGATGGTCGCCAGATAAATGATCAAGTCTGAAACCAGACTGCCGTTAATCACCGATGGAATTTGCTGCAAGTGAGTGAAGGTTGGTGTACGAATACGAGTACGATAACTCATCGTTGACTTATCGGAAGTCAGATAATAGTTAGATGCACCTTTCACCACTTCTGCCATCACAGACGCTTCACCTGCTGGCATGACAGGCCCCCAAGACACGCTCAAAAAGTGCGTAATCAAGGTTTCAATATCTTGCAGGGTTTTGTCTTTCGGTGGTGGAACTGCCAGAGGATGATCCGCTTTATACGGACCAGATGGCATATTATCCAGACACTGTTTAATGATTTTTAGAGATTCTTCGATTTCACGATAGTGAACCATCACACGAGCGTAAGCATCGCCTTCGTATTCAAGCGGCACTTCAAAATCGTAATTTTCATAGCCACTGTACGGACGATATTTACGTACATCAAAATCAATACCTGTAGCACGTAAACCAGTACCTGTGATACCCCAAGCCAATGCAGATTTTGCATCATATTGAGCAACATTACGGGTACGACCTTCAAATACTGAGTTTTTTAGTGCAGCAGTATGATATTCCTTCAAACGTTTTGGCATCCATTCGAGAATGTCACGAATCAGTTTTTGCCAATTATTTGGAAGATCATGGGCAGTTCCGCCAATACGGAACCATGCTGGATGCATACGGAAACCTGTAATCGCCTCAATAGCATCATAGACTTTTTGACGATCGGCAAACATATAGAATACTGGAGTCATCCCCCCCGCATCCTGAATCGCAGTACCGATATACAACAAGTGGTTATTGATACGGAACAATTCCGACATCATGACACGGATACATTGCGCACGTTCAGGGACTTTAATACCCGCAAGCTGCTCAACACCCATGACATAAGGCATATTTTGCGCACAACCGCCTAAGTAGTCGACACGATCGGTATATGGAATGAAAGAATGCCAAGTTTGACGCTCAGCCATCTTTTCCACACCACGGTGGTGATAACCGATATCAGGGACACAGTCTTTTACTTCTTCACCATCTAACTGCAAAATAACACGGAATGCACCATGCGCAGATGGATGGTTAGGACCCAAGTTCAAGAACATAAAGTCTTCATCTGCGTTGCCGCGTTTTAGACCCCAATCTTCTGGAACAAAACGAAGATGTTCTTGCTCAAAATCCTGTTTGGCTTTGTTCTGCATATACGGTGTATATTCAGTAGCACGCGCAGAATATTCCTTGCGCAGTGGATGACCTTCCCAGTAAGTTGGCAATAAAATTCGACGCAGCATTGGATGCCCTTCGAAATTGATCCCAAACATATCGTAGGCTTCGCGTTCGTACCAGTTGGCATTTGGCCAAATGTTCGTCGCTGTAGGAATGTTAATATCACTTTCATTCAACGCAACTTTGATACGAATATCACTATTACGTTCTAAAGATAATAAGTGATAAAACACGGTGAAGTCAGATCCAGGTAACCCATCACGGTTATTACGCAAACGTTCATCTATCGCAGACAAATCGAATAGCATCACATATGGACGTTCTACTTTACGCAAGAACATCAATACATCTTGTACGCGTGCGCGCTCAACCCAGACAGTCGGAAACTCTTCACAAGTCGGTTGCACGTAGAAGTTTTCACCAAACTTGGTTTGGAGCTCTTCTACAATTGCAAATGCTGGGCGTGAATCAACTGGTGTTGATTCTGGCATAGCAATGTCAGTTTCAGCCATTGGCTTGGCTTCCTATTTAATACAAATTCTGTCAATTTTCCCGATGAACCATATCCGAGGGATATGTCAAAACTTCATCATGAAAAAATTATTTAATTTCATCCATAGAGCGTAAGTTTTTCACCGCAATACGTTCTGCATTTTTGCGATCGCGTTCTGGCATCATCTTTGGCTTATACACTGGCTTAAGATCATCACCAATTACGGCAGAAAGTGGACGGCGCTCTAACTGAATTTGGTCTTGAAGTAACATAAGTGCTTGAATCAATGCTTCAGGACGTGGTGGGCAACCTGGGACGTACACGTCAACAGGAATAATTTTATCAACACCCTGTACAACCGAATAAATGTCGTACATACCGCCCGAGTTAGCACAAGCGCCCATGGAAATGACCCATTTTGGCTCAAGCATTTGCTCATAAAGACGTTGAATTACTGGCGCCATTTTGACAAAGCAGGTTCCAGCAACAATCATTAAATCCGCCTGACGTGGTGAAGCACGAATAACCTCAGCACCAAAACGTGACAAATCATGCACACCTGTTAAGGTCGTTGCGTACTCAACGTAACAGCATGAAGTACCAAAGTTAAATGGCCAGACTGAGTTTTTACGTCCCCAGTTGACCACATTGTGCATCACATCTTCCAGACGAGTCATGAAGACATTTTTATTGACTTCTTCCTCAAGCGGATCGGTGACAACTTGGCGTTCTTGCAATGGGTATTGATCGGCACTCGGATTCGCACGGGTTAATGTATATTTCATCCCGAGTTACTCCTGTTCAGATGATGTTTTAGTCGATGAAATAGATTTCATACGACCTGAGGATTGAGCTGGAATATGTCCTGTAGGATCCATAACCAACTCCTCAATAGAGTTGAAGCGAGTAATATCAGCAATATTCATATGCGCTGAACCCACTTTAGGTTTAATTCCTGCTGACTTACGACGATCCGCAGGAGCCCAGTTTAGTGCACCTACAGCAAATGCATAAACCAAAGCAATCAACAAATCGACAACGAAAATCACGACAGTGGTAAAACCAAGCCAGCCCACTTCACGAACAGAGGTTGCCCATGCGTATAAATAGAGCGCTTCAAGGTCAAAAACAACGAAGAAAATCGCGACCAGATAGAATTTTGCAGATAAGCGGATACGAGCACCACCTGCACTAACAACACCTGATTCAAATTGCTCTTGCTTCGCGCGCCCCCACGATTTACCCCCTAGGAGCAAGGGAACGGTAAGCATAAAAACGCACAGAAATGTAACACCGATCACGAAGGCAATAATTGCCCAATCGTATGGAGTAATGGCACTCATGCGGGGATAACTCCTGGCAGGCCTATTATTTAACAGAGAATGTATGTATTGGCCTTCAAATACACCAAACATAAAATTAATCCCGCCAATTGTACCTGATTTCTAATTTCTGTTGCTAGGTGACACACCCTAGTCTTTAGGATGATTTTTTGGGCAATTTTAGAAAACATATGGCTTGAACGCTAAATCCACTGGTAGTTATCGGTTTATTAAATCGATTCTCACATTATGATTATTTTTTTCATTTTCTTACATTTTAACCAATATTTCGGACAATTTTGTCCTAATTCACATTTAGCTCTATATAACCAAACTCTCTATGTATTTTTTTGAATTATTTTACTATTTTTTTTAAAAATATCACTCTCTTTAAATTCCCAACGAAATACGATTACATATTGAGATGATTTTGCCGAAAATGAAAGCAATAAAAAGACTATCTCTTATTCAAAATAGCATGCTATTTTTGAAAATAGGTAAAATGATTTCAAATGTAATCTTTTTATTCCGATTCAAATTTGGCTGACTATAAAAAGTAAAACTTATTAGATCATCTAATTTCAGGATCAGACACAAAATAATCAGAAATTAACTATAAATCGCTGCAATTCAGTTACATGCTTTAATTAACTTTATACACATCAGCTTAGAGTCAATGTGTATGCTAAAACCAAGAATAAGGAGTAAAATCAATGAGTCTGCAATACACACACAAACCTAACTACTTTCTTTATGCCCAATTACTTATTCGACATATTCAGGAGTACGCTCTAAAACATCCAGATGCAGACAATGCTATTTTTGATTTACGTGACATCTATGACTTATTCCGTCAGGATTTTGCTTCAACCACAACCAATCTGGAAGGCATTCTTAATATTACTGATGAATATCGTGTTGAAACCCTCAACGGTGATCAAAAAATCATTAGCGGATATAAAATTGATGTCGAAAATAATTTTCTTCTCATTGATTTTAATCAGGATGCTCTATTGAGCTTACGCGCGGGTAAACCCTTAATTGTTCCAGATGCGACATTACAAGAATAAATGAAGATCACATTCTCAAATAGGTTAACTTTATCCAGAATGGAACAGTAAAAAAGAAAGCACTCTATTGAGTGCTTTCTTTTTGTTTTGACAGATTTTTTTGTTTGAGCTTTTGATTAAAGCGTTTTGCTGGCCAAAGCATAATAAAACGCGCTCCTCCCAGATCTGGACTTTCATCTACAGTAATCGTGCCGCCGAACCAATAAGCGATTCGACTCACTATCGATAACCCCAAACCATAACCACCTGACGCTCGAGTCCGACTATCATCCAGACGAGCAAAGGCTTCAAAAACACGCTTACGATCTTCTTCTGGAATACCAGAGCCATCATCTTCTACGCAAACAAAAGCATTGCCATCTGCACTTATACCCCCACTCATACGCACCTTATGATCACAATGGCGTACTGCATTTCCCACCAAATTTTGAACGACACGATGCAGATATCGACGCTCAGCATCGGCAATCACATAATTCGGCGGTGGTATAAGTTCAATTTCTTTTTGGGTTTTGAGTGCTTCTGTTTCGACGGCAACCTGATCCAGCACATCCAATAATGCAATTTCTTCAAAATCGAGTGATGGGGTGCCCTGCTCTAACTTGGCATAAGTCATAATCTCATCAATTAAGGTATTAAGCGCCTCAATATCTTTATCGATCATCTCCATTTGCTGAATCCGATAATTGTAATCATCTTCTTCAGCCAGCATTTCCATCCCAAAACGAATCCGCGCCACAGGTGTTCTTAACTCATGCGATACGGCTCGCATGAGTTCACGTTGAGCTTCGATAAGGCGCTGAATATGATCTGACATGTTATTATAACTAGACGCTAGATTCGCCATTTCATCACTACCTTCAATGGGTACACGTAATGACAAATCACCCGACTTCATACGATTTAATGCATAACGTACTTGTCGAATTTTTCGCTCCAAAGGCAAAATCAATCCATAAACGCCCAGACTCAACAGAAATAAACTAAATAAAGTAATCCCTGCCGATAACTGAAATGGCATCCAGTTAAACATTGGTACTGGACCCAAAACCAAAACTTCGGTCGGATTATTTGGCATTGGGGAAACAATAGAAATTGTGGTTCCACGTATTGTTGCACTATCTTTATACAACATGACGCTTTGATCCTGACGCAACCGACCAATTTGCTCCGAATCTAACTGAATATCCTTGACGTTTTCGATTGAAAGAGGATAGGAAAAATGTTTTTTAATACGACTAATATATTCTTTTTCCTGACCTGGATAATAAATCAAATAATCCAGAATAAAAATTGGCAGCGCTTTCATCTGGCGCTCACCAATTTTATCCACCTTAACATATAGAAAATGCTTATTATCTTCAGGCAAACCAATAATCACATAAGCAATGCTATTTTCAGCATCGTAACGAACAACAGACTTTTGCTCTTCAATTCGTTTTTTTTCTGTTCTGGAAAGTTCAATTTTATTTGAATCGACATAATAAATAGGCAACTCAAGTAAATCTGAAGCATCTGAAATCCAGTCCAGTTTTTGCTGCTCTCCTGGCTGTCGAGCCACGCCCTCACTAATCACAAATGATATGCCATCGGTCAAGGATTCGCGATATTCCTGAGCACGTTGGTAATTGATGATCTGAACCAAGAGGTAGCAAAACAATGCCACCAACATGACCAAGACCACCAAACCCGCATAAATGCGTAAGAAGATACTGTGTTTAAACACTCGATCAACCTTATAGGGAGATTTTTACTGAACAATGGATGAATTACATACCATTGGTTTCTTTTACAAATAAATAACCTTTACTACGTACAGTTTTAATACGCTTCGGATTTTCTGGATCATCGCCAATTTTTGGACGAATGCGTGAAATACGCACATCAATCGAACGATCCTGACCGTCATACTCAATTCCACGCAGACGCTCAAAAATGTCTTCACGAGATAAAATACGACCTGCATTTGAAGCCAATAACCACAATAAATCGTATTCAGCACTTGTGAAATCAACTAGATCGCCATTTAAAGTGACTGAGCGTCCACCATTATCGATGACTAAATCATCAAATTCGATACGCTGCGCAACTTCATCTTCAACTGTTTTATCAGTACGACGTAATAAAGCACGAATGCGCGCTAATAATACACGCGGCTGCACAGGTTTAGCCACATAATCATCCGCACCCATTTCTAGACCCAAGACTTGATCCATATCTTCAGTACGTGCGGTTAACATTAAAATAGGTGAATGGTAGTGAGGTCGAACTTCACGACATACGGTTAAACCATCTGCACCTGGTAACATCACATCAAGCACCACAAGATCTGGCTGTTCACTGATAATACGGCGAATTGCACGATTACCATCTGTTTCAACCCCAACTTCCAGACCATTACGAATCAAATATTCTTGCGTAAGACGCGCAAGACGTTCGTCATCTTCTACGATAAGGATCTTGGGTAACTTTTCTTCTTGGCTCATACATTGCCCCTGTAATATGTTTAAGTGTATCTGTTTAAAATCCGACAGATAGACATGCTGCATAGAATGCAATATACACACGTTTACATTGTAAACAAGTCCTCGTTCACCAAACTGATACACGCCAGTTGTATTTTGTTGCAAATTTATTAGCTCTTGAATTTTCAGTAATTTTATTTTTTTGACTTAAAATTTGCCACTTATCTAAATCTCGCAAATAAGACGCATAAATATTATACAAAATATTTCCATAGGATGAGTTTGATCATCTAAATGTCTGTTTTTTGAGTTATCCACACAGTTATCTATACGCAATTTTTCAGGACTTTGTTAAGCTATGCATCGCAGAATCAGATACATAATGAATGAATAAAAAATTAATAAAATGTCAAGATTGATCTCAGGCTAAAATTCCCGTATCTTGTGTTTAAAATAAACATTAACCACTAAGTCTTGTGTTTATCCCTCAAATATCGAGCTACTTTTTTCGCCCGATTCAAACGGTCCAATGAACATAACTATAGATGACAATGGAGCTATGCTGACATGAGCGTAATCACTTCAACTCCTGGCCAACTTCAGGTGATTAAACGTACTGGGGAAGTTGCTGTATTTGATGCAGAAAAAATTTCCGTTGCGATTGGTAAAGCATTTCTGGCGGTAGAGGGTCAACAGGGAACGGATTCAAGCCGTATCCATGACCGTATTACTCAACTGACTGAAATGGTCATGAATACTTTTAACCGTCGTTTACCTTCTGGTGGCACGATCCATATTGAAGAAATTCAGGATCAAGTTGAACTGGCGCTTATGCGTACTGGTGAGCAAAAAGTTGCCCGTGCTTATGTCATCTATCGTGATCAACGTGCCAATGCTCGTCAGCAAGCTGGTGCTAATCACCATCCGACTTTACAGATTACAGATGCCAATGGTCAGCTCCAGCCTTTGGATCTGGATGCGCTATCAGCAGAGGTTGAAAAAGCGGCTGAAGGTCTTGAGGGTATCGATGTTCAAGCGATTGTCGATGAAACCATCAAAAACCTATATAACGGTGTAAAAGCCAGTGATATTGCCACCACAATGATGATGGCAACACGTACTCGTATTGAACATGAACCAAACTATACCTATGTCACTGCGCGTTTATTGCGTAATGAACTGGTTGCCAAAGGTCTTGAATTTTTAGGTTTATCTGAAGATACGCTTGAAAGTGACGCGCTTGAAACCTTCCTTAAAAAAGGAGTTGAGCTTGAGTTACTAGATCCAGAATTATTAAACTTTGATCTAGCCAAACTTGCAGCAGCAATCAAACCAGAACGTTCAAATCAGTTTACCTATTTAGGTTTACAAACCTTATATGACCGTTACTTTATTCACTCAGATGGCATTCGCTACGAACTTCCGCAATTGTTCTTTATGCGTGTTTCGATGGGTCTGTCAATTAATGAAGCCAATCGTGAAGAACGTGCCATCGAGTTTTATGACTTATTGTCTAGTTTCGACTACATGGCATCGACGCCTACCCTATTTAACTCAGGCACATTGCGCCCACAGTTATCTAGCTGTTATCTAACCACCATTGGTGATGACTTATATAACATTTATGGTGCAATGCGTGACAACGCAATGTTATCTAAATGGGCTGGCGGACTAGGTAACGACTGGACACCTGTACGTGCACTTAACTCTTATATTAAAGGTACAAATGGTAAATCTCAGGGTGTTGTTCCATTCCTGAAGGTTGCCAATGATACTGCTGTTGCAGTGAATCAGGGTGGTAAGCGTAAAGGTGCTGTGTGTGCTTACCTTGAAACTTGGCACTTGGATATCGAAGAGTTTCTTGAGCTACGCAAAAACACGGGTGATGACCGTCGTCGTACTCATGATATGAATACAGCGAACTGGGTTCCAGACTTATTTATGCACCGCGTGTTTGAAGATGGTGAATGGACATTGTTCACTCCTTCTGAAGTACCAGACTTGCATGATTTAACAGGTCAAGCCTTTGCTGAGCGCTATGCACACTATGAAGCAATTGCTAAAGAACAAAACTTCTTGCACAAGAAAGTTCGCGCTCAGGACTTATGGCGCAAAATGCTGTCTATGCTGTTTGAAACAGGTCATCCATGGATTACGTTTAAAGATGTGTGTAACCTGCGCTCACCACAACAACATGTGGGTGTCGTTCACTCGTCGAACCTGTGTACCGAAATTACCCTGAATACCAATCAGGATGAAATTGCAGTATGTAACCTAGGTTCAATCAACCTTGTGCAACACGTACAAGGTGGTGAACTGGATCGTGATAAACTGGCTCGCACTATTAAAACAGCCGTACGTATGCTCGATAACGTCATCGACATTAACTACTATGCTGTACCACAAGCGAAAAATTCAAACCTAAAACATCGTCCTGTTGGCATGGGCATCATGGGCTTCCAAGATGCGCTATATGAAATGAATATGGCGTATGGTTCCGATGAGGCAGTTAATTTTGCCGATGAGTCGATGGAAGTGATCAGCTACTACGCAATTCAAACTTCAAGCGATCTTGCACTTGAGCGTGGCGTTTACTCAACCTTTAAGGGTTCACTCTGGGATCAAGGTATTTTACCAATCGACTCTCTGGATCTTGTGGCTAAGACACGTCCTGAACGTATGTTTGAAGTAGATCGCACTCAACGTCTGGACTGGGATACTTTACGTACCAAAGTTCAAAAAGATGGTATGCGTAACTCAAATGTTATGGCGATTGCACCAACTGCAACGATTTCCAATATTTGTGGTGTGTCTCAATCAATTGAACCGACATTCCAAAACTTATATGTGAAATCGAACCTTTCTGGTGAATTCACAGTAATCAACCCGTACCTTGTCCGCGCATTGAAAGATCGTGGTCTTTGGGACAGCGTGATGGTCAATGATCTGAAACACTTTGAAGGTTCTGTACAAAAGATTTCACGTATTCCAGAAGAACTTAAAGCGATCTTTGCAACTGCATTTGAAGTTGAGCCACGCTGGATTGTAGATGCTGCTTCACGTCGTCAAAAATGGATTGATCAAGCACAATCATTGAACCTGTATATTGCAGGTGCCAACGGTAAGAAACTGGACATCACTTATAAAATGGCTTGGTTACGTGGTCTAAAAACTACGTATTACCTCCGAGCTTTAGGTGCAACTTCTGCTGAAAAATCAACCATCAATACAGGCGCATTAAATGCAGTTAAGGCAACAACTGTAGCTGCGCCTGTTGCAGCCGTTGCTCAGGAAGTAAAACCTGAAGTGGCAGCAGAAGATGGTTTCACGACGGCAGCACCAGTTCCAATGGCTTGTTCAATCGACAATCCTGATTGTGAAGCTTGTCAGTAAGACACCCTTAAAGGAAATATCAGATCTTGATATTTCCTTTTATAAGAGAGGTAAAAATTATGTTACATCTTAGTCATAACTATACATTAGGTCTAGTTGTACTGGTTTTTGCCTTTTTGTTCTTTTACGCGCCTATGGTTTACGCTTTTTTTAAGATTCGTAATCAACAGCGTAATCAAAATAAGTAGTGGGGATATTTGTTCTATCGAATGATTTTAGAACATCCATCGACAAAACTTAATTTTGCTTACACAGAATAAGCGTATAGTAATGGCATCTTCGTAGAAAGGTGTCGATAACGATATTAACAACGAAGAGAGAATTTGATTATGTCTATCCTGAGTTGGGACGATTTCGAAGATGATTCGCAAAAACCGGCTGCACCTGAACACAAGTCTGCGCCCATCGAACCGCAAAAAACGCCTGCTACGCCGTTGGTATCTGATGCAGAGCCATCATCGTCGCGTGTGGCAAATGTACAATCCACTGGAACCAATTCCAGTCGATCAACAGATTCAACCAATTCGCTGGCTCGAGCATCTGAATCCTTAAAAAATCTGGATATCAGTGCAGGTTTAGAAGAGCTTGAAACTGGTGCTGCGCGTGTGCAGGTCGATGATAAGGCCATGATTAACTGTCGTGCCGACTTGAACCAATTAGTTCCTTTCAAATATGAATGGGCTTGGCAGAAATATCTGGATGGTTGTGCCAATCATTGGATGCCACAAGAAGTCAACATGAACCATGATATTGCATTATGGAAATCTGAGAATGGCTTGACTGAAGATGAGCGTATTATTGTTAAACGCAATCTTGGCTTTTTCTCGACGGCAGACTCACTGGTTGCAAATAATCTGGTTCTCGCGATTTACCGTTTAATTACCAATCCTGAATGTCGCCAGTATATTCTGCGTCAGGCATTTGAAGAGGCAATTCACACCCACGCTTATCAATATTGTATTGAATCTTTGGGCATGGACGAAGGTGAAATCTTCAATATGTATCATGAGATTCCAAGTGTGGCTCGAAAAGCAGCTTGGGGCTTGAAATACACGCAATCTTTGAGCGATCCAAAGTTTGAAACAGGAACACCTGAAACAGATCAACAATTACTGCGTAATCTGATCGCATTCTATTGCGTACTTGAGGGAATTTTCTTCTACTGTGGCTTTACTCAGATTTTGAGTATGGGTCGTCGTAATAAGATGAATGGTGTTTCTGAACAGTTCCAGTACATTTTACGTGATGAATCTATGCATGTGAATTTTGGTATCGATATGATCAACCAGATCAAGATCGAAAATCCACATTTGTGGACTGCCGAGTTTCAGCAGGAAGTCATTCAGATGATTCTAGAAGGAACATTGCTTGAAATCGAATATGCTCGCGATACTATGCCTCGTGGTGTACTTGGCATGAATGCAGCGATGATGGAAGAATATTTAAAATTCATCTGTAATCGCCGTTTGGCACAACTTGGTTTACCTGAACAATATCCAGGCGTAAATAATCCATTCCAATGGATGTCTGAGATGATGGACTTACGTAAAGAGAAAAATTTCTTTGAGACACGCGTAACAGACTATCAAACAGGTGGTGCGTTGAGTTGGTAATTTTTACCATTGTCGGTTGAACGACATATCAATTGTCATTGAAAAAATCGCCATTAATGGCGGTTTTTTTGCTTTAGGTGAAATACCAAATATTCTTTAAGGTGGGCTATTGTACTGGTTGGCAAACAATTCGATAGCCACTGTGTTCTTTTTAAGTGAATTCCACTCTTATCGCCTGAGCAACGCCAGAAAAACACTTGTGATTAGAACAATGGATAGTCCCCTGATTTTATTTGAGTTGAACTTTTACGTCAGCAGATAAACCAGGACGGAGTAGATCAAGGCCATTTTGTTTTGTATCAAACGTAATTTTCACAGGGACACGCTGAACAATTTTGGTGAAGTTTCCTGTACCAGGTTCAAAAGGTAATAACGCAAACGTAGAACCTGAACCTGGAGCTAAACTTTGAACATGCCCACTAAATTGATACTGGGGTAAAGCATCAATCTTAATCTCAGCAATTTGCCCTGCATGCATTTCAGCAATCTGGGTTTCTTTGAAATTTGCAATAATATAGCGTTGCTGTTCGGGAACTAATGTCAATAACTGGCGACCAACTTGCACATAATCACCAACCTGAGCTTGTCGATTCGCAACCAATCCATTTATAGGCGAAACAATTAAGCTATGTTTTTGGTTTTGTAATACTAATTCTAAATTTGCCTGCGCCTTCTCAACATTTGCATGAGCCTGATCAAGTTTAGCATCCAGTGCAATGCGTTTTGAATGAGTCACATCTGCGGCACTTTTTGCAATATTAAGTTCGGCTTCTATTCGACTTAATGACTGTGTCGCAGAGACTGCTGTATTATTAAAATCTTCCGTTTCTTGTTGAGAAACTGCTCCCGCTTTCAAGAGTTGGTCATAACGCTTTTTATTCTGTAGTGCCGTTTTTGCATTTTCTTGTGCCGAGACAATCGAACTTTGGGCAGCTTGAATATTGGATGATGCATACTTTTCTTCAGAATTTAGCGTCACAAATTCTGCCTTAACTGAATTTACATTTGCCAAAGCATTAGCCAAGTCTGCTTTAGCCGAATTTACTTTTGTATCAAATTCTTCTGTATCAATTTGAATTAATGGATCGCCTTGATGGATAACCTGATTATCCTGAACATAAACCTGTGCAACCAAACCCTGTACTTTGGGGGCAACCGCAATGCTGTCAGTACTAACATATGCATTGTCGGTACTTTGTGAACTTGCGGGCAGCAAAATATAGCCGATACCCCCACCAATACAGGTCAAAGCAATTGCAATAACAAGCATTTTCTGTTTTTTTGAATCTTTTTGTGGTGATTGAATGTCATTCTCCACAACTGGATGTTCAACTGTTTCTTCAGAAACGATAGATTCAGATTCCATAAGAACTCCTTTGATCTCCCCTTGACTCTGGAAGGTTGATTTATTTTTGGCGTCATTATATGATAAGTATAATATTATGATCATCATATAATGACTGCATGGGTGATGCAATAGGTCAGTCTTTCAACAATGATGATTGAACCTGTATGTTGATGTGGAAGATCAGTATGAATTCAAATCAGATCAATGGATCTAACATCGTACAGCCGCTTAGCAAAAATCAGAAAATGCTGATCTTCGGAATCATGGCGTTTGGGATGTTCCTCGCCTTGCTAGACACTCAAATTGTGGCGGCATCACTCAACGATATTCAAGCAGGATTATTGGCCTCCCCCGATGAAATCAGTTGGGTACAAACGGCTTATCTCATGGCTGAGATTGTCATGATTCCATTTTCCGCATTTTTGGCTCAAGCCATGTCTACCCGTTTTTTATTTTCAATCTCTGCTGGGTTATTTACCTTATCCAGTTTTGCCTGTGGTTTTGCATGGAATATCGAAAGTATGACGATATTTCGGGCCATTCAAGGATTTACAGGTGGCGCAATGATACCCACCGTATTTGCTGTCGGTTTTTTATTATTTGATGAAAAAGAACGAGTGATCATACCTGCTATTCTTGGCATGGTGTCGGTATTAGCACCCACTTTAGGGCCGACCATTGGAGGAATCATTACCAGCTATATTGGTTGGCACTGGATTTTCTTTATCAATATTATTCCTGGCACACTGGTGACTTGGTTCGCTTATCAGAAAATTCAGGTTGATCAGGCAAATTTTAAATTATTCAAAAAAATTGACTGGATACATTTATTTGCCATGATTTTTGCGTTGGGTTGCTTGCAGTATGTACTGGAAGAAGGTCCACAAGTGGACTGGTTTAATGATCATACCATTGCCATTTGCGCTTGGATTTCCCTTGCTTCATTTTGTCTGTTTTTGGAACGCTCTTTCTTTTCAGCCAATCCAATTGTGAAACTTACCGCTTTTAAAAATTCCAGCTTTTTATTTGCCTGTATTTTTAACTTTGTGATTGGTTTTGGTCTATATTCTTCAACGTATTTAGTGCCC
This sequence comes from Acinetobacter guerrae, assembly GCF_009372255.1. Classification (GTDB taxonomy): domain Bacteria; phylum Pseudomonadota; class Gammaproteobacteria; order Pseudomonadales; family Moraxellaceae; genus Acinetobacter; species Acinetobacter guerrae. The sequence goes on from NZ_LXGN01000045.1 coordinate 244,480, forward strand.
GTTTATCTAGTGACTATTCGTGGCTTTAGTAGTTTGCAAATTGGTCTCACCGTTTTCGTGGTCGGAATTGCCCAGTTTTTCAGTACCATTATTGCGGCAAAACTATCCGAAAAAGCAGATGCCCGCATCTTATTTTCTATCGGTTTACCACTATTTGCCTATAGTTTATGGCTTATGTCAAACATGAACCATGAATGGGGATTCTCAGAATTTCTAATTCCACAAATTCTACGTGGCTTATCCATCATGTTGTGTATTGTGCCGAGTGTGAATGTTGCATTGTCTGGTTTTAAAAATATGGAACTACGTTATGCATCAGGCCTGTTTAATCTGATGCGTAATTTAGGCGGTGCTATTGGCATTGCGCTAGTAAATACGTGGTTACAAGATCAGAGCCGTATTAGTCATTTAAGGCTGAGTGAAAATTTAGGCATACACCCTCAACAATTCAATGCCACATTTCTTCAACTTACTCAGCAACTTAGTCAGATCAACAGTGATTCACAACAAACCCTCGTTCAAGCAATGAGCATACTTGAAAAAGTCGTTAAACAACAGGCGCTCAGCCTTGCCTTTGATCAAGTCTTTCGCCTGATGGCAATCATGTTCTTTATCGCCACTCTGCTGATTCCTTTTGCCAAAGCAAAAGGCTCGACAGTGCCTAAAGATACTCATTAACTGGAGGAAAAAAATGCGTTCATTTCAACTTAAAATAGCAGATGCACAGGCAGTTAGCACTCATTTAAATATTTTTGTATATCAAACTGTTGGTAGTAGATTCATTCAAGGCGAATAAGGTAAATCAGATGCGTTATAATCCAGAACATAAACAAAAGACTTACGATAAAGTGCTAAAAGAAGCCATGCTCGCCATTCGTAAGAATGGTTCAGATATTGGTATTCCCAAACTTATGTCTAAAGTTGGGCTGACACATGGTGGGTTTTATGCCCACTTTAAGTCCAAAGAGGATTTAATCAATGTCGCAATTGAGAAAATGTTTCTTGATCGCATGGAAATGTTGAAAGAATGCCTGAATACAGATGACACATTATCAGGTTTAGAAAACTATATAGATAAATACTTAAGTGAGAAACATCGAACTCACCCAGAGCTAGGCTGTCCTGCGGCAGCACTCATCACCGAAATCTCAAAAATGCCAGCGTCAACACAACTTGTCTTTGAACAAGGAATGGATTTATTGCTTCTGGAGTTGTCCAATGCAATTAAACAACTATCAACAACATCCAATCCAGCAGAGCTTGCAACCATATTACTCACCGAAATGATCGGCTGTATGACCTTTGCGAGAGTCATTCAAAATGAAGAACGGGCTAAACAAGTACTCGCTACTACACGCCATCATCTAAAAACTATGCTTCAACAGCTCAGTTAAAAGGAACATCACATGCCATATTTAGCCGAACTTATCAAAAGTATCAATTTTAATGAACCCTTTACGCCTCCACCAAACTGGTTTCAAGGACGTACCGTTTATGGTGGGTTATCTTCAGCTCTTGCCTTGCAATCCATCATTGCAGAAATTGAATCTGAACAGAATCTAAGATTAAGATCGGCACAAATTGCCTTTATTGGTGTCATGGCTGAAAATCTGGAATTTAAATCGAAATTACTAAAACAGTCAAAATCCTCTCGCTGGTATCAAGTCGATGGCTTTTCAAATGGTGAATTAGGTTTATCGGTGACGTTCCTTTTTACACAAGATCGAGCAAGCCAAATTGCACACGATTTTAGTCCATCACAGCAGGTAAAATCTCCCGAACATTATCAGCGCTTACAACATCCACTTGCGCCTGCGTCATTGGCAAATCTGGATTTACGTCCTGCGGGGGGGTCTATGCCAGTCAGTGGTTCAGATCATCCTGAATTGATTGCATGGATCAAACATCTGGATGATGATGGGGTAAATCCTTATGTCAGCCTACTTGCTTTGGCTGATGGTTTACCGCCTGCTGCCATGACGACATTTTCTGAATTTGCCCCTATTAGCTCGATGAACTGGAATCTGGATATTCTACGTCCAATTGAACAATCTGAGTGGCACTTAATCCGCTCATACAGCCTGTTTGCGGAACATGGTTATTCTTATCAACAAATGCAACTATGGGATCAAAATGGAAACTTGATTTTACAAGGTACGCAAACTGTCGCAATCTATCTTTAATCTTAAAAAAGATAATAATGTCTTAAAAACATCAATTTTAAAAAGGCATTATTATCTTGCAATGAGTGAGATAAAAAAACGCTATCATTTGGTCAGGCATGTTATTCAACGAAGCAAATAAATAAGCCCAACAATGTTTAGCTTAACTAACTCACGATAAAATTGTTGGAATACGACAATCCAATAATTAACTATCGCAAAAGCAAATAATTTAGCTAAATGTCTGATCGGGTTTGAGCTAGTACAAATTAATCTATCAAAAGCAAGCCTACTCTAAGAGTAGGCCGCAAATTTCAGTGTTAAAATTAGACGTTAAGAAATACTGAAAGTCACACTATTATTCTGATAGCTTGGCGTAATGTCTTTACCGTTTAGTGTGACTTTCTTAAAACTACCCTGTAGTTTTTTAGCCGATAATACGGTATAGGTTCCTGCTGCTAAATTAGTTTTTGTCACTAACTGCAATGTTCCATTTAAAGTAGCAGTTTTACCAACTTGCATGGCAGGTTTTAGGTTTGACTGGAAATTAACTTGAATGTTAGTTCCCGAAAGTTGAGTAAAGTTACCCGAAATACTTATCGTCTTAGTCGCACTGAGATTGAACATGCTGTTTTCATGCATATAAATATCACCTTGACCAGCGGCATTCTCAGACAATAGTTCAATCCCCCCTTGTTTAAGATCGATACCGCCTGTAAAGGCATTATTTCCACTCAATGCCAATGTTCCACTACCTAACTTGGTGAGCTTACCATCACCCGTAATATCATTACTCCACTGGTCATATTGATTAAACCCACCGAAACTGGCATCCATTGTCAGATAGACATCCCCATTAAAACTGCCATACCCTGCACCAGCTTTAAATAAATTTAATCGACCATATCCTTCAACATCGTCCATAACTGGATATCCTGAGGCAAGAGCAGTTGATTTTAAAACAATACGGCGCTGATCAGCACTCAAATAAGGGAAGCGTGTTTCGAGTAAAACTTCCGCACCTTTTGGAACTGTTGCAATTCGGGTTTTATCACCAATCTGGCTAAATCCATAGGTCATCCAATGGTTGACCTGCTGTTTGAGTTTTTCAAGGTCAGCAAATCGGTCGTGGGAATCGTAGGGAGTTTTGGCGAAAGTATAAAATGACTCAAATGTTGACGTATTACTTGCTTTCATCAACTGTGTTTGTGCTTGTAGATATGCTTCTTTTCTTTGCTCGACGGTCATTGCGTTTAAGTTAGCAACATCTGCTGCAATCGACTGAAGTCTTCCACCAATAACATCCATTGCAGAATGCATACCTGCAATAATACGTGAATCGCCTAAATCCATACCACGGGCAATCAATTCCTGATAACGCTGTGGCACCAAATATGCCATCGCAATTGCATTACGTCCCGCTTCAGCCGTATGACCACTTGGGAAACCTCCATCTGTAGATGGTGTACTACTTTTTGCAGGCTCCAGACTTGGAACAACAATTACATCTGTACTCCAACGATACGGACGAGCATATTTATAGAAACGTTTCGCAGGTTCAGTCGAGGAGTTATTCCCCATAGCTTGAATAAACTCTACAACTTTACCAAAATTAGTATTGCCTTCAGCAGTTGTAAGCCCTGTATTATTCCCCTTATCATCATATTTTACTTGTGAAGCATCATTTGGCACCGAGTTAATAGTGGTCGTCTGACCTGTTAATGTTCTCCATTGATCCGTCAATGCACCCAAACCAGAAGTCACGCTATAGCTTTTGCCTCGTCGATCATCCAGATAAGCACGAATAGCGTCATCTTCTGTTCGATTATGTGTAGTTTGAATTGAATAATTGATATTGTAATTCAACACGTCTACATTTTTTTTACTGCCATCGGTAGAATCACCAGGTAAACCTGTCCAGTTCGATTGCATGACAGCAGGAAATCCATCTTGGGCTTGCGCTGATACACCAGCATCGACAAACAAACTTGATGGAGTCCATACATCCAGAAAACCACTTAGCACTCTTACGCCCGCATTTGTTTCTACAGTCGCATATCGAGCATCCCCTCTCTGGTTTGTTATCCATGAATCAACGGTTGCTAGCGTATTCGATGGTAGGGGCGCTGTATCTTCATAACCTACGCCTTTCGGAGCTGTTGGCGTATCCTGAGTCGCGGTAGAGCCATCATCAGAAGAATGGCTATCGTTGCACCCCGTAAAAAATACAGAACATGATACTAGCGACAATAAAAGTGTATTTATTTTAAAGCTTGACATATTTTTGACCCGTTGTTAAAAAACGGTATCTTTCACCATGAATGTTTAGCTCTTATTACATAACAAGAATTAATTTTAAATTATCTAAATAAATACTTCTTTAAAAACATCACGAAAGCATGTGCCCGATTAAGATAAAAAAGTTTGATTTAGTCATCTTCTAGTCACAACGTTAATGCAAACTCTACATTTTGTTGCGAAACGCATTACATGAACAACAGCACTGTAATATTTCATGATTTAGATCAATGCTATCTTTGCTTTCATTCATCATTACAACAATCAAATCATTATGAAAACTGAAATGAGTACACAATTACCGTCGATCATCGCAATGTGGGAGTTCTTTAATGAGAATCTACATTTCAAATTGTCTAAATATGAATTTTCCGAAGGGGGCATTAAAGTCATCTATGTGATTATGGACGCAGAGCAGCCAGAATTACAGCCTCAGAGATTTTCCTAAACCAGATTTAAATTGAGGGAAAATCCCTCATTCTGAATTCTCTAAAAACAACCTATTCTTTTTTCATTGGAGCTCGTTACTGCTTTATCGCAATAACCAAATGAACCTCAACTGAAGCACATTTGGCAATCTAAGCATGATTTTAGATGATGAAATATTCAAATTTGGATTAAAAATGATTGAGCTTCACCAAATCATCATAGGGAAGTTTACCAATTCGAGGGTAAGGTTGGCTTGCTCCCTTACCTACCGCAATCATCAGGCAAACCACGTGATCTTCTGGAAGCTGTATAAGCTTCCCCATTGCATCAAAATCAAAACCATCCATAGGACAGCTATCTAAACCTTGATCCTTTGCAAGTAGCATTAAGGTCTGAGCAAATATTCCTGCACTGCGCATAACTTCATCACGTTGTGTTTGCGAACGCCCACGATAATATTGGTCAATCGCACCCACCATCACTTTCTGGGTTTCTTCAGGAACACCTGTCCAGACCTGACTCGCATCTTTTTCCCATGTATCTAGTTTGGCACACAAGACGATCAGCAATGATGCTTCAGTGACCTGAGGCTGATCCCATGCAATTTTTCGAACCTGTTGTCTTAATTCAATATCTTCGATTAAGACAGGACGCCAATGCTGTAAATTAAATGCACTGGGAGCATTTTGCATGACATTGTTTAGAAGCTGCTTTTTATCTATTTGAGATAATTGAAACTCTGGATCAAAACGCTTCATTGCACGGCGTTGTTGAATAGCATCAAAAACATTCATATATTTTCCTCTTTATTTATTTTTAATCATACTTTTTGATAGCGGGGTGCAACTTTTGCTGTTGAAAACTCAGGTAATAACTTCATGCGTAATTGCTCATAATCTTTCCATTTATTTTCATCCTGTAGCACAGGTATGGTGATATTTTCTTTTTTATCAAAGCCCACCAATGCTGCATCGACCAAATCATTTGCGTCCATCATGGGCGGTAAATTTTTTATATCCGAACCAGAACGTTCCCATATTTCTGTTTTGGTGGCAGAAGGAAGTACAGCCTGAACATAAACCCCTTTATCTTTTAATTCCAGATTGAGTGCCTGACTAAAATACTGAATAAAAGCCTTACTCCCCCCATACAGAGTTAAGCCAAATTCTGGCGCAAGTCCAACTACAGAACCAATATTAATGATTGCACCTGATTTTTTTTGAATCAATTGTTGGCAAACTGCATGGGAGAGTCTGACGACGGCTGTCATGTTCAAAGCTATGAGTTGCTCAATCTTGTTTAAGTTTTGCTGGCCAAAACTTCCACTCACACTCATTCCTGCATTATTAACCAGAATCTCAATGTTTGGGTCTTGTTGAAGAACCTGTTCAACCCTGCTGATCTCTTGATCTTGTGTTAAATCTGCCTGAATCACTTCGATCTCAACCTTATAGGTCTGTGTGAGTTGTTGGGCGAGTTGATTTAAACGCGTTAAGTCACGCGCAACCAAAATCAAATGATAGCCACGTTGTGCAAATCGATCTGCATATATAGCACCAATTCCAGTGGATGACCCAGTAATCAAGACTTTTGATGGTGTTGTCATTTGAGTTGCTCTTTTTTAATGATGACTATAATCTAAAATAACTAAATTTTGATGTCAATCATAATCAATGTATAATTTATGCAAAATACGATGTGCTTAGGAGGCTTTAAAGATGAAAGTGAGTAAAATTCAGGCACAACAAAACCGTGAAAAAATTATTCAAAAGGCCACTCAACTTTTTCGGGCTCATGGTTATGACGGTATTGGAATTGCTGATTTAATGTCGGGTGCAGGATTTACTCATGGTGGTTTTTATAAGCATTTCAGCTCTAAAACAGATTTGATCAGCATTACAGTCAAAAATGGAGTACAAGAAATACTGCATCGTATTCACGACTTAGATTTAAACCAGTTTATTCGTTTATATGTTTCAAGAACTCACAGAGATCATCGAGATCTGGGGTGTTCGCTAACGGCACTTTCTTGTGATGCCGCCAGACAAGCAGATGAAGTAAAAGTAGAGTTTGAAACGGGTATAGAAAAATTAATTGAATTCATTACTGACGATCTACGAAAAAATCAAAAAGGAAGTATTGAAGATCAAAGAAAAAAAGCCATTGGTATTCTTGCTGAATCTGTAGGCGCTATTGTACTTTCAAGAGCGTGTTTAGATGACTCCAAACTAGCTGATGAAATTCTAGAAGCTTGTCGATCAAATTTATTGATTGAAGATTAATTACTGATTTTATTACTATATTATTGAATCTTATTTCTACGGCTTAGAGTTACATTTGAGCTGTAATCATCTAGTTTAAAAGCAGGGAGAATCAGTCTCATTGCTCTACATTTATTAACTTATTTGATCTAATAATCTATAAAACAACTGACCACAGCTCTGGCATTGAAAGCAACTATTTGTACTCTGGGTCACAGGTTTACTCTCAAACAAACTATTGAGTAAACCACCGACTACCACGCCTGCAATCCCGCCAATCAATGGCGATACAGGCAAGCTTTTGGATAGGGCTGCACCCATGGAAGCAAAGGAGGCTGATGCAGTTAAATACTGTTGTGATCACCGCATTGTAGTGTGTTGAACCACACGGATGACATGTTCGGAATGACAATGTGGACATGTAATATTCATAATATAAACCTCTGAAATAGATAAGGGCTTGGTCATTCAGTGATGCTGATTGAGCCAAACCCATGAAAGAGAAGATGATTCTCATCTAGATGGTGTATATTTCAGATGGCTTTTAATTTATGGGTTTAGGCTATAGCCACGATCCCGATAGCGACGATGGCTACCTTTGCAAATAGTGCATCGCCTCGAACTCAAATATTACCAATTCACTTTTAATCCTACAGAGCCATTTACAGCTTCGCCAGCAGAAAAATATCCACCATTATTCACCGTCCAATATTTTTTATTAAATAAATTATTAACGTTAGCATTCAGCATAGCATCGTGTTGTGCAAGCCTAAATTTATACGATAATCCTGCATTTGCAACCGTGTAAGCTGGTGTCTTGAGCGTATTTTCATCAGCCAAATATGAAGTACCATTATATCTGACATTGGCATGCAAACTTAAGCCTTCTACAACTGGAATGAGGTAATCTGTATTTAACACGACTTGCCATTCTGGTGTTGCTGCTGGGGTATTTCCTTTCAGATTCTGATTACTGGTACTTAAGCCATCTAACTTTGCATCAAGATGAATAAGACTCACCCCAAGTTTCCATTGATCAGAAACTTTATAATTTGTGTTCAGTTCAGCCCCTTCATAAATCGTCATACCATCCTGAACAAGCGCTTTTTGATTGCCAGTTCCTTCCGTAATAAGACTAGTACGTTCTATTCTAAATAGCCCTGTACTCAATGAAAGTTTGTCTAAATCATATTTGAAGCCAAATTCATATTGTTTGCTAATCGTGGCATCTAGAATTTCTCCAGCATTGGTATATTCACCACTCACCAGTTGCCCCGCTTCCAGAGCCTCTACATAACTCGCATAAAGTGCAGAGTCTGCATTAGGTTTATAGATTAATGCAAATGTCGGCGTTGTTGCATTTGTTTTATAATCAGGGTCGGATGAGTCATCCTTATAGTCAGTATAACGAACGCCTAGAATGGTTTTAAATTGGTCAGTAAAATCAATCGTATCACTTAAAAATGCAAAGTTTTGTGTCGTAGTTGATTTATCACCCAAGGAAAAATCAGGGTTTAAATCTATACTATAATTGGTTGGTTGATAAAGATTACCCGTAAAAAACGTATCCCAGACTGAATTTTTAGCAAAACGTGATGCATTTTCATTTTGTCCGATACCAAAAACCAGATTGTTTCTGATTTGACCAAAATTCACTAAACCGTTAAACATTAATTGATTAAAGTAATTTTCATCTAATGATGAAAATTGATAAATAATTCCATCATAGTCACCTGCACTATTTTTTATATCTGCAAATGATTTATTTGAATCATGACGTTTTCGGGTATAGCCAAACTGATATTTTGCGTACCAGTCATCGTTAATTTGCCATTTTAGTCCTGAAGATGCCATCAAGGTTTCTGTTTTATAATACGAGTTGTCGACATTTAGATTTTGATATTTATAGGTTACTTTGGGTAAACTCGCCCCACTATTTGTGGGATCATAAGACCATAATGCAAACTGCATCGGTTCTTTTTCCAAGTCATTTTTCTCATAAATGACATTTGCATCCCAAGTCAGATTATCAAGCAATTGCTTATCTAGCATCAATCCAGTAAAGAAACGATCAGTTTTTGAGTCATTATATGCTGTACCAGTTTCACCTCCCAAAATAAACCGATAGTTAATATTTGCTGGTGCAAAATGGCTGCTAGTATCCACCATAGCAGAAAAAATACGATCTGTTCGATAACCTAAATCCAAACTGGTTTGAGGCTCTTTAGTTGCTTGCTTTAATTGATAACTGATCGCACCACCTGGTGAGCCAAAGCCATACATGAAACCTGTTAACCCTTTTAATGCGACGACATTGTCTGCAAACTCGACAGGAAAATCTCCTCCCCAGTTCAATGTCATGGGCACATCATTAATATAATAATTTTTTACCCCCAGCCCTCGAATTTGTGTCGCCCACCAATTTGTCGTCATCACGCTAGCTGGCGAGTAGACTGAAGCATCATTTGCAAAGATTTGACCAACAGATTTGGCACCCCTTTTTTCAATATCTTCATGATTAACCACAGTGACTGAAAAGGGTGTGTCTAAAACACTTTGATTACCTAAAACAGTGATTGCAGATTTACGCTTTAAAGGACTCTCCTGATTTTCAGCTTTCAGGGTAATAATCGGTAATACCGAATCTGAAGATGTATCAGAATTTAAATAATTTTCGTGACTAGCTTTGGACTGAAGTGTGCTTAACTTCACAACTTCTGCATTTTTATTGTTTTGTATTTTTTGTTCTAAATAATAGCTGTTGTTGATTTGTCTAATTTCATAATTGGTATTTTTTAATAATTCTGCGAAGCCTTGTTCTAAACTATATTGCCCTTTCAAACCTTTAGTCTTTAAACCACGTGTTAATGCAGGATCAAACGTCAAGGCAACGCCAGACTGTACCGCAAAACTAGATAAGGCTGAACCTAATGATCCCGCTGCGACATCATATGGTTGTGTTGCATGCTGCTCTGCATGAACGAATGCAGTAGAACTGATACAAAGACCAAACATCACTGACCGAATTGCACTGACTAATTTTTTTCTGGAAATTTGCTTTACGCTTTCTTGCTTGTTCATATATACCCCATCAGAAAGAAGAATGAAATGCCTCATACTTAATGACAGTTAAACGGCAAAAAAGTGTCACTTTATTTTTTAATTATTTTTTGAACGAATCCGAACAACATGATTCATTGCATAATGATCAATTTCAACTGAGTAGGTATGTTCCAGCATTGTGTAGGCTTGTTGCAGATTATTTGTAGGATAAGTACCAGATATTCTAATATTTTTAATATCAGAATCCAGATAAATGACCCCTTTTTGATATGGCTCTAATCGTTTTACAAATTGTGATAGTGGCATTTCATCGACCATAAGCAATCCTTTCGTCCATGCAAATTGGCTCACATCAAAATCTTGCGTAGTTTGGATTGTATACCGATTAAATACAGTTTGTTGCCCTGCATTTAAAATTTGAGGATGATCATTGGCATGAGCCTGTATTTTCACTGCACCTTTTTCTACCGCCACAAATGACGAGTTTTGATCCATTTTAACCAGATATTTTGTACCTAATGCTTGTGCTTGTCCTTGTTGGGTGTAAACAATAAATGGACGATGCTGTGAATCATGATGAGTTTCAATCCATATCTCGCCTTTACGTAATATGATATTTCTTCGCTCTGCCGTGTATTTCACATCAATAGCACTGTTTGTATTCAACACTATTTTACCACCATCAGGTAGCTGAACTGTTGTTTGCTCACCTGTACCACTACGATAATCTGCCGTCCATTGTTGCTGTTGATTGAGCCAATATATCAAGTAGACCGTAGGTAAAATTCCCAGAACCAACAACCAATTGTTTAGATGTGATTTCAATGGTTGCTTTTGAATCACAGGCATCGCGATATTTGGAGGAAGTTGCTGAAATTTCTGTTCCAGTTCGATCGCCTTGTGCCAGATTTTTTGATGCAATCGACTACGATTTTGCCATTCCGCCAACTGTTGATACTCAGACTCCGTCAAAGACCCCTGCTTAATTCGCATCAGCCATTCAACGGCCTGATCTAATATTTCTGACTTTCGCGATTTAAACATTAAAGCTCATGTTCCAACATTGCTGTCAAACAATGCACGTAAGCTTTTTTCATATGCCTTTTTACTGTGCTCAGAGAAATATTGAATTTACAAGCAATCTGTTCGTAACTCATATCTTCAATTTGTGCATGTAAAAATACATCTCGAACTTGTCTTGGGAGTGTTTCTAGTAACTGAATAACTTCAACCAATGTTTCAATAATCAAATAGTTTTGTTCAGGAGAGGGTTGTTCCCATTCTGGTTGTTTAGCTAATACCTCGATATAGGCTTGCTCTATTCGTTTTCGATTAAACCAATTCATCATCAAACTTTTGGCAACTGTGGTCAAATATGCTCGCGGTTGTTCAATTTCATGCAGAGGCTTTTTATTAAAAACACGAATAAACGTATCTTGTGCAAGATCAGCCGCATCGGCAGAGTTTCCTAGTTTTTTATACAACCATGTGTAAATCCATGAATGGTGTTGCCGATACAGCGTTTCCAAGCTTTCAACAGGAGGCGTATCCATGGACTCAATAACCAAGAAACAAATGATAATAGTTATTATTAACCTATTTTGTTTTTAGTTCAAGATTAAACCCATTAGGCACACATGTTTCAAATTACCTTACGTGATTTCTGTGACATACCAAAAGTACGCATTTTGCTAGAGGTTTTTGCCGTTAGATACTGTTCTTTGTCAGGTTGAGCAAAATAACCCATCACTTTTACTTTACGTAATTTCATTACTTACGGTTAAAACTGACTAAAAAGAAGCATCACGATAGATTTTTTGACCAGTTTGTTCAAACTCAACTTTGTCGACGAACGATTTAGTAATTTTATAGGTAACCATGTATATACTGACAATTCAGAACATTTGGCGATAATAGAATAGATAGAGAAATATTAGCAACTGTCTACAAAAGAGCTACAGATTTAAAAAAGTCTACATAATTTGTGAAATGCATGGGAACTGAATTTATTATAACTTATTGATTTATAAGTGGTCCCGAGGGTCGGACTCGAACCGACACGTCATCGCTGACAGTGGATTTTGAGTCCACCGCGTCTACCAATTTCACCACCTCGGGAGAGTATGATGCTTGCTTTGTGTTGCGTATAATAGCGCGTTTAAAAAACTTGTCAACGATAAGTCTTTGACTATTGCCTACTTTTGCAGCAAACAAACTTTTATCGGGATAAAATAATGATGACTCCCCTCTAAAAGCCAAAAAGACTATACTAGGCGCAAATTTTGTAATGTCCCGTATTATGCAGCTTTCAGACTTTAACTTTGATCTTCCAGATGAATTAATCGCCCGTTATCCACTTGAATCACGCAGTGCTTCGCGCCTTCTTCATCTAGATGCACAAGGCCAATATCATGACCGTCTATTTACGGATATCGTAGATTTATTAAATGAAGGTGATTTATTGGTTCTTAACGATACCAAAGTCATGAAAGCGCGTTTGAAAGGTAAACGTGCAAGTGGTGGTGCCGTTGAAGTTTTAGTTGAACGTATGCTGGATCAAACCATTGCCCATTGTCATATAAAAGCCAGCAATACCCCCAAAGCTGGCGCAGAGCTATTTATGGGTGAAGATGGAGTCAAGGTCGTTGTACAGGGTCGTCATGAGAATTTATTTGTGGTGGAATTTTCTCAACCTATATTGTCAGTCTTAGATCGTTATGGACAACTCCCTATTCCACCATACTTTAATCGCGAAGCAGAAACCATTGATACAGAGCGTTATCAAACGGTGTTTCATGATCCCGAAAAAATTGCCAGTGTCGCTGCACCAACTGCAAGTCTACATTTTGATGAAACACTGCTTGAGCAGTTAGCACAAAAAGGCATTCAGAAAACATTTGTCACTTTACATGTTGGTGCAGGAACATTTATGCCTGTGCGTACAGATGATATTAAAAATCATATTATGCATAGTGAATGGTGTGATGTACCAGAAGCCACTGTCGAGTTAATTCGTCAAACAAAGGCACGTGGCAATAAAGTTATTGCTGTTGGAACAACCGCAACTCGCGCACTGGAAAGCGCAGCGCAGGCACATCAGGGGCAGATTGCGGCTTGGACAGGAGATACTCAAATTTTTATCTATCCAGGTTATCAGTTTTGTGTGGTAGATCGCTTGATTACCAATTTTCATTTGCCTGAATCAACCTTATTGATGTTAGTTTCGGCACTCTCAAATCGTGAAAATATTTTAAAAGCTTATCAACATGCAGTCGCTGAAAAATATCGCTTTTTTAGTTATGGTGATGCCATGCTAATCGATCAGACTCAATAAGGTAAATCATCAAGATGCCAGTCGAGAGCTTACAACGCGCATTACATATTCGTCGTAAAAAAAATGCGCATGTATTTCGTAATATTGTACGGCTTTGGACGATTGGTGAAAAAGCGCAAACACATCAGCAAATCCTCGACCAATTACATCCATGGGGAGACAACCCCACACTACATTTTGACAATGGTTTGCCCAAGTTTTTGATGGTACTCGGCGTAATCAGTTTCTTCATGATGTTTGCCCTACCTCGCTTAGGGCTTCCTTTTGCTTTAGGTCTGTTCTGCACCATCGGCTTGTTTTTTTTGGCATTCATCTTATATGAAACTGATGATGCCATTGAAGAAGTCATTCGTTATTTGGAAGAAAAATCGATTGAGACCCGTTACGATTTAAAATTTGGGCGGATCCCAGAACATTTTCCTTTGGGCATGAATTCAACCTTGTTGATTAATCAACTCAAAAACAGCTTCCCATTGTTTAATAAAGGCTCTACATCAAATCAGATTGTGTCGTATGCCAGTGCAAATATCAGCGATGATGAAGGTCATCACTACCCTGCTTTTATTTTTCAATATTCTTACATCGAAGAAATCTCTATCCGAGATGCTGATGGAGACAAAGTCAGCATTAACCGAACAGAAAAAAATCAATGGGGTATTTTTATCTTTGAGACACAAATAGGTGGACTCGCGGTAACTAATTTACGTCGGGACATTGGTTTTCCATACGAAGTCCAATGGAACAGCAGTGATATTCAGATTAATCAGCAACTACAAATCTATGGTATGGATCAACTTCATTTGGTCAAAACGCTTAATCCAGCATTATTATTGCGCTTGTCTGATTTTTTTAAAGTGCGTAAAGGTGAACTGATTTTTCATTCTCATCAAAATATGATGTGCTTTTTAGGCGATACGAATCTATTTGAGCTCAGTTCAAAAACAAGAGAAATTCAGGATATTTCAAGTTTACGTGGACATTTACGTACCTTTCGATTAAAACATTATGAACAACTGTGTTCTGATCTCAGCACATTTTTAAAATAAAAATCTTGGGGATATACAATGGGTTTGTGGATTTTTCTGCTCATTATTTTAGTCATTATTATTTTTGGTATTTTAATTCGCAATAAAATTGTATTGCATTTTAATGCAACCAAACGCGCATGGGCTGATGTGGCGACTTATGAACGCCAAAAATTAAAAGTATTGGACGAACTTGCGCCAATGGTTGAACAATATGCCAGTTTTGAAAAAGGAACTTTGGAAAAAGTGACTGAGTTACGCCAAAGCATTCTTAACCTGAATGTCGATCATGCAGATATTGCTCAATTGCAACGTATTGAGAACTTAAATAAAGAATTGATGCGTAGTTTAAATATCGTCGTTGAAAATTATCCAGAACTCAAAGCCAATGAAATCTATTTACGCATGATGAATGAGATTGATGAGCAAAATGATAATGTCAGTGCTGCCATCACCATTTTTAACCGCAATGTTGAATTGTTTAATAATCACATTGAAGTGTTCCCTAACAATATAATTAACACCTTAACGTTAGGCAAGAAATCGATTCGTCCATTTCGTGATCATGCTGCTGCGCAGAGTTTTGATTATCGTCCAAATTTTTAAATCATGGATTTTTAAAATTGTGGTCTATTCTCAATCTTGAGCAATGGATCACTTTTTCAATTTAGCAACCCAATCATAATGTCATAGGTGGTTGATCGTACAATTTGGTTTTTTATCGCCTATATAACATTTAGTAGTAGAACTCCCTGCATAAATCTAGGAAAATAGCGCTCTTTATTTTAGCCATCAGCGAACTGTTTTTTCGCCTCGATTTGGAAAGTTGCATGAAGTTTGAAAAATTAGGTCAGTCGGGGCGCGCCCGTCGTGGCCGTTTGACCCTTGAACATGGCGTGGTTGAAACACCTGTATTTATGCCCGTGGGTACTTATGGTACGGTCAAAGGCATGTTGCCACGTGACATTGAAGAAATTCAGGCACAAATTATTTTGGGCAATACCTTCCACTTGTACTTGCGTCCTGGCCTTGAAGTCATCAAAGAACATGGTGGGTTGCATGAATTCATCAAATGGAATAAGCCGATCTTGACCGATTCTGGCGGTTTTCAGGTCTTTAGTCTCGGCGCAATGCGTAAGATTAAAGAAGAAGGCGTGACTTTCCGTTCACCAATTGATGGTTTAAAAGTGTTTTTGTCACCTGAAATTTCAATGGAAATTCAGCAGGTGCTTAACTCGGATATCGTGATGATATTTGATGAGTGTACACCTTATCCTGCAACACACGAAGAAGCACAAAAGTCTTTACAACTTTCTTTACGTTGGGCAAAACGCTGTAAAACGCATCATCATGATGAACTGAAAAATACCAATGCTTTATTTGGCATTATTCAGGGCGGCATGTATGAAGATTTGCGCGATGAATCTTTAAATGGCTTGCTTGAAGTTGGTTTTGATGGCTATGCGATTGGTGGTTTATCTGTTGGTGAGCCGAAAGATGAAATGATCAAGGTTCTAGATTATCTTCCAAATAAAATGCCGCATGATAAACCACGTTACCTGATGGGTGTTGGTAAGCCAGAAGATATTGTGGAAGGCATTCGTCGCGGTATTGATATGTTTGACTGCGTGATGCCAACTCGTAATGCACGTAATGGGCATTACTTTGTGACCGACGGTCTAGTACGTATTCGTAATAGCAAGTATCGTCATGATCAAAGTCCACTTGATCCGCATTGCGATTGCTATACCTGTCAGAACTTCACTCGCGCGTATTTGTATCATCTTGAAAAATGTGGCGAAATGTTGGCATCTATGCTCGGTACAATCCACAATCTACGTTACTACCAGCGTTTTACTCAAGATATTCGAAATGCTTTAGATAATGGGACTTTTGATGAATTTGTGACTGACTTTTATACCCGTCGCGGCTTAGAAGTTCCTCCTTGCCCTGTCGATTGATGCAACAAGATTTGCGCTCAACAAAAAGACAAGGTAAATTGCAGAACGAACTCGTATTTTGTCAGGATTTGACAGTCCTTTTTTTAATTTAGGTTTTTAGTTTAGGAAATCAGAATGAGCTTTTTAATTTCTTCTGCTCACGCAGCACCTGCAGCGGCACAAGGTCCAAGCATGGTCACCAACTTACTGATGATTGCTGTATTTATTGCAATTTTCTATTTTCTGATCTGGCGTCCTCAATCCAAACGTGCCAAAGAGCATCGTAGCCTGATTGAAAGTTTAGGGGTCGGCAGTGAAGTGGTTTTTGCTGGTGGTTTGATGGGTCGTATCACTAAAATCGAAGGTGATTACGCGGTGGTTGAACTCAATCGTGGTAATGAAGTTAAAATTCAACGCGCAAGTGTTATTTCAGTTCTTCCTGAAGGCACTCTGAATAACCTTTAATCATAAAAACAGTCGTGCATGTTGCACGACTTTTCCATTTTAAGAAGAAAGCGAATGCGTTACCCTGCATGGAAATATGTACTGATTGTAGTTGTTCTTATTATCAGTACACTTTACGCGCTGCCAAGTTTGTATCCAGATGAACCTGCTGTTCAGATTTCAGGTGCCAAAGCCGGTACTCAAATTGATCAGAGCATTATACAAAAAGCAGAGCAAATTTTAAAAACTGCCAATATTCCAAGCCATGACAATAGCTTCAGTGCCAATGCAGCCTTATTGCGTTTAAGTTCATCTGAAGATCAGCTTAAAGCACAGGATGTATTACGTCGTGACTTGGGTGAAAACTATGTGGTGGCACTCAATCTTGCACCAACAACACCTGAATGGTTGCAAAAGATTGGGGCAAAACCAATGAAACTTGGTCTTGACTTACGTGGTGGTGTCCACTTTCTACTCGAAGTAGATATGGACAAAGCCATTACGCAACGTATGGAAACGTCGGCAAGTGATATTCGTCGTCAATTCCGCGACAACAATATCAAGTTTAATAGTCTTTCACTCAACAACAATGCGATTACCGTTCAGTTTGCCAACAATACTGACCGTGATTCGGCTATGGATTTTTTACGTCGTAATGGTAATGAGTTCACACAACAGGCTGTAGCAACTGAAAGTGGCTCAAGCTTGCGTTTGACTTATACCGATGCTCGTCGCCAAGAAATTCAGTCTTATGCAGTGAATCAGAACTTAACCACATTGCGTAATCGTATTAATGAATTGGGTGTGGCAGAAGCACTGGTACAAACTCAGGGTAATAACCGCATCGTGGTGGAATTACCGGGCGTACAGGATACAGCAGAAGCCAAACGTGTTTTAGGCCGTACAGCGAATCTCGAATTCCGTTTGGTTTCAGACCAGAACGATCAATATATTGACCGCTATACAGGTAAATATAATGGTCAGCCATTACCGCCTGGTACAGAAGTATTTGCTTACGAATCACTAGATAGTGGTCGTCAGTTATTGCTGAACCGTAACCGTATTTTGACCGGTGAACGTGTTCAAAATGCCAGTTCTGGCTTTAGTCAGGATACAGGCGGCGCAGAGGTGAACATCACACTAGACAGTGCGGGTGGTAAACTCATGGCAGATGCTACACGTAATTCTGTCGGAAAACGCATGGCCGTATTGTTTATTGAAAATAAACAACGTATTAGCTATGTGGCCGATCCTGTAACAGGCGCACAAACAGAAGTTCGTACACCCTATACAGAGTCGGTAGTCATTAATGCTGCAACCATTCAAGCTGTTTTGGGTTCACAATTCCGTATTACTGGACTTGCATCTCCACAAGAAGCTTCTGAACTTGCATTGATGTTACGTGCAGGCGCATTGGCAGCACCAATGTACTTTGTTGAAGAACGCGTTGTTGGCCCAAGCTTAGGTCAAGAAAATATCGACAAAGGTATCTTATCGACCGAAGTCGGCTTTATTTTAGTCGCAATCTGGATGATCATTTTCTTCCGTCTGTTTGGTTTGATTGCCAACTTCGCCTTGGTCTTTAACCTTGCCATGATTTTAACGGTAATGTCGTGGATTGGTGCTTCCCTTACCTTACCAGGTATTGCAGGGATCGTGATCACCATCGGTATGGCAGTTGATGCCAACGTTCTGATCTGTGAACGAATACGTGAAGAAATGAAATGGGGAGCATCGCCCAAACAAGCCATTGTTGCGGGTTATGATCGAGCATATAACACTATTTTTGACTCAAACCTCACTACGTTCCTTGTTGCATTTATTCTTTTTGCCATCGGTACAGGTCCAATTAAAGGCTTTGCAGTGACTCTGATGATTGGTATCGTCTGCTCGATGTTTACTGCAATTACAGTGACTCGTGCGATTGTCCAGCTCATTTATGGCAAACGTCGTAATTTGAAAAAGTTGAGCATATAAGGAGATCGATGATGACTGATGTGACTCAACCAAAACAATACGGCCGCCCAGATAACGAACGCATTATCCCGTTCATGAAGATCGCCAAACCAGCGGCAATCTTCTCGATTCTACTGACACTTGCCAGTATTTTCTTTATCGCGACCAAAGGTTTAAATCTTGGTCTTGATTTTACGGGTGGTATCTCAGCAGAAATTAATTACTCACAGCCTGTCAATCAAGCTGCGGTAAGTCAGGCTTTAGAAAAAGCAGGTTTTAAAGATGCTGTAGTGCAAACTTTAGGCAGTAATAAAGACCTACTGGTACGCATGCCTGTACAAGAAATTAAGGTAGATGACTTAGGTAAAGCAATTTCTCAAGCGGCTCAGCTTCCAAACAATACTGCGATGGTACACAAAGTCGATGCAGTTGGTGGACAGGTCGGGAATGAGCTTTATATCCGTTCTGCGGGTGCTGTGGCTTTGGCACTTTTACTCATGCTCATCTATGTCACCATCCGCTTTGAGTTCAAACTGGCACTTGGTGCGATCATGTCATTATTCCATGACATTTTAATCATCATTGGTGCGTTTGCATTGTTTCAATGGCCATTTGACCTGACTGTTCTTGCAGCAGTATTGGCGGTAATTGGTTTCTCTTTGAACGATAATATCGTCGTGTCAGACCGTATTCGTGAAAACTTTCGTAAGATTCGCGGTGCAACTCCACGCGAGATCGTTGATATTGCACTGACTGAAACGTTACGCCGTACCATTCATACTTCTATGACGCTACTTCTTGTTGTGGTGTCTATGATGTTCTTGGGTGGAGATGGCTTAAAATGGTTCTCTGTCGCGATGTGTGTCGGTGTATTTGTCGGAACTTATTCTTCAATTTATATCGGAACAGCCTTTGCCTTATGGCGTGGCCTAAACCGTCAGGACTTCATCGTTCAGGTTAAACCTGAGTTTGAAGATGATATTCCTTAAATATCTTTGAAAAAGTTAAGACGTAAAAATGCCAGTGAAATACTGGCATTTTTTATTAAAAGTGCTTATTTCTCACTTCTTTCTCTTGGCTTAATTGTTTTTGACGCTCTTGCTGATTGATACACTCAAGCTTAATCAGTAGATAAATAATGGCATAATAATATCGAGTAATTAAGGCAAAAAATAAAAATGTATAAAATGAAGATAAGTTGATTGTTACTTTACCAATAAATAACTTCTCGTAGACTTCAGCACCGAATGAACAAAAAGCACAAATTAAAAATAAATAATAAAGACAAGTGATATCCCGATCAGTGACTTTTAATTTCATATAACACCCAAAGTTTTACTTTAAAAAATTTATACATTTAAATTTATAATCTGAATTTTTGGCACAATAAACTGACCACACCCCATTCCAGAACGCCACGCCACACTCAGCATGGCATGTCCCAAATCAAAACATTGATACGCAAATACACCTACACGTTCATCAATAATCTGGCCATTGTCGTGTGTTGGATGCATCTGAGTATTTAAAGTATTTAAATCCAGACGAATCCCCATGCCATGCGCTTTTAATAATGCCTCTTTGGTGGTCCAGACCTTAAACCAATAATTGATATCTTCCCCTAAAGCTTTCCAACATTGGTATTCTTGCGGATGAAAAGCATGTTGAGCCAATGCTTCAAAGCGGATTTTTCGATCCAAGCTTTCTATATCCACACCCACATCCTGAACATTTAAACTCAGTGCCAATGCATAGTCATTCTGGCTATGCGAATGATTAAATTGTAAGGAATGATCGAGTAGATAGGGTTTACCTTGCTCCGCAATCGCATACTGTAATTGTGAAATAGGCACATGTAAAAATTTTGAAATTAATTCATCACGATACTGATAAATTTTGTTTTTTTTATAAGCTTGATATTCAGTACGACTGGCAAAATCTTGAACAGATACATTAAGAAGATCAGCCAATGATCGAATATACACCTCAATATTTTTTATGCTCATTGGCTCACTTCTGGATAAAATTATTTTAGACTGAGTTAAAACTTAACAATATCCCCTTTTAGCGCCACACTTGTCACAGCCATACCTTTATAGCATTGGTAAGTCGTACTGCTTTTCGCTTCATTGGATTTGAAATAGCTCACAATATTGGTGACTGCATTGCCGCCTTTAGCCTTTGCTGCACTTTGTAACTGAATCAGAGCTGAACGTAATACTCGATCACAAGAGCTTTCAGCAGACTTGGCAAAGCCATTGGTTTTTTTATTCGTAACAGCTCCCTGTTGTAAAACCTTGCCACCTGATTTTGTTCCACTCAAATAAAACTTTACAGAACCATCTAGTGTTCCATCAGCGACTGCATGATCTACAGCTGTTTTAAAATCAAAATCATGAACTTGATCTGCTGCCTGTACAGTTCCCATTAATCCCATACAAAGTACAGCAAGGCTGAATTGTTTCTTAAGTGACATTGTTGTATTCCTCTTATTTAAGGTTTTTAAAAATTAAGGAGGTATTAATTCCCCCAAAAGCAAAATTGTTACTCATAATAATATTGGCATTTAAAGGTCTTGCGTGCCCTGTAATATAATCCAGATCACCACAAAGCGGATCAATATGATCTAGATTTAGAGTTGGAATGAATTGCTTCCGATGCATCATTTCGATGCTCAGCCATGCTTCAATCGCGCCACAAGCACCAAGCGTATGACCAAAATAACTTTTCAGTGAGCTAATCGGTTTTTTACCCAAAACTTGTGCAGTGGCTTGGGTTTCAGCAATATCACCCTGATCAGTCGATGTTCCATGTGCATTAACATAATCAATCTGATCCGCCATTAGTCCTGCATCTTTTAAAGAGAGTTGCATACAACGCGCCATCATCTCTTGATCGGGTCTGGTTACATGCTGACCATCGGTATTACTGCCATAACCCAAAATTTCTGCATAAATTTTTGCGCCCCGTGCTTTGGCATGCTCATATTCTTCTAAAATTAAACAGCCTGCCCCTTCACCAATCACCAACCCATCACGGTTTTGATCAAAAGGCCGCGGAGTTCGTTCAGGCTGATCATTCATACCACTGGTGGCTAATAATACATCAAATACCGCAGCCCCAGCCGCACTGAGTTCTTCTGCACCGCCAGCCAGCATCACGGTTTGTTTGCCGTACTTAATCGCTTCAAAAGCCTGTCCAATCGCCATTGAGCCTGATGTACAAGCACTAGATGTCGGTAATGTTAAACCCTTTAAACCGAAATAAACGGTCATATTTACCGCACTGGTATGTGACATCATTCGAATATACGTGGTCGCATTCATTTGGCTCATGTCATTATCAATCAACATACAACCAAATTCGCGTACGGCATCGACACTTCCCGCAGATGAACCAAATGCCACACCTGCATCGCCACTTTTTAAAATGGGATCATTTAATAAACCTGCATCTGTCAGTGCAGTTTCAGCGCAGACCACTGACATTAAGGCTACTCGGCCCATTCCACGTGTGACTTTGCGATTAAAATGCTTTGGAACCGTAAAGTTTTCGACAGGCCCACCCAGCTTGGTGCGCAAATCTGTATATTTCTCCCAATCGGGCATATAACGAATGCCACTTTTAGCCTGAGCAAATTGTTCAAAAATAGCATCTGCCGTTTCACCAAGCGAAGTAATTCCTGCCATACCTGTGACCACAACACGCTTCATTAGATCAGCCCTCCATTGACTGAAATCACTTGTCGTGTGATATAAGATGCATCATCGGAACACAAAAATTTCACGACACTGGCAACTTCGTCCACATTTCCCATACGTTGCAATGGAATCATTTTTAAAGCATGTTGCTTGACTTCTTCAGTAACCATTTCAGTTTCAATTAGACCCGGAGCGACGCAGTTGACGGTAATTTTCCGCTTTGCCAACTCTAGTGATAAAGCTTTGGTCGCACCAATTAAGCCCGCTTTTGCGGCACTATAATTGACTTGACCACGATTGCCCATGACCCCAGAAACTGAAGATAAGGTCACGATACGCCCCCCTTTTCTCAAATGAATCATCGGCATAATTAACGGCTTAAGCACATTATAAAAACCATCCAGAGAGGTCGAAATTACGTCATCCCATTCATGATCACTTAATGCTGGGAAAGCAGCATCATGGGTTAAACCCGCATTTAAGACGACACCATAAAATGCGCCATGAGTTTCAACATCTTGCTCAAGCATCTGACGCACAACTTCACGTTCAGTCACGTCAAACATCAATATATGACTATTTTGCCCTAAACTTCGAATTTGCTCTGCTACAGCTTGGGCTTCTTCAACACGCGAACGCGCATGAACCGTAACATCAAAACCAGCCTGCGCGAGCTGCAAAGCAATCGCTTTACCAATTCCACGACTTGAGCCAGTGACTAAAATACGTCTATTCACACATTTTCCTTATTATCTTGATCGCCTGTCGGCTCATAAACACTTAATAGGGCTGAGATTTTATGATTTTTATAGTCAATCTCACAGGCAAATTGTCCCAAACCTTCATGTAAATATTGCTGTTCGACCCGAATGATTAAAGTACTCCCTATTTCAAAAAAAGGCACAGGTAGATTTAATTTACGTGTTCCCAATAAAAAACCAACTTTGGGAGTATGACCTTGCTGTTGCCCTTTCCAACCTGAAAAGGCACTGATGGTTTGTGCCATCAGCTCGATACTGGTCCATGTCGGTAAACCCTCTACACCACAGAATAAAAGTTCTGGGCGAATGTTCAGATTGGCAACGGCAGATTGTTCAAATATCTCGACCAAATCATCGATAAACACCATCGGTTCTTGATGAGGAATATATTCAATTGCTTTTTGCTGAATATTCATGGCAAAGATCTTCCAAAAATTAAGCTGACATTACTGCCACCAAAGGCAAATGAATTACTCATGACATAATTTAAAGGTCGATCAACAACTGTTTGTGGACTAACCCTACTTTGATTAACAAAGTGTTGGTCAGCCAATTCAGGATCAAGTTGACCTTGTTGATGCAGCGGCAACCATGTCTGATCGAGCAAAACCTGTTGGCAGATATAAGCCTCAACTGCACCAGCAGCACCCAGACAATGCCCAGTTTTGTGTTTGGTGCTACTCATCGGCACACCATGCTCATTGAAAACCTGTCGTACTGCCTTAATTTCCATCGCATCGTTTTGCGGTGTGGCTGTACCATGCAAATTTAAATAATCAATCTGACTGGCATTCAACTGAGCATCCGCCAAAGCGCGTTGCATGGCTTGAGCAGCGCCTAAACCTTCTGGATGCGGTGCAGAAATATGCCATGCATCCATCGATTCACCACCACCAAGAAACATCACTGGAGCAGAATCTTTGGTCAATAGAAACAAACTGGCGGCTTCACCGATATTAATACCATCTCGCTCAAGACCGCATGGCTGACAAATTCCCTTTGATAGACTTTCCAGACTATCAAAACCATTTAAAGTTAAACGGCACAGTGTGTCTACCCCACCCACTAAAACGGCATCAGCGAGATCAGCATTGAGTAGCCTTTGCCCCGCAATAAATGCTTTGGCACTGGATGAACATGCAGTCGAAATGGTATAAGCTGCGCCCTGCCAGCCTAAATAGGCCTGCAAGCCTTTAGCCAATGCGTTCATTTCCTGTTTATGATGATCGATAGACGAGCCAACATTTCCCTGAAAATGTTGAGCCAATAGCGGCTCATTATCTGCAATACCAGATGTTGATGTGCCCATCACAATCGCTAAGCGGCTTAGGGGAATCTTTTCAGTTAAATCACGTAAAGGTATTTCAATTTGTTGTAAAGCCGTCACAGCAAAACGTAAATTACGAGATGAACAAGCTTCACAGGCATTTGGTAAGTTTTCTATCAAATGTCCTGTATATGCCCCTACCCAGACCGAACGCTCAGGCAGCCATTCAGATTGTATAGATAAGCTGGTTTCTGACAGAGTTAAACGCTGACGTAACTGTTCAGGACAATTGCCTAAAGCTGAAAGGCTGCTGCTCAGTTGAATACCAACAGCAGAAGAATTTTGTTTTTGTTGCATAATTTTATCTATTCATTGGACTGCAAAGTATTTTCAATTGGTGAAAATGTCATTTGATAAGGCACTTGAACATTTTCAAGATAAATCTGATCGTGTTGATGATGAATCTTTAAAACCAAATTTTTTTGAATATAAATCTCTTCATCCGTTTTATTCAATTTTTTTTCCATGACCTTTGACTGCTGACTGTCAAAATCAGGATAGGTCGCCAATAAAATATCACGAACTAAAAATTCGAACGGTAATAAACGCATTTGCTCAATACGCTGTTTCACCTGAATATGTTGACCATTGTATTCAACTTGGAATAACTGCTGACCTGTCAAGCTCAACGCGATTAATTGCAATACTTGTCCGTGCTGCTGCTGATAGAGTAGAAAGCTAAAACTCTGCTTGCGCCATTGTACATCCACCTGATCTTGACGCTGATACGTTTGCTGTTGCCATGTCCCGCTCTCAAGACCCACAGCTTTAGGCATCATATGCTGACAACCCGAAAATGCGGTCAATATACAGCCCAATAACAATAAACGAATCCATTGCATCTTAAATTTCCGATAGCTGTGCAGGAGAAATATCTTCACGGCAATACTCAGCCAGAGTGGCTAAGCGGCGTTTGGCATTTTTATACATCGGATTGCGTTCGTCCCATGCATAACCAGCCAAAAGTGAAGCAATCATCCGTTCAATGTCTGGATTTTTGTGTCTGGAAAATACGACATCCTGAAACTCACCTGTATACCATGCTTCAACATAGGCACGAAATACATTGATTCCCTGACGCAAGGGTTGTTCATATTCAGTTTGCCAATCAATTTGCTCACCTTTAATCGCACGTTCCACCAGTGGGATTGCCAGACTAGATGATTTTAAAGCGATAGTGACTCCTGACGAAAACACAGGATCTAAAAACTCACCCGCATTACCTAATAATGCATAATTAGACTGCGCCAAATGTTTAACATTGGCAGAGTAACCGACCAATGTCCGCACAGGTGTATCAAACTTTGCCTGAGCCAGAACTTTAGACAGGCTCTCGTCATCTGCCAAAATCCGTTTTAGTAAGACTTCATTTTGATCCTGCTCGGCATTGCCAGTCAGATAAGCATCAAAAAAATCCTGTTCTGCGACGACACCAAAAGAACTACGTCCATCGGCAAAAGGAATCAGCCAATACCATGCACGATGATCTTTATCATGCACAGTAATCAAAATTTTATTGCGATCAAAGTCAGTATCAAGCCCAATACCATCTTCAATGTGGGTAAACAACGCACGACGTACAGGAAAATTTGAAGGTGATTCTAGATTTAAAAATTTAGGTAAAATTCGACCAAAACCGCTGGCATCCAATAAAAATTTTGCCTGAATTTGATAGGCTGTACCCTGTTCAGGCTGAATCGTCAAAATCGGCTGTGAGGTTTTAACATCCACAGCAATGACTTCATGTCCAAATCGAATATCAGCACCTAAAGCTTGCGCCCCTTCAGCTAATAACTGATCAAAATCAGCACGGCGAACTTGCCATGTCGTCCCCGGCCCCTCACTAAATTTTTGGGTAAAGTCATAAAAACTGCGCTTCCCTCCTCGTAAAAAAGCTGCGCCATTTTTAAACTGGAAGCCGCATGTTCCGACATGTTCACGTACGGTGTCTAATAAACTCGCCTCATCTAAAAAGACCATACATTGTGGTAATAAAGACTCACCAATTGAAAACCGAGGAAAATGCTGTTTTTCAATGATAGCGACCTGAAAACCTTTTTTTCGTAATAAAGCAGCTGCTGAACTGCCCGATGGCCCTGCCCCAATAATGATCACATCTGTTTGTTGTATCGTGTTTTGTTGCATATCTTGCATGGCACATTGACCTTTTTAATCTCAGTTCTTTGACTGATAACGTGAAATCACCACGTGTTGCTCATCCGATGGAGTGAACAACGTGGCATAAATAAATGAAAAAATGACCCCAAAAAGTACTGTTAAACCAAAACAATGAATCGCATAAGTATGACTCAATGATAATAAACCAAAGCCGAGCAAAGTCGACATCATACATAAGAATAATGCCATACCTACTATTTGCGGATGATCATGACCATGTCGATAAAAAATCGCATAATCCACGCCAATACCCACAATCAGAAAAGTACCCATGATACTAAACAGATTGAGTTCAACCCCCAACCAAGCCTGTATCGCAAAAGTCGTCAACAGCGCCAGACTGACAGGCATTACCAGAGGTACAATAGAGCGCCAACCATAAATCACACCTAGACCGATCGCCAGTGCAATCAAGGCATAGACAAATAAAGATTGTGCCTGTAAACGGTGCTGTTTAAATAAATCGGATAACTGATTCATGGGTTGCTGTAAAATTATTTGCTCGTTTTGCAATTGTTTTAAAGCATTTAGATGCTTAACTCCGTTTAAAAGTACCAAACGCTCGTTAGAACGAACCTGCAAAAAGGCCAATGGATGCTGCTTAAAATCCTGTAGTGATAATAATGGTAAAGTAGCTAATTGTTGCTGCCATGTTTTTACGTCATTTACGGATAAGCCCATATTTTGCGCATACTGCTCTAACACAGATTCTGAAATCGACTGAAGCTGGGCAATATTTTGTTGCTGTTGTTGCTGCGTAGGAATCCATTGTCCTAAAGCCTGAAAACTTGTGAGTTGATCTTGATTTTGTAAATGCTGTAACTTTTGAATCAACACCTGTTCATTGGCTTGCATTTGTTCTGGCGTATGCCCCCGCACCACAAAATAATCGCTATCCTGCTGCCCCATAAATCGTTCGCGCACATACTGATCTTCCTGCTTTAAGGATTTATCCATACTTTGTAAATTGCGAATATCATCATTGGTTTTTAAGAAAAATAAACTGCTCACTCCAATGAACACAATAGTCAGCAAAGTGACATAGCGAATTAGTCGATGCTGCTGAAACCAGATTCTAAATTCACCAATCCACTTTAATCGTTGAATGGCAGGTTCAGCATTTAAGGCAGGTAAACGCGGCAATAATAAAATACTGGTCAACCATGCCGAAGCCAAACCAACAATGGAAAACACTGCGATTTGCTTAAAACCAGGGAAAGGGCTAAAGCTTAAAAACACATAGGCCACGATTGTAGTCATCAATCCCATAAACAAGCTCGGCAATAGCGGACGTAGAACTTCAAAACCACTCAGCTTACGGTGCTGAGATTGCATTGCCATAAAGTAAAATGAAAAATCGACACAAACTCCGATCAGGCTCGCCCCAAACACCAAGGTCATCAGATGGATTTCACCAAATATCCAGTGAGTGGCGGCAAAAGCCACTAAACACCCTGTCGAAACAGCAACAAACTCAGTCAATAAAGGGCGTAACGAACGAAAACCAAACCAGACCAATAGCACTAGTCCCAGACTTGAACCTACGCCGATGGTCGAAATCTCTTGTTTTGCCGACTGCGTACCATAGTTGGAAAATAATAATGTTCCAGTCCAGTGACTTTTAACATTCATCTGGGCAAGTTGCTTTTGAGTCGTATCGATCCAAGCTGAAGCTTGCTCCTGATAATCAATGTTATAAGGGCTTTGTTTTAATTTTAGGCTGAACAAACGTGAAATTTTGTCATGATCATGAATCGTAGCAAAACCGTTTTCCAGTTCAACATTGTCATGTTGTACCTGTTGACTCACTCCAAGCAAATAACGGCTAAATAGCATGAATGGATCTTGTTTTAAGCTTTCCGCGCTAATCGGTAAACCTGGTGTAAACAATTGCATCAGGCTTTTTTCAGTCAAACTCGAATAATCTTTTTGTACAAGTAACTGTTGATCTTCAGCACTCAATAAGCCTGCACGATGTTGATACAAAATTCGCCCTAATTGCTCAGTATCAACCTGCGCCGTTAAAGGTTCAAAAACATTGCTCTGGCTGACGGAATGTTGTAGATAGTCCGTTGCTTGTTGTAATTGTTGGCTATCTTTAGCATCAATCACGACAAAAATATTACTATTTAACTGTTCACTGACATAGTGCTGCGTCTCAGCTAAATCTGTATCCTGATTCAGTTTAGGAAGTAAAGCAAAAATATTGGTCTGAATATGAATATCTTTTTTTAGCCATGCCACGCCCATGATCAAACTGATCACAACGAGTATGACCAGCCAGACCACGCTACATTTATTTTGCCAATTGGAAAAGTGCTTGTTCATCAGTCGTGAGTGCCGCTGGTTGTGAATGTTGCTGACTAAAATGAATCGTGGTTATATTACGACCTTGTTCTGCGATAATAATTTGATTTACATATTGTTGCCCCTGTACATCCACCTGTACAAATAACTTTTTAAATAAGCTGCTTTTAGGACGCAAACTGATTGACCAACCTTGTGCTGTGATACTGGTTTTATTGACGGTAAAATGTTGATCTAAAAGTGCTGAGTTGCCCGACATCAATTGCAAAAATAAAGTCGCAACTGAACCATAAGGCGACTTGCTGACGTCAAGCTGACTCAAGGTTTTTGCTGTTTTCTGAACCAGTTTTTTGGGCGTTACCACAAGGTCTGCTTGGACTGGACGCTGTAACTGCCACAGCACACCATTGCTTTTAGAAAAAACCACATCCCCGTTGGAAACAAAAGTTTTTTGGAGAGATGCCAGTTTTTTTTGCTGTTCAAATTTGGCTCGTATCAAGGTGGTTTGTGAAAGCTGTTTAAAAATCTGTTCAGCTTGTGGTGAAGCTGCCTGCACAGTAACCGAAAGACTTAAAACCCAAAATACGAAAGTTGTGAGTAGAACAAAATTAAATCTTTTTTTATGTTGATTTAAAATAGAAACCATCATGGTTTTTGCTCCTGCGCGGGTTGAAACTCAGACCATGCATTCAGACAATCAAATAACACTTGCGGAGACTGAAAACACATTTCCCGTGTTTGAATTTCAACGGCGACCTGCGTGGTATAACCTTTGGTTAGTCGTTTTCCAGTCGCTTCATCAAAAATCACATAATCAATTTTTAAACGATTTTCCCACTCTTTTAAAATCGCACGTACCCGAATTTTTTGCTCAAACTGAATACCCTGTACATAGCGTACATGGCTTTCAATCACAGGCCACGCATAACCTGAAGCCTGCATTTGCATATAGTTATAATGAAACTGATCCAAAAGCTTACAGCGGGCGATTTCAAAATATTTCAGATAATGCCCATGCCAAACCACATTCATAATATCGACATCATGAAAAGGAACTTCAATAACGACTTCAGCTTGCATAAGCTTGCTCCTGTTGCAGCATCCAATCCGTATTAGACAGTTCAAAGTTGGCAAAACGATCAATCATTTGTTGTAATTCAGTTTGTAATGGTCGGTCTTCCACCACCAATGCAAAACTGTGTAAAGTCCAGTCCATAAATGCTCGCAGCACTGGCGAAAGCTGTTGGTTTAAGCCTTTTAAATGAATTGCCTGCACACTGGCACAACATAAGGCAGCGACCACTTGTTCAGTCAATACAATCACACGTTCGGCATCTCGTGCCGCAATTGTGCCCATGCTGACTTTATCCTGATTGTGACATTCCGTTGAACGCGAAAAAATGGAGGCCGATAAGGTTTGTTTCAATGCTTCGGCTGTCCATGCAGATACGCCAATTTGTACCGCTTTAAAACCATGATTTAAAGGTAAGCGGTCTGCTGTTGCACCTGTTAAATTACGCGGTAAGCCGTGATTCATTTTATGATCGACCAATTGCGCTAATTGCCGATCCAGTAAATCGGCAATATTGGCAATCATGATTTTTAAACTATCCATCGCTTGCGCAATATGTCCCCCATAAAAATGTCCGCCATGCAAAACACGCAGATTGATAGGATCAATCAAAGGATTGTCATTACTCGAATTCAATTCATTTTCAATAAATTGACGTAACCAAACTTTAGAATCTTCAAAAACACCAATAATATGCGGTGCACAGCGTAATGAGTAACGATCCTGCAAACGCGGACTTTGGTGGGCTGTCTGTACTTCGCTTTCTAGCCAATCACGTAATTGTGCTGCAACTTTCTGTTGCCCCGCATGTGGCTTTTGAGCAAAAAGCACTTCATCAAAATGAGTCGGATTCCCTTCCAATGCCAAAACATTTAAAGCAGTAATTAATGTTGCAGCATGGGCAACTTGCTCAGCACGTTTATAATTTAAACATGCCATTGCTGTCATGACTGCTGTTCCATTCATCAAAGCCAGTCCCTCTTTAGGGCGCAAAGTCAAAGGCTCGATACCTTTTGCTGTATACACCTGTTGGACAGGTACAATTTGACCTTGGTAATAGACATCTCGCTCACCGACCAATACCCCCGCAATATAAGAAAGCGGGGTTAAATCGCCGCTCGCGCCAACAGAACCTTCGGATGGAATGACAGGAATTACATTTTGATTGAGTAACCAAACTAGACGCTCTAGTAACGCCAGTGAAACCCCAGAATAACCTCTTGCCAAAGAACATAATCGCGTAACGACTACAGCACGCGCAGTCACCAATTCCAAATTTTTACCTAAGCCACAGCCATGAAAACGAGAAAGATGTAAAGGCAGTTCATTAACCTGATGCGCAGGGACTTCAACTAAACAAGAATCTCCATAACCTGTTGTAACCCCGTAAATGACACCTTCCTGCTCTAATAATTCATCCAGAAAGTCAGCGCCTTTTTGAATAAAATCACGCCACGTTTGTTGTTGTGGTAATGAAACCTGACAATAACCATGTGCAACACGCACCACATCTTCAATACTTAATGGCTCTATCCCTACGGTAATGAATTGTTCTATGCCCGTATTTAATATACTGTTATTCAATTTACTTCGTCCAAAAATGATAAAAATTAAACCATTGATACGGTGCGCGTAAGCAATGCTGCTCAAGCAAAGCTACATATTGTCGGGTCACCGTTTGCATGGCTTGCATACGGGTCTTTCGTGGTAAATCGATGACATCTGCAATTTTATGAATATGCACTTCAAAATGTTGCTGCTGTCGATAACAAAACACCGCCAAAACAGGAACTTTGAGTAAACTTGCCAGTATCCACGCACCCTGTGGCCACACTGCATCTTTACCAAGAAACTCAATATGTTGAACGCGATCAGATTGCACAGGCGCACGATCTGCCGCGACAATCACCCATTCACCTTGTTGCATTTTTTCTTCTAATAAAATGGCTGTTTCTAGTCCCAATTCATCGACAGAAATCAGATTCACGTCAGCTTGATCGTTGAGTTTTTTCAGAAAAGCATTAAATTGTGTGGCATGTTTTTGATAGACCAATACATTGATTTTCTGAGAATGTTGAGATTTAACAGCACGTAACAGTTCAATATTGCCAAAATGCGATACGACTAATAATGCACCTTTCTGGTACGCCTGTTGAAAATGCTGATGACCAAACAACTGTAACTGTTGTTCAGGGATATTCCCGAGCCAACCTTCCATTTTATCCAAAATACTCATGCCAAATTGGACAAAATGCTGATAGCTATTTGCCCATGAAGGTAAACTTGAAAATGGAGAATGTACACCTGCAAATAAATGTAATTGGCGCAAATAATCAAGTGATGCCTGCCGTGCAGAAACTGCAAAAAGCCAGTACCACATAATAATAAAGTACAATACGACCTTACATAACCAACGCCCACCCAAACGATAAAAATAGAGCACTAGCGTGAGCAGCCCCAGTCCACCTCGCTCTTTACGATCGCTCCAGTTAGAAGATTGGCGCTGCATGTTTAGCCTTGTATTTTTTGTTTAATGAGTTTGGGTAAACGCCATAACATGCCAGCAAATAACCGCGCGTGTGCCTGACTCATTCCCAAGTTATCGCGCCAGACATGAAAATGAGAAATCCCATGTTCAGGATAAATCACAGGCGTTGGGACATTTATAAATTTGGCATTTTCCCACTTTAGACGGACTAAAATTTCACTGTCGAAGCCCATACGTGGTTGAAACTTTGCTTGTTTTAAAATTTTTAATGTTGGTGCTAAAGGATAGATCCGAAAACCACACATACTGTCTTTAATATCAAAAGACAAACTATTAATCCAAACCCAGACATGCGTGACATATCGCCCATACAAGCGTTTTTTGGGGACGGATAAATCAAATACAGGTTGACCAATCACAACTGCATCAGGATGCTGCTGAGATAATTGCAGAAACTTATCGATATCTGTCCATTGATGTTGACCATCCGCATCTATCTGCAAAGCATGGCTGAGTCCCATTTGCCCTGCATAGTTCAATCCAGTAATGACTGCCTGACCTTTGCCCTGATTATGATCATGCTCAATTAAATGAAGCTGCGAATAAAGCTGATCCAATGCTCTCAATCGCATTGTACATTCATCATGACTACCATCATTCACCACAATCACAGGTAAATTATACTGACTTAGAACTGCCATTAATTCGTCAAGATAATGCGGATGATTAAACACAGGAATAACAAAACCATAAGTTTGCATCAAACTGTCTCCTCATCCGAATCTTTCAATGCAAATAACAAACGACCTGATGCCAAAGTTTGCTGTACATCAGATAGCTCAAAACTCACTTTATGCTGTTTGCGCGTCAGTTTTAACTCAATAACATGATACGGCTCAATCAGATGTTGAAATTTAAGTTGTTCATAACCATTGCACCAATCTAAATCACCCCAGATTTGTCTGGCAAATGTCTGAATAAATCCAATTTGCCCAACACCTGGATATATCGGTTGATTTGGAAAATGACCTTTAAAACATAGCAGTTCAGGCATAAATTCCAGTTTCAGTTGATGACATTCACTTGCTTGTAACTGCGACAGAACCACAGGTTGCAGCATCGGCTGAAACAAACTTTTTAAATAATGTTTATCCAATTTTGACTGAGTGTTTTGTGGAAGCTCTGTCAAAAATCGCCATAAACGGGGAATTGCGATATTTTCCAAGCCATCACGTAATTGTTGTTTTATCTCAGATACAAATGCGTGTTTACCTATGCATTGTAACTGTTGACGTGCGGCATCGTGCAAAACCACAATACACGCCAAAAACTGACGCTGTTCCTGCTCTACCAATAAAGCATGACATTGTTTTACCGCTGGTAATGTTTGAATCGTTTGCTCAATCGCATCCAAACTCAGACGTTTTTCTTCCAGCTTGATCAAACGATCGGCACGACCCAATAATTTAAATCCAGTTTTTGGGTTATTGGCATTTCCCCATTCTGCCAGATCCCCAGTTTCAATCCAGTCAGAACAAAAGGCGTGTTCAGTTTGTACATTTAAAAGCTGTTGATGAATTTCAATATTCACATCCGCAAAGGCTTGCCATGCACTTTCATCTTCAGTTCGATAGGCAATTCCACCCGTCTCTGAACTTCCTAAAATCTCAGTAATCGTATAATTGAGTAAGGGTCGAACACCATTTTCCAATTTTCCGCCAGAAGAAAATACGGCCTG
The DNA here is from genome assembly GCF_009372255.1 of Acinetobacter guerrae. Lineage (GTDB taxonomy): Bacteria > Pseudomonadota > Gammaproteobacteria > Pseudomonadales > Moraxellaceae > Acinetobacter > Acinetobacter guerrae. The sequence goes on from NZ_LXGN01000045.1 coordinate 278,964, forward strand.
ACTATCTACGAGTTTGATATCAAACGTCCAGCGTTTGAGTAAAGCAGGACTAGAAATCACATAGTTTTGCAGTCCAAATTCAGCAAAATGTTTTTGTATGGCAATCACATCTTCTGGAAAAACCAGTTGAGGACTAAAAAAACTTCGTCCAGTAAATAATGGCCAGAGCACTTTAAACAATAAACCATAAATATGCTGATGACTGACCGTAGCCAATGCAATGACTTGTTCAGTTAAGCAAAATGTCTGATCGAGTCCATGCACTTCTTTAAACAATTGCGCTAAAGTGCGTTCAATACGTTTGGGTTCACCCGTTGAACCAGAAGTGTAAAAATCGATCTGCGCTTGTTCAAGAAAATTCTGACTAAAATCAAGTACAAAATTCGAGTTTACTTCAGTAAAAGTCTGACGTGATAAAAAATAAATATTTTGTTCAGCTAAATTTTGTTCAAGTTGTGCCACCCGATGTGGAGGCAACACGATCCTTTTCTTTGCTTGAAGTGCTGCAAACAATAACACCAGAAACTCGTAACTATCTTGATGCCAAAGCGCCCAGATGGATTCAGGTCGTAAAGAAAGCCATTGCGCTTGCTGCGACACATCTTGCCAAAATGCAGCAAAAGAAATTTGCTGTTGGTCAACGGTAATCGCTAAGGTCTGTTGTGACTGAATAAATGGATTAAAGGAATTGTTCATCATTATTGTTTAAACGCTGATGGCGTTTTCTTAAAATAAATTCACCAAGTAAAAGAATGCCCATGAGGACATAAGAAATAAAGCCATTATATAACACCCAAATCTGGGTCGGTGCATAAACAATCGTACACCAAGCCATAGCTGCATTGAATAGAAAAAAACCACACCAGACTATGGTGACTTTTCGCGTCCATTGTACTCCCGACTCAGGTAAATTGGGCTGCATGATTCGTGCGAAACGCTCAATCATGGAAGGTGGTCGCCATAAGGTCGATGCAAATATACCCAAAGCTCCCAGACTCATCAGAACTGGATAAAATTTAAGCCATGCATGATCATTCAACATCACGCTTAAACCACCACATAAAATGGCAAACATAGAAAGTGGCCATAATAATGCATTGGATTTAAACACAAGGCGTGACATACCCACCGCCACCAGCAATATACTGACGGCAAAAAAATGACCGTGGGATAGACTCCAACCCACAATAAAAGGATAAGCGATAAAAAAAATCGCTGTTATCCATTTCAAAAAGTGATTCATTAAGCTGTCATATTCTGAATAACAGTCACAACATCGTGCACTGTTTTGACATTTTTAAAGTCCTCAGGTTTCACCTGTTTACCTGTCAACTCTTTAATTTTTACGATTAAATCCACTGCATCAATACTATCAACATCCAGATCCGAATATAGATTGGATTCTAATTGGATTGTTTCAGGCTCAATTTCAAATAAATCCTGCATCCATTCACGTAAGGTCGAAAGAATGTGTTCCTGACTTAACATAGCTACCTCTTATACTTTTTGTTGAGCTTCAACCAAAGTCACTAGACTTTGAATTGAGCGAAAATGCTGTTTGGTCTCATCCGATTCAGCATTTAAATGAATGTTGTAACGTTTTTTGAGGGCAAGCCCTAACTCCAAAGCGTCTATTGAATCTAGCCCTAGTCCCTCTCCAAATAATGGTGCCTGATCATCAATATCCTGAACGGTGATGTCTTCAAGTGCTAAAACATCAATAATCATTTGTTTTAATTCGTTGGCCAAATTGCTCATTTAGATAACTCTTGCTTAAAAAATTGCTGTAAATACTGATTGAGAGCGCGGACATTTTTAGGACTGACCGTCAAATCAGAAAGTACCTCTGAAATATGGATGGCATCCAAAATTTTAATCTCAATTAGAAAGGGCTTCGCAGGAATGTGATACCACTTTTCATTTTTGGTTAAAGTTGTGGGTGTGCAACGAATCAACACAGGTCGAATCGGAACATCGGCACGAATTGCAATATTGGCAGCGCCACGCTGAAACTCATTAATCTGTTCATCTTTTTGTGTCCTCGTTCCTTCAGGAAAAATGATTAACGATGCCGCATTATCTTGCTGTAAGCTTGTAACACAATCATGGATAAATTGATTAGATCCTGCATTTAAAACGTAACCCGCGCTGCGCACAGGGCCTCGTGTAAATGGATTTGACCAGAGCGACTGCTTTACCACGCAATTGGCTTGTTGCATCAATCCAATTAAAACCACAACATCAATTAAAGTCGGATGATTAGCGATTACTAATTCTTGTCGACTTTGCTGTAATTTTTCCAAACCCTCAACCGAATAAGTCATAATGCCCAACTTGACCATCATTTCGGTAAAGCCTTTAAAACTGGTACGAATCACCTGTTGAGCACGTTGTCGACGAGTCGCCTGATCCTGCGCAGTTAAATTTACCAAAGGTGCAACCACAGTCGCGATTGCCACGCCCCCAATACCAAAACTGGCAAAACTGAAACCTGTTGCTGCAACACGCCAAATATAATTGATCTTATTTTTTAATGATGCTTTGTTTAACATTTTTGCCATCCTAGCCATTCTGTTTGATGCTCATCTTGCCAGAAGGAATAAAAACTGAGCGCGTCAATATGTTGAGTCTGTTCAACTGTACTCAACTCAGCATTGGCATGTTCCAGACTGACTAAAGTCGATATAGCAAACGGCTCAAAATGTCGTCGATCCTGATAAATTTCAGGTAATGGCGCGTCATAATAAACCACTAAAACAGTTTTAATCTGAGGCTGACTTTTTAAAATAGCATAGGCTTCGATCATTGCTTCTGACCAACCGCTACTTAAACTGGTCGAAATGGTATCGTCTTTACACAAAATAGAATAAAGACCAGCAATTGCATTATGAACCGAAGTCGAAAATTGCGTAGGTGATGGCATTTGATTGGTCAAAACATCTTGTAAAATACCTAATGTTTTGACTTCATCGCCATACTGAGAAGCCCATACAATATAATCTACAGATTGCTGCCCCAGAGTTTGCACGGCGGCATTTATCGCCAATTTTGCCAAAGGCGAAAGTCGCCTGCGCTGCATGGCAGGCAAAGACTCTAGCGCGGTACACTCTTGTTGTGTACAGCACAATCGAAGCGCTGAGAGATGAAATCTGATCATGCTGAACGCGAGCCTATGACAAAAGGGGAATAAATTGGTGCAAAATTATAGCACCAGTCTTCAAATTAACAAAAAATTACATTTTAACTGAAATAACAACAAGATACAGTGCTTATAAATAAAAAACCCCGAAATTGGATCGGGGTTTTTTATTATGCACAATTTAACGCTTAAATTTTTTCTCGGCTTTCTTAAATTTTTGAATATAACGACGTTTACGCGCAGCGACGCGCTCATCGATTTGCGACTTACGTCCTTCAAATGGGTTTTCAGACGTTTTAAAGTCAATTCGCACAGGAGTACCTTCAAGCTTATAAACTTTACGAAACACATTTTCCAAATAACGACGATAATCTGCTGGAGTTTTATCTACTTTATTTCCATGAATTACGATAGTCGGAGGATTTTGCCCACCCATATGCGCATAACGCATTTTAATACGCTTACCGCTAATCATCGGCGGTTGATGCGCATCTGTTGCATCATTTAAAATTTGGGTTAATTTCGCAGGTGAAACTTTTAAATGCGAAGAATCATAAGCACGGTGAATCGATGGATATAACTCACCTACGCCTGTGCCATGCAAGGCAGAAATCAGATGTACTTTTGCCCAAGGAATAAAGTCAAAACGACGATCAACATCCAGTTTACATTGCTTGCGATCATACTCAGTCATGTTGTCCCATTTATTAATGGCAACCACCATGGCACGGCCCGCTTCAAGCGCATAGCCAATTAGATGTAGATCTTGCTCAACCACACCTTCACGAGCATCCAAAACCACAACAATCACATGCGCATCTTTAATCGCTTGTAAGGTCTTTACAATTGAAAATTTTTCAATCATTTCATCAACTTTACCCTTACGGCGTACCCCTGCTGTATCGATCAGGGTATATTGGCGACCATCACGTTCATAAGGGATATAAATCGAATCACGTGTCGTTCCAGGCTCATCAAATGCCACAACACGTTCTTCGCCTAACAACCGGTTGACTAGCGTAGATTTACCAACATTTGGACGACCAATAATCGCGAGTCTTAGTCCTGTATTTTTGTCATGTTCTTCTGGATTTTCATCTTCAGGAACATCTTCAAGCACATCTTCAAGCATCTGTGCCACACCGCGACCATGACTCGCTGCAACATGGATCGGTTCACCAAAGCCTAGTTTATAAAACTCGACCACGGCTGCTTCAGCGTGTACACCATCCACTTTATTGGCAACTAAATAAATTTTCTTACCCAGACTGCGTATTTCACGGGCAATTTGTTCATCTGAAGCAAGTAATCCTGCACGAGCATCCACCACGAAAATAATAATGTCAGCTTCATTGATGGCGGTTTTTGACTGTTCCGCCATGTAAGCATCGATCCCCGCCTCACTTTCGCCGATACCGCCTGTATCTACCACAATAAAGGATTTATTTTGGTAAACGGCATCACCATATTTACGGTCACGAGTAAGCCCCGCAAAATCGGCAACAAGCGCATCACGACTCTTGGTAATCTGGTTAAATAGCGTTGATTTTCCGACGTTGGGACGACCAATGAGCGCAATAACGGGTTTCATAAAGTAACCTACATTCAAGATCAGCCATTTGGCATGAACAAGGAAATAATAAGGAAGATTTTAGGCCAAAGGCCTGAATAAAAAACAACGGGGTTTTGAATATTGTGTATTCAAACACCCCGACGAATATGAAGCATAAAATTCGCTAGCTGCTAGTTTAGCACAAGCCCGTATAAAATTAACGGTTTTGCCAAACAGTAAATGCACCTTTGCGAGTAGACACATAAAGTTGATTATCAACTACGCGTAAAGTACGTACGTCACCACTGGTTTTTGATCGACCAACAAGTTGTCCGCTATTTGGATCAATTAGGTGCAAATAACCATCCAGATCACCCACCACAAGATCAGAACCTAACACGACTGGGTTACTCAACTGGCGGTGCATCAAAGCGTCACTTTCCCACGCTTTTTCGCCTGTGCTAAGGTTGTATGCTACCAGTTTACCGTCGGTTTGTGCCACGAAAACTTTGTCATTGCTGACCTCAGCACGTTTATTACTACTGGCGTTTTCGCTCCAGACCACTTGCTGTGCAGCGACATCAATTACAGTGACTTGCCCCTGATAACTGGTGGTTACTAGAAACTGGCCAACCACCACGGGATCACCATCAATATCAATTAGGCGTTGCACATCTGAACGACCTTCACTGACTGCAACACGACGTTGAAAACGAGGTACACCACTAATCACATCAATGCCGTAAACATAAGCATTAGCCGATGCTACGATGACAGTATGATCATCCAACATAACAGGCGATGGCTGACCACGTAGACTAAACTGTACGTTTGGCATTTTATACGCCCAAAGTTGCTGTCCAGTCTGTAAATCGTGCGCAAAGACTGTACCATCATTGGCAATGGTCACTGCCCGTCCATCTTTGATTAAAGATGGACTAAGTAAAGCACCACTTAACTGTGCCTGCCATTTTTTCTGACCCGTGCTTTCATCCAGTGCAAAGAGTTCACCTTTAGCACTACCCACTAAGACTACGCCTTCTTTGGCTTCGACACCTGAAGTCAATCCGTGTTTATTGACACGAGTTTCCCACACACGTTGTTTACCACGATAGGCAGAAACTTCACCTTTTGGATTTACAATAAAATTCACGCCATTGTCAGAATCAAGCTGCAAACGTAGTGGATCTGCTTCATCTGTTGAAGAAACACTTTGTGAAAATACAGGAACCAAAGTTTTTGCCTGTGCCAGTTTTGGCAAAGGATTGGGTTTCGGTTCTTCCACTTTAAGTTTATTACTCGAGCAACCAACCAAAGCTGCTGCAACCAATGCAAGCGTAAACGGGAGCGTAAATTTTCTATCCATTAAGACTTATCCACCTGTGTGTCTAAAATCGGGCGTTCAATCTCAGGATCATCTACTAAAACGCCAACACTTTCGAGTTTAATTTGTAAAATTTGACGCTCTTGCTTGCGTTTCAATAAATCATCCCACGCACTTTGATACGCTTTTTTTGCAGAAGCAATATCTTTTTTCGCGACATATATGTCGCCACGTGCTTCTTCAGCCGTAGCCTTAAATGCAGGATCCGTGACCGATGACAAGGTTTTTAACGCATCGTCATATTTATTTTGCGCAAGTTGAGCATAAGCTAGACGAAGTTTAACCAATTGCAATAGACCGTTATCATTAAGTTTTGAGTTTTCGACTTTCTTTAATGACTTTTCTGCTGCGGCATAATCAGCTTTATCATAAGCTACTTTTGCCAACATCAGTTCAGTTTGAATGGCTTGTACTGAATCTGGCGCATCTTTGGTAATTTTATCTGCAGAGGCATATAAATTACTTAAAGCATCTGGATTCGACTCAGCACCCTGCGCCTGATCCATAAGTTGCTGTACTTTTGCAGTACGCACCTGATTTTCAGCCAGTGTTTTTTTCTGCCAATATTGCCATCCAAAAAAGGCGATGAGCGCAATCAAAATACCACTAATGATGGCAGAGCCATATTTTTTACCGAACGACTTTAAATGATCCAGTTGTTCTTCTTCAGTTAACGCACTCATCTACGTTCCTTTTTCCTTCAGCTTTTTCGCTTATTTTGCCAATTTTTTAGTTAAAAATGAAACCAGTTGGTCAATCGCCACATTGGATTGTTCAGCGGTTGCCAACTCTTTTATGGTCAACTCACCAGCATTCCATTCGCGCTCACCCAAAATCATGGCATAAACAGCACCAGACTGATCTGCTTTTTTCATCTGGCTTTTCATACTGCCCTGTGAACCAGTTTTGATACGCAGTGAACTATTGCTTGTTTCAAGCTGATCACGTAATTGTTCTGCCAAAATCAGTGCATGCCCCTGATAAGCAGGTTCAGCCACCAAAAACACATCACAATCACGGACAGCCTGTGCTTGTTCAATTTGCTCAAGAAGCAACAATAAACGCTCCATACCCATTGCAAAACCAACAGCAGGAACAGATTGATCTGCTTTACCTTTCAATTGTCCAACTAAACCATCGTAACGTCCACCTGCACAAACGGTGCCCTGTGAACCCAATGCTGTAGTCGTCCACTCAAAAACAGTTTTGTTGTAATAATCCAGACCACGTACCAGCTTTTGGTTGATCACAAAAGAAATACCTGCATCAGTTAAATACTGTTGCAGTTGTTTAAAGTGATTCATGCTGTCTTCTTGAATGAAGTCATGCAATTTCGGCGCATTTTCTAAAATTTTCTGTGTCGATTCAATTTTTGAATCTAAAATTCGCAGAGGATTTGTGGTTAAACGGCGCTGTGAATCTTCATCCAAAGCATCTTTATGCTGAGTCAAAAACTCAACCAAAGCTGCACGATATTCTGCACGTTCGTCGATTTCGCCTAAAGTATTCAGTTCAAGCTGGACTTTATCCGCCATTCCTAAACGTTTCCACAAACGCGCAGTCAATAAAATCACTTCAGCATCAATATCAGGGGTTGCCACGCCAAAGGTTTCCACCCCAAACTGATGGAATTGACGATAACGCCCTTTTTGTGGTTTTTCATAACGAAACATCGGCCCAAGATACCAGACACGTGGTGTAGCCCCACGTAATAAATTATGTTCTAGCATTGCACGAACACAACCAGCCGTACCTTCGGGACGTAAAGTTAATGATTCAGGCGGTGTTCCTTTGTCAAAAAAAGTATACATTTCTTTTTCAACAATATCCGTCGCATCACCAATAGCACGTTTAAATAAACCTGTTTGCTCAACAATTGGTAACCGAATTTGCTGATAGCCATAAGTATCCATTAAAGATGCCAGATGTTGTTCTAAACGTCTCCATGCAGCCGTTTGGCTCGGAAGAATATCGTTAAAACCCTTGATTGCAACAATTGAACTCATGACTTACTCAAAACTTGTACGAATAATTTCTTTAGATTTTGCTTCTTCAATCGCTTTTACACGATCACGCACCATTGACTCAATTTCTTCGACCAATTGATCTGTATCAATTAAATGGCTTTTTTCACCATTGCGATAGACCAATGAACGAGGAGATGCCCCAACGACTCCAATATCAGCTTCTTTGGCCTCACCAGGCCCGTTGACTTTACACCCAATCACAGAAACATCCATTGGTGTACGTATATCTTCCAGACGTTCTTCTAGCATCTGCATCACTTTAATCACGTTAAATTCCTGACGTGAACAGCTTGGGCAAGCAATAAAGTTAATGCCGTTAGAACGTAATCCCAATGATTTTAAAATATCAAAACCGATTTTAATTTCATCTTCTGGTTCAGCAGCCAGTGAAATACGCATGGTATCTCCCACGCCTTCCATGAGCAGACCACCCAATGCAATCGCAGACTTCACTGTACCTGTACGATAAATCCCCGCCTCAGTCACACCTAGATGTAATGGGTTATCAATCTGCTGAGAAAGTAAACGATAGGCATCCATGGTCAGAAAAACATTGGAAGCTTTGACACTGACTTTAAATTCGTGGAAATTCAGTCGATCTAAAATATCAATATGACGTAGTGCAGATTCAAGTAAAGCTTGCCCTGTAGGTTCGCCATATTTTTTCTGCAAATCTTTTTCCAAAGACCCCGCATTGACCCCAATACGAATCGAAATACCATGATGACGCGCTGCCGCTACGACTTCACGTACTTTTTGATCAGAACCGATATTACCAGGGTTAATACGTAGGCAATCTGCACCATAGTCTGCAACTGCCAATGCAATTCTATGATCGAAGTGAATATCAGCAACTAAAGGAACAGTGACTCGTTTACGAATTTCACCAAAAGCTTCCGCAGCTTCCATTGATGGGACAGACACCCGCATAATGTCTGCACCTACGTCAGCACAGCGCTGAATTTGTGCGACAGTCGCATCAACATCACAGGTTTCAGTATTGGTCATGCTTTGCACACTAATAGGTGCATCTCCACCGACATACACTGAGCCAACACGAATTTTTCGTGTTGGTCGACGCTTGATTGGATTCTGGATCATTATTTCACTCTCATTTAATCTTCATTAACGAGATAAACGGAAATCTGCTTTTCCATTTACCGTATATGGAGACAATGAAATCGGTTCTTGGTTTAGACTTAATGACACAGCCGCTGCATCATCCAGACGAATTTGAAATGGCGATTGACCATTTAAGGTTATAGTCGATGCCTGACGCCCTGTTGCCAAGACTTTACCAGTAGAATCGACAATATGTACCGATGTCGGACGATTAAAGTTAAGCACCAACTCATCTCCAGAAGTTGCTGCTCCTGTATTTAATGGTAAAACTTCAACACTTGAACTTTGCGGTGCGACCGTATTATTTTTCTTGGTAGACCAGTTTTGAACCATGGTCACAATAATACCAATCACAATCAAAGCCAAAATCAGAATAAGACTACGTTTCAACCACTTTCTGTTCCGATCACTTTTTGAACCAGGTAATTTCCCCATAATTTTAATTGGGGAGTTGGTTAAAGCATGATTTGGTAACAAACCTGTATCATTCGCATAAATTTCATCGAAGCGCTGAATAATCGCAGTTGCATCTGTTTTTAAGTATTTCGCATAAGAGCGATAATACCCTTTGATAAATGCAGGTTCTGGCAAGCTTTTATAGTCATCTTGCTCTAAAGCGGTTAAGGTTTTAGGTGGCATATTTAAATCAGATGCCACTTCATTTAACTCAAGCTTCTGGGCAAGACGAATCTGACGTAAGTACTCACCTGGACGTTGAACATTTCCTAATGCTGAAGTAGGTGAACTTGAGCCAGTTGGCTGCTGTGAATTAGGATTTATTTCCATACGGCCTCAGTACTGTACTGTAATTGCAAATAACGTTTATATTCTGAACTATCGGGAAATAAAGCACGAAGTTGATTCACCAGTGCTTGCATTCCAACTCGATCACCATTGGCTCGTGCAACACGAATCCCCACCCAAAGCGCACGTGCGCCTTGATTGGTTTGTCCCACTGTACGGACATATTGTTCATACATTTGAGTCGCCGCTGGCATTTGCTGTTGCAAATAAAAAATCTCTGACAACTCTAACATAGATACATAAGAGTCGCGGTTTGCCTGTAAAGCTTGTTTGAATGACTTTTCAGCATTCACACGATCGCCAAGCAATACATATATACGCCCCAGATTTTCTAGAGCACGATAACGCTGATCGTACCCCAATGTTGCCCCTGCAATCGTAAATTGTTCAATCGCGTCATTATAACGTTTCAATTGGTATAAGTACGTACCATAATTATTACGAGCCTGTGCATTAGTAGGTTCTTCCGAGATTGCACGTTTAAAATACGTGTCTGCTTTCTCGAGATTTGTTGCACTGCCTTCTTGTTGTAAAAGCACACCCATCATCATATTGGCCATGGAATCACGCGAGTTCACATCCAAAGCCTGATCTAATGCACGCTTAGCCGCATCCAGATCACCTGCCTTAATATATTCAGCTGCCAGTTGCGTGCGCACCTGTACAGCTTTTTTTGGGTCTTTGGTTGTTTTTTGAGATTGGCATCCCGTTAACAGCAATGCCATTAAACATGCTGAAATCCAGACTGTGGAACGTGAAGTGAATCTACTCAACAACTCTACCCCCAATATATTATCCCTGTGAACGAATAATCTCTTGTCGCTCTGCGACTTTCTTTTTCCATTGTTCAGCACGACGAGTTCGATCTGCGACCTGCCCTACCAGTTGACCACATGCCGCATCAATATCATCGCCACGTGTCTGTCGAATCGTACACACAAATCCAGCATCAGACAAAGTTTTTTGAAAGGCAATAATTCGATTTCGGCTAGAACGACCATATGGCGCATGCGGAAATGGATTAAATGGAATCAAATTTATTTTACTTGGTAAATTTTTTAATAGTTTAATCATTTGTTGTGCATGTTCAGGGTGATCATTTACACCATCTAACATCACATATTCAATCGTGACATGTTTACGCGTACTTTCATTGCCACCTTTTGCCAGATAACGCTGACACGCTGCAATCAATTGCTCAAGTGGATATTTTTTATTGATTGGAACTAACTCATTACGCAGTTCATCATTAGGTGCATGCAAAGAAATTGCGAGAGCGACATCAATATCCTGTGCCAGTTGATCAATCTTTGGAACCACGCCAGAGGTAGATAACGTTACACGGCGCTTGGACATCCCATAAGCAAAGTCATCTAGCATCAATTGCATTGAGCTAAGTACCGCATTGTAATTTAGCAATGGCTCACCCATGCCCATCATCACGACATTTGTGACGGAACGACTACGTTCTGCTACAGGCACATCTTCCATATAAGACTGATTGGCGACCCAAAGTTGTCCAATAATTTCATCAGGATTTAAATCGCGCTGGAAACCTTGCTTACCCGTAGAACAAAATGAACAATCCAGTGCACAACCCACTTGTGATGAAATACACAGTGTTTTACGTGACCCAGTCTTGTCTTCAGCAGGAATCAATACGGTTTCAACTAACGAACCTGCACCATCACCCACACGGAACACCCATTTACGGGTTCCATCTTTAGAGTAGTGACGATGTACGACTTCAGGCGCTGTAATTTCACATACCTGTTCAAGTTTGGTGCGCAATTTACCTGAAATATTGGTCATTTCAGCAAAATCAGTGACAAAATACTGATGAATCCACTTCATCACTTGTCCTGCACGAAACTTTTTCTCTCCTAATTGTTCAAAAAATCCTTCTAGTTCTGCGCGAGACATACCCAATAGATTAACTTTGGCACGGACAGCATTTTGCACCGCATCAGCAGGCTGTGCATGTTCTGTTGGTGCTGGGAGATCTATTACAGAAGCCATGAGATTACCTAAACCATAGAAGTGACGAAGAAATCTTGCCTAATATTTCAGCAAATTTATTCAGAGAAAAATAAAAAACCAGATAAGTATAATACCACTTATCTGGTTTGGATGCTCTCGATTAACGAGTGCGTGGGAAGATCTCTTCAGCAGCGAAGAAATACGCAATTTCACGCTCAGCAGATGCTACAGAGTCAGAACCATGTGCAGCATTTTCATCGATGCTTGTTGCGAAGTCAGCGCGGATTGTACCTGGTGCTGCTTCTTTCGGATTCGTTGCGCCCAAAATTTCACGGTGTGCAAGAACTGCATTTTCGCCTTCAAGTGCAGAAACAACAACTGGACCAGAAGTCATGAATGCAACTAGGTCAGCAAAGAAACCGCGCTCTTTGTGCTCTGCATAGAAGCCTTCAGCTTCTGCTTGAGACAAATGCTTGTATTTGATCGCAACTGGTTTTAAACCCGCTTTCTCAAAACGTGCAATGATTTCGCCAATGTGGTTTTTACCAACAGCATCTGGTTTGATGATCGATAAAGTACGTTCGATTGCCATGAGTGGCTCCTCGCTTAAAATTTTAAACGTAAAAAATTGGGCGCATTATACCGATGTCAACGGTAATAATCAGCCTTGATTGTGTAAAAGTTATAAATTTCCGATGATTTTTTAGCGAACTTCATCAATCCATGTCATTTGAATGGCTTCTAACAGCCCTTCAGTCGATTTTGCAGGATCATCAGAGAAATCTGGCAAAGCACAAATCCATGCGTGTAAATCAGTAAAACGAACCCATTGTGGATCAACATCTGGGTGTGCATCACTCAGTTCAATTGCGATATCAATGGTATCCGTCCAGCGTAAGCCCATGGTATGTCCTGTTGCATCAATCAAATAATGCTACTTTAGCAAATTTCAGGCAAAGCGAACATGTGAACTGTTGGATTTATTAAAGGGCAATGCACATTCAAACTTATAAATGAATATTCATCAATGGTGCTGCAAAAATAATTCCACAACCAACCACAGTCCCAATGACAGCCCCAACAATCACATCACTTGGATAATGTAATCCCAATACCATGCGAGACAAAGCTACCAAAATAGTAAAAGGAAGCATAATAACCACCAAAATTGGCTGGATATAACCTAATGCGATGCTCGCCATAACCGCGTGTAAAGTATGCCCCGATGGAAAACTAAAATGATCCAATGGGCGTTCACCCAGTACAATCACCTGATGCACCTGATAAGGGCGCGGGCGTGTGGTTTTATGTTTTAGAAACTTGTAAATTCCAGTTCCCACAGAACCACCTAATAATAAGTAAATGATTTGTAGACCATAAAACAACCCTTGAGATAGCCAAACCATAAACAGCATGACGTACCAAAATAGACCATCACCAAGCCGACTGATGATTTTAAAGAAATGCGCAATTCGCTGTGAATGCGAAAAATGGTTCAGATACAGACAACCTTTTAAATCTAAATCGAGTATTCTAATTTTAGCGTTTTTAAAATTCATGGTGACACTCCTCTCACTTAAACGGAGATTTATACTCGGTAGAACTCTTTGACCACCTGATATAAGGCTTGTTCCATTTGATATACAGGTTGTTGCCAACCGCTTTGTTTAACATGCTTAAGTGCATGTATTCCCATCTGTTTTAACTGTGATCTTACAGGCAATTGATATAAGGTTTGAATAAATGTATTGACTTGACCTAATGGACTTAGCCAACCACTCACCCCGTGCTCTACATACTGACTGGCACAAGCATAATCATAAGCCACTACAGGTAACCCACTTGCCATTGCCTCAAGTACCACGTTACCAAAGGTTTCTACCTGACTAGCAAATACAAAGACATCAGCACTTGCATAAGCAGTTGCAAGATTCTTGCCAGTTAAACTTCCTGTAAAAACAACCTCACAATTCTCCGCCATCTGCTCGAGACGCATACGATCTGGCCCATCACCCACAATCACCAGTTTAAATTTTCGATGCTGCATACGTTGCATTGCTGCATAACTTTGAATTAACAAATGAATTTCTTTTTCAGGTGATAAACGTCCAACATACAACATGACCGTTGTATCATCTGATGCATCCCAACTTTCCCGTAATTTCTTACAATGATATTGTGGGGAAAATTTTTCAGTATCTACACCCCGTCCTACAATACTTAAAGGACATGTAATTCCGAAACCACGCAATGCTTTTTCAGTATCTTTGCTTGGCACACAGGTCATATCTGTGCTGTTATGAAACCAACGCAAGTAACCCTGAATTGGTTTGAGCAAAAAAGCTAAATCGAAGAAACGGCTAAAATCCTGAAAAGGTGAGTGAAAACCGCTTGATACAGGAATATTCCTGCTACGTGCTGCATGCAATGCAGTCAATCCCAACGGCCCTTCAGTAACAATATGCACCACATCTGGTGAAAATGTAGCAAGCGCTTTTGTGACTTTTAAATATTGAGGCCAACCAAACTGTAAACCAGGATATTTAGGTAAAGTTTGTGACATCACCAAACATTCTTTATTCGGTGAAAATTCTTCACACTTTAGATTTTGATGAGGTCGAACCAGTAAAATCTTATGTCCTTGCTGCTGTAAACCCTTGCATAATTGTAACAGTGACAAAGCCACACCATTAATTTCAGGTGGCCATGTCTCGGTGACAATGGCAATTTTAAGTTTAGGACGTACCAATTTATCCAGTTCATGCCAATCCTGACTGATTTTTGCATGTCTGTTTTTAAAGTAGAATTTAAAATTTTCAGGGAAATTTTCTTGTTTTAGCAGCGTTGTAGCGAATGAACCTTGCATACAACTATCCATTTGATTTATTTTCATAGCTCAAATATTAGACAATCGTTTTTACATTTTGATGATACCCAGATGACAGTTTTTTGACATAAAAAAAGCATATCGAAATATGCTTTTTTGTTGCTTACTCAAAGAGAATCAATGCTTCTGTGCTTTGGCATAATCTAATAATACATTCGCCGCTTCATTCACAAAAGTTTCTTCTTCAGGTAAAGGTGGACGCGCATTGATCTTCATTTTGGCACGAGATTCGCTCAATGCATCTAGTGATGCTTGATAACTCTCCCAATTACTAAAAGGTTTTAAGCCTGTCGCTGCACGACGTTGATTTTCTGCATCAAGGGTTTGTTTTTCAAGCCCTAAAATTTCCGCTTTACGCTGATCAATATCTAAAACAATACGTTTTTGATCTTTGGTTTTATCAGCAATCGCACGTCGTGCCTCAAGATATTTAAATTGAGGATCGACTGCAACACGAGCTTTAGATTCTTCAGACAGTTTTTCTACATAAGGCTGAATTGAACCTTCCCGCTTAAACGGAGCAGTTGGAATGGTATCCCACTTCAATGCATTTTTAGCTTTACGCTCACCAAACTCCTCATCATAAATATCGACCAGTTTGATGTCTGGAATAACGCCTTTATTTTGAGTACTTCCACCTGTAATACGATAGAACTTACGTTGAGTTAACGTCGCCTGACCATGTGCCAAGGTATCTAATTGAACCTGCGCTGTACCCTTACCTGTCGTGGTACTTCCAATCACGATTCCACGCTCATAATCCTGAATGGCAGCGGAGTAGATTTCACTCGCAGAAGCTGAAGCCAGATTTACTAAAATTGCCAATGGGCCTGCGTAAGTTTGTGCGCCGCCATCGTTATCTTCAAACACACTCACATTGCCATTACCATCACGAATTTGCACGACTGGCCCAGATTTGATTACCTGTCCAAGCATACGTGCCACTTCTTCAAGTGAACCACCTGGATTATTGCGCAAATCAATAAGAATGCCATCTACTTTTTTGGCAGAAAGAGATTTTAAAGCATTGTTGGTATCTTCAGACACTGAACGATATTCTGTTCCCGCACGGCGCGCACGATAGTTCAAATAGAACGATGGGATTTCAATCACACCAAAGGTATGTTTTTTCCCATCACGCATAACATCAATTGTACGTGAACGTACACCTGCATCTTCTTCCTGGATCACATCACGCACCAAACTTACAGTACGCGCCTGACTCATAGATGCACCTGGTCCTAGCAATTTAATGGTGACTTTAGTTCCACGTTTGCCACGAATCAACCCGACAATCTCAGAACTAGACCAACCAATCACGTCTACCATTTTGTCGCCATCTTGAGCAACCCCAACAATGCGATCACCCGATTTGACCTGACCCGACTTACTTGCAGGACCACCTTCTACAATGGTTTCAATTTTAATATAGTCTTCATTACCGCGCTCAGGTCGAATAGAAACACCTATTCCTTCCAGTTGCAGCGTAGTCTGACGATTCAACTCCATCGCATCAATCGGTGGATAGTAATTACTGTGCGGATCGTAAGTTGCCATCATGGCGTTTAAAGTTTTATCTAACACATCATCACTTTTAACGCGACTAATACGCTCAAGCTGACGGGTATAACGTTTCGTGAGTGTTTGAACAGGTGTTAGATCTTCCGGACTGGTTAAATCCTGGCCATTCGCCAACTCTGGGTTGTCTTTCAAAGCTTTTTGTTTAGCCAGATCTTCTTCTTTACTAATGGTGAGGTTAATGAGCTGTGACACTAACATTTTACGCCAGTAATCTTGCTGTTCTGCGGTATTTTTAAAATACGTTGCCTTCTCACGATCAGTATCAATAAAAACGTTAGGCTGATGCAGATTTTGTGGTTTTTTCAGTTCAGACAACATGTATTCATAAAAGGCACGTAAGCGTTTACGGTATTGATCATGAATCGCATACGGACCTGTCAAATTGCCTGCTTTCAGCGCTGCGCCAAAAGTCGAGCCATATTTTGTTTTGTAGTCCTGAACCTCAGAAGCCAAAAATAAAGAATGATCAGGATCTAGACTATCCAGATACATATCTAAAATACGATTGGAAGTATTGGCATCCAGACGCATATTTAAATAATGCTGACGATCTACCAAAGTCGCTAACTGGCGAGAAACCAGTGCTTGTTCCTGAGTCGGTTGAATGGTTTGAGAGATGGCCGCAGGTGCAGTATCAGTTGCCGCAATTGCTTCGTTTATCGCATGTGTGAAGAACAATCCACCAGTCGCGACTGCAACTGCACAAGCTATCATTTGAAGTTTCATAAATTTTTAATACTTCCTTGGATTTTCCAATATTACATGCTGTGCCATCGACCCCGAATGTCACAGATTCAACATCTTACCCAACTTAATTTGTGTATGTCGTGTAGTTTTATCATATTCTATGCTGACAGAATGTAGCAAATCATTGCAAAATTCCGCTATTGTTTTATCCAAGAATTAGACGAGCAACCTTTATGATCGGCGCTTTGATGCTAGACATTGCTGGCACAGAACTTACACAAGAAGATATTGAACTCTTACGCACTCCGCAAGTCGGTGGCATGATTTTATTTGCACGAAATATTGAATCGCCACAACAAGTGCGTGCATTAACAGATCACATGCGCCAAATCCGTCCAGATATTTTAATTGCAGTTGATCAGGAAGGCGGGCGTGTCCAGCGTTTAAAAACAGGATTTACCTTATTACCTGCGATGGGGCGTTTTGGTGAGTTGTATCAACATCAACCAGAACAAGCGATTCAATTGGCTGAGCAATGTGGCTGGCTCATGGCAACTGAAGTTTTGGCAGTGGGCATTGATTTTAGCTTTGCACCTGTTTTGGATATCAATGACGTAAGTGATGTGATTGGTGATCGTGGTTTTGCCAAAAATACGCAGGATATTGTGCCATTAGCTGCTGCATTTATGAAAGGTATGCAACAAGCAGGTATGGCAAACACAGGCAAACATTTTCCTGGTCATGGCTCTGTGCAGGCAGACTCTCATGTTGCCGCAGCGATTGATCATCGTAGTTATGATGAAATCTATCAAAAAGACATGCAGACGTTTATCCAATTGATGCCACAACTGGATGCACTCATGCCTGCCCATGTGATTTATGAACAGGTCGATCCTAACCCTGCCGGTTTTTCACCATTCTGGGTTCAGGAAATTTTGCGTAAGCAGCTAGGTTTTGATGGCGTGTTATTTTCAGATGACCTGAGTATGCAAGCAGCTTGTGTTGCGGGTGGAGCAGATGCACGTTTACAAGCTGCCCTTTCAGCAGGCTGTGACATGGGATTGGTGTGCAATGACCGCTCATCGGCTTGTTTGGCACTCGATTCTATTGAACATCTAGCTTTACCACATCAGCAACGCTTGGAACGTATGCGAGGCAAGATTCCTGAATTAAAGATTGGCAATACGCTTGAATTAGGAGACGTCTGGCAATCTCATAAGGCGCAGATCGAAAAATTCAAAGATAGCTTTTAAAGCATTGAAGGTTATAATAAAGTCGCTTTTACATCATGAATATACGGGTATATTCATGATGGCTAAAATTATGCATGGATGATAAATAAAATAACAGGCTCAGGAATATGACCCAACCGCTTTCAAAACATCGACATATCTCTTTTACCGCTCACTACACAGGTTATATCTGGTATCAAATGGGGATCTCACATCAAGTATTTGCTACCAAAAAGGGAAAGTCCTTAGCTGCGCTGGTTCACCCTCTGGAAAGTTGGGCAGAAAAATATGTCGGCGGCAGTATGCGAAGTACTCTCAAACAACGACATACCTTACTGGATGATCAGCTTAAAACGCTAATTGAGCAACATCCTCAGTTACAGATACTCGAAATAGCCAGTGGTCTTTCACCGCGAGGTTGGTGGTTTAGACAACACTATCCAGAGATCACTTACCGTGAACTAGATTTACCAGACATGGCACAAACCAAACAGGCTGCATTGCAGCAAATCGAAGCAAATGCACCCGAAATGCTGTCTGTTGATTTATTTACCGAAGAATTTAAACAAGCGTTTGACTTATTTAACCCCTCCCACCCTCTCGTGGTGATAAGTGAAGGGCTGATTAATTATTTTGATAAACCTTTATTAGCTCAATTAATTCAGTCAATTGCTGAATATGGTAAGCCATTTAAGGAACTACATTATCTCACAGACTTGTACCCTGAACCTGTCAAAAACAAGTTGGCAAATATTATCTGGAGTAGCAGCAAACTTCTAAAATGGATGTCTCGCAGCGCCTTTAGCTTTCACTTTACTACGCCAGCCGATGTTAAAACTTTTTTTATGGAAAATGGTTTTGATGACGTAGAAGTCATACAACCCACACATTATTTTGACTCAGAAAACCCACACCCATCTCAAACCCATGAGCACATGGGCGATTTGGTCTGGACAATCCATGCCAGCCATAAGAAACAGCGTTAAAACCGATGTATTACTCTACATTTTTGCAATAAAAAACAGCGTTTAAAACGCTGTTTTTTATCCCCAAATAACGCGGCAAGATATGGCTTCTCAGATATCTTTAATCGCGTTACACCACCTCAGCGTACTGAAGTTGATGTTCTTTTTGTCGCGCCACATAGCGCAGCAAACGATCTGCAACCGCAAAACTACCATGCTTAAAGATCGCCCTTACTCCAGATGACTCCACCTGAAATATCAAACATTCAATACTAAACACACCTTCTTCATCTTCTAGATGTAAAGCCAAGTCTCGCGGATAACTTTCAACGCGGCTGGCTTCACTCGACCGATCTAATTGCAACAATACACCAAAGAAACTTAAATCACTAATGGTGACATTGAACTGCTCAGGCAAATAACGGTGCGTCAGTTGCGTATGTGGTTGCATGACTTCTATACGTTCTTCACCACGACGATCCATATTTTTCATTTGTTCACGTGTCATGGTAATAATTCCATCCAGACCATGAATCGATTCACCATTTAAATAGGTTGCAAACAAATGCATCGTTTCTTTACGGCGCTGAAGTTGTGGAACATGATCCGCATTGGCGATCAAAGCAAACTGCATATCAGGACATTGCAAAGCAAAATTTGCATTTTCAAAAGGCAAGGTAAAACTATCATACTGTCCAGCAGCAACTAAGGTTTTGCACTGCGGAATTGGAACATCTTTTAAGCGCAATAAACGATTACAGTTGATTTCATAACGTAAACGCTCAGTTTTGGTAAATTCAGCCATTTGCCGAAAAAACAAACGTCTGGCGGTTGGTGACATACGTGTTTTATCCATTTTGGCATGATTCACCAAATACAAAATCACCGCTTGACCAAATTCTTCCATTCGGTCTTCCTGCATCAACTTCAGTGATTCATCCAGAATCATACGCCAACTTTTACGGGTCTTTTGCATCACACCCATTAGAACCATACGGTCAACCAACTCAGGTCGCTGATGCGCAAAAGAAGAAGCAACCACTGAACCAAGTGACATCCCCATCATGGAAACTTTTGAAATACCCACAATATCTAGCCATTCCCCTAGCATTTTGGATAAATCAGACAATTCAAGCGTTCCCGCAGAAACACCATTATCCCGATTGGTGATTTGCTGATTCGCACCCATTGAAGGCAAATCAATTAAGATCACTGGTCCACAGGCGAAAAGTTGCTCTACACAATATTTATAAGAGTTGAAGTTTTGAAAAGCGCCACCAACAATCACTATCGGTGTTTGATGAATTGTACGTACATCAGCCATAGCCATGTATTCTACTTTCCATCCATCAATCCACGTTTCGCGAGCAGATTGTTTAAAAATATCTTTATGATAAAGATCAAAGAAACCAAAAGGTGAACCTGCTTGGTGAAGATCCGCGTCCATCTGGATAATGGAATTCATTTCCTGCCTCCTGCCTGCGTTGTTTTTTATCTATGCAAGCTCCGTTCCATGCGACACAACGGCTATGTATCCTTACTCAATTTTTTTGTATAACGTCAATAGCCTTATTGTTTCATTCTATACAGATGTGACTTTTTTAAGCAACATGTTTCATGACCGCTCATCTATTTTCGAGATTATTCCAGTTTCAAAATATTTAAAGCCACCATAACAATTTCACACTTTTTTATAAAATAACTCATTTGCTCAAAGTTACAGCACGATGATGACTATACCAATCTGGTGAGAGCCTGTTACTATGCACTTGTACCTTTATGAATTTTTAACCGATCAAGACTGCTATGCACGATTCAATTGAACAATATATGCAAACAGTAGGTCAAAATGCGCGTCAGGCCTCCCGCCTGCTTGCTAGCGCATCGACCTTAGTCAAAAACAATGCGCTTTCAGCCATTTTTACTGCGCTAGAAGATCGTCAACCGCAAATTTTAGCGGCAAATGCGATCGACATGAAAAAAGCGCATGATAACAATCTGGATAGTGCTCTACTTGATCGTTTAGAACTTAACCCCACACGCTTTAAAGGCATGTTACAGGGCTTAAAAGATGTGATTGCGCTTAAAGATCCTATCGGTGAAATTACCGATATGTCCTATCGCCCAACTGGCATTCAACTGGGAAAAATGCGTGTTCCTTTAGGTGTCGTTGGCATGATTTATGAGTCACGCCCAAATGTAACACTAGAAGCCGCTTCTCTTGCGCTTAAATCTGGCAATGCGATTATTTTACGTGGTGGATCAGAAGCACTTGAATCCAATAAAGCCATTGCGGAAGCTATTCAACACGGCCTTAAAAAAGCAGGCCTACCTGAACATGCTGTTCAAGTCATCACAACTTCTGATCGTGCAGCAGTAGGTCAGCTCATTACCATGAGCGAATATGTCGATGTGATTATCCCACGTGGCGGTAAAAGCTTAATTGAACGAATTACCAATGAAGCACGCATTCCTGTCATTAAACATCTTGATGGAAATTGTCACGTTTTTGTTGAGGCTGAAGCAGACCTACATAAAGCTCTGCCAATTGCTCTTAATGCCAAGACTCATCGTTATGGTGTATGTAATGCCATGGAAACGTTGTTGGTCGATGAAAATATTGCAGAAGAGTTTCTCCCACGTATTGCTGAACTTTACGCTGAAAAACATGTAGAACTTCGTGGCTGTGATCAAACACGCCGAATACTTGGTGAAAGTGTCAAAGTAGCAACTGAAGAAGACTGGTATACCGAATATTTAGCACCAATTCTTGCAGTTAAAGTGGTCACAGGAATTGATGAAGCAATCACACATATCAATCAATACGGCTCACACCATACCGATGCCATCGTGACTGAAAACTATTCACTGGTTCGCAAGTTTTTAGCTGAAGTAGATTCAAGTTCAGTCATAATCAATGCATCTACCCGTTTTGCGGATGGTTTTGAATATGGCTTAGGTGCAGAAATTGGCATCTCTACCGACAAAATCCATGCGCGAGGCCCTGTGGGTTTAGAGGGCTTAACTTCACAAAAATGGATCGTTTTTGGTGATGGGCAAATTCGCCAATAAAATTTATTACCTCTGGTTTTGTCGTTAAGACGGCAGAACCAGAACTCACTTTAACTTTAAACAATTTGCTTGATTTTCCAATTAAAAATACTTTTTATTAAATAAATTGCAACATGATCGAGCTATAAAAATAAGCCAATTAACGTTATATTCTTTTTTTAAAAAGAAAATTCAGATAGGTTGGTAATTCGTTGGTTTTAACTCATGAATGCTAGCGATAAATTAAATAATGTTCGATAGTGCTTAAGTCTAATCGGCTAAAGTCTAGCTTGGACAGAAAAACGACGCATGTTACAACATGTCACATTGATGATTACCCTGCCATAAGCAGATAAGTAAAATCAATGCATTAGGGAAACAATTTACAACATTTTGGGTATAACACCGTGTCTACATCTGTTTTAGTTATTAACTGTGGTTCTTCCTCTATCAAATATGCCCTGATTTCAGATCGCCGTGAAAATCGAATTTACGGTTTGGCAGAAAATCTGGGTACAGCAGAAGCTCGGATTAAAGGGATTACAGTGGGTGGCGAACCTCTTGAATTGTCCATTCCGCATGCCGACCATGAAAAAGCGCTTGAAACACTCTTGGCGCGTTTAGCTAATTATAAACCGCAAGCGATAGGACATCGTGTGGTACACGGTGGTACTTTAACCAAAGCAGAGTTACTCACCCCAGAAATTATTGAACGTATTGTTGCAGCAACGCCATTGGCACCATTGCATAATCCTGCGCATTTGGTTGGTATTGATGCCACTATGCGTCTATTCCCAGAGTTACCTCAAGTGGCCGTATTCGATACCGCATTTCATCAAAGCATGCCTGAACACGCTTATCGCTATGCATTACCTAAGTTCTTTTATACTGAACACAATGTACGTCGCTATGGTTTTCATGGCACAAGCCATGCATATGTATCTGATCGTGCTAGTGAATTGGCGGGTCAATTTCGCCAAGGTGGTTGGTTAACTGCACATTTAGGCAATGGTAGTTCGACCTGTGCCGTGTGGAACGGTGAGAGCCTTGATACTTCGATGGGTTTAACCCCACTTGAAGGCATTGTTATGGGAACCCGAAGTGGTGATGTTGATCCGAGCATTCATAGTTTTATTGCCAACAATCTAGGCTGGGATATCGACAAAATCGATAAAATGCTGAATAAAGAAAGTGGATTACTAGGTTTATCTAACAATCTATCAAATGACATGCGTACGCTGATCGAAGCTTCAGAAAATGGTAATGAGGATGCGGCGCTTGCGATTGAAGTCTTTAGTTACCGTTTAGCCAAGTCATTAGCTGGTTTAAGCTGCGGTTTACCAAAAATCGATGGTCTGATTTTTACAGGTGGGATTGGCGAAAACTCAGCTTATATCCGTGAAAAAACCATGACGTATTTGCCGCATTTTGGCTTTCATCTGGATAAACTTCAAAACGATACACTTAAACGTGGTACAGAAGGCCGTATTGATCAAGGTCATGGCCCTCAGATTTGGGTGATTCCAACCGATGAAGAAGGTCGTATTGCGAAAGAAACAGAGCAAGTGATTCAACAGTCGAAAAAAACAGCTGATATTGCAAGTTTAATTTGAGATATTTTCAAAAAATATAATGTTTATCTAAGGTCATTATGAATACAATTTTAATGATTCCAACAGCTGAGGGAGTCGGTTTAACCTCAGCCTGTCTTGGAATGGTCTATGCACTAGATTGCAATGGGATTAAAGCAGGATTCTTAAAACCGTTTTCGCAGGAAAACCAGAATCAGGTTGATCGTACAACATCTCTATTTCACCATTTATTTCAACGCAATACAGCACAATCCATTTCCCATGAAAAGCTGCTGCAATATATCTCAGCAGGAGAAATGGACGAGTTGCTTGAAGAAGCAGTCAGTCTGCATCGTACAATTGCAGCACAACAGGATGTGATTATTGTTGAAGGTTTACTGCCTAATGGGCAAGACCATTTTGCCAGTGAATTGAATGCTGCTCTTGCACAGGCACTCGATGCCAAAGTGATTTTGGTCAGCACCGCAGACATTCAAAACCCACGAAAAACTGCTGAAAGAATCGAATCACATTTACGTCAGTTTGGGGGAGTCAATTCAAATCGAACTGCTGGCGTACTATTTATGCGTACACGCGGTTTGCCTGAAGAATCAGCTCAAATTCCACTGACGATTGATCCATCTTTACGTTTAAATGCTGAAATTGAGAAATTTAGTCTTGAACTACAAAAATACAATCGTCATTTGGGTACTCAAGAATTACCAATTATTGGGATGGTTCCTTTTAGCAATACCTTAAGTGTGCCACGTACATTGGATATTGCATCTGTTATCGATGGCGAATGGGTTTATTTAGGTGAAGCCAAACAACGACGTATTTTACATTCAAGTTTAATTGCTTCAAGCATTGAATATGAACTCAATAAATTTGTCGCGGGCGAACTGATTATTAGTGCTTCGGAACGTACAGATGTCCTTTTGGCAAGTAGTCTGGCAACCAGTAATGGAATTCCTTTGGCAGGTCTGGTGCTGACTGAACGTACCGCTCCTGGCCCACATATTTTAGATTTTTGCCAAAATGCGATAAAACGTGGCTTACCCATTTTGCACACTCAGTTGAATACATTGGAAACAGCGCAACGTCTGGCTGATTTTGGTAATGAAATTCCAATTGATGATACGGAACGAGCTGAACAAGTCACGCGCTTTGTCTCTAGTCATATTGATACCGAATGGCTCAAGGCTCAGATAAATGGAAATGTGCGTTCTCGCCTATCTCCATCTGCATTCCGTCATGAATTAGTGCAAAAATCGATTGCTGCCAAAAAACGCATTGTACTCCCTGAAGGTGATGAACCTCGTACTGTCCAAGCCGCAGCTATTTGCCAAGAACGTGGACTGGCGCATTGTATCTTACTGGCTAAACCTGAATCTGTAATCGATGTCGCTAAAGCACGTGGCATTGAACTTCCAGATGATCTGGAAATTATTGATCCAGATACCATTCGCGATCAATATGTCGCATCAATGGTGGAACTACGTAAAGGCAAACTCAATGAGTTACAAGCCAAAGAGCAACTTCAAGATACCGTCGTACTCGGCACCATGATGCTGGCATTGGATCAAGTCGATGGTTTGGTTTCAGGTGCAATTCACACCACAGCCAACACCGTTCGTCCAGCATTTCAGTTGATTAAGACTGCGCCCGAATATTCACTGGTTTCATCCATTTTCTTTATGCTGTTACCAGATGAAGTCTATGTCTATGGTGACTGCGCGATTAATCCTGATCCCGATGCGCAACAATTGGCTGAAATCGCGATTCAGTCTGCGGACTCGGCTAAAGCTTTTGGTATTGAACCACGTATTGCCATGATCAGTTACTCAACAGGCACTTCTGGAACAGGCGCAGATGTTGAGAAAGTGGCTGAAGCGACTCAAATTGCAAAACAACGTCGTCCAGATCTATTGATTGATGGGCCATTACAATATGATGCTGCATCGGTCGAAAGTGTCGGACGTCAAAAAGCACCAGATTCTCAAGTTGCAGGTCGAGCCAATGTGTTTATTTTCCCTGATTTAAATACAGGAAATACCACCTATAAAGCAGTTCAACGCTCTGCCAATGTAGTCAGTGTTGGCCCGATGTTACAGGGTCTAAATAAACCAGTGAATGATTTGTCACGTGGTGCGTTGGTCGATGATATTGTGTTTACCATTGCACTCACCGCAATTCAGGCTGAACAACAGGGTGAAGCAAAAGCCGCTACAAAAGCATCTTAATTGATAACCCCATAAAAAAGTCCCTGACATTTCAAGGGACTTTTTTTTATGAAAACCAAATTATGATTTTAGTCTAATTCATATTTATTCACTGGCATCATAAGAAAACTGGATACCTGCTGTACCCCCTGTTTCAATGAACAATTTGATAAAATCAGGCACTGTTTCTTTACGTTGCCAGTCACGTTGTAATTCACAGAATAATTGTGCCACACTAATTAATTTACCGCCCGCCTGTTCAATACGGCGTAATGCAGCCTCGTGAGCAGCCAATGAGGTTCCACCTACTGCATCAGCAACCACATAGACTTCGTAACCTTCCTGTAGTGCATCAAGTGCTGGAAATGTTAAACAAGCTTCTGTCCAAAGCGCAGTCATAATTAGTTTTTTGCGACCTGTAGCCTTCACAGCTTCTTTAAATTCGACATCTTCCCAAGAGTTAATTGAAGTACGGTCATAAGTTGGATAATCTGCCAACACTTTACGTAATTGAGGAATGGGTGGTTTGTTTAAACCTGTTTTGACATTTACAGTTGAATGAATAATCGGTAAACCATAAACAATAGCAGCTTTCGCACTGCCGACAATATTATTGACTAATAACTGACGATCCATAGAAGCGATCGAATTGACTTGAACTGGTTGATAATCGATACAAATAAAAGCTGAATTTTGAGGAGTTAATAGATGATCTTGCTTTGGATCACGAATGGCTTCACTGGTCATTTTTTTATTCCTTTTTGATCTTTGTGATAGAAATCATTCTCATCTTATGCCGACAACCCTGTAAAGAATATGACTATTTTTAGGACATAGTTTTTCATTTTGTAATGTAGATAAAACTGTATTTTTATGGATGCAATATCCTTCTGCATGGTCATCAACTCAATCATGGAATATGATTCATTTTTTTCGCAAGCCAAACGGTGTGTCCTGTGCATTCAGGATCTTGTGCAACCATTTTAACCACATCAAAACCATATTGAGTCAATAATGTGCGGTATTCCTCAGCATTCAGGCTAGCGTGATACAATGCCTCACCAAACATCTCTCCAATTGCCTCGCCATAACTCGGCCCACTGGTAAACATAAGAGCTGCACCTAACTTTGCATGCGCTGAAAATTGTGCAAACATTTCATGTTGATCGTCTGGCGTGAGATGAAAAAAACTGTCCCATGCCAAAATTCCATCAAACTTTTGCTCAGCGTGAAAATGACGAATATCAGCATTGATCCATGTTTGTTCAGGAAAAGATTCCCTTGCCATTTCCAACATCACCTCTGAGCGATCTACCCCTGTCACCTGACAGCCATTTTCTATGAGATACGCTGCAATCGGGTTACCAGAACCGCAGCCTAAATCTAAGACTGTTGCAGAGGCAGGCAATACATCTAAAAAGCGATTTAACCATTTTTTTTCATATAAATGATTACCCCGAAGCTTGCTCCAATCTCGTCCAAATTTTTGATAAATCTGAATGATATTCTTAGCTAAATGTACATGACTCATATTTTTTCTCTTTTTCATCGTTTTTTTAATAACAGCTAGCAACAACTCATAAGCTTAGACCTTCGACCAAAATCTAGGGGAAACTGCCCACAGTAAGCTGATTTTGTCATATAATCACTGCCGCTAGCTAACTGCCCGCCCAAGAGATTTTGAGATGACCACAATTATCAAACAAGATGACTTGATCACTTCGGTCAAGGATGCCCTTCAATTCATTTCTTACTATCATCCGCAAGATTTTATTCAAGCGATGAGTCGCGCATATGACCGTGAAGAAAATCAGGCTGCTAAAGATGCAATCGCACAAATTTTGATTAACTCACGTATGTGTGCAGAAGGTCATCGCCCAATCTGTCAGGATACAGGCATCGTCAACGTTTTCCTTGAAGTAGGTCTAGACGTTAAATTTGATTTAAACATGAGTCTAGATGATGCCATTAACGAAGGTGTTCGTCAGGGTTATTTAGAAAATTCAAATGTATTACGTGCTTCAGTTTTGGCTGACCCAGCATTTGGTCGTAAAAATACCAAAGATAACACGCCTGCGGTCATTCACTACAAACTCGTTCCGGGTAATAAAGTTGATATTACCGTTGCAGCAAAAGGCGGCGGTTCAGAAAACAAATCTAAACTTGCGATGTTGAACCCATCCGATTCGATTGTGGATTGGGTACTTAAAACTGTTCCAACGATGGGTGCAGGTTGGTGTCCGCCGGGCATGCTCGGAATTGGAATTGGCGGTACTGCTGAAAAAGCCATGATGCTTGCTAAAGAAGCATTGATGGAAGAAATCAACATGGACGAATTACTTCGTCGCGGCCCTCAAAGCAAGATGGAAGAACTTCGTATCGAGATCTTTGAGAAAGTCAATGCACTTGGAATTGGCGCGCAAGGTCTTGGTGGTTTAACGACAGTACTGGATATTAAGATTAAAGATTATCCTTGCCATGCTGCGGGTAAACCAGTAGGTATGATTCCAAACTGTGCCGCGACTCGTCATGCACATTTCCAGCTGGACGGTTCTGGTGTTGCACATATTCAGGCACCAAAACTTGAAGATTATCCTGCTGTGACTTGGGATTCATCTAAATCTAAACGTGTAAATTTAGATACGATTACGCAAGAAGAAATGAACTCATGGCAGCCGGGTGATACATTACTACTCAGTGGTACGATGTACACGGGTCGTGATGCAGCACATAAACGCATGGTCGATATGATCGACAATGGCGAAGAATTACCTGTTGATCTTAAAGGTAAATTTATCTATTACGTTGGCCCAGTTGATCCAGTGGGCGATGAAGTAGTTGGCCCTGCTGGCCCGACAACCGCAACACGTATGGACAAATTCACACGCAAAGTGCTTGAACACACTGGCCTGTTCGGCATGATTGGTAAAGCGGATCGTGGCCCAACTGCAATTGAAGCTATTAAGGACAATAAAGCGACTTACCTGATGGCAGTTGGTGGCGCAGCTTACCTTGTTTCTAAAGCAGTTCGTGAAGCTGAAGTGGTTGCATTTGCAGATTTGGGAATGGAAGCAATCTACAAATTTGTCGTCGAAGATATGCCTGTTTCTGTGGCTGTTGATGTCAATGGTACTTCAATTCACGCCATTGCACCTAAAATCTGGCAAGCCAAGATTGGTAAAATTCCAGTAACAGATGCTGCGGCGGTTTAAATACTTATCTAAGATATAAAGAAAGCACCTTACGGGGTGCTTTCTTTTTTGAACAATTTAATTACTCATTTAATGGATTTGGCGAGTTACCATGTATTTCCTCATTGCCCATTTGCCATTTCTTTTTACTTGTACTTATTAAAATAAATATCCCGATCAAGGTACCAAGAGGGAATCCAATTAACATCAAGCATCCCAATCCTTGCGATAAATTTTTACCCACTTCCAACCCTTTTTTAACAGCATTTGAAGCCTTTAAATGTAAAAATCCAAGCCCAACATAAATGACTGTAATAAAAAAAAGAAATGTAATTTCATCAGATTTTCCTAATGAAATAAAGGCGATCCATAAAAATGTAAGTATTAAGCCATAAAAAAATACCATAATACGATGTGTATAAAACAAAGATTTATTCATATATTTATTTCCAGATCATAATTGGATCATTTTTAGGAGTTATCTTGATTTATATATAAAATATTAAATTCTAAATCAAAGTAATAAATTATTTATCATTTACAATTAAATATATACCCATCCCCATAAAAACACTTGCTCCAACACGACGCATCCATCGCTGTCTTTTCGCTGTGGTCTTTAATTTTCTTATGATACCTTGGGCCAAATAAACACAACATACATCTGCTGAAGTAAAGGCTAGATTTACAAATAATCCCAATAATAAAAATTGCAACCAAATCGAAAATATCGCATGCACATCCGTAAATTGTGGCAAAAAAGCCGCGTAGAAAATTGCTGTTTTAGGATTTAAAACTTCCACCCAAATACTTTGCCTAAATGTCTGAGGCGATAAATCATTTAGAACAGTCCCAGTATTGGCAGAGAATTTTGTTTGTAATAATTGCCAACCTAAAAATATCAACCAACATGCACCGATCAGCTTTACAACAAAATAAAGCATAGGAATAATTTCAAAAATAATAGTTAACCCTAAAGTCGCAATCAGCACATGAAAATAACCACCCAAATGAATCCCCAAAACTGCCATCAAACCCGCTTTTCGACCTTTCGTCAGCGTTTGAGTCGCGGTATATAACATTGCAGGACCGGGCATATAAGCAAATGCCAAAGTTGTGATTATAAAAATTATTAATATATGCCACGATGCCATGTTGTGATTTCCTTTTTAATTTATGTTTCTGATAAAAATACCATGATAATCTTCACATCAAAATGTACTTACCAGCGACTATCATTTTCACACGCATCACCGTCCCCATCCCCATCCATTTTTGTTCCTGGACAGTTCCTCACAAACCAATCAGCTTCAGCTTTTGAAGTCATTTGTGAACAATGTATTCGACCATCGCATTTAAAGTTATTTGTATCGCTGACCATTGCTTGTCGATTTGCATGATCTAAAGTTTGCTGATTTACAACTTGATTTGATAGCTTATAGCGTTGAACAAAGCCTTGAATATATCCGCCTGCAAAATAGGCAAATACAGCTACACAGACCATGAACACCATAGTTGAAAAAATTGAACTCTGTTTCGATCTGTTGTTTTTATTCAGTACTGCTTTTTTAGATGGAGCAGAATAACGCTCTGGTGGTGTATAAACATACTTTTCTGATGGATAATCTAAACGAACAATATCAGTAGCTTTCGTTTTATGACCATCTTGAACAATTTTAAATGTGAGCTTTTCTCCTAATTGTGGAAGTATACCTTTAGGAAAATCCTTGATATGAAAAAAAATATCTTTTCCACCTTCTTCTAATGAGATAAAACCGAATCCACGCTCTTGATTATAATTTTTAATTCGACCAGATTTAGACATAAGCCCCCCATTTAACTTATAAAATAAAATAAAATAAAATTTAATTAAATTTATCTTTAGTGTTAGAAATATTATATTTCCAAACAAAAAAACCACCCGAAGGTGGTTCTTTCATATCGAGTCAGATTAGTGACCACCACCATTAACAGCTTTAGTCATATCTTCTACAACTTTCTTGGCATCACCAAACACCATCATAGTTTTTTCGTTATAGAACAAGTCGTTGTCTAAACCCGCATAACCTGTTGCCATAGAGCGCTTGATCACCATAATCGTACGCGCTTTATGTGCTTCCAAAATTGGCATACCATAAATTGGAGAGCTTGGGTCATCTTTTGCCGCTGGGTTTACCACGTCATTCGCACCAATCACCAATACGACATCAGTCGCTGGAAAATCAGAGTTAATCTCGTCCATTTCCAAAATGTCTTCGTAAGCCACATCTGCTTCTGCCAAAAGTACGTTCATGTGCCCTGGCATACGACCTGCAACAGGATGAATTGCAAAACGAACTTTTACACCTTGTTCTTTCAGGATTTCACACAACTCTTTCACTGCATTTTGTGCACGACCCTGAGCCATACCATAACCTGGTACAATCACCACGCTATCCGCATTTGACATCAGGAAGCCCGCATCGTCTGCGGAACCTGAACGGTAGTTACGCTGAACTTGCTCGTCTTTAGCAGCACTTGCAACCGCAGCACCACCCATCGCACCACCAAACAATACATTGATGATACTACGGTTCATGGCTCTACACATAATGTACGACAGAATTGCACCTGATGAACCCACCAAGGAGCCTGCAACGATCAACATGTTATTTTCAAGGGTAAAACCAATACCCGCAGCAGCCCAACCTGAAAATGAGTTCAGCAATGAGACCACAACTGGCATATCACCGCCACCGACAGGGGCAATCCACACCCAACCAAAGGCAAGTGCAAGAATAGTCATTGACCAGAACGCAGCCATGTTGCCTGTCGTAAAGAAATAAATTCCACAAGCCAACATTGCAATAAAAATCAAGGCCTGAACAGGTTTTACCCATGAACCAGAAATCGTTTTCGCCCATTTCTTTGCTGCCAATTTACCATAGGCAAATACAGAAGCCGTAAAAGTAATCGCACCAACGAAACAACCGACAAACAATTCGAATAAATGTACTTTACTCATGTGGGCATGTTGAACACCCGCAGCAGTCAACGCTGCTTCATTTTGTGAAAATAATGCTGTCAGTTGATTGTTGTGTAAAATTGCAGCAATCGCAATCAAAACCGCAGCCAAACCGACTAAAGAGTGCATTAAAGCAACCGTTTCAGGCATTTGGGTCATTGGAACGGTACGCGCACGGGTAATCCCAACCACTGCACCCAGTACCATTGCCCCCACAATCATCCAGACTACAGGATGATCAGCCACAAAAAACGTGGTCAATACAGCAATTGCCATACCGATCATACCGTAACGGTTACCTGAGATCGCTGTTTTGGGGCTAGACAAACCACGCAAAGTCAAAATAAAAAGAACTGCACCAATCAGGTAGAACCAACCCGCATTGTCTCGAATAAATTCCATGTTTCAGTCCTCTTATTTCTTCTGCTTCGGCTTAAACATTTCCAGCATGCGCGCAGTTACCGCGAAACCACCAAAAATGTTAATACTTGCCAAGAACACTGCAATCGCGCCAAGAACACTCACGACGTTAATTGTTTGAAAATCTACGCTACCTTCCACCCCAATCAGAGGCAGACCCACCGTCTGAATCATCGCACCAACGATAATGATCGAAGATAAAGCATTCGTGACCGCCATCAACGGCGTATGTAATGCAGGCGTAACGCCCCAAACCACGTAATAACCTACGAAAATGGCAAGGACGAAAATTGTAATCGTTTCAACCATGAGAGATCTCCTTAACCACGTTTCAGCAGTACTTGACCACCATGAGTGACCAATAGGGCTTTTTGAATTTCTTCTTCTGGATTAATTGAGAAATTCTTGTCGGCATCAAATAATGTCTCAACAAAGTTAAAAACATTACGTGCATAAAGTGCAGAAGCTTCCGTCGAAAGTGTCGATGGAATATTTGGAACACCCAAAATTTTCACACCATTTTCAGTAAATACCGTTTCACCGACTTTAGAACCTTCTACATTTCCGCCAGTTTCAACTGCCATATCTAAAATGACTGAACCTGGTTTCATTTTAGCCACTGTTTCAGCCTTGATGAGACGTGGTGCATCACGGCCTGGCAACAGTGCAGTCGTAATCACGATATCGGCATTTGATACCGCTTTATCGACAATGGCTGCCTGATCCTTGATGTACTGTTCACCCGGTGTCCAGCCGTAACCATTTTTGGCCGCTTCATCTGCACGGGCTTGTTCTTCTGGCGACATTGGCACGTCTAACCATTTACCACCCAAAGACTCTACTTGTTCTTTCGCTGTTGGACGCAAATCAGTCGCTTCAACCACAGCACCCAGACGTTTTGCAGTTGCAATCGCCTGAAGACCTGCCACACCAACTCCCATGATTACAACGCGTGCTGGCTTAACCGTTCCAGCAGCAGTCATGAGCATTGGGAACATACGTTGATATTCAGCCGCAGCAAGTAATACAGACTTATATCCCGCCAAGTTGGCTTGAGATGATAAAACATCCATATTTTGGGCACGAGATAACGTACGCGGTAATAGCTCTAACGCAAATGCAGACACGTTTTGACTCGCAAACTGATCTAAATCAGGATTACGATATGGGTCAAACATTGCCACCACAGTGGTATTGGCTGAAAGTTTTTGAGTTTCGTCGCTTTGTGGTGCGCGAACTTTCAAAATCAATTGGCTGCCCTGATAGGCATCATCCTTAATGGTCGCACCAACCTGTTCATAGGCACTGTCGATATAAGCAGCTTTTACCCCTGCTCCACGTTCAATGACTACGCTGTGGCCAGCGCCAATCAACTTCTTTACTGTCTCAGGTGTCACGGCGACACGATTTTCACCTGTGACCGTTTCAGTTGGGATTCCGATCTGCATGAGCGTTCCTCAAGCTAATTTCCTTAAGTGCAAACATCGTTATGAACGACGTTTCCCCCAGAGTGTGTTCTTGTTGAATTTTTGGATTTTAAGCAAACTTTTGGAAAATGCTACCCATTATTTATTTAATAAATACCCATATTTTGAACTAATGATTCACGTTTATTTTTTACCAATATACAATTCATCGGTTTTGCCTTAAGTTTGAGGCAAACGATGCCCTCCAACATGGCTTTTAAATGAAACGTTTTTTATCTGCAACACAGGTCGGCTCTTTATTTGCCCTGTGTGCTGCATTTCTGTTTAGTACCAAAGCAATCTTTATTAAACAAACCTATGCCATTTCACCATTGGTCGATGCAACTGTGCTGATGGCTTTACGTATGGGAAGCGCGTTACCGTTTTTCCTGATCATTTGCTGGTTGAATCGGCATCATAATCAGGGTCTCAACAAGAAAGATTGGCTGTTTTTAGTTTTAGCTGGGCTATTAGGCTACTACTTTGCCAGTTGGCTGGATTTTAAAGGGCTGATGTATATCAGCGCCTCTTTAGAGCGAATTATTTTATTTTTATATCCTACGCTCACTGTGCTCGCCTCAAGTCTGATCTATCGCCAAAAAATAAATGCAAAAAGTTGGTTTGCCATTTTTTTGAGTTATGGAGGGACGGTTCTGGTGATGCTGCAAGAGTACAATATTGCACCAATTCAGGGCGGTTTTTGGCTAGGTGTTAGTCTGGTTTTCGCCAGTGCTGTGGCTTTTGCGTCTTATTTACTTATGACACCTGCCTTAATTCAAAAATTTGGTTCGTGGAACTTTACCGGTCTCGCTTTGAGCGTCGCCTGTGCAGGAACACTACTGCATTTTTTTATAGAAACAGCTCAGCCGATCCAACTATTACAACAATTACCGCCAAGTGTGTGGTGGTACGGTCTGGGGCTTGGGTTCTTTGTCACGGTTTTACCCACTGTATTATTGATGCAAAGTATTCAACGTTTGGGCGCATCTCAATCTGCAATGATTGCATCCATTGGCCCTATTCTAACCATTCTATTAGCAGTTGCTTTTTTAGGTGAACATTTAAATACATGGCAATGGTTAGGATGTATTCTTAATATTATTGGGGTTCTGATGATTAGTTTAAGTAAGAATCGACTTAAACATTAAGTTTCTGTTTGATCCAGCCGATCCAACGCAAGCAATACCTGCTGAAAATGCGCGCCTGAAGATTCTTGAGCAAGATAATCATCTGGATTACGTAATGGACATTGATCCATCGACAAGCAACCACAACCGATACACCA
Source organism: Acinetobacter guerrae (assembly GCF_009372255.1). Taxonomy (GTDB): domain Bacteria; phylum Pseudomonadota; class Gammaproteobacteria; order Pseudomonadales; family Moraxellaceae; genus Acinetobacter; species Acinetobacter guerrae. The sequence goes on from NZ_LXGN01000045.1 coordinate 314,534, forward strand.
ATCTAGTTGTTGCCGTAATTGTAATAACGTCAAAATCTTGTTATCAAGTTGCTCTTTCCAAAGCTTGGACATGTTTTGCCAATCTTGTTTAGAGGCAATTTGCTCCTGAGGCAGCACCGAAAAAGCTTGTTTGACTTCGTCTAAACGAATCCCAACTACTTGTGCAATTTTAATAATTGCCACGCGCCTGAGCATCGCTCTAAGATAACGCCGCTGATTACCATTGGTACGCACACTCCAGATCAGTTGTTTTTCTTCATAAAAGCGCAGTGTTGCTACACTAACACCGCTACGTTTTGCTAACTCACCTATACTTATAAATTGCTTGAGATGATTATTTTGCATGATACGCTTGACCTCAAGTTAACTTGAGCTTTGATACTAGCATGGCATCGTGAATCTACTTGAGAAAATCATCAATGTTAATATCACCTCATCATCTTCGCATGATCAATCCAGATACATTGTATAATCCACAACCATTCGGATATAGCCATATTGTTGAAGTACGGCAGTTTCAACGTATCATACATATTGCGGGTCAAGGCGGTGAAAATCTAGGCGGAGAACTTACCGCAGATTTTGCCCAACAAGTTAAACAAGCTTTTCGTAATGTGCAAATCGCTTTAGACTGCGTGGGTGCAAAACTTCAAGACATTGCCATGTTACGCGTCTTGATCGTTGGTCATAATGAAATAAAGCATCATATTCTGATTGAAATTATGCAGCAATTTTGGTCTGAGCAGAAATTTCCAGCCTGTACCCTTATTCCAGTTTCACAACTTGCAAAATCTGAAATGCTTTTTGAAGTTGAAGCAACAGCCTACTTAGATTAAATAAGAGAGCAAAAATGCAACATACATCTGACATCAGCCAAAATAAAGCTCTACTCTGGTTGATGGCAATTGCCTGTGGTCTTTGTGCAGGGGCAAATTATTATTGTCAGCCCTTGATTCACTCGATACAGGCTGACTTTGCTGTACCAGAAGCTCAAGCTGCACTTACAGTAACCTTTGCTCAAGTCTCCTATGCACTTGGTCTGTTGTTTATTGTTCCTTTAGGCGATGTGGTCAATAAAACCAAATTTATTCCCTTACTGATGTTTCTTGCGGGCATCGGTTTATTGCTATGTGGCTTTGCAGTCAACTTGCCGATGTTATGGATCGGAACAGTTATGACAGGGCTTTTTTCGGTTGCTGCACAGGTACTTATCCCTTTAGCCACTATGGCAGTGAAACCAGAAAAAATAGGGGAAGTGGTCGGATTTTTAATGAGTGGCTTATTGGTCGGGATTTTGCTTTCCACAAGTTTGGCAGGATTATTATCCAATTTATTTCACTGGAAGGTGATTTATTTGCTCAGTGCAATGTTGATGTTTTTTATCGCCTATTTACTTAAAGGTCGATTGCCTTATGTCATGCGTTTTAAATTAAATTACGCTCAGATTTTCAATTCTATGCGCCATTTACTATTTGAAGAAAAGCGTTTGATCTTACGTGCATTGGTCGGTGCTTGCGCCTTTGCTTCAATGAGCACCTTATTTTCTACCATGGCACTTTTATTATCTTCACCACCATTTAACTTAAAAGATTTTATGATTGGTATTATCAGTCTAATTGGTGTTTTCGGTGCATTGTCTACCTCTTATGCAGGGAAACTGGCTGATCGTGGTTATACCTTTACACTCACTTGGGCAGGTTGTTTTTTACTACTTATTAGTTGGACATCTTTTTTCTTTGCTAAAGTTTCACTTATTTTTTATGTGATCGGTTTTGGTCTTATTAACTGGGGACTGGCATTGATTCACACCAGTAATCAAAACATTATTTTTAATCTACGCCCCGATGCTAAATCACGCTTAAATGCGATTTACATGACTTTGTATTTTGCTGGTGCAGCAAGTGGCTCTGCCATTGGAATCTTTGCATGGCGACATGGCGGATGGATCATGACCTGTAGTGCAGGACTTGGACTTATGATTTTTGCTGCCCTATTTGCGATGATCGATCGTATCTATTTCTGTCAAAAGAAACAGAATATTCAAACTTAGGAAAAATGAACAACAGGGAAAAACTGCGCATGTCCATCAAAGCTTTGCTCATGTTCAAGCATGATATACATAAAGATAGGCAATAATGTCGTTAAAATCTGGCAAGCGGAGTCAATCAATTGACGGAAAACCTGACTCCGATTGACCATGCCTCCTAAACTCATTTGTGTTTGTAACATCGCAATTCTTGCAAAAATAAAATTGAGAATTTCTGCATTACTTGAAGCTTGTATCGCATTTTTGAGTTGAGTTTTCTCTTGTAATCGATATCCTTGCCACTGAGCTTCATCAAGCTGCCGATGTTGAAACTGCCAAAAATGATACGATAAATAAGGGCTTTCTAAAAATGTTTGCATGCTCGAATCTAATTTCGAACTCAAGTTATGCATAATTTTACCTTCATGATCTAAATGAACTAATCGGGTTAAAAATAATGAAAGTCGCTGTAACTTTTGTGAATAGCTTAATTCAATCTCATCTAGATAAAGAGCATTAAACCCAATCCAGTGATAGAGTAGTTTTGCTTCAAGTTCACCATTAAGTTGGCCTGCTTGTTTCACCCAACTCAAGGCCCGTTGTAATCTCAAATCTACACCATTAGAAAGCGACGACCTTTTCTCTTTAAAAACTTCTTCAAATACAAACATCATTTTTCCTATTTATTATCATTCTGTTTTCACTCATTTCACCTTAGCTTGAAATTCCACCAAGTTTCAATGCTTTTGTCTTTACAGTCATTTTACGTTTTTAGGTTATAATGAGTATAGAACTTGCTTATTTTTTGCTAGGGTCATTTGGCAAAAAATCGTATACTGCTGCACTTTCGCTTTAGCATGCTTTGGGTTTGGACATGTCTTCACTTTTATCGTTAGTACCACGGATTTCAGTTGCACCCATGATGGATTGGACTGAAACTCAATATTAAAGAATACAATTCAATAACTTAAAAAACAATTATATAATTTGTTTGCATTTTAATTGCATTAATTAATAAGTTTAATTGACTGGATCACTTCATAGGACCGCTTTTAAAGAATTATTTTTTATAATTATCTAATAGAATTTAAGTTAAGATTATTCATACTTAACTCATGAAAATTTAGAAATGTCCAATAACCAAACTATGCACACTGAGTTGCTAAAACTAAATGTATCCTTAATTGAAAAAACTAATTTCATGCTCCTAACAGCATCAACTGCATCTATTGCTTTTGTTATAACACAATTGAAGGGTCTCAACTGGAATAACCTAATTTACCTACCAATGACCACCTTGATATTGTTAAGTCTTAGTTTCTTTTTTGGCTGTAAAGCTTTAGAAATAATGGCGAGAGCATTAAAGTCGAATAGCATATACTTGAAACTAGATGATTCTCATGACTTAAAAGCAGCTTTAAAATTCGTCGAAACTCTTATAAGTAAAGCTAATATTTACGATTCGTGTCAGAAATTCACTTTTTTTTCGGCTGCAATAATTTACGCCATATATGTCTTTCTAGTCATTTATTTAAATACTTATCCAAATGCAATTTCTTAATATTCAAGATGGAGGGAGTTGAACCCGATAGAACAATGCTCAATAAAGACATATCAGATTCACAGTGTTTTAAATCAATTACTTAGAGCTTTTAAGATTGATAGTATATCACTAGATTTCAAATATCTGTGGCAAAAAATGTGGCGAAGGATTAAATCATTTTATTTATATTTAAAAATAAAAAAACCACTATCAAAATAGTGGTTTTTTGAATTCGATAGGCAAAAAGTTACGCTACTTTATTTGCCTTTTGAGTTTTTGCTTGTTCAGCAGTATGTGCATTAGCAATAATTCGATCAACCAATAAATCTGCGCGATCTAACAATTTATTAGCTTTGTTGATTAAATGCTCACGACGGATTTGTTGAAAGTTCTTCATAGTTATTCCTCAATCAATATAGGTCTATAGTACAGGTACATTTACATGTTTTTCGAGCTTAGAATACAACTGCTCCATTTCGTCAGTTGACTCACCTGCCACTATTGCGTTAGCAATGCCGTTAATTACCCATATGCATTGCTTAACATTTAAAGAAATATCATCATCACACTCAAGATCTTCAAGAACTTTAGCGAGTTTTTCCATAATCTTAGCTACTTCTTCTGCACTAGGATCAATCTGACTCAGGTATTCAATGTTGAGTGAAACAATTTTACTTTCTTTTAAAAATTTATTAGCGATATGAAGTACACGCAAATAAATATCTTTTATAGCATCGTCCAAAGGAAACCTCATACTATGTATATAGCAATGATTTGTGAAAATTCAATGAATCTTTACAAAAAGTTATAATTTGGTCGGTGATTATACACGATGAAAAAAAAATTGGTTAAATTATTTTCAATATTCTTTAAAACATTTTGAGCCCATTCATTTACCTCCCCACTTGTATATTTATTGTTTGAACAGTTATAGCACAGTCATGATTCTTTATTAAAGATAAATTTTCCGATTATTGTTATATTTTTTTCAAATTAAAACCCTCACTAGAGGATTTTAATTTTTACATCATTCAAAGCACTACACTCATTGTATTTTGCAACAGTATCAATGATCCATAGCGCGATTTCTTTGCCCTGCCCTGATTCTAATTTAAGGAGTTTAGGGCAAGGTACAACCAAATTAGCTGGAATCGTTGGAGATAAGTGAGTTGATGTGCTGCAACCCAGTATCATCAATACAAACGTTGTTATAAACAGGACGCTCAATGATCTTTTGCACTTCACGTGTAACTGTTTCGACTTTGACACGTTGTTCTGATTTAAGTTGCTCATAATCTGCGCTCACTTTGTTTATATTGTTTTGTTTTTCGATCAATGCCTTTTGCTGATCATCTTTAAGTTTTTGAACCTTGGCTGAGCATTTCTGTTCAGCTTCTTGAAGTTTTCCACTTAGATGATTTGTATATGCAATTTGCGCCAGGTATAAAAAAATAAAGACCGCAATTGCGATCCATTTTTTAAACTTCCATAAGACTATGAATATTGGCATTACAATTCCTCAATTTCGGATAAATCAACTGTCTTGCCAGCAAGCTGATGAAAACAGTCTGATAAAAACTGGATCTGGCCATTTCTAATAAAAGAATGACACTGTGATGTGTGACCTGCATTTACCATCAAACTTGGACTAAATGTTGGCTTTTCTAAGTTTCCATCAAAATCCCAACAAATCTTATGCTGTTCGCCAACATGAATCGGATGAAGGTATTTGCAGCCTGGGCATTCAATAAAATAAGTGCCGTTTGACTCCAACATGACTTTTGAAACTTTCTTGAATTCACTCATGAGTTCACCGCCATACACTTATTATATCGATCAACTTGTCTGGTCCACACGCCATAGCAGCCATTACTACGAATCGAACAATCTCGCTTTGCAACGTATTTCCATTTCAGCAACGACTTACATGCAGCAACGTATTGACCCGCTTTTAAGTGTGAAAGCATTGAAGATGATTGCCAGTTGCTTCGCCCAAAGTTGTACATAAAATCTAAATATAGATCGTATTCAGTTTGAGATAACTTGACACCCTGCAATGTTTTACGAAACACTTGTTCATCTTTAGAGATATGTGCTTGTGCAATCTGTATTGCTCGTTTCTGATCAATTGGCTTATCTGTCATTTTGACTTTAGAGCCATTTTCATATTGAGTTGACCCAATGCCAATTGTTGCAACACCCCCTGTATCTTTATAAGGCTTTGACGAATATCCCTCATAGCCGATTAAAGACGTAAAAAAAACAGCCGAAGCTGCTAATGACGTGACAATCAGCTTAGTCTTGTTCGACATCGTTACACCCCTTTTTATTTCGCTTTTGCCGTGCCAAATAATCCAATTCATCACGACGATCTTTACGAATCGTTGCCCAAGCTTGAATAATCAAGCCCAGAACTGCACATAAACCACCGACAATGGCCATCCACTCAGTTGTAGTAAATCCCCCCAAAACTGCGACACCCCCACCCGCTAAATTTGTTGCAAGCCCAAATCCTGCCCCACTTGATGTTGTTGGTTCTGGCATAAAGCCCCCTAAAAAAATGGCAATAAAAAACCGCCTTTCGGCGGCTTCATAGGTTCAGCTTAAATTTCAATCAGTTCATGATTGAGAATTTTGTATTTCAATGCTGAAACTTGCTGATCAAGCTGCAACACTTCTTGATGTTCATCATGATGAATACTTTCTGCAAGAAATTCAGGAGATTCAATAATGTTTTGAATCTCACCCGATTCAGTTTCATAAACTGCAAAATAAGCCATAAATTCTCCTATTATTTACGCATTGTCATCGCATGAATATAACGTTGTGAGACATTCACATTACCACCAGAATCAGACCGCAATTGCAGTTCAAAAGTCCCAGAAATCAAAGTTGAGTCATGACGCGAAATGTTAAGCGTGCCTGCACTTCTAGCACTTCCCCGAATTTCGACACCATGACTATGAATACCATCTTGACCCATTGATGCTGAAGCAGACAAATTCAAGCTATGACTATGTGAACCTGCTGAACTCGTTGAACCACTATAGTTATGTGAGTGATTCGAGTTTGAAACGGATCCTGCCGATGAATTCGCTGTTGAACCGCTAAAGCTATGGTTATGAGATCCAGAATCACTTGCTGTACCGCTGACACTGACAGTCACTGCATGTTGATGCTGGCCACTGTTTTGAGTTGTTGCACCCACGGATGCATAATCAATAAAATGCACCTCCAAATCTTCAAACACGACATTGCCGTTTTTAAGCACTCGACACAACAGACGTTGCTGTGATGTGTATGACGCAAAGCTAAACACAGCACCAAACGTCAAAATCGTATGCCCCAAATCTGAAGGAACGGACAGCGTCTGCACTGTTGTATAACCGCCACCAACCGATGTGGATGCCTCTGCAAATGCCGAAACAGGCACAGTCACCGCATTGTCTTTGATCTTTAATGTATCAACCGCAAGATTGTCAATTTGCCCTGTACCTACAGCTAAATTATCGATTTTTCCTCGCTTTACAGCCAAGTCATCAATTTGTCCCGTACCTACGGCTAATTTCTGGATATTAGACCTTTTAACAGATTGATAATCCATCATTGAAGATGCGAAATATGCAGAAACTGGAAAGACCGTGCCTGTTTCAGGATCAGTAAAGGGTGTTGTGCGGAATATAAATGGATAATACCCCGCACTATTACCACTGCCTATTGCAAGCGAATCAACATTAAAGATAAAAATACCCTCAACACCATCATTCGCACCACCCCAACCGATCACCTTTCCATTCACATCAATTTTTGTGAATTTTTGGGCATATAATCCATCTACTGATTCTGTAACATCTTCAATTGAAGCAGTATTCTCACCAACACTTGTTTGAACCAAATCAACACGTTTAGCAATCGCATTGTCACCATCAATTTGCGCTGACTGGATATCCATCCAGTCATAAGCATCACTGCATTGCATGCAAAATCGAAATATTCAAAAAAAGAAAGGAAATAGCGGTATGAAAAAATTAAAAGAGTATAAGTTCAAGGCGAAAAATCCCAACGAATCAAAAGAAGCTTTCACTTTATTTTCAAAACTTGGATACAAACCTGATTTTGAATATAAATTTCCACTCGCACCCTACATTTATGCAAATGAGAATGGGCGTTTGGGATATGACTGGTTTGATGCAGAAGGCACAGATAAAAGTGATCCGCACAGTGCTGAAGGTTATTTCATTTCTAACTCAGCAACACTTGTCGACATTCAACAATTGAGATCTATAGCTGGAGCTGAAGCATGAAAAATAAATTAATGATTGATTGTGAAACCTTAGATGTTGGTGAACGCCCTGTTCTACTTAGCATTGGTGCTGTGGTTTTTAATGATCGTGGAATCTATGAATATTTTCATATTGGTATTGATATTGAGGATTCAAAACGATACGGATTTACAGTAAGCCAATCAACGCTCGATTGGTGGGATCAACAAGATCCAGCTGCACGTGCTGATGCATTTAGCGGAGGAGAAAAAATTAAAGCTGCATTACAAGCCTTAGTTTATTTTTTTGAAGAAAATAAATGCACTGAAATATGGTCTAAAGGTTCCCTGGCCGATATACGCTGGATTAACAACGCACTTGATCATTTCAATATTACCCATCCTTGGAAATATACCAAAGAATTTTGCTTCCGCACGTTGCTCAAATCTGTTCCTAAATTTGATCTGCCGTTTGTTGGTATGCCGCACAATGCACTTGATGATGCAATTCACCAGGCTAAACAGTTTATTGAAATTAAACGTATGCATGCTAATGAACATGAAAAAGCTAATTTGTTGCAAAAATTATCTATTCTTTTTAAAGAGTTAGAATCATCCAAAGTAGATAGTTATATTTATGCGTCTGGCCGTGTACGTGGTTTTTTAGATTCTATTTTTGAATTACCGTATTTTTCACAAGATGAAATGGATGCTTTTTTTGATCAGCTAGATCAACTTGATAGAAAGATCGAAAGTTGGTTTAAATCACTTCAATAAAAATAATAAAGGAATGATTAACATGATTAATAGCAGACCAGTAAATTATTTTATGGCAAAAAATGGCAAAGTCGCTGCTGTTTGTGAATGCTGTGGTAAAAAGTCAAAATATGTTTCACCTAGTTATGATGGACAACCTTGTATTTGGCTTTGCGCGGGTTGGTCACATGCTCCCTTTCCAAAAGATTTTATTCATAAGGATGGCTCAACTGGTTCAAGATATGATTGCCCATCTTGTGAAAAAAGATTAAGAGCTGGTGAGTCATTAAAACTTCGCTCTTATCTTCCCAACATAAAACGAGATGGAACTAAAAAATGACACACCTTGAAAAGCTCCAAGATCCAAACTATAAACGCGCCCTGGAAAACAAAATTGTCGCTCACATTAATACTGAATACATGAAAGCAGGAATGAGTCCACCACTACCTAAGTTTAGAAATGATATGGCCACTTACGATGAACCCACTGTGACGAAACTTGCTAATCGGGTTCGCACTGGTGCCGTACTGTTTGCCCAGTTGCTTGATGAAAAGGAACAAGCATTATGAATTGTGAAGTCTGCAACGTAAAACTGAACAATCCTGATTTTTCAAAAAACATGCTTATTTGTGATGATTGTCATGATTCATTTGAGTGTATGTCGGCCTCCGATAAAAGTTGGGGTGAGGCTTGGTCTGAATTTGAAAAAGCAAATCCTGACAAAATATGCACATCATGCATGGATTGCGGTGCATGGGTTGCACTTGAAAAAATCACCGAAGATGATTCTTGCCAACAATGCGGTGGTTATCTAAATAATGGAGAATAACTATCTTAAAGCCTCAAATAGAGGCTTTTTTTATGGCTTCAGCAACGCCCGTAGTTTTTGCAACTTCTATGGCTTGCTTAAATGTGAGCAAATTTTTTCGAATAATGTCTAAATTGACATACCGTTTCAGACTATTCCAGTCATCGTGCAATGTGTACTGCTGGATCTGGGGTACTGTTAAACCCTGCTCTGCTAGACGAGTAGCTGCTTCATGACGTAAATCATGAAAACGCAAATCATTAATTCCTGCAAGCTTCTTAATTTTCTGCCAATTTCGGTCGATTATATTATCGTGAACAGGAATCAAATATTGTTCATCACCGCCACGTGATAGCATTTTTTTACGGATTTCAGGCTTTAATAATTCTTCAATGATTTCCGCAGCCTCGACACTGACCACAAACCATTTGTCATTGCCTTTCGATCCATTGGGGTGCTTAACTCCTTCAATGAACCATTTACCATGATCACGATCATAATTTTTTACTTTTAGCCTTACAATTTCCCCCAACCGACGGCCAGTATAAATATCTAACCACATAATCAAATGAATTGGGGTAGTTGAATATTTTTTTAGATGAAAATCAATGTATGCATAAGTTGTTAGGTCTTGCAATTCTTTCGCTGTCGGCAATCGTGTACGTTCTTCAGATTCTGAAATGACACGAGATTTTCTTAGGCCTTTTACAGCCTTTTCATATTCATTGAAATCTATCTCTATGCCCCAGAGCAATTCAGCATGATCAAGAACTGATTTCATGCACTGAAATTCAAATAAAATGGTACTTGGCTCAACTGGATCTAATTCATAATTATCATTTTTGTAACCATCCCTGCGACGTAAAGCATGGTCCGCGTAATCTGTACGTTTCAATTCAGATAGAGATTTCTGTGAAATATCGTATTTTTTCAACATTTCCAATGTAAACGCTTTGGTCCTGCCATAGTCAGTAATTTCTTCTTTATACCTGGTAATTGCAGATGCCAGTGACATTGCACCAGAAGCAAGTTTATTATTAGTTGACAACAAGTGAGGATTCTTTTCTAATTTGTCTTCCTCTTTTTTCAACCATGCTTTTGCTAAAGCTTTGGTGCTAAATGTCTCAGTTGCAAAGTATTCAATGCCGTCACTTTTTTTTCTTATATTAATGACAGCTCTGTATCTCGTGCCTTTTGTTTTAGACTTTAGTTCTGTGATATAACCCATTTTTGCTACTATTTTAAATCATGCCGAAAGATAGTATCAAAAATAGTAGCAAGCATCACAAAAAGATAGCAAAAGATACGAAATAGTTGTAAATGTTACAAGTGTGCATAGGTAATTAAATGACTGATTTAAAACAAAACACAGGTATATCAAGGGTTCCAAGAATATCAGTAGCACCTATGATGGATTGGACAACTCGTGATTATCGATTTTTTGCGCGACTATTTAATCCTAATATTGTGCTATATACCGAAATGGTGACAACAGGCGCGATTATTCATGGCGATGCAAAAAGACATTTAGATTTTAATTCACAAGAGCATCCATTGGTCTTACAACTAGGTGGATCAAACCCTCAAGATTTAGCAACCTGCACAAAAATGGCTGAAGATTGGGGCTACAACGAAGTCAATCTAAATGTTGGCTGTCCGAGTGATCGTGTACAAAATAATAAAATTGGCGCTTGTTTAATGGCAGAACCCGATTTAGTCGCCGAATGTATTGACCAAATGCAAAAAGCTGTTTCTATTCCTGTGACGGTCAAACATCGGATTGGGATAGATGATATGCAGTCCTATGAAGAAATGCTGCATTTTGTAGATACCGTTGCTACAACTGGTTGTACTCATTTTGTGGTACATGCTCGCATTGCGATTTTGCAAGGTTTATCACCGAAGGAAAATCGTGCAGTTCCTCCATTACGCTATGAAGATGTCTATCGTTTAAAACGTGAACGTCCAAATTTGACCATTGAAATTAATGGTGGCATCAAGACCTTTGAGGAAACACAACAACATTTGCAATATGTAGATGGCGTCATGATTGGGCGTGAAGCTTATCACAATCCTTACTTACTTGCAGAACTGGGAAAGTTTTGGGATTTGGAAATGCCAGATCGATTTAACATCATGCAACAGATGATGCCTTATATCGAAAAACGTTTAGCTGAAGGTGCGCCCCTTTCAATTATTACTCGACATATTTTAGGTTTATTTCAAAATCTTCCAGGTGCACGCAAATGGCGACAAGCACTAAGTGGAGGAAATGCCAAGTCACTTACCGATATTGAACATGCTCTAATTAATATTCGAGAAGCTATTCAACGATCAGAAGAATCTCAGCAAGAACAGCATATTTAAAAGTATTTGACCTTTGTACAGTTATCAATTAATAAAAGGCTACAATTTTTTATATGATTATTCCATCATATTTTTTAACATTCAAAGTTATGATCATTGGCATTCAAAATAAAGCAAATACACTTTAAAAATCATTTAAAATCAATTTTTAAGGTGTATCACAATAAAGATATCAAAATCATGAGTAATTTTTTCTTCATTGTGGGATTAATATTTATTTTGTTTTTACCCATTTTTGCTCACATATATTGTATTCATAAAAACAGAAACACCAATGAGCAAAAAACAATCTACTATTTAAGTGTATTGCCCGGATTTGCAATTGTATTTTTGTCGATATGGCTACAGCCTTCTTCAGAGCTTATGACCAGTAAAGAATGTGGGATAGTTAAACAATATCGTTCCTACTCAACAAAACATAGCCAAAGCTTTGAGCGTATTGCCATTTTTATGGATCAGTCTGGTTATATTCGTCATTTTCTTTTTGATCAAAATTTACCAAGGCTCAGTACCAATCAACATATCTGTTTTGATTTTTATGATCGTTTTAAAAATAAAAATTTAGCTGAATCACGTATTATTCGATATTATCCTAATAAAATTTAACCAATAAATACTTTGATAATTAGATGATAAATCAATATATTTTTATAAATGTTTCAAAGTTGTGAAATATTATTACATTTCTTAAAACACTTTTTAAGGTTCAAGAGATAGCATCACTCAGCCAAGCAAATACATTGTTATTGATATGTGTGAATGATGTAAGAACGAGTTTAAACGATGATTTATGACGGACAATTAGCAGATAGTTATCAAACACAGAATGCACCACATGTGACTGTGAGTGAGAACAGGGAAAGATCAGCACCGTTTTCTTTTGGATCGGATGGCTCACGTAGCCAAATTGATATCCACAAATTTGTTGCTAAATTAAAAAGCATTAGTGGTAACTACAGCACGGCAAAATGTGCCAAAAGTGTTCGAATCGCTTTGCAATCTGCGGGTGCCAAGATCGTCAGTCACCCTATTGCCGCTTCTGACTGGGGCGACACTTTAACCAAAATTGGTTATCGACAAATTCAACCTGAGTTTGATCATCCACAAAAGGGTGATATTTATATTATTAAACGCACCCCAAATCATGTTTATGGACATATTGCGGGTTACAGCGGTAGCCAGTGGATCTCTGATTTTAAGCAGCAAAGCTACGATGTATATAAAGATAATAATGTCACATATACCTATTATCGCCCGCTGTAAGCTTAAAATACCATCTTGACAATGAACGAAGCTATTTCAGCTTCGTTTTTTTCATTTCTACTTTTTTCAAAACTTCAGCCGCCGCAATCATGCCAAAACTAGAAGTCACCACGACTGCAGAACCATAACCACCACAACGTAAACCTGAGCCAGGATTAAACAAAGCTGCGCTTTGCCCTGTCGCAAGATGATCGCTATGCTCGAGTGATACTGCACAAACTTCTGCACTGGAAAATGGATTATCGATAGAATAAACACAGGTAATGCCAAATTTTTCTTTTGGTTTTTTACAGATTCCTTTAGCACGTAATTGACTGCGTAATTTTGCCAACATCGGGTCTTGTTCAGTTTTAGACAAATCCGCTACACGAATTTTAAGCGGATCAATTTTTCCACCTGCCCCGCCTGAAACCACGAGCGCAATTTTATTAAAACGACAGTAAAGCATCAAAGCCAGTTTAGCTTTGACGTCATCAATACAATCTAAAACCACATCGGGTTTTGAGGAAAGTATTTCAGCAACATTGTCAGCTGACAGAAAATCATCAATCACATTGACCTTGATATGCGGATTAATCTGGCGACAACGTTCTGCCATGACTTCAGCTTTTTCCTGCCCCAATGTAGAAGACAAAGCGGGTAACTGACGATTGATATTTGAGGCAGCCAGCACATCCATATCTACAAGCGTTAGCTCTCCAATCCCAGTACGAGCTAATGCTTCAACCGCCCAACTTCCAACACCACCAATTCCAATCACCATGACATGACTTTTTTCATAATGAGTAAATGCATCATCACCATATATCTTGGCAACGCCTGCGAAACGGCGGTCATATTCATCGGCTTGAAGATCGGTCATCTTAAATCATAAACATAAAAACAAAGAACCTATTCTACCTTGTCTTCTTTAAAAATAAATCTCGAAGATTTCAATAAAAATAGATGATTTCCATTCATCTTTAATTATGTCTTTATGGCAAAAACAAAGTTGATTTCAACAGAAGCATTTTTGGGAAGCTGATACACACTGACTGATGAACGCGTGTGTTGTCCTGTTTCGCATCCTAAGATTTCGTATAGGATTTCAGAAGCCCCATCAGATACCTCACTTTGCTGTATAAATTCAGCAGTTGAATGAACAAATACATTCATTTGTAAAACTTTTTCAATCACATTCAATGTTACATAGTGCTGTTTTAAAATTGCCAACGCACGCATAGTGCTAATTCTTGCGGCAAATTGTGCTTGTGACACATCAACATCTAATCCAACTTTCCCACAAACGTGTACTATATCTCCTACTCTTGGAATTTGTCCGCTAATAAATACCAATCCATTGTGTTCAATCAAAGAGCTATATTTACCTCCAATTTTTATATCGCCAGAGAAATCGTAACCTAATTTTGTTTGAACTTGTAAAAACGCTAAGTCTTTATCCATGAAATCATTCTTTATAAAAATAATGAGATTTCACATTTAAAACATTCTGAAAATAAGCGCAATAAAAAAGCCTCAATACAATGAGACTTTTTCAAAAATATTATTGAATGAAAAGCCGCTAAGCAGCAATCAAATTACGCAACACATAATGCAAAATACCACCTGCCTTAAAGTATTCAACTTCATTTAAAGTATCGATACGGCATAACACTTTAAACTGATCGGTTGAGCCATCCTCACGTTTCACCGTGATATCCAGTGTTTGATGCGGTTGAATATCATCCGAAAGTCCAGAAATCGATAACTCTTCTTTACCTGTAAGATTCAATGCTTGTCGATTTTGTCCATCTACGAACTGAAGTGGCAGCACGCCCATACCCACCAGATTTGAACGGTGAATACGCTCAAAACTTTCCGCAATGACTGCTTTCACACCCAAAAGATTGGTGCCTTTTGCAGCCCAGTCACGTGATGAGCCTGTGCCGTACTCTTTACCTGCAACAATGACCAGTGGTGTTTGATCTTGTTTATATCGCATCGCTGCATCATAAATCGCCAATTTTTCACCTGTTGGAATATAAATGGTATTACCACCTTCTTCACCACCAAGCATTTCATTTTTAATACGGATATTGGCAAATGTACCCCGCATCATTACTTCATGATTACCACGACGCGAACCATAAGAGTTAAAGTCTTTAGGCTCAATTCCATGTTCCTGTAAGTAACGTCCCGCTGGGCTGTCTTTTTTGATATTTCCCGCAGGAGAAATATGATCAGTTGTGACTGAATCGCCCAATACGGCTAAAATCCGTGCTGAATCAATATTAGTGATTGATTCTGGTGGCTGATCAATACCCTCAAAAAACGGTGGATGACGGATATACGTCGAATCATCTTCCCACTCATAAGTTTTACTTTTCGGAATCTGAATGGATTTCCAACTCTCATCGCCCTCAAATACAGCTGCGTATTCCTTATGGAACATGTCTGTGTTCACTTTTTGCAAGACTTCTGCAATTTCTGCACTACTTGGCCAGATATCTTTTAAGTAAACATCTTCGCCATTTTTCCCCTGTCCAATGGGTTCAGAGGTCAAATCTTTACGAATTGTTCCAGCCAAACCATAAGCGACCACTAATGGTGGTGATGCCAACCAGTTGGTTTTGACCAAAGGGTGTACACGGCCTTCAAAGTTGCGGTTGCCAGACAAGACAGAGGCGACATTTAAATCATATTTCTGGATCGCGGCCTCAATCGGATCTGGTAATGGACCAGAGTTACCAATACAAGTAGTACAACCATAACCAACAAGGTTATAACCTAATTCATCCAGATATGGGGTCACACCCGCAGCAGCCAGATAATCCGTGACGACCTTAGAACCCGGAGCCAGAGAGCTTTTTACCCACGGTTTACGTTGTAGACCTTTTTCGATGGCTTTTTTAGCCAGTAATCCTGCTGCCAACATGACACTTGGGTTAGAAGTATTGGTACATGAAGTAATCGCTGAAATGACCACATCACCATGATCGAGTTCATAACGCTCACCATCAATCACACAATGTGCTGTTTCATGCTCAAAATTTGATTGCTGTGCATCAACAGCAGTACCGCCACCACCTTCATTTTCCAGACGTTCTTTTTCAGGTTTAGCTGCTTTTAAAGTCAAATCCATCACTGACTGGAAAGTTTCAGGTACTTTGGCCAATACCACGCGATCCTGTGGACGTTTTGGCCCTGCCAAACTGGCTTCGACCGTTGCCATATCCAACGTTAAAGTATCGGTAAAGACTGGCTCATCACCTGCATTACGCCATAAACCCTGTTCTTTGCTATAGGCTTCGACCAACGCAATACGATCAGCTTTACGTCCTGTTAAACGCATGTATTCAAGGGTAATATCATCAATCGGGAAAAAACCACATGTCGCACCATATTCAGGCGCCATGTTTGCAATCGTTGCCCGATCTGCCAAGGGTAAGTCCGCTAGACCATCACCATAAAATTCAACAAATTTACCCACGACGCCTTTTTGACGAAGCATTTGGGTAATTGTTAGCACTAAATCTGTTGCGGTAATCCCTTCTTTTAATTTTCCTGTCAGTTTAAATCCGATCACTTCTGGAATCAGCATTGAAATCGGCTGGCCTAACATTGCAGCTTCAGCCTCGATCCCACCGACACCCCAACCCAATACGCCCAAGCCATTGATCATGGTAGTGTGCGAATCTGTTCCAACCAAAGTATCGGGAAAAGCAAAGGTTTGGTCATGTTCTTCACCGGTCCAAACCGCCTGAGCCAGATACTCCAGATTGACCTGATGGCAAATCCCGGTTCCAGGCGGCACTACACTAAAGTTGTTAAATGCAGACTGTCCCCAACGTAAAAACTGATAACGCTCACCATTACGCTGCATTTCAATTTCGACATTTTCTTCAAAAGCATGATCATTGGCAAAATGATCGACCATTACAGAATGGTCAATGACCAGATCAACAGGAGAAAGTGGATTAATTTTCTCAGGATCTCCGCCTGCCCGAGCCATAGCTGCACGCATTGCTGCCAAATCGACTACGGCAGGCACACCTGTAAAATCCTGCATCAACACACGTGCAGGACGATATTGAATTTCCTGATCTGATGTTTTGGTTTTTTGCCATTCAACTAACGCATTGATATGTGTTGGACTGACTGTTTTATCATCTTCAAAACGCAAAAGATTTTCTAATAATACTTTTAGAGATTTAGGAAGCTTATGAATATCACCAAGCTTCGGGCTCGCTTGTTGCAAACTAAAAATCTGATATTGAGCTGAACCGACATTGAGTGTTTTTAAAGCATTAAAACTATTGATTTTGCTATAGCTGGCCATGCGGCTATCCTCCGGTTTGGCTATGTTCTTTTAAAGTTTCATTGGCTTCTTTTAATGTATGCCACTTTTAAAGTCGGAGTGTTTTCTTTTGGTTATACTTTTGAATGTAGCTGTTTTTTTATTGGGTGAGCTGAAGTGCTTTAAGTGAATTTTCCCATACTTTTTGGGCCACTGTTTCTTCATCTATGGTTAAACTTGCCGCTAAACCCTGCAATACATAAGGCAAATTGACAGGCGTGTTTCGTGTCCGATGTTCGCTCGATTGTTGACAACACAATGGCGTCATATCTGGACAATCCGTTTCCAGAACCAAATGTTCAATGCCAACCTCTGCAACGACGCGATGCAATTTTTTTGCATTTGGATTGGTAATCTGCCCCGTAATACCCAATTTGAATCCAAGTTGAATAAAAGCTTGGGCTTCTTCAACACCACCACTAAAAGCATGCGCGATACCGCCCAACTTAAAGTGTTGCTGTTTTAAAATGTGTAACACATCTGCATGTGCTTTTCGAATATGCAGCAAAACGGGCTTATCATATTGCCGTGCCAACTCAAGCTGGTGGGAAAAAAAGTCTTTTTGTTTCTGATAAATTTCGGGCTGTTTATGCTGTGATAAGAAAGTATCCAATCCTATTTCACCCACGGCGACACAGGATTCCTGTTTTAAAATCTGCTCTAATCGCTCAAGATGCTCTGACACATGCTGCTCAATATAAAAAGGATGCAGACCTGGAGCCAGATAACTGATAGGAGCATGCTGCAACTGATTTAATTCATGTTGAGTACGAATCAAATCTGAAAATCTGGACTCGGAAAATCCAATTAAAATGAGTCTCTCCACCCCGACTATTTTTGCCTGCTGTGCCAATTCAATTCGATCAGAATCAAAATCTGGCACATCAAAATGGGTATGAGTATCGAATAGTGGAAAGCGCATCACATCACTCTATGAATGAGAAACAGGTTCAGAAGCAGCCTGAACTTTAGGCAAATACTCAGGTTTTAAAATTCCGCCAAGTTGATCATATGGGATCACTAAACGTGGTAAACCTGTCGAATAAGGGCCAATTTCATATTCACCGTATTGTAGAATTAGACCTTGTTCACCCAACAAAAAGTTGTCTGAAAGTTTAAACTTCCACGCCTGTTCATAATCATTCACATTATCGGCAAGTTTAGAATCCATCACCCATGCCTTGAAAGCCTCATGTGCTTTAGCTTCAAGTGCCTTTCTCTGATTCGGCAATAACAAATCATTGAGCTGTACCTGTTTTTGCTGCTTCAGATCAAAATTATAATATTGCTGTGCCGAAGAACCATGCGCTCCCCCCAAATAACTACTGGTGTTTAAAACTACAGTCACTATTGGTTCCTGTGATTTTAAAATCGAAGGCTTAATCATAATATTAATCTGGTGATTGGCACTCAATGCTTTGAGTTCTTTATCCAGTTCGACAAAAGACTGCACGTAAGGTTCAACTTGATGCTGCATTTTTTGCTGCTCGGAGACAGGCTCTGAGCTTGCTGCTGTCGCATCTGATTTTGGTTGAGCAATTGCAGGGGCTGATGTTGCTTGCTCATTTTGATTAATTTTTGAAATTTCTAAAATTTGGTTTAAGTTTTTTAAAATTTCCTGATCAATTATTTGATCAATAAATGGGAAATTACTCTGTAACCGCTCTACCACAAACTCAGGGCAACTATTTCCAGAACAATCAGGTAAATTCACCTTTAAACGAACTGGTGCTCCATCAAGTACTAAAGCCTGCGGCTGTACCTCAGATACCGCGTTCTGTTTCTGGTCAGCGTCCTCAGGTTTAGACTTAGGCTGACAGGCAGTCAGCAGTAACGCACAGACCGCAACTGCCAAAGTAAGTTTTGCAGTAGATTGTTTTTTTTGTGGAGACGGAAACATAGCGAGTTTAGATTGCAACATCTTAATTGCCTGACAAAATAATTTTCAATTCATGCTAATGTAACTTGATCATGCTTGACCAGTCATATGTAAATTTCAATACACATTAAAACATTTTGTGATAAATCTCGGGTTGTAACAATGCTTTGGTTTGCGCGGTCGATAAATAAATATCGAATTGACCTGCTTGCTTGCTAATTTGATTGGCACGGTAATGCAGCCCAATACCTTCACTATCAAAAAACCAATCTGCCTGCCCCCAATAAAGTTTTGTTGGTGCTTCGGCTTGTACTTCAGCAGACTGCTGTTTTAACCATTTCTGATAATTATCCTGCACAATCTGATTCATATTACTTTGCTGATTTTTCTGCAAAATATCCAAAATATTAACGTCTTTTTGCAATTTTCGATTTGCCACAAAAAAATAATAACGATCTTTGACGGTAACTTCTTCTTGTTTTGAGTTTAGGCCAACTTGCAATAATACATATTCATTACGCTGCGATGCGACACGCGTCGTCATATGTAATGTATAGGCCTGATTACGCGAATATTGATCCTGCCACTCATCCGACTTGGCGATATAAGCATTTATGGCCTTTTGCAGATTTATCTTTTGATTTTGACCGATTTGTGCCTGCACGACATAAGCCAATTTTTGCTCAATCCAGCCATTGAGCCAAGTATCTTTGGTTTGAATACTTTGTATATCAATATCAATACAGTTTTTCTTTTCACAAAATGGCAAAGCATACTTTGCTTTACTTTCCCGAATATCGAGATAAGGTAAAACTTCTGCTTTTTGCTGTGAAATTGCAGTTTTTTCCTGCTCAGATGACGGATCATTTTTATTTTTTGTGCAAGCACCGAGCATGGACAATGTCCCGATTAAACCGAAAATCAAGAACTGCTTCGTCATCTGCATGATGCTTATCCCAAACCAATCAAAGCGTCTACTTTAAAATAAAAAACAGCTTCTCGAAAGAAGCTGTTCAATGCAATTTAGTGTTCGCGTGTATTACGGAACTCAATATCAGGCCAACGCTCCTGCATAATTTGCAGATTAACACGACTTGGCGCTAAATAAGTCAAATGACCACCACCATCTAGTGACAATTGATCATGGGCTTTTTTCTTGAAGTCATTGAGTTTTTTATCATCATCACAGTAAATCCAACGCACTGTATTAATGTTAACAGGCTCATAAATACAATCGACTTTGTATTCTTCTTTTAAGCGATATGCCACCACATCGAACTGAAGTACACCCACCGCACCAACAATCAAGTCATTGCTATTTTGCGGCATAAATACTTGCGTTGCCCCTTCTTCCGATAACTCTTTTAAACCCTTTTGTAGCTGTTTAGATTTAAGTGGGTCACGCAAACGGACACGGCGGAACATTTCAGGAGCAAAGTGCGGAATTCCAGTAAAATGTAGTTTTTCCCCACTGGTAAAGGTATCGCCAATCTGAATCGTGCCATGATTATGCAAACCAATAATATCGCCTGGCCACGCTTCTTCAAGATGTTCACGTTCGCCAGCAAGAAAGGTTAATGCATCAGAAATTCGCACTTCTTTTCCAATACGCACATGATTCATCTTTAAACCTTTTTCATATTTGCCTGAGCAAATACGCATAAAGGCAATTCGGTCACGATGTTTCGGATCCATATTGGCCTGAATTTTAAAGACAAAACCACTAAAACCTTCTTCTGTGGCTTCAACCGTACGTTCCTGTGTTGGATGCGCTTTAGGTTCTGGCGCCCACTGAATAAATGTATCCAGCACATGATCAACGGCAAAATTACCTAACGCTGTACCAAAAAGCACAGGCGTTTGTTTACCTTGTAGGAACAAATCACGATCTAAAGGCTCATTGGCCATTTGCACCAATTCCAGTGATTCTTCAAATGAAGCCCAAGCCAGTTCACCCACTTTTTCACGAATATCAGCATGATCATAACCATCACGCACTTCGATATCGGTAATGGTTGAACCAAAACCTGCCTTGTAAACATATAATTTGTTTTCAAGAAGATTATAAACACCTGCAAAGTCGCGTCCCATGCCCAAAGGCCATGTAATAGGAACACAGCGAATATTCAAAACATTCTCGATTTCATCCAGAAGCTCTAATGGCTCACGAATTTCACGATCCATTTTGTTGACAAAAGAAATGATCGGCGTATCACGCATACGACAGACTTCCATCAACTTGATGGTACGTTCCTCAACCCCTTTTGCACCATCGATCACCATAAGTGCTGAGTCAACCGCAGTCAAAGTACGGTAGGTATCTTCCGAGAAATCTTCATGTCCCGGTGTATCTAGCAAATTGATAGTATGTTTTTTATAAGGGAACTGCATCACTGACGTGGTGATGGAAATCCCACGTTCTTTTTCCATTTCCATCCAGTCAGATGTCGCAGCACGGTCAGATTTACGGCTTTTCACCATACCTGCAACCTGAATTGCCTTACCCCATAACAATAGTTTTTCTGTCATGGTGGTTTTACCCGCATCGGGGTGGGAAATAATGGCAAAGGTTCTACGCGCATTCACTTCTTGCGCTAATTGATCTTTAAACATGTATAAATCTTCATATTGAACATCTTTGCGATAACAATATTTATTACGCAGATGTAGGAAAGCTAAAATTGGCGCAATTGTAGCAGAAATAGTAAAAGGATAAATCGTCACATTTATTTCTGCTGATGAAATCGAGGTGATCCTTATATGAATCACCAATCCCATCATACTGACCAACCCAATTAATGTGTTATGGCTCTCTTACATCGGATTTACCCAATTTAAATTTAGACAAATTGATCATATCCTGTATTGATCAAAGTTGGAAATTCCTTCTCCCGTCTGTTTATCATTTTCCAATATGACTGCCCAGAATTACGCTTCTTTAGCACGGATAATCATATTTGTTGCTGTAGCATGAGCATATAGCTTACCGTTCTCATCACGTAAATAGCCTTCAGAAATTACCAAGTTTTTTCCAATATTAATCACCTTCCCTTCGGCAATGAGTTTTGTATTAAATGGCATTGGACGACACATTTTAATCGCCAAATCTGTCGTACCATAGGCCTCTCCAGCAGCTAACACGGTATGCGTGGCGCAACCTGTCACTGAATCAAGTACTGTCGCAGCAACCCCCCCATGTACACCGCCCAAAGGGTTGGTATGCCGCTCATCTGCAATCGCTTCAAATACAATCCGACCATGCTCAACCTCTAGGGGTTGCATTGGTATGGTTTTAGCAATACCTGGGGCTGGAAACAAACCCTTAGCAAAAGCCTGCATAATTTCAAAACCTGTCATTTTTTTAATATCCATGATCAATTCTCTCCTGAGCATCTTTTCAAATAATTAAAATCATAAATCTTGCTGCATTGAAATGAGCCTTCATCCTCAAAATCAGCAGATCTAAATACTATACATAATTAAGTTCCAAAATAGAACTTGATGACTTTTAAATAGCGAACTTTAAACAGATGAAGTTATTCAGTTGATTTTGATTAGACAGAATCAAACTTAGGCAAAATGATGATTTTCTTTATAAATAACCAGACGATCTACAGAAACAGGCGTTCCCAATAAATATCCCTGTAGTTGATGACAACCTAAACGGCTTAAAATTTCAGCTTGTTGAGGCGTTTCCACACCTTCTGCGGTCACACATAGTCC
Organism: Acinetobacter guerrae; assembly: GCF_009372255.1. Classification (GTDB taxonomy): domain Bacteria; phylum Pseudomonadota; class Gammaproteobacteria; order Pseudomonadales; family Moraxellaceae; genus Acinetobacter; species Acinetobacter guerrae. The sequence continues at coordinate 337,497 of NZ_LXGN01000045.1, forward strand.
CAACTTGGTCGCAAGCTGAATAATACTTTCTAAAATAATTTCTTCTTTAGAGCCTGTTTCTAGATTAATAATAAAACCACGATCAATTTTAAGTTCGTCTACAGGTAAATCTTTTAAATATAGAAAACTAGAATGTCCTGTACCAAAATCATCAATCGCGATACGAATCCCTAACTCGCGTAAGCGTTCAAAAGTACGAATACTCATATCAATATGACGCATGGCAGTTGATTCTGTAATTTCTATAATTAAATGATCAGGCTGAATATTATATTTTTCTATAAGGTTTTCGAGCGTAGAGAATAACTTCTTATTTTCAAACTGAATCGCAGAAAGATTCACAGCAATCGGATAAAAAGGAACTTTATTCTTCACCCACTCCTCGATTTGCTTACAGGCTTGCTCGAGTGCCCAATATCCCATTGGCACAATTAAACCCGTTTTCTCAGCACCATCAATAAACATATGTGGTGTTAACAAACCTAATGTCGGATGTTGCCAACGGATTAAAGCTTCAACCCCACAAATTTTTTGATTAATCGTAAATTTTGGTTGATAAAATAAGACAAACTGCTGATCTTCCACAGCCTTATACAAATCATTAATTAATTTTGACTGACTTTTTGCTTCATCTTGCACACTGGAGTAATTAAAGAAAGTACTGGTATTACGCCCCTGTTCTTTAGAGATAAGCATTGCTGCATCAGCATTAATCAATAAATCCTGTAAATTTGCACCATGTTCAGGATACATTGCAATTCCGACACTAGCGGATAAATTAATTTCTTTACCCGTGATCAGATAAGTTTCTTGAACCTGTTGTAAGATGTCTTCGGCAAGTTTTGTTGCTTCGGCCACCGTTGTATTTTCGATGATCAGTAAAAATTCATCTCCGCCAATACGCAAGAACTTTGATCGTTCATTCACATAGCGATGTACTCGATTCGCCATTTGAATCAAAAGCTGATCCCCAACATGATGTCCAAAAGCATCATTAACCGATTTAAAACGATCAAGATCTAAATACAAAAATGCAATTTTTTGATCTCGTAAACGATGTTGGGCAAATATAACCTGAGCATAATCAACCAAAAACAGACGATTAGGCAATTTCGTTAAATTATCTTTAGTCGCTAGCCCAGCAAGTTCTTTATTTAATTGAGATAATGCATGATTGCGTTCTTCAAGTCTAAGTTCTAGTACAGCAACACAAAAGCCAGCCACCAAAATTAAGCTCGTCACAAAAATAATCGTGAATAAAAGCAAACCCTGACCTGCCTCATAACCAACCATAATATGGTTAGTATGACTTGGAATAAATGTCGTTGCCGCCATTCCTGTATAATGCATACCTACAATACTGAGAGCCATCGTGATTGCAATTGCAAGTTTTAAACCTGATTTTCGTCCAATCGCATTCTTATATTTAAAAATTAGAAAAAAAGCCAAGCCTGAACCACTTACAGCAATGAGCACCGAAAATACAACGATTAAAGGATCATAAACCAATTGATGCTTTTCAATGACGATTCCCATCATTCCCGTATAGTGCATACCCGAAATACCTAACCCCATCAGCACAGAACCAATCACTAAACGTGCTAATGGTAAAGTTGGACGTGAGGTTAACCAAAGTGCAAACAGCGAAGCAGCAGCAGCAATTACGTAGGAAAATATAGTTAAACCCAAATCAAAAGAATAACCTTCAGGTAAATGGCAGGCAAACATGCCTACAAAGTGCATAGACCAAATAGCAAAACCTAAAATAAGGCTACTAGAAGTCAGAATTAATTTTTCAAAATGCTTGTAAGTATCTTTAAAAATCAGTTGTTCCATAGAAATAGCAACATAGCACACTATAATAGCGACTAGAACTGAACCAAATACAAAGGTATAGTCATAATCAACGTGTACCATACAAAATTTCCATGGTTATTAGATACTTGTTTTTATTTTGAAAGTTAAATAAACAGCTTTTTTCCTGCTCATCTAGACCTTCTACGTATCAAGTTTTTGACGTCCTTAAACAATACCACTATCATGACGAAGGTCAAGTTTTTTTTATCTTAAAAATCAACAGAATAAAAACACACATTCAGATGTTTTTATGAATTAAATCACGGGTTTCCATAAAACCTGTGATCAAGAAAAACCCTTTAAATTGCAGGGTTTTCACGTAATAAAGAAAGAAATTAGTTATTCTCGTTATCTGAACAAAAATGGGAAGCAGCGCTTCCCATTTTTGTTCAAGGTACGGTAGCCTTAGTTCTTTTCTTTGTCTACGATTTTATTCGCTTGAATCCAAGGCATCATCGCACGTAATTTAGAACCAGTCACTTCAATACCATGTGCCGCATTTTGACGACGGCGAGCAGTCATTGATGGATAATTCAAAGCGCCTTCCTGAATGAACATTTTCGCATATTCACCAGACTGAATACGCTTCAGTGCATTGCGCATCGCTTCACGTGATTGGTCATTAATAACTTCAACACCAGTCACATATTCACCATATTCAGCATTGTTTGATACTGAATAGTTCATGTCCGCAATACCGCCTTCGAACATCAAATCAACGATCAATTTAAGTTCGTGCAAACATTCGAAGTATGCCATTTCTGGTGAATAACCCGCTTCCACTAAAGTTTCAAAGCCCATTTTCACCAGTTCAACCGCACCACCACAAAGAACTGCTTGTTCACCGAACAAGTCAGTTTCAGTTTCTTCACGGAAAGAAGTTTCGATAATACCTGTACGACCACCACCTACGCCTGAAGCATAAGAAAGTGCAACATTACGCGCATTACCAGAAGCGTCTTGATGGATTGCGATTAAGTCAGGAACACCTGAACCACGTTGGAATTCTGAACGAACTGTATGACCAGGTGCTTTAGGTGCAACCATGATGACGTCTAGGTCTTTACGTGGAACAACTTGGTTATAAAGAACAGAGAAACCATGTGCAAAAGCTAAAGTTGCACCTTCTTTGATGTTTGGTTCAATCACATCACGATAAAGTTGTGACTGGAATTCATCTGGAGTCAAGATCATGACCAAATCAGCTTGAGCAACTGCTGCTGGAACTTCAGAAACTTTCAAGCCTGCATTTTCAGCTTTTTTCCATGAAGTAGAACCCGCACGTAAACCAACAGTAACATCAACGCCAGAATCTTTTAGGTTAAGCGCATGAGCATGGCCTTGTGAACCGTAACCAATGATTGCTACTTTTTTGCCTTGGATGATAGATAAATCACAGTCTTTATCGTAAAAAATTTGCATCTGTTGTCTCCACTAAAATTTTTTCATTTCCCTTGTTTTACAAGGACAGATCTTTTAAGCCCTCAATTCTTTCATATAAAGAATTGAGGATGCCATTAAATACTTAATACTTTTTCGCCACGTGCGATACCAGATACACCTGAACGAACAACTTCCAAAATTGTATTCTCTGCTAGCGCATCGATAAAACCATCTAATTTATCAGTTGTTCCTGCAATTTGAATGGTATAAGTCGTTGGTGTGACATCCACGATTTGAGCACGGAAGATGTCTGCTGTACGTTTAATTTCAGCACGCGCAGCACCTAACGCTTTAACTTTGATCAACATTAATTCACGTTCAATGTGTGAACCTTCTGAAAGATCGACCACTTTAACCACTTCAACCAGTTTATTCAGTTGTTTGGTAATTTGCTCAATCTTGTGATCATCACCGTATGTCGTCAAAGTCAGACGAGATAAGGTTTCATCTTCAGTGGGTGCTACATTTAGCGTTTCAATGTTATAACCACGTTGGCTAAATAAACCCACCAAGCGAGAAAGCGCACCTGCTTCGTTTTCAACGAGTACAGAAATAATATGTCTCATTATGTACGCTCCCCTTTGCCTAACCACATATCTTGCATAGACTGACCAGCAATTAACATTGGATAAACATGTTCAGTACGGTCTACCATGACATTGATGAATACACATTTATCATTGATTGCCATCGCTTCGGCTAACTTGGACTCAAGTTCATCTGCATGTTCAATGGTAATTCCCACATGACCATACGCTTCCATCAATTTAGCAAAGTCAGGTAATGATTCAACATAAGAACTTGAATGACGACCTTCGTAATTCATATCCTGCCATTGTTTTACCATACCCAAAGCACGGTTATTCAGGCACAGAATTTTGACATTCAAGCCATATTGCTTACAGGTTGATAACTCTTGAATACACATCTGAATAGATGCTTCACCCGTAATACAAACCACTTGCTGGTCTGGGAATGCGAGTTTCGCGGCCATTGCATATGGCAAGCCCACGCCCATCGTGCCCAAACCACCAGAATTGATCCATTGACGTGGACGCTTGTATTTATAATACAACGCACCAAACATCTGATGCTGACCTACGTCAGAGGTAATAATCGCTTCACTATTGGTAACACGGTCCAATGCTTCAACCACTTGTTGTGGTTTCATTACACCATTTTGACCCGCTTCATAACGTAAGCCATGAACTTTACGCCATTCATTAATTTGTGACCACCAAGCAGCAATATCTTCTGGATTTGGCTTAGACACATTCATTTGTTTAAGCTGCGCTAACATTTCCTGAAGAACTGGCTCAACAGCACCCACAATAGGAATGTGCGCCATAATCGTTTTCGAAATTGTCGCTGGATCAACATCAATATGAATGACTTTAGCGTTTTGGCAGAATTTAGCTGGGTTATTGGTTACACGGTCATCAAAACGCGCACCAATTGCCAAAATCACATCGGCATTATGCATTGCCATATTGGCTTCATAAGTACCATGCATTCCGAGCATACCCACAAACTGTTCATCATTGCCTGGGAAGCCGCCCAACCCCATAAGGGTGTTGGTCACTGGATAACCCAAAAGATGTGCCAATTCGGTAAGTAAAGCAGAAGCATTGCCTTGAACGACCCCACCACCCGTATAAATCATGGGGCGTTTTGCTGAGATGAGTTCATCAATCGCTTTACGAATTTGTCCTGAATGACCACGTGAAGGCGGCTGATATGAACGCATCTTCACTTTTTCAGGATATTCATAAGCAAATTTTTCAGCAGGATTGGTTGCGTCCTTTGGAATATCAATTACAACTGGGCCAGGACGACCAGACGATGCAATATAAAATGCTTTTTTAATAATGCCAGGAATTTCACTGGCATGACGCACCTGAAAACTATGTTTTACGATAGGACGGGAAATACCGACCATATCTGTTTCCTGAAATGCATCTTCTCCAATTAAATGGCTAGCAACCTGACCAGACAAAATCACCATTGGGATTGAGTCCATATAAGCTGTTGCAATTGGAGTGACGGTATTGGTTGCGCCTGGGCCTGAAGTGACCAGTACTACGCCTGTTTTACCTGTTACGCGCGAATAAGCATCGGCCATGTGACCTGCGGCTTGTTCATGACGTACAAGGTAATGATTAATTTTGTCTTGTTGAAAAAGCGCATCATAAATATGTAAAACTGCGCCGCCTGGATATCCAAAAACGTGTTCAACGCCCTCATCCGCAAGCGCGCGAACGAGCATTTCACCACCAGATAAAAGTTCCAACGTGATTCACCCTAGTCTTTTTGCACCATTTATGGGAGACATAAATAGTGTGTCATTCATTTACTTTCTGCACTGTTATAGCACACATACTTGCAAGTTTTTGCTGTAATAGGAAAAATTTCTAAACTGATAACCGTATAAGTTGTCTCAGCTTCATTAAAGAACTGTTGGGATAAACAGATCTTGAGCAAAATACACCCTCTCGGCTAGAGAGAATGTCCATTACAAACCATGACATTTATTCGAAGGGTGATCGAATAAAAGCATATAAAACTAAAGCGAACATTTTTTATGTTTCAACTATTAAAGTCAAGGCGAAATGTACGCTTTTTGCCGTTTATTTTTTGTGTGTATATTTTTAAACCAAATTAGTCTGGTTTTAATCGATTTATTGATGCCATTTATCGTATTTCCTCTTTTCATTTTTATTCAATTGACGCACTTTAAAGAGTATAATTTACAGCATCATCATTCAACTTTATTTACTGCCTTTTTCTTTATGAAAATCAGGTTGTTGTTAATGGATATTCAGGCTATGACCCAGCAAGTATTGTATCGTCCTAAAGTATTTTTTTTAGCACAAAGCGCAATTATGGCAAGCTTGATGCTTTTTACCACTCAGAACCATGCAGAACAATATTATAAGTGGGTAGATAGTAAAGGCTCGACCCACTACACCACTACACCACCTCCGAAAGGTTCAAAAAAACAGGGGCAGGTGAAAACCTATGGACATTCACAACACCCTGTTCAAAACAATGAACAAAATCAAAAAAACACAGAAAACAATAGTAAAAATCAGTCATCAGCGCCTAATACAAATACACCGCAAGTCATTACACCAAAAACCGAACAAACTGCTCCTAGTGTTGCACCAACGGCAAATCGTGCAGTTTAAACATTCAACCAAGATATAAAATTGACCACAGGCCCTGATAAATTCTGAGCCTGTTTTTATATTGCGCAGAAAATCCCTTGCACAATATGCGCTTTTTTTCTGATTTTGCGCTATGCTGTGCAGCAATATTTTTTAACTTTATATTGTTGTCCTTAATACGTTTATGACTACATCTCACATTGACCCCGAATATCAAGCCAGTGCTATCGAAGCTCAAGTTCAACAAGACTGGGAAACTCGCAAGGCATTTAAAGTTGCAGACACTGTTGAAGGTAAACATCGATATATCCTCTCGATGTTCCCTTATCCAAGTGGCAAACTGCACATGGGGCATGTGCGTAACTATACAATTGGCGATGTAATTAGCCGTTTTCACCGTTTAAAAGGTGAAACTGTTTTACAACCCATGGGCTGGGATGCCTTTGGTCTACCTGCTGAAAATGCGGCAATTGCACACAAAGTTGCCCCTGCAAAATGGACTTTTGAAAATATCGCTTATATGCGTGACCAATTGAAAAAATTGGGCTTGTCTGTGGATTGGGATCGTGAATTTGCAACTTGTACCCCTGAATATTATCACTGGGAACAATGGTTATTCGTTCAGCTTTATAAAAAAGGTTTGATCTACCGTAAATTATCAACTGTAAACTGGGATCCAGTTGATCAAACGGTTTTAGCCAACGAACAAGTTGAAAATGGTCGTGGTTGGCGTTCAGGTGCATTGGTCGAAAAACGTGATATTCCAATGTATTACTTCCGCATTACGGATTATGCACAAGAATTATTAGACGACTTAGATACATTAAAGGATGGTTGGCCACAACAAGTCTTGACCATGCAACGTAACTGGATTGGTCGTTCAACAGGGATGGACATTACCTTCCCTTCCGCAGATGCAGATGGTTTAACGGTTTATACCACTCGTCCTGATACTTTAATGGGTGTGACCTATGTTGCGATTGCAGCAGAGCACCCAATGGCAATGAAAGCAGCCGAAAATAATTCTACCCTTGCCGCATTTATCGAAGAATGCCGTATGGGATCTGTTGCTGAAGCCGATTTAGCCACTGCTGAAAAGAAAGGCATGGCAACAGGGCTTTTTGTAAAGCATCCTGTCACTGGTGAAGCTGTTCCTGTGTGGATCGCAAACTATGTCTTAATGTCATACGGTTCAGGCGCTGTGATGGCAGTTCCTGCACATGACGAACGTGATTTTGAATTTGCGAATAAATTTAACTTACCAATTAAACAAGTGATTGATGCCAAAGGTACAGATGATACTGATTACTCTGCTTCTGAGTGGCAAGAATGGTACGGTTCAAAAGAAGGTAAACTTGTCAATTCTGGTGAATTTGATGGTTTAGATTTTCAGGCGGCATTTGATGCTTTCCTTGCAAAACTGGAACCACAAACTTTAGCAAATGCTAAAGTCCAATTCCGCTTACGTGACTGGGGTGTTTCTCGTCAACGGTATTGGGGTTGCCCAATTCCAATGATCAACTGTGAAAAATGCGGTCAAGTCCCTGTTCCAGAAGATCAATTGCCCGTGGTATTGCCAACCGATGTTGTTCCAGATGGTTCGGGAAATCCACTCAATAAAATGCCTGAATTTTATGAAACCAAATGTCCAAGCTGTGGCGGTAATGCTCGTCGAGAAACAGACACACTAGACACTTTCGTAGAATCATCTTGGTATTATGCACGTTATGCATCACCTGACTTTACAGGTGGTATGGTCAAACCTGAAGCCGCGCAAAATTGGCTACCAGTCAACCAATATATTGGTGGTGTAGAACATGCCATTCTGCATTTACTTTATGCACGTTTCTTCCATAAATTGATGCGTGATGAAGGTGTGGTACAAGGTAACGAACCATTCACTAACTTGTTAACACAAGGTATGGTCTTAGCTGATACCTTTTATCGTGAAGCTGAAAATGGCAAGAAAACTTGGTTTAATCCTGCTGACATTATCTTAGAAAAAGATGAAAAAGGACGTATCCTTTCTGCGAAATATTCAGGTGATGGTCAGGAAGTCGTTGTCGGCGGACAAGAAAAAATGTCTAAGTCGAAAAATAACGGCATTGACCCACAAGCGATTATTGACCAATACGGTGCCGATACCGCTCGCGTATTTATGATGTTTGCTGCCCCACCAGATCAATCATTAGAATGGTCAGATGCGGGTGTTGAAGGTGCAAACCGCTTCCTGAAACGAGTTTGGCGTTTAGCTGCTGGTTTTCTTGAACAAGGTCATCAGGCAACGGCGATTGATACAACCAATCTGTCTAAGGATGCTCAGGATTTACGTCGTAAAACCCATGAAACGATTCAGAAAGTGGGTGATGATATTGAACGTCGTCATGCCTTCAACACCGCTATTGCAGCATTGATGGAATTACTGAATGCCAGCAATAAGTTTGAAGCACAAAACGATAATGATTCTGCGGTATTAGGTGAAGCGATTACTACACTTCTGACCTTGCTTGCACCATTTGCACCACATTTAAGTCAGACCTTATTGAGCCAATTTGGTCTTGATTTAGTTCAGGTTACATTTCCTGTACTTGATGAGTCAGCATTGACTCGAAACACGCAAACCATTGTGGTACAAGTCAATGGGAAATTACGTGGTAAGTTAGAAGTTTCCGTCGATATCTCAAAAGATGAGTTATTGGCGCAAGCCAAAGCATTACCAGAAGTTCAACAATTTTTAACTGGTCCAACCAAAAAAGAAATTGTTGTGCCAAATAAGTTGGTAAATTTAGTGGTTTAAAAAGCTTTTAAGTCTCCCTTTCTAAAAGGGAGGTTTGGAGAGATTTTATGGAAAAATCTCCCCTAACCCCTCTTTAAAAAGAGGGGGACTAAATGCAATAAACAAAACCCAAACAAAGCCCGTTGTCATTCAATGGGCTTTGATTCTAAAATGTCGTGAATTTTAAAAAATTAAATATTCCAAATATTTTGGAATACATGAGGATAAACCATGCATTTAGTTCAACGTGTTGCAACTGTTGTATTAACTTTAGGTCTAAGTGCAGGCTTGGTTGGCTGTGGTGGTTTTTATTTAAAAGGAACCAATCCGACTGCCGCACCTCTCGCTTATCAGAAGTTAAATCTTGCTTTACCTAAAAAAACAGATGAACTAGAAAAACAACTCAGTGTTTATTTGGCTGCAAGCGGCGTACAACTGAGTAATGCCAGTGATGCGTATACTTTGCGTGTACTTGAATATACACCTCGCCGTCAGTTATTAAATGGAAAACTGACCGAAGTTTTATTACGTTTGACCGTTACCTTCCAAATTGAAGATCATCAAGGCAACCCGATTACTGAGCCACGTACTTTAACCGCTGCACGTAGTTATCAATATGACTTGGCCACCGTAAATACGGAAAATCAGGAAGAAAGCTATTTGGACGATATTGTCATTGATGATATAGCACAACAGATTGCGCGTCAGATTTCTGCCAACCGTTTACCTAAAGTCACGCCACAGAGTACATCCAACTAAATGTATCTTTGTGTTGATCGATTATGAAACTAGATTATTTACAAGCATTAAAACGTGCTGCCGAAGCACGTGGTGCATGGATTTTGCATGGGCAGGAACCTTTACTTGAACAGAACCTGCTCGATGTATTCCGTAAATGTTGGCAACAACAAGAAATTGAACGTCAGCGTTATGACATCAGTAGTGTAAATGACTGGAAAACTGTTTTTAATGCTTTAAATAGCCTTTCCTTATTTTCACAACAACTTGCCATTGAAGTACATGGCAATATCAAACCTGATGCAAATGGGCTTAAACAACTCAAAAGTTATTTACAACATAATGAGTCCAATCTTTTACTGATTATTTTACCCAAACAAGATAGTTCAAGCTTAAAGTCCGCATTTTTTCAGACTGTAGAAGCCAATGGCGTTGTCGTTCCTTTAACTGCTGCGTATCCTCAGGATCGTCAACGTATTTTAACGGTTGAAGCTGAAAAATTGGGGATTCAACTTGATCGGGATGCTTGGGCATGGCTCATGCAGCATCATGAACATAATTTATTGGCTGCCAAAAATAGCTTAATGCGGGTAAATGATACTTTTCCAGATCACTCACTCATTCAGATTGAACAGCTCTATGCCTGTTTGCAGGATCAATCACGTTACACCACCTATGATTTAAGTGATGCTTTACTTGAAGGCAATCTGGCACAATCCATTAAAATTTTTCAGTATCTAGTTGCTTCTGGCGAGCCACATAGTTTGATTTTATGGACGCTAAGTAAAGAAATGCGGCTCTTGATGCAACTATTTGAACAGCCTCAAAATGCGCTACAACTAGGAATTTGGAAAACCAAAGTTGCTCATTATCAACAAGCACTGCGTCGTTTAAATCCGCAACAATTTTTAAGCTGGCCAACGATGCTTCTGCAGATTGATGCTGCGATTAAAGGGATGTCTAAAGAAAATCCTGAACATCTCATTCAGCAGGGTATTGCTGAGCTCTGTGGAAAAACATTGTTTTCACATTAACACCGCTTCGCTTTATTGCATTAAATCAATAAAAATATTCACGTTTTATCCTTAATTCACTTCTATACTAGGCGCAAGTTATTACAATCTCCTGATATTGCTATGCCAAAAATAAAAGCGTCTAAAATAATGATTGCGTTGGTTTGTGTCGCCATTGTCGCTGCACTCGCTTGGACTTTCCTCAAACCAAAACAACAGCAGCCCCAATACATTACCGAAACAGTTTCTCGCGGCGATCTGGAAAATACAGTTTTGGCGACAGGAACACTGGATGCCACACGCCTGATTAGTGTGGGTGCGCAGGTGTCTGGTCAGGTCAAAAAAATGTATGTGCAATTGGGAGATGAAGTCAAACAAGGTCAACTCATTGCACAAATTGACTCGACCACTCAGGAAAACAGCTTAAAAACTGCCGATGCGAATATTAAGAACTTAGAAGCGCAACGTTTACAGCAAGAAGCAAATTTAAATGAGAAACAACTGGAATTTCGTCGTCAACAACAGATGTATGCACAGGATGCCACTTCAAAAGCAGAGTTAGAATCCGCTGAAGCTGCATATAAAACGGCCCTAGCTCAAATTAAAGCTCTCGATGCTCAAATTGAATCTGCCAAAGTCACTCGCTCAACGGCGCAGACGAATATTGGTTATACTCAAATTGTCGCGCCGACTGATGGTACGGTGGTTGCGATTGTGACGGAAGAAGGTCAAACCGTAAACGCCAATCAGTCTGCACCAACTATTGTCAAAATTGCAAAATTGCAAAATATGACCATCAAAGCTCAGGTCAGTGAAGCAGACATTATGAAAGTCGAAAAAGGTCAGCAGGTCTATTTCACGACATTGGGTGATGATAAAAAACGCTATGCAACGTTACGTCAAATTGAGCCAGCACCTGATTCTATTGCAACAGAATCAAGTAACTCATCCAGTTCTTCAAGCTCAAGCAGCAGCAGTGCGATTTACTATAATGCTTTATTTGATGTACCCAATGAAGATGGCAAATTACGTATTGATATGACGGCACAAGTCTATATCGTACTGGATTCAGTAAAAAATGCTTTATTGGTGCCATCTTCTGCATTATCTAGTCGACCAGCAGGCGCACAAAATCGTACAGCTCACACTCAAACTGCGGGAGCTTCAACACCAAATGCAGAACATAAACAACGTGATAAAGACAAAAACACCCCAAGTTTTGAACGCCTAAATTTAAACGCGGAACAAAAACAGGCAGTTGCAGATGGTAAAGCCAGTTTAAGCGTTGTTCGTATTTTACAAGCAGATGGTTCTGCTCAACCGAAGCAAGTGCTAGTTGGCATTAATAACCGTGTCAATGCACAAGTCCTTGCAGGTTTAAAACAAGGTGATCAGGTCATTATTGCCGATAGCTCTGATACTTCAGCCGCTTCTGCCAATAGTGGTAATCGTCGTCGTGGACCAATGGGAATGTAAGCATGACTCAACAAGCTTTGCTTGAAGTCAGCAATCTGGTACGAGAGTTCCCCGCTGGCGATAGCACCGTTCAAATCTTAAAAGACATTAACCTCACAATTTATGAGGGTGAATTAGTTGCCATTGTTGGTCAATCAGGCTCTGGCAAATCAACCCTGATGAATATTCTGGGCTGTCTGGATCGTCCGACCAGTGGTAGTTATAAAGTCAATGGTCAGGAAACAGGCAAACTAGAACCTGATGATTTAGCAAAATTACGTCGCGAATATTTTGGCTTTATTTTCCAACGTTATCATCTACTAAGTGATTTAACCGCCGAAGGTAATGTCGAAGTCCCTGCCATCTATGCAGGGGTAAATCCCGCAGAGCGCAAGCAACGAGCGAGTGCTTTATTGACAGAATTGGGCTTGGCAAGCAAGACTCAAAATCGCCCAAGTCAATTATCTGGCGGTCAGCAGCAAAGGGTTTCCATTGCTCGTGCGCTCATGAATGGTGGTGATGTTATTCTGGCCGATGAGCCAACAGGCGCACTCGACTCGCATAGCGGTGTCGAGGTGATGCGGATTCTAAGAGAGCTCAATGCTGCGGGTCATACGGTTATCATCGTTACTCATGATATGCAGGTCGCTAAAAATGCCACCCGAATCATTGAAATCAGTGATGGCGAGATCATTGCAGACCGTGCCAATACCCCAGAATATGAAAGTGAACTCAATACAGACCCAGATGCCGCTCCTGCGCTTGCCAATAAACAAGCCAAAGGCAAAAGTGTTTCGGCTTTACGTTCTGTACTAGATCGACTTTCTGAAGCATTCCAAATGGCTTTACTGTCCATGAACGCGCATCGAATGCGTACATTTTTAACCATGCTTGGCATTATCATCGGGATTGCTTCGGTGGTCACGGTTGTAGCTCTGGGTAATGGCTCGCAAAAGCAGATTCTGGAAAATATTAGCAGTCTTGGAACCAATACCATTACTGTCTTTCAGGGCCGTGGTTTTGGTGATAACTCTAAGACAGCAAGCTTTAAAACATTGGTTCCTGCCGATGCAGATGCCTTGGCGACACAGCCCTATGTCAGTGCTGTTACACCGATGGTTAGCACCTCAAAAACAATTCGTTATCAGGAAAATGAAGCCAATGCGACCATTAACGGCGTAGGTAATGACTATTTTGATGTAAAAGGCTTAATCTTTAAAGATGGTCAAAGTTTTGATGGACGTAGCGTGCATGAACGCACTCAGGATGTTGTGATTGATACCAATACTCAAAAACAATTTTTTGCCGATGGAAGCAATCCAATTGGACAAGTTGTCTTACTTGGAAGTGTGCCTGCACGTATTATTGGAATTGTAGAACCGCAGACCAGTGCAATGGGCTCAGATGATACGCTAAACGTGTATATGCCCTATACCACAGTCATGAGTCGTATGTTAGGTCAAGCCAATGTGCGCAATATCATTGTTCGGATTAATGATCAATACTCAACCAGTGCAGCGGAAAATGCCATTGTGAACTTATTGACCTTAAGACATGGTCAACAAGATATTTTCACCATGAACAGTGACAGTATCCGCCAAACCATTGAAAAAACTACCAGCACCATGACCTTGCTTGTGTCTGCGATTGCCGTGATTTCACTGGTGGTCGGGGGGATCGGCGTGATGAATATTATGCTGGTATCCGTGACAGAACGTACTCAGGAAATCGGGGTTCGGATGGCGGTTGGTGCGCGACAAAGTGATATTTTGCAGCAGTTTTTAATTGAAGCAATTTTGGTGTGCTTAATTGGCGGTGTACTTGGCGTGCTTTTATCACTTGGTTTAGGACAACTGATTAATAAAGTCGCTGCGGGGAACTTTGCAGTTGCATATTCGACCACATCTATTATTGCCGCATTTGTATGTTCTACGCTTATTGGTGTGGTTTTTGGATTTTTACCTGCAAAGAATGCCGCAAAACTCGACCCTGTTGCAGCGTTGGCACGAGAATAATAGGAAGCATTATGTCATTATCTAAATTAACCCCGTTATGTGCTCTCATCATTGCTTCATCTACCCTCGTCGGTTGTGCTGCTGTTGTTAAAACGCCATATCAGACACCGACCGTGCAAACGCCACAACAGTTCCAATATGATCAAACTGCTAAAAATACAACTTTTGACCGCTATGCAGATCATTGGTGGGCATTGTTTGGTGATCCACAATTGAATCAATTGGTAGATCAAGTCATTGCTAAAAATACTGACTTGGCTGTTGCAGGAATTGCAATCCAACAGGCGCGTTTAAAAGCAGGTTTAGCAGCCGATCAACAAGGCCCACGAGTAAGTTCAGGGGTCTCGGCGGGACATCGAATTGATCTCAACTCTGGTGATGACAGCTCACAAGGTTTATCTTTAAGTGCAGGTGTCAGTTATGAACTAGATTTATTTGGTAAATTGGCACGTCAGACTGAAGCCTCAAAATGGGAAGCTTTAGCCACTGAACAAGATTTACAGGCGACCGCCCAAACCTTGATTGGAACAACCGCAAAACTCTACTGGCAACTGGCTTATCTGAATGAAAGTCTGGCAACGGCAAAACAAAGTCTGGCAACTTCTGAGAAACTGTATAGTTTAGTGAATAGCCAGTATAAAGCTGGTGCTGTTTCAGGTTTAGATCTGACTCAAGCCGAGCAATCAGTACAAAGTCAAAAAGCCAATTTAAGTCAAATTCAGCAAAGTCTGGTCGAAACGCGTACTGCCATCGCTGTGTTACTTCATATTCCTGTACAACAGTTAAATTTGCAAGAACCCCAACGTCTGCCACAAGTCAGCTTACCGCAGATTGCAGCAGGCTTACCTGCGGATATATTATCGCGCCGCCCTGATTTAAGAGCGTCAGAACTGCGCCTGCGTGAAAGTCTAGCAACCAAAGATGCTACCACTGCAAGTTATTATCCCTCTATAAATTTAACTGGAAATCTGGGTTCGAGTAGTACCTCTTTGACTGAGTTAATCAAAAACCCTGCCCTGACTCTAGGTGCTAGTTTGAGCTTACCTTTTTTGCAATATAATGATATGAAAAAGAATATTGCAATTAGTCAGTTGGATTATGAAAAAGCCATTATTCAATATCGTCAGACTTTGTATCAGGCATTTGCCGATGTTGAAAATTCACTTTCGGCACGCACCGAATTAGATAAACAAGTTCAGTTACAACAACGCAATTTGGCGCTTGCAGAAAAAGCCGAGCGTTTAACTGATGTACGTTATCGTAACGGCGCAGTCGCATTAAAAAACTTGTTGGATCAACAGGAAACTACACGTTCTGCACGTTTGAGTCTGGTCAATACTAAGCAGAATCAATACAATGCTTATGTTACTTTGATGCAAGCCTTAGGCGGTTCGCCTATAGAACAGCTTAACCCACAATAAATACATGTAAAAAACGACCTAATGATAGGTCGTTTTTTTTTAATATACATCTACGTCTCCTCTAAATAAGGTTGATTTGTTCTCACCTTTAAAAGAGTGTTATTAATAAAAATATTAAACTCTAATCTAAAGATGAATTCCCAGATTTACAGCTATCAAAATACATGGGACGACTTTAAATCAACTCAATAATATCAATTGTGGGCGGTACTCGAAACCGAAATGGAATTCCCACCATTCCTGTCCCCACAGTCACAAAAACATCAGCATGATCATGCTCATAAAACCCTTTCTTATGCCCCAAAATCGAAACTTTTTTCATGATGTAATTGGTAATCCATGGAAGTTCAACTTGCCCTCCATGCGTATGCCCTGAAAGCATTAAAGGACGCAGAGGTAATTCGGGTACCATATCTACCGTATCTGGGTTATGCGATAAAATCAGCCACGGTTTATCTTGTGGTAATTCAGGCATAAAACGCATATCCGTTTTACCTGCCCATAAGTCCCCAATTCCAATCAAACGAAATTCATCAAACTCAACAATTTTTCCTTCTATGTCAATGACATCATTCACATCTAGCGCATGTTTCAGTAATTCTTGAATTGGCGGTCCAGGATATTGTTCATCATGATTTCCGGGTACAGAATAAACAGGCGCTTTTATTTGACGTAATACGGCTAATTCTTCAGCAAGTTTATGTTCAGGCTCATAGGTCCAATCCCCTGCAACCACTACAATATCAGGTTCTACCTCATTCAGCTTCTCTACAATAATACGTAATTGACGCTCATGACCAGAATATAAACCTACATGTAAATCAGCAATCAAAGCTACTTTGACAGATTTTGTAAAAGGTTGATCTGGATTTAAACGATACTGATGCTGCCGCACATGCACCAGATGCGGTTCGATAAAACGTGCATAAATCAGAAATGTACTTAATAGAAAGATGAAAATACTTTGATGCAAAGAAAAGTAACCTGACCATCCCGCATAAACACTAAAAACAATTAAAGGGAAAAGTAAATAAGATAAATAGAAAACCAGTAAATGTACAAAGGCTTTAAACGGATGAATCGTTTCAGTGCAAGCTTGACTACGCCAAGCTTGCGAAATCGCCCATATTGCAAGAACAACAAAAATCAGATAGAAATAAAAAATAATCGAATTAAAATCCCACATAGCTATTCTCAATTGATCTTAAATAGCATCTTAAACACTGAAAGGCTCATCAGGATGGCGATTTTGTTTCAGTTGTTTATCTTTGGCTAGTCAAGAATTATACTCTAGGCCACATTATTGTATGCATACACTATGGTAAAAACATTCCGCTTATCTACACAATACCCTAATTTCGCTGGAAAAAAGCAGATGAGCAGACACTTTTTGCTCGGCATCGGCTATATGCTGGTATTGAACTTGAGCGGCTGTAGTACACTCCCCAAAGCTGGCCCTGAAGTCATCCAGTTGGCAAGCCAAGTGGATACATCACAAACCACGCTTGCCAAAGTAGTACAACCTTTACGTCAGCAAAATCCTGGACTTACAGGTTATCACTTACTTTATGATCCTCTCGAAGCACTTACTGCACGTTTAAAGTTGATTGATAAAGCAGAGAAAAGCCTAGACCTGCAATACTATATTTGGGACAACGACCGCGTTGGCGCTTTGGCTTTACATGCCATTATTCGAGCTGCAGATCGGGGCGTAAAAGTACGTTTGTTGATTGATGATAACAATGCAAAACAAATGGAAGGTGTTTTACTGGCATTGTCGCAACATCAAAATATTGAAGTTAAACTCTTTAATCCTTATCGTTTTCGTAAGTTTCGCGCAATTGATATGGTACTGGATTTAAAACGTATCAATCGTCGTATGCATAATAAAAGCTTCATTGCCGATGATCAGATCGCATTGATTGGTGGTCGTAATATGACCAACCAATATTATAATAGTAGTGATAATTATCAATTTTCCGATGTCGATGTCATGTTGGTTGGATCTGCTGTCGATGACATTGTTCACTCTTTTGACGATTACTGGAATGATAAGTATGCCTACTCTGTCATCAATATCGTCAACACCAAAACTCATTATTTACGTTATCCAGAGTTGAAACAACAGTTAGATGATCACTATGAATTGGCGAATGTTCAAAACTATCTTGATCTAGCTGCACGTTCACATGCCTTTGATCAATGGTTCAATAGCAATATTCAATTTGATTGGGTTCAGGCTAAGGTTGTAAAGGACTCTCCAGATAAAATTCGCGCTAAAGCAAAAAAAGAACAACACCTCAATTTCCAGTTGATCAAAAATCTGGAGAAGCCAGAAGAAAATATTGATTTAGTTTCCGCTTATTTTGTTCCAGAAAAACAAGGTGCAAAACATTTAAGTGAACTGGCACAAAATGGCGTACAAGTTCGAGTACTCACCAATTCTTTTAAAGCCAATGATGTTTCTGTGGTGCATGCCTTTTATGGCAAATACCGTAAGGAATTGCTGGAAAATGGTGTACAACTTTATGAATTTTTACCAAGCTTAGATGAAGAAGATTTAAATAAAAATACCAAAGAACTGGCAAAAGAAGCCAAAATTAGTCTGAAAGGCTTAAGTAATTCAAGTCTGCATGCAAAAATGATGACACTTGATCAAAAACAAGTGTTTATTGGTTCTTTTAATTTCGATCCACGTTCAGCCTATTTAAATACTGAAATTGGAGTCGTTTTAAATAGTCCGACTTTGGCAAAAAGCATTCACCAAACTATGGACCAACAACTGACGCATTATGCTTATAAACTAGTGCTAGATGCCAATCACAATATCAATTGGTATCGTCAGACTCCAACTAGCACTAAAATTTATAAAAAAGAACCACGCATGAAATGGTGGCAACGTGCAGGCGTCAAAATAATATCCTGGCTACCACTTGAAGGATTTATGTGATTTAAACAATCCTATACATCCTTCAATACATAATCAGCTTATTTAGGAGTCAGTACTTTCGTGTGCAGCTCTTTTAGCCCTTGTTCCATTTTTCTCTGAACCTCTGCTGTTAAGCTAGTGACCGTATGACCCGCCACTTCAATTTCAGGTAAAGTCAACAAATGCGCCGTCACTTTCGGCATTTCCAACACCTGTTGCATATGTTCAGCAAAGGTCATTTCACCAATAAATGGCGCAACGGTGTCTAGCTCACCTTGTAGATTGACATAGCAAATTAAACATACTTGCACAGGACGTTGCGCTTCAATCGCAGCACCTAAAATACGCCCATGCACTCGTTTGATACTTTTCCCATCGGTCGTTGTCGCTTCTGGAAAAAATAAAACTGGAATGTCTTTTCTTAGAAAATCCGCGATTTGTTCCCGAATCCGAATCGAATCTCCTGAACCACGCTTAATAAATAATGTACCGCCGCCCTTTGCCAATTTGCCTAATACAGGCCAGTTTTCAATTTCTGCTTTAGCCAAAAAGAAAACCCGTGCGCCAGAACCTAATACTGCGACATCTAGCCATGAAATATGATTACTCACCCATAATGATGGGTTACGTGGAATTGTGCCGTGTACTTCAACATCAATATTAAAAACTTTGCACAATTGACGACAAAAATACTGAACATAGCGCGTATTAAGTGGATTATTTGGATTTTTATACAGTCGATGACGATAGACCAGATAAAAGCCTTCACCGATCACACCTAAACCTGTCGCCATTTTTTTACTATATAAAAAAACTTTTTCTACAGGATTTAAGTTCGTTGAGGACATAGGTTTGGATTGAGCCATAAAAATATCATTTTTGTTTAAATTGCAAATTCATCCCATTTTATACTGAACTTGATCAGCTTGCATTGATGATAAAAACCGAACAAGAACATTTAAAAATTCAATTTCTATTTATTATTGCGATTGATTATTATTTGTTTATCGAAATTAAAGATTAAAAGGAGCCATGCCATGCATACTACTCCAGTGAAACACCATCAATATTCTATAGCGTCAATAGCAATAACTTTAGCTCAAATTTTGGGTTGTTCAATTTTATATGCAGGTGCCATGATTCTAACTGCCCAAGTCTTTCGCAATTTGATCTAGCTATTGCATCTTTTAATCTAGTCATTTCGGCTATAAAACTAGATTCAAATGACTGCTCGGGTTATCTTAGCATGACATTTTAATTAAACGAGTTTAGTCATCTGTGGAACATTCAGGACAAGTACAACAAAGGGAACGTGTCATTCTGGTCAGTGTAGCTGTCAATATGCTAGACGATCTAGATATTGAGGAGTTTCGCCTGCTTGCCCAATCCGCAGGGGCTACCTTGCTTCAACACATCACCGTTCAGCGTAATAGACCTGATCCTAAGTTTTTTATTGGCTCAGGCAAAGCCGAAGAAATTACTCAACTCGTAGAGAGTCTAGAAGCTGAACTGGTGATTTTTGATCATTCACTTTCTCCTGCACAAGAGCGCAATCTGGAAAAGATCATGAAATGTCGGGTTATAGACCGCACAGGGTTGATTCTGGATATTTTTGCACAACGCGCTCGTACACATGAAGGGAAATTACAAGTCGAACTCGCACAGCTCAAATATTTATCTACTCGTCTGATACGCGGTTGGGCAGCAGGCTTTGAGCAACAAAAAGGCGGGATTGGACTCAAAGGACCTGGTGAAACCCAACTTGAAACTGATCGTCGTTTAATTAAAGTACGTATTACCCAACTAAAAGATAAATTGGTTAAAGTACAGCAAACCCGTATACAAGGCCGCGCAGCACGACAAAAAGCCGCTATTCCTACCGTGTCACTTGTTGGCTATACCAACGCTGGTAAATCATCACTCTTTAATATCTTGGCTAACAGTGATGTTTATGCCGCAGATCAATTATTTGCAACGCTTGATCCAACATTACGCCGTTTACAATGGAATGGGATTGGTACAGTAGTACTGGCAGATACAGTCGGTTTTGTTCGTGACTTGCAACATGATCTGGTTGAATCGTTTAAAGCCACGCTAGAAGAAACTCTTGAAGCCACACTATTACTGCATGTCATTGATAGCCATAGTCCCGATATGCATGAACAAATTGAAGCGGTCGAAGGTGTACTCAAAGAAATTGGAGCAGATGCACTTGTTTTAAGGGTGTATAACAAAATTGACCTAAGTGGTGATGAGTCCAAAATTATTTATGCTGAACCTCATTTACCTGATCGGGTTTATGTATCTGCACATTCAGGACAAGGATTAGACTTACTTAAACAAGCAGTACAAGAATGTTTAATGGGTCAACTACAAGAGTTTGAACTTCATTTAAAACCTGCTTATGGCAAATTACGCACCCAACTTTATGCGCTAAATGTGATTCAAAGTGAGCATTATGATGATGCGGGCAAGCTGCATTTAAAGGTTTCCATCGCACCTCATAAACTTGAACAATTGATTCGCCAAGCACATTTACCGCTTGAAGAAATTTTGGGTGAACGCGCCAGCCAATTTAAACGACCACTCGAAGAATTTGAAATCAAATCCTAGATCGGTTAAAACGTGATTATTCAAATGATAAATAGACGAGCAACATGGATAGGTTAAAACAGATCGACTGGTTGGCATGGTTAGCAACTATTGCGCTGATTATTGTATTTCGAGAAGGCTCTGTCTTGATTATGGGGGTTTTTAACCATCCTGAATTAGGTAATTTGACAGGACTGATTAGTCTTCTGATTGTACTTTTTATCTGGCGAAAATTTAAAAAAGTTCCAAATCGTCTGGTCGATACCAACAATAAAATCATGAAAGAAAGTGGATTTGCCTTTTTACCCATTTGTGCGGGTTCATTGATGATGCTCGTGCATATGGGTAAGGAAATTCCCTTATTTTTATTAGTACTGGTGATCAGCACCCTGATTCCACTCTGGATTTACGCCAAAATGGCCAAACACTGGCTTTAGGGAGATCAAAATATGTTAACCGTTCTTTATGGCTTTTTGATCACATTAGTCGCTTATCTTTGTGCAAAACCCTTAAATAAGCGTCTGCCACAAGTACCGTTATTGGTATTTGGTATGTGTATTGTAGTGGCGATTTTGTCTATTGTAGGCATGCCTTACGAGCAATACATGACCACTGTAAATAATTTATTTAGCCATTTATTGGGCTATGTTACGGTGGCGCTTGCGATTCCACTAGCAGCCATGCGCTATGACGATTTACCACTCAAATCCATGGTTGGAATTTTGATTTTTGCTAGCACCAGTGCAGTTGCTTTACCCATGGGGCTTGCCTATTTACTGCACATGTCCGAACCCACTATTTTGGCTTTTGCCACCCGTGCAGTCACAACTCCGATTGCTTTAAATATTGCAACCTTACTGCACGCCCCACTGACTTTAGTGACTTTAATCGTCATTTTATCAGGTGTGATTGGAGCAGCATTTTCCCCTCTTATTCTGCGTCATATTAACGATGAACGTGCATCAGGTTTAGCTCTCGGCTTGGCAGCACATGCTATTGGGACAGCTCAAGCATGGCAACGTGGTGCTGTTGCAGGTCGTTATGCCGCTTTTGGAATGGCAATCAATGGTGTATTCACTGCAATTTGGCTGCCAACTTTTATACTTTTCATGAAAAATATATAACTTATGCAGTAAAAATAAGCATTGAATAGAGACTAAATTACACCTAATATTGGAGTAGTTGTCATTTATGGCATAAAAAGTTATCTGGTTACGCAGAAAAGGAATTTAAAAGATGCGAAAGCTTAAGTTAGTCGCGGCAGTCTTATTATCAGGGTTTAGTAGTTTGGTTTTTGCACAAGACATTTCGGGGATATGGCAAAATATTGATGATAAAACAGGATCATCTAAAGCACTTATCGAAATTCGTAAAGATTCAAATGGGGCGTATATTGGCAAAATTATTAAAGTTACGCCACGACCTGGTTATACCCCAAAAGAAAATTGCGTAAACTGTCCAGCACCATATACCAATAAACCAATTTTGGGCATGGATGTCTTAACTGGACTGCAACATGATAAAGATCTGGACTATAAAGGCGGTAAAATTATTGATCCTTTAAGTGGAAAAATTTACAGCATGAAAGCCAAGTTAAGTCCAAACGGAAAACGACTACAACTGCGTGGCTATATTGGTGTTTCTGCTTTGGGTCGTACTCAAATCTGGATTCGTCAGGAATAAAAACAACAGATTCAGAAACATAAAAAAGTCACCAAATGAACTGCACCCCGAAAGTTGGACACTTAGTCTAATTTGAAGGGTGCTTTTCTATGGCTAAATATTCCCAAGAATTTAAACTTAAAGTTGTGCATCACTATCTTAACGATGGTGGTTTCAAATCAACTGGTAAAGTTTTCAAAATACATAAGAGTGTTGTAAATAAGTGGGTCGATATTTATAAGATTCATGG
>NZ_LXGN01000046.1 GCF_009372255.1 Acinetobacter guerrae
AACTTGGGTGTTTATAGGTTTCCCGTGGCTTTTTGCAGGTTATGCTTTCACCGAACGGTTTCTGGATGGCTATGCGCCGTTATTCGGAATTTTCGGGGTTTTCTTTGCGGTCATCGTATTGGCGTGTGCATTGGTTGAAATTTTACAACGTCGTATTTTCTGGGTGATTCCATCAGCCCTCTTATTATTAGGCGCGTGTGGAGCATCAAAGCTTGAATTTGTGCAGCCCAAAGACAGCAAACCGTTATCTGTATC
>NZ_LXGN01000047.1 GCF_009372255.1 Acinetobacter guerrae
GAACGCTCGGGCCCAAATCCGCTGAAGCTCTTCCAGATGGGCGTTGATCGCCGTGATTGCCCAGGTCAGGCGATTAACAGCCTCGCTCTGGCGCTTCCGGTCTGTGCTCTTGGTCGCGGACATCGTTCTTTTGCCTCACACCGTCTGCACTCCAGTGGCAGCACGGCGTCAGTGCATGCCGCCGCCGGCTGCTTCTTTGCGATCCTTGAATGAGTTCGTCTTGTGGCACATGAAGCATTGATTGATCTGCGTGCTTCCGTGTCCACCCATCGAACCGGCCGCAAAGTGTTCGGTGAAGTGGCTTGGCGGGGCCTGATGGCATTGCGCACAGATCTTTGA
>NZ_LXGN01000048.1 GCF_009372255.1 Acinetobacter guerrae
GACATAGATTAAATTACTATACATGAGTCTTTGGTCAAGCAATGGTTTCAGACTATTAAATTGGGATATATCAGGTTTTACCTTGAGCACAGTACGGAAATTAGTACTGATATTCACAAATTCATCGGCATTATTTTTAACTTGCTCTTTGATCTTAAAAATTTGCTGAACACTTTGTTGGCATTGTTGACTCCATTTCTGACCTTGCAGCGCACAATCCATCTGATCTTGTACCTTTAGAAT
>NZ_LXGN01000049.1 GCF_009372255.1 Acinetobacter guerrae
CATATGCTGAATATCTTGCATGTCATCAGCAGCACTAAAGCAACCTTCAAGATCAGGAAAAGTTAGGCCATAAGCAGAGTCTTGGTCTTTATGGACATATACGGGATACAACACACTTACCTCCATTCCCAACCAGCTTGTTTATATATGTTGCGCAAAGTTCCGATCGGCATGTCTTTACGTGGGTGTGGTACGACAACATGACCTGATTTTTCAGGATGTTTAAATTTTTCATGGTCGCCATTACCACCCACTTTGATCCAGAATTCCTGTACTAAGCGTTTGAGAATTTCTTCGCTGTTCATTGTGTAATTATACACAACTTTTATAAATATTTACGTATAAAATTAAAAACTACCCGAAGGTAGCGGGATTCATCTTCCGTATACTCGTTTCAGCTTCTTTTTATATGCTTCCCGTGCCTGATAAATGCCCCAGATAATTATGAGTAATGGCACAACATAAACACCATGTCTAAGAAACTCAAAGTTTAAAG
>NZ_LXGN01000050.1 GCF_009372255.1 Acinetobacter guerrae
AACAACATAGTGGTGTTCCCCAATCTGAGTGGATTGGTCATCAATTATCTGTAGCAGATGCAAAAAAAAAATTTGAAAATGACTGGTTGCTTGACGACCCTTTTGGTCTAGATGTAGCTGATGAACATATTGACAATGAAAGATTACAAGAAGCTCAGGTTGACGTAGAGTTACCGGAAACTGATGAATCCAAAGACACGGTTTCATCGCTGAATGAAACAAGAGAACAAAGCAAAAAACATCCACATGTTGTCACCACGCCAGCGACCTTAAATGATCAAGGGCCACACCAACTAAATTTAGATACAGAAACCACAGGTTTTTATTTTCAGGATGGTGATCGCATGATTGAGGTCGGAGCGATTGAAATGATCAATCGTAAGTTAACAGGCAGTTCTATTCATATTTATATCAATCCAGAAAAGCCCGTTGGTGAATCCGAAAATATTCACGGCATTAGTGACGATTTTCTCAAAG
>NZ_LXGN01000051.1 GCF_009372255.1 Acinetobacter guerrae
GATAAGTTTTTTTATATAATGTAACTCTCCTCCACTTCCATAAATGTCCAATGACCAATCATTGATTTCATTATTAACCAATGACCAAGCCAAAAGTAGATCCTTAAAGTTTTTTTGATACGTAAGTCTACCAATAGATATAACTGTTTTGGAATCTTGTCAATAACTTGGTTTCTCTAAACTCAATATAAAGTGGGAACTATTATTTATAACATTTACATTCTTATGAAATTAACTATAA
>NZ_LXGN01000052.1 GCF_009372255.1 Acinetobacter guerrae
TGATGACTCATGCGATGTTCAAGCAGTTGAAAATCGACTTTAAGCTTATGATCCATTTGATGGATTTTTTCTGCCATGGCTGCCTTTTTGGCTTGTAGTTCCTGCTCTTTAAGCTTTGCCCAATCATTAAGTGTAAGGGTAAATGCTTCGTATTCTTTCGCAATACTTTGTTTCATCTGAGCAAGAGCGTTGTTGACCTCATGACCATATATTGCCAACTCCTGTTCTGCG
>NZ_LXGN01000053.1 GCF_009372255.1 Acinetobacter guerrae
GATATATTTTTCAAATAATTCAACGATTGAACCAAAAAAAGCACGAGAACAAATGACATGATCACCTGCTTTTAAGAAAGCCATGCAAACAGACAAAATGGCCCCCATACCAGAACTCGTCGAAACTGCACGTTCAGCTCCATCCATTGCTGCAAGACGTTTTTCGAACATAGCAACAGTTGGATTGGTAAAACGAGAATAGATATTTCCCGCGGCTTCGCCAGAAAAC
>NZ_LXGN01000054.1 GCF_009372255.1 Acinetobacter guerrae
CATATTTATTTTACATTCAATATCATGGATTTTTATTTGGAATACTTAATATGATTTTTATAGCTATTGCATGTTTTTTAATTAAATTCAATTGAACACATTTTATGATTACAAAATGCTTACCCAAAGCTCTATTGAGATTAGTTAAGAATACGTCGTTTTGTTACAATCAAAAGTTAAAACTTTTGATATTATTGAAGATAAAATGAGTAAATAATAGTGAGGATAATTTTTATTTCATTTAAATAGATCCAACTAATAATGTTTGGTTTCTTATTTTCTT
>NZ_LXGN01000055.1 GCF_009372255.1 Acinetobacter guerrae
AACTAACTAAAAGTGTTTAAAAGTTGTTCAAAGTGATTAAAAGATAAGAAAAAGGTATTGCGTTGGGTGGGGAATGCTGTAGAATGCGCACTCATCGGCGGTGATGCGGATAAAAAACTTGTTGAAAAACAGGGTGTTGGTTAAGTCTTAATGGATTTGATTGATATTTTGGTAGAGTAGATGAAGTTTTAAAAATATCTAAATTACATGTTGACTTTTAAGAGATTGAGAGTAATATAGCCGACCTAGCTTGCTGCTGACGAAGCAGTAAGAAGATCATTA
>NZ_LXGN01000056.1 GCF_009372255.1 Acinetobacter guerrae
TATGCTCGGTGTGAGTGAAAATACTAATGACCCATACAAACTGGCGTAAAATTCTGAGTGATAAAAAATTTGAAAAATTAGTCTGGGTTCAGACAGTTACAGATCACATTCCAATGCGTTTAATTTTATCGAACTGATGTAATTAATTCACTTCAAGTTCCTTAAGAATTGCCTCATTAAAAGATGCTATATCATCTGGATTACGTGAAGTAATTAATACCCAACCTCCTGTGTTACAACGGTGCACTGTTTCATCAACCCAGTTTGCACCTGCATTTTCAAGGTCTAAACGGATACTTTTATAGGACGTTAAATTTTTATCTTTAATTCGTTCTGCATTAATCAGTACCCATGGAGCATGACAAATGGCTGCAATAGGTTTTGCGTGATCTGTAAAGTATTGAATAATTTGTTTAGCATTGTCATCAAGGCGTAATTGATCTGCATTTACCGTACCACCAGGGATCACTAAAATATCGTAATCAGCGGGATCTACTTTATCCAAACTGGTCAGTGGTGTGTATGCTGGACCAAGCTTTTTATCATCTTTTACAGTTTGTACTTCACTTTGTTCGATAGCGGCATGAATAGCTTCAATTCCTTTCGATTGTAGAAATTCCAAAGGCTTTATAAGTTCATCATGTTCAATACCTGCATTGGATGTAATAAATAATGCTTTGCTTGTCATGAGATTAAATCCTATTTATTTAAATATAGGATTTAGCCTAGTCAATTCTAAGGGTTTGTCCTGTTGTAGTTTGATACCTGATCTGTTGAGATCACATTACTATGTAGAATTTATTTACATGAAAATTACTTTAAAGAAAAATAACCAGCGTAAAAAAGCCCCAACATCCTGTTGGGGCTTTTTCAAATTTATATAGTGAAGTTAACTCCTGTCAACCTGCTCACATCCTGTGATCTTTATTGTTATTTGAAAAGAAACATCCTGTTCCTGTATGACTTAACTATAGCGTAGTTAAAATAATGCTCATATTCGTAAAAATCGGCATTCTATGTAGGTAATTGCTTACATGATATTTGAGTCACTTTCATTGGATACGCGAGTTTCCGGCTTTAAAGCGACTTTCATCAGAGTACGGTGAATAAATCGGAGTTTGTCGAGAACAGCATTGGATAGCGTAAATGGATAGGCATCTTGTAAGCCCATACTACGATTTAACCCATTTAAGGCATAACTCAGGGCAAACCAATTGGTCAGGGTATGTTCAAAATCTACCGATCCGATGGGAGATTCTTTAAAGTGCATGTCTGGGTCAATGTGGTGATTAGCCTCAATATTCATACCCGTATGATAAGCGGTATCTAAGGTATCCATCATGTGTAAATAATGTGCCCAAGTCTCGGCCCAGTCTTCCCAAGGATGTGCACCTGCATAGCGGCTGATGTATAAATCTTGCCAGTGTTCGTCTGACCCCTTTTGATAATACTCTTTTAATGATTGTGCATAATCGGCGCGTTCATCACCAAAATAAAAACGAAATTCGTCTAACCATTCTGGATAAAGATGAGTCATGATATCAAAGTAGTAATGTCCACTTTCATGACGAAAATGGCCTAATACAGTCCGATAATTTTCCTGCATATCAAGACGTGTTTTTTCACGATGAACCACATCCGCCTCACTCGCATTGAGGGTAATGGTACCCGATTGATGTCCAGTCATGACGGGCTGATCGGGCATTGGCATAAGGAAATTAAAACGTAATCCGTAACGATCTTCATCGGATTTTTTTGGGCGCGGAAAAATATTAAGTTGCTGGGTTAAATATAAGAATCGGCGTTTGGCTTGTTCTAAACGTTGCCAATAGAGGATATTTTTAGGTTCTGAAAGATCTGGAATCGTATGCGTTAGTCGACAAGATTCACAGTAAATGTTTTCATCATCAAATGGAATCATCCAATTACATACTTGATGATGGGTATAGTTATAACAAGGTTTATAAAGGTGATTGTTGTCTTTAGGATTGAGGCTTTTCCACTGCAAGGAATTAATCTGTTCAAAAGTTCCAATGGTTTTTTTAGCGACTTGATAGCCCAGAAGTGCATTACAGTTTTCACAATAGGTATTGTTGAAAAAAACTTGATGCTGGCAGTTATGGCAATAAAAAACTTTCATGGGCAGTTGCAGTCTAGGTAGTGAAATGCTCCTTTATTTTAAGAGCATTTCAAGTAAAGAAAAGATTAAAAATGTGCTTCCAGACCAACATATGGGCCTTTAAACTCAAATTTAAGATCATTATTTTTATAGTCATCAAAGTCAATCTTGAGTAGACGATAACCAACTTTAGCGCCTACATCGATGAATAAATTATCGATAAACTTATATTTTGCTTCAGCACGTGCATCACTGATTTTAGTATCATCGATATTGGTATAAGTGACTTCAGCTAAGCCACTGAGTCCCGTCAAAGGCAGCTTGGCTTCTGCATTTAAATAAAGAATTGGATAAGTTTTATTAATACTAATTTGTTGATCAAGATAGTTGTTTATATCTCCATTGAGATGAGTTGCACCTACACCTATATCAAGATTAATAATGTTATCTAATACCTCGTAATACAAAATAAAATCTGTATCATCCAGATCGATATCATAGGTTGCCTGACCTGCAATATGGGATTCGGTTTGGGCATTTAAATTCACATAGCGAAGTTTGGCATTGGGTAATAACGGAATTGGATGTTCGAATGCTAACGAAAATTGCACCGATCCATCACGATCTAGATCATTTTGACGATAAAGCCCCATAGAGGGATCGATGATTAGGTTATCTGTGCCAGTATTATTTGACAGAGAAGAAGATTGTGGCTGGACTTGAATGTGTCCATCATAAAACCAGTAATCAGCGCTACCTTTAACACCGATAAAATCGGCCTGAGCCATACCGCTTATTGCTAAGCCCATGATACATAATGTAGTTTGAAGTATTTTCATCTTGAAAATCTTTCCTTGAAATTATCCAAAAATTTATTTTGAATGTTTGTTACTTAATCACAGCCGATTAATCAGCATAATCAGCGCATGATATAAGAATAAACATTGAAATACAGTGACTAATTTTAAATAAGGAGTAATTATGCCGACGAAAATCTCAACTCCACCAGAATACCCACTTTATGTGGCAGGGAAACCTGTGAAAACAGATCAATGGTTGGAAGTTCATCATAAGTTTCATGGTGAAGTGTATGCACGAGTTGCATTAGCGGATGCGAAAACCATCGAAAAGGCGACCGTAGCAGCGGTAAAAGCAGAAGCCGAGATGGCAGCCCTGAAGCCGTATCAAAAACAAAAAATTTTGTTGCATTGCGTAAAACGCTTTACTGAAGAAAGAGCTGTATTAACTGAAATCTTGATTGCAGAAGGCGGAAAGCCCCGCAATGCAGCAGCGGCGGAAGTTGAGCGTTTGATTAATACATTTCAGTTGGCTGCGGACGCAACCACTCAAATGGAGAGTGGTCGTTTGTTACCCTTAGCTGTGACTCCAGTTGCAGCAGCTTATGAGGGTATGGTGCGTCATGTACCGATTGGCGCTATTTCGCTTATTAGCCCATTTAATTTTCCGTTGAACTTAACGGCACATAAAATTGCACCCGCTATTGCAGCAGGATGTCCATTTGTTTTAAAACCTGCCAGTCTCACACCAATAAGTGCGATAAAAATTGCTGAGATATTGGCTGAAACTGATTTACCAAAAGGCGCATGGTCAATTTTACCATGTGAACGGAATGCAGCGGATATCTTGGTCACTGACGATCGTTTCAAGATGCTGAGTTTTACAGGGTCAGATCAGGTCGGTTGGGATATGAAAGCCCGCGCAGGGCGTAAAAAGGTCACGCTAGAGTTAGGTGGCAATGCAGCAGTGATGATTGAATCAGATACAGAGATCACAGAGGCGTTGATAGACAGACTGATTGCTGGAGCTTACGGTCAATCTGGACAAGTATGTATTAGTGTACAACGCATTTTGGTACATGCTGATCTCTATACTGAGCTAAAGAAAAAATTAGTGGCTAAAGTCAAAAAACTCAAAGCTGGAGATCCAGATCTGACAACCACTATCGTGGGGCCAATGATTAAGGAAAAAGAAGCAGTTCGATTAAAAAAATGGCTCGATAAAGCAGAGAAAAAAGGAGCAAAAATACTTGCAGGTGGAGTTTTGGATGGAGTGATGTTTGAAGCGACACTCATAGAAAATGTCGATGAAAAACTTGAAATTTATAAAGATGAAGCTTTTGGGCCTATCGCCATTTTGGAAAAATACAAAAATTTTGAGCAGGGTATCGCTAAAATTAATACCAGTCGTTTTGGTTTACAGGCAGGAATATACACTCAAAATTTAAATAAAATGATGTATGCATGGCAGCATTTGCATGTCGGCGGCGTCATTATTAATGATATTCCGACTTTCCGTGTCGATAATATGCCTTATGGTGGAGTCAAAGATTCAGGTCTTGGACGTGAAGGGATTCATTCAGCAATCCGTGATATGCAGGAAGAACGATTATTGGTGATTAAACAGAGTTAAGCTGTTTCATCATAGTTTAGGCTGGGTGTGTGTGAAAACAAGCACTCGGTGTAATTCCAAAGTATTGCCTAAAGCTGGCG
Source organism: Acinetobacter guerrae (assembly GCF_009372255.1). GTDB lineage: Bacteria > Pseudomonadota > Gammaproteobacteria > Pseudomonadales > Moraxellaceae > Acinetobacter > Acinetobacter guerrae. The sequence goes on from NZ_LXGN01000056.1 coordinate 4,630, forward strand.
CTAAAAGCACTCTGACTGGAAAACCCCAGATCTAGGGCAATACTCAAGATTTTTTCTCCCTGACTCAGCCGTTCAAGTGCCAGTAATAATCTGGCCTGTTGACGCCAACGCCCAAAGCTAAGACCTGTTTGTTTTTGAAAGTGCCGTTGAAAGGTAATTTTACTCATATTGAGTTGCCGACTAATTGTATCGATAGTCAAATGATGTTGAGGCGTTTGCAAAATTTCCTGACATAAATGCTGTAGATTTTTTTCAGTTGGCCACGGCAGAAAAAAGGGTAAAACAGGCATCTGTTGTAGCTCATCTAATAACAATTGATTGATTCTTTCTTCACGAGTATTGGGTAAATAGGGGTCATGAATTTCACTACTGGCATGAATTAATTCACGCAACAAAGCTGAAATTTTGATGACGCAAATAGCTAATTCGAACTGAATATTGAGTTCAGGGGCAATAAAGATTGAGCGCATATGCACATCATTTAGCATAGTAATCGCATGGGGTGTATTGGGTGCTAGCCATACACCATGTAGGGCAGGAACAATCCACTTTCCTTGATGCGTTTCGACCAACATGCTGCCTTGTACCGCATATAAAAGCTGTGCTCGCACATGTTGATGCCAAGTAAAATAATGATGCTGTGGATAGAGTGCAGATAAGCAATAAAGTGGACTTTGTGCTATCTCAAAATATTCGAAATAATTAGGATCAGACTGCATATTGAACTGATATTTTGGCGACAATTCTTGAGATTTTATCGAAATACTTTCACATTAAATAGTCTTACAATATCGCGATAGCATGATAGGAGTGTGGCTTTGGAACAGTTAACTGTCGAGTTGATTCAAACGGTACAGCAACTCAATGATCGTTTACAAAGTATTGCAGAGGCGCTTAATCAATATAGCCTGCAAGCAACGGTAGATCATCGCCTGTTTGAGCAAGCCATCGCCTTTCGTTGGGAGAAAACCGATGATATGCGTCATACGGGACAACTGATTGCGACTCGACATCCACAACTGAGTTCATTTAATGCATTGTGTAATGTTGACCAACAACTTAGTAAAGTTAAAGACAATACTGAGGCTTTTGTTAAAGGTTATTTTGCTAATAACGTCTTGCTCACAGGTGCACGTGGAACGGGAAAATCCTCTATCGTCAAAGCCTGCTTAAATGAGTTTCATGCACAGGGATTACGGATTATTGAGCTTGAAAAGAAAGATCTGAATGATTTGCCTAAAATCGTCAACTTGATTGCAGACAGACCAGAACGATTTATTATTTTTTGTGATGACTTGGCTTTTGAAGCGGGTGATACATCCTATGCAGGTTTAAAGACAGTACTAGATGGTTCATTGTCGGCGAGTGCAGACAATGTTCTAATTTACGCTACCTCTAATCGTAAACATATGGTGACGGAATATCAGCGTGATAATCAGGAATTTTTTGCCACTGAAAATGGAGAAATCCATCCTGGAGATAGTATAGAACAAAAAGTTTCTTTGGCAGATCGCTTTGGCTTACAAATCCATTTTTACTCTTTTTCACAAGCTGAGTATTTAAATACAGTCAAACAATGGTTACATGAATATGGCTGGCAGGATGATGAAATTGAGCAAGTGAAACAGCAAGCGATTCAGTATGCAACCCAAAAAGGTAATCGTTCAGGTCGAATTGCCAATCAATTTGCCAAAATGCTGAGTGGGCAAAAAGCATTACAGCGCGATCGACAAAAATAAGTTCCACGTGGAACTTATCTCAAATCCAATTGAGATAAAAGAGAAAGCAGGTCTTTCTCTTTTTTTATTTTTGAAAGAGGATTGTTTAGTTAGATTAAATCTTTAAACCCATCACAAAAGATCCTAAATTTTAGAAAAAATAAACAAATAAGTCATAAAACATCAAAACTATGCTTTTTTTACAGCAAAATAAGAGAAAATCAGCAAAAAAGAAGGTATTGTTCAACCATTAGAAAGACAAAAAATACATGACTATCTTTAAGGAAGACGGAATAATTTTTTGTCTGTGTGGACATTAAAAATGCTCAAAAGGCAAAAATGAAGTCCAGACCAAAACAAATTTTTAAAATGGTACTTATCTTGCAATGTTCAATAACTAATCCAAGCAAGATCAAGACGAAGGATGATCATTTATGACTGATACCCGTGAAAACTGGTCTTCACGATCTGGTTTTATTATTGCTGCCGTTGGTTCAGCAGTTGGTTTAGGTAACATTTGGCGTTTCCCTTATGTGGCCTATGAAAATGGTGGCGGGGCATTTCTAATTCCGTATTTATTAGCACTTATTACGGCAGGATTACCTCTTTTATTTTTAGATTATGCAGTCGGACATAAAGCCCGAAACTCACCACCTAAAGCCTATCGAAGATTGTTCCGTGGTGGAGAAACACTAGGTTGGTGGCAGGTCTGTGTGTGTATCATCATCGGGCTGTATTATGCGAGCGTGCTAACTTGGGCAGGCAGTTATATTTACTTTTCCATTGGGCAAATGTGGGGAAGTGATCCAGAAGGCTTCTTCTTTAAAACATATTTACAAACGACAGATGCAAAGGGTTTTGACTTACGATTTGTTGGGCATCTTTTTTGGCCAATTGTCGGGATTTGGGCGGCGACCTTAATCATTCTTTATGGTGGAGTGAAAAAAGGTGTAGAACTCTCCAATAAGATTTTTATGCCTTTACTGTTTGTTTTATTCACAATTTTGGTGGTTCAGGCTTTGCGTTTACCGGGCGCAGTACAAGGACTGAATGCATTTTTCACCCCCAATTGGGCAGCGATGATGGACTATAAAGTCTGGCTAGCTGCATATGGTCATACTTTTTTCTCTTTGTCGGTTGGCTTTGGGATCATGGTGACCTACGCATCTTATTTAAAACCTAAAACTAACCTTACAGGTTCGGGTCTCATTGTTGGCTTTGCCAATGCTTCGACTGAAATTTTGGCAGGTATCGGGATTTTTGCTGCATTAGGATTTATGGCGCATGCTGCGGGTACAGAAGTTAAGGACGTTGTAAGTGGCGGTATTGGACTTGCATTTATTGCCTTTCCAAAAATTATTTCAAGTTTAGGTGCTGGGGCTGATTTGTTCGGTCTTTTATTTTTCTCTTCACTTTTTGTGGCGGGAATTTCTTCCATGGTCAGTATTTTGGAAGTTCCTATTGCAGCCATGCAAGACAAACTTAAATGGGGGCGTAAAAAAGCGGTCACGATTATTGGTGGTGGTAGCGCACTGGTTTCAATCTTTTTATTCTCAAGTGTAAATGCCATTAAACTGGTGGATATTGTAGATCACTTTATCAATAACATCGGCATTATTGGTGGTGCATTGATTTCGATTGTTGCAGTTGCATGGTTTAAACGTTCTGCATTAGTGCAATTAAGAGATCATGTAAATGCAATTTCGACCATTCAATTAGGTAAAGGTTGGGATTTTACCCTCACCGTGATTACTTCTTTGATTCTATTAACAACACTCAGCATGACTGTTTTTAATTTGATCAAAAATGGCTATGATACTTATAGTATGAGTTTACAGGGTGTATTTGGCTGGGGCAGCGTTATTTTCTGTGCTGTTGTGGCTATTGTATTAAGCAAAATGAAAGATCGCTAGGAGGCAATATATGAATACTTCCGCAATTATAATGATGATCATTTCTATGGTGTTTGTATGGGGCGGTCTGGTTCTTTCGATTATGCATTTAAGCAAACATCCTGAAGAACTAGATGAAGTGCTAGATGAAGTTAAAGATCAGCATACGCTTTGATTTTTAAGTATTAGAATAAATTGATTTATTGAAAATGAAAGTCATTATCATTTATGATGATGGCTTTCTTTTTTGAGGAGCAATCACAATGTCGTCATTGTTTGGCCCAGATGTCTGGATTGCTTTTGCAGTCACTTTTTTAGCGGGTTTAGCAACATTGGTCGGTGGTGCGATTGTCCTGTTTTTTAAGCAACCGAGCTTTCGTCTTTTATCTTTTGGTCTGGCATTTTCTGGTGGGGCGATGGTGTATGTCTCACTGACCGAGATTCTAAATAAATCATGGCATTCTTTTTCTGAAATTTTTCAAGATAAAGTCGCATATGCTTATGCCACTTTTGCATTTTTAGCGGGTGTGATTTTAGTTTTATTACTTGATCGATTTGTACCGAATCCACATACCATGGTTGAAAAGAGCGCAAATCTGCAACTGGATCAGGCACAAATTCGTCGTACTGCTTTACTTACTTTATTGGCGATTACAGCACATAATTTTCCCGAAGGTTTGGCGACCTTTTTTGCGACTTTAGACAGCCCAACATTGGGTACGCCTCTGGCGGTTGCCATTGCGATTCATAACATTCCTGAAGGTATTGCAATTGCTGTTCCTGTTTATATTGCCACACAAAAGAAATCGATTGCGATTATGGCAAGCTTATTGTCTGGTTTAGCAGAACCTTTTGGAGCAGCGTTAGGGTATTTTGTATTGGCGCCTTTTTTGGGACCGATGGTTTATGGCATTGTATTTGGTCTGATCGCAGGGGTGATGGTGTATTTATCTCTGGATGAATTATTACCTACAGCTAAACGTTATTCCAAAGGACATGAAACGGTGTATGGTTTAGTTTCTGGTATGGCAGCTTTGGCGCTCAGTCTGGTGCTATTTAAGTTTGTTTAACGGCATCATGGGTGGTGATAAAAAAGTCGCAATTAAGCGACTTTTTTGATTTTACAATAATAAAAGCCATCGCCCTGACCAGTGGCTGGAAGTAACTGGCGACCATGAATTTGTTCAATTCCCCAAGTTGCCTCGATTTTTATTTCTTCAGCATTGGCATGTTCAGCAAAAAACGTAATCATTTGCTGTTCATTTTCAGCTTTTAAAATCGAACAGGTGATATACAGCAAAGTGCCGCCTACTTTAAGTTGTTGCCATAAATTCTGCAAAATCTGTTTTTGCAGTTCGATGGTTTGGGCTATATCACTAGATTGACGCAATAAACGGATGTCTGGATGACGACGGATCACGCCTGTAGCAGAACAAGGGGCATCTAGAACAATACAATCTAACGCCTGATCTGCTGACCACGTCGTTGCATCTGCAGCAATGATCTCAACATGACTTTGATCAAGTTGTAAACGCTGTAAATTTTCAGTGACCCGAAGTAAACGCTTTGAATCCTGATCTAAGGCAATCAAAGACTGCGGTTTAAATTTTTCTAGCATATGTGCCGTTTTACCACCTGGCGCGGCGCAAGCATCCAAAACGACTTGATCGTTTAAATCGGGTAACAGTGTGGCACAAAGCTGAGCATGTTCATCCTGTACCGAAAACCAGCCCTGTTCAAAACCCGGCAATGCTGTAATTTGAACAGATTGCTCTAATACAATACCCACCTCTGACACGTGACACGCACGTGCCTGAATTTGTTCAGCCTGAAGTTTAGCAAGATAAGCATCACGCCCAATATGGCGCTGGTTAATTCTTAATGTGAGCGGTGCTGTTTGTTTGAGTTGCTGACATAAATCATCGACTTGTAGCGGCCAGTCTTTTTTCAAACGTTTATACAGCCAGCTTGGAAGCCCATGCGCTTGTTGTAAATGTTGTTGAAAATCTTCGGTTTCCCGCGTAGCACGACGTAAAATGGCATTCACAATGCCGCTTAAAGCATGAAAACCGAGTTGTTTACTGGCAGTGACTGTTTCTGAAATGGCAGCATGTGCAGGGATACGCGTACACAATACTTGATATAGCCCAACGTACAAACAGGTTTCCACTGTTTCATTATTCAGAGGTTTGGTCAATAAAGGTAAGGTGATTGCTTTAAGTGCATACCATTGGCGTAGGGTTCCCAATACCAGTTCATGAAACAAAGCGCGATCACGTTCTGGAATTTCACTCAGTTGCTGATGTAATAAGCTCGCTAAAGATTGACCTTGTTGCACCTGTAAAAGTGTTATCACGACTTGTGCACGTAAATTAAGTTCGGTACTTGGACGCGGAAATTGTTTCATGCCAATACTTGCCCAATATTAAGTTTTTGCGTTTGTAGAATTTGTACAGGATTTAAAGCTTTACCACCTGGCCATTGTAATGAACTCAAGCAGACTGCACCTGTACCACAGGCGACATGTATGCCATTTTTATCTATGGCAATAATCTCACCTATTTGAGCATTTTCATTGCTGAAAGAAGAAATACTGGAATTCCAGACACGTAAGTTATTGCTCTCATCAAGCACAATAAAAGCGACGGGCCACGGATTAAAAGCTCGGATATTGCGGTCTATCTGAACCGCATCTAGCGCCCAGTCAATTTGTGCTTCAGGTTTTGTGAGTTTGTGAGCATATACTGTTTGACTCTCATCCTGAACCTGACGGGTATGCAAATAACTTTGTAGACTCTGTTCTGACTCTAGCACTTTGCAAATAGCTTCTGCGCCTTGAATTGCCAATTTTTCATATAAACTGGCAGATGTATCCGTGGCTTGAATATCATAAAAGGTTTTGTAGAGCATATCGCCTGTATCAAGACCTGCTGCCATTTGCATAATCGTAACACCTGTCTGGGTATCACCTTCGGCAATGGCACGTTGAATAGGTGCTGCACCTCTCCAACGTGGTAATAATGAACCATGAATATTCAGGCAACCATACTTTGGTGTATCTAAAACTGCTTGTGGCAAAATCAGACCATAAGCTGCAACGACCATGACATCTGCACCCAACTCAGCCAGTTGTTGCTGAGCCGCAAGACCTTCTTCTGTCGATGCTTTAAAATGTAAAGGTTGATAAACAGCTAAATTGTGTTCAAGCGCGAGTTGCTTGACTGGAGAAGGTGTGAGTTTTTGACCACGACCTGCTTTGCGATCTGGCTGAGTGTAAACAGCAACAATCTCATGTTCTGTTTGAAGTAAGGCAGCCAAAGCCGTAGAGGCAAATTCAGGTGTTCCTGCAAAAATAACTTTCACACATTCACTTCCATAAAAACTTATCGCTATTATAAGGCAAAACCGCGTTTAAGCCTAAAATCCAGTGATTATTTGCGTAATTACAATGGCTTAAATGGCATATTGGGTGTGTTTGAGCATCATTATTTTTATTAATAACAAAAGGTAATGCAAAATTAAAAAATTATTCATGAAAGTTTTGTATTCAATTTTAAACAGATCGGTTTATATTGAACTTTCTATTACCCCAATTTTATGGTTTTGTGATGAGCAGCGTGCATCGAATGTGCCTTAAAATGAAAGTCATTTTTGCTCATCGCTTAAACACTAAGCTGTAGTATGATGTAAGAATCTGCTGAAATAGCCTAATTTAGCCAGAGACCCATTTAGATTTGTCTCAAGCACAACTTGTTGGAAACGCAAATGCCTGATTATCGTTCAAAAACATCTACGCACGGAAGAAATATGGCTGGTGCGCGTGGCTTATGGCGCGCAACAGGAATGAAAGATGAAGACTTTGGTAAACCGATTATTGCGGTGGTGAACTCATTCACTCAATTTGTTCCGGGTCACGTACATCTTAAAGATCTGGGGCAACTGGTGGCTGAACAAATTCAGGCGGCAGGCGGTGTGGCTAAAGAATTTAACACCATCGCGGTCGATGACGGTATTGCGATGGGGCATGATGGCATGCTGTATTCATTGCCTTCGCGTGATTTGATTGCAGATTCTGTCGAATATATGGTCAATGCACACTGCGCCGATGCCATGGTGTGTATTTCAAACTGTGACAAAATCACCCCAGGCATGTTAATGGCTTCAATGCGCCTTAACATTCCAGTGGTTTTTGTTTCTGGTGGCCCGATGGAAGCAGGTAAAGTCAAGATTCGTGGCAATGAAAAAGCGATTGATCTGGTCGACGCAATGGTTGTCGCTGCGGATGACAGCTATACAGACGAAGAAGTACAGGCTTTTGAACGTTCGGCTTGCCCAACTTGTGGTTCATGTTCAGGTATGTTTACTGCGAACTCAATGAACTGTTTAACCGAAGCATTAGGTCTGTCTTTGCCGGGTAATGGTTCAATTGTAGCGACCCATGCAAACCGTAAAAAACTATTTGAACGTGCGGGACAATTGATTGTTGAATTGGCAAAACGTCATTATGAACAAGATGATTACAGTATTTTGCCACGTTCAATTGCCACCAAAAAAGCGTTTGAAAATGCGATGACGCTAGATATTGCCATGGGCGGTTCGACCAATACAGTGCTGCATTTGTTGGCAGCGGCACACGAAGCCGAAGTCGATTTCACGATGGATGATATCGATAACCTGTCGCGTAAAGTGCCTGTGTTATCAAAAGTTGCTCCTGCAAAACAGGATGTACACATGGAAGATGTACACCGCGCGGGCGGAATTATGGCAATTTTAGGTGAGCTGGATCGTGCGGGTTTACTAGACACCTCCGTGAACAGTGTGCATGAAAAAACGTTAAAAGATGCACTGGATAAATGGGACATCATTCGTACCGAAGCACCTGAAGTTTATGAGTTCTATCGTTCTTCACCAGGCGGTATACCGACTCAAGTGGCATTTTCACAAAATCGTTATTATTCGACACTGGATGGTGACCGTGAAAAAGGCGTAATCCGTAATGCTGAACATGCTTTTTCTCAAGACGGTGGCTTGGCTGTTCTTTACGGTAACATCGCTTTGGATGGTTGTATCGTCAAAACAGCGGGTGTCGATGAATCCATTCTCAAATTTACAGGTACAGCCCGTGTTTTTGAAAGTCAGGATTCAGCCGTAGAAGCAATTTTAGGTGGTGATATTAAAGCAGGTGACGTAGTGGTCATTCGCTATGAAGGCCCACGTGGTGGTCCGGGTATGCAGGAAATGCTATATCCAACCAGTTATCTTAAATCTAAAGGTTTGGGTAAAGACTGTGCTTTGATTACCGATGGTCGTTTCTCAGGTGGTTCTTCTGGTCTTTCAATTGGTCACGTATCTCCAGAAGCTGCAGAGGGTGGTGCAATTGGTTTGGTTCACGATGGCGATACCATTGAAATTGATATTCCAAACCGTACCATTCACTTAAATGTTGATGATGCAACAATGGCACATCGCCGTACGGTGCAAGAAGAAAAAGGCTGGCATCCAGTTGAAGAGCGTAAACGTAAAGTGTCCAAAGCATTAAAAGCTTATGCGATGCATACTACCAGTGCAGCACGAGGTGCGGTACGCGAAGTTTAAGCATACCCACTGCGTTTATAAAACACTCACTTTTGTGGGTGTTTTTTTATGGAAAACGGTCATTTCAATGTTAAAGTATAATGCATTATGCTGTTCTGTCTTATTTAACTTATTGTCCGATAAAAATTTATTAGAGGCTTGATTCATGTCACTGTTACGCCGTTGGTTTGATCCTATTCGATCGAGTTGGTTTTACCAAAAGCCCTCTCGTCAGGCGGTGTTATCAACAGAGCAGGGTTTGAGTATTTATTTACGGCTAGACGATGTCTATAGCTATCTTGCAGTACAGCAACTGACGCAACTGGATGAAATTTTAAGTGATGAGTTAAAACCACTTAAAGTCATTATTTCGCATCAGGCCGCAGAACCCCCCAATGGCATGACTGCACTGGAATGGCAAAATTATTGTTTTAACGATGCCAAAATTTTGGCCAAACAACACCGCTTTAGTTTTGATGAAACACCTGAACCTCCCGCAATAGAAGCCTTGAAGCAAGCCGAACTTATTCTAAAAAATACACCTTTACAGGGAAAGAATTTCCTGTATTTGCTTGAAGATGTCTTTCACATGCTGTGGCAACAGCAATACGGTAAATTACGTACCCTCTATACCATGGCAAGCCAACAGCAAAGCCCTCAAAGTTTTCCAGAACGTATTTTTAATGATGTTCCTGTTGCTGCCAGTTTCTTTGAGTTCGGCGGACGAAAATATCATGCGGTAGATGATTTACTCCGTTTAACGCGTCGTTTAAAACAACAGAAATTATTAACGGGCAATCCGATTTTTTTGATTAACCATATTGAATGGCGTGAACATTTACTGAGTGATGCCGAGGAGTTGGCAGATATTCAGGCCATGCATCCTGAACTTGATTTATTTATTGCGCTTGAGGACCCGATTAGCTGGTTGTTATTGGCTTATATCCGCGAAGAATTGGCCAATTACTATAATATTCAGCTCACGGTTTATCCTCTGAGTTATCAGGGTCGCGATTTATTTGACTGGAGTTTAGCGACACGATTATCCAAGCGTACAGATATCGCATTTACACCGTTTTGTCGTCCGACTCAGCAAGCGACACTGGACATGGCACGACTGTATTATAGTACTGCTGAAGAACAACGTGTTGATGCCATTTATGATATTTTACAGGCAGTCTGGACCAAAGGTAAGGATCCATCCTATAAAACGCATTTTCATGTTTTACAACAACAGCTTGGTATCGACGCTTTAACTGAGGAAGATATCGCAGTTTTATTGGCTGATAATGATCGCTTATGTCAGGACAAACACCAACCCGATTTCCCTGTACTGGAATTACGTATAGAAGGACAACGCTATGTATTTAATAGCTTGTATAGAGTCTGGATGATTGAAAGCATCTTTAGTAGTGTGCTTGAAGAAAAATATAAAACAGAAAGTCTGGAAGGCTAAATTTCCTTTGTTTGTGTTCAAATCCCCATAAAATTCAAATTCATCTCCTTAAAAAAACTGCGTTCGACCTTAGGTAGAACGTAGTTTTTTTGTTTTTTCTTACTAGATTGTTTAACAAAAAATAGCCTAAATGTTGGCAAAAGGTATGTTTCTTATGCTAAATATTTGTGCAAATAATAGATGGCATTTTTCTTATAAATACAAATTGAAACAGTTGGTATTTATAAGAAAATTGGAGCTATCTTATGATGACGACATCAAATCGTGATTTAAAATTACATCGTATTGTGATCGTGGGTGGAGGTGCAGGAGGTCTTGAACTTGCGACACGTCTGGGTAACAAACTTGGCAAACGTCAAAAAGCCGAGATTATTTTAGTCGATGCTGCTTTGACGCATATCTGGAAACCCTTGTTACATGAAGTGGCAGCGGGGACCTTAAATTCTTATGAAGATGAATTGAATTATTTTGCCCATGCAAATCAACATCATTTTGAGTTTTTTCTGGGGCATTTAAAAGATATTGATCGTCAGAGCAAAGAAATCATACTAGATGTTCTGCGGGATGAAGAAGGCAAGGACATTGCACCTGAACGACGCATTGGTTATGACACATTGGTGATGGCGATTGGTTCAACCTCCAATGTTTTTGGCACCTCAGGGGCAAAGGAACACTGTATTTTTCTGGATTCACGTCCACAGGCGGATCGCTTTCAGCGTGAATTTTTAAGTATGTATATAGAAGCACAAGCTAATCATTTAATGCACCGCCATCAGAATAATTTGAATATTGCGATTATTGGCGCAGGTGCAACAGGTGTTGAATTGGCTGCCGAATTACATCATGCGGCAAATGAGTTTTCTAAATATGGACTGAACAGTATTGATCCAAAAGATGTCAATATTAGTTTAATTGAAGCTGCGTCGCGTATTCTCCCTGCACTGAATGAACGTGTATCTGAACGTGCCCAGAAAGAGCTTGAAGACATTGGAGTAAAAGTTCTGACAAATTGTCGGGTTACGCATATTGATGCCGATAAAGTCTTTTGTGAGGGAGACTTACAAATTGCTGCGACGCTTAAAGTCTGGTCAGCAGGAATTAAAGCTCCAGATTTTCTTAAAGATATAGCAGGACTGGAAACGAATCGAATCAATCAATTGGTGGTTCGACCAAGCTTGCAGACCACATATGACGATAGTATTTTTGCGATGGGGGACTGCGCCTGCTACATCCCTGAGGGTCAAGAGCGACCTGTCCCACCGCGTGCGCAAGTGGCTAATCAGGAAGCTATATTTTTGGCAAAAGCATTAGAAAACCGTTTAAATCATAAACCATTGGGGCAATTTCAATTTAAGGACAAAGGCTCACTGGTTTCCTTAAGTGAACATAGTAGTGTTGGAAGCATTTTCAACAATATTAATGTTGAAGGTTTTGTCGCACGAATGATGTATGTTTCACTTTATCGTTTCCATCAGGTTGCATTACATGGCGTATTTAAAACCGCTTTGATGATGATGACTGATTTATTATCCAAAACTGCATCACCAAAACTCAAAATGCACTAATGCTGGGCAACAGCTAAATCTTTTTGATACATCATCTAATTTAAACCACTTTCCTATGACAAGTGATCTATATGCTCGCTTGTCATAGAGATTACTGCGCATGCTGTATTTGGGAAAAATCACAGACATTGAACACTAAGCTTTCAATCAAAATACATCCTGAAAAAACACCTTTTCCTGATTTAATCTGAACTTTCAAACACGCATGGGTTGCTATTGCCTGCATCCTTATAGCTGTTTTATTTTTAAAAATAATTCAGTAACAACAATGTCATATCGTTTTTTAAATTTAAATAATTTGTATAAATCGAAATTAACTCAAACTATTTTTACTTATAAATAGATGTATTTAAAAGTGGGGGTATTTGATTTTTTATACGTCAGATTAATAAATTTAATAATTAAAATAGAATAGTTTTAAAATTTATTTAATATATTTTTCGTATCACAGTGATAATTAAATAGTATTTAAATTGTGGTTTTGGTTGTTACTTAATATCAAAAAAAAGTAATGTATTTAATTTACTATTATTCATGTTGTTTGTTAAAGAAATAAATTTTTTATTTAAGTAATTGATATTATTTAATTTTAATATTTTTATAAATAATTTTAATGTCTAAAAATAATACTTTTATTTAATTTGAATCTGTATTAAATTAAAGCTGTTATTGATTTAAGACCAGATGGATTTGTTTGTTTTAAATCATGGCTGTGGCATATTAATTGCTATATTTATTTTAAATTTGGTTATTTTTATAAAATTATGAAAATAACACTATATTTTTGCTTTAAACAAATATTTTAGGTTTTAAAAGCAGGTCTATAGTTATTAATTGATGCAGCAATCAAAACGATTTTTTTATAAGGGATATTTCATGTTAAAACATCTTCAGTTCGTATTCGCCCCAATCGTACTTTTAACTATGGCGCCACAGGTGATGGCAGGCGATGTGCTAGACAGAATCAAGCAAAAAGGTTCGATTACCATCGGTTATCGTGAGTCAGCAGATCCTATTTCTTATATTGCAAATGGCAAGCCCGTAGGCTATGCACTTGATATTTGTCAAAATGTTGTCACAGAAATTAAAAAACAACTTAAAACACCACAATTAAAAATTGAATACAAAGCTGTGAATTCAACCAGCCGAATTCCAGAAGTTTTGGCAGGTAATGTTGATATTGAATGTGGAACGACCACGAATAATAAACAACGTCAGCAACAAGTGGCGTTTTCTACCAGTTATTATGTGGCTGATGTTCGTATGGCAGTTAAAAAAACATCTAATATTCAAACCTTAAAGCAATTAAATGGCAAAGCTGTCGTGACTGTACAAGGTGGAAATCCTGAAAAATATTTAAAAATAAGTGCTAAAAAAGCAAATATCAATATTATTTCATTAGGTGGTAAAGATCATGCCGATGCATTTTCAATGCTATCTTCAGGTCGCGCAGCAGCCTTTGTAAACGATGATATCGGTCTTGCAGGTTTAATTGCTAAGTCTGCGAATCCTAAAGATTATGAAATTGTCGGTCCTACTTTGTCTTCTGAGCCTTATGGCATCATGTTTGCCAAAACTGATCCTAAACTCAAAAGTATTGCAGATGGCGTGGTCAATCAGATGTGGAAATCTGGTCAAATGGATCAACTTTATAAAAAATGGTTCCAGTCCCCAATCCCACCTAAAAATATAAATTTAAATCTTGCGCCAAGCGGCTCTTATAAAGCATTAAAAGCTAAACCAAATGATGTTGGTATTTGAGACTAAATTGAAAACGAACATTAACTTGAATTGAGCAAGCGTTGCGCCGTTGACGGTAGTTTTAATTCATAATTTTAATTTTCAAATTTATAAACCATTGCAAAAAAGCAATGGTTTTTTATTTTGGCTTTCATCATATAGCCTCAATCTTTGCTTGAGGCCATCTACCAAAAACATGAATAGGAACTTTTACCTGACTCCATTAGCATAACCTTATTCAAACTACAGAGTCCGTTGCTGATGGAAATGTTGGCTTTAGTCATCATCGTATTTATGTTAGCAGGCATGGTCAAAGGTGCGTTGGGTTTGGGACTACCTACCGTCGCAATGGGATTGCTGACCATTGTGATTGCACCATTTCAGGCGGCTTCTTTGCTGATTATTCCCTCCATGATTACGAATTTTTGGCAATTGTTTGCAGAAGGGCGGGTCTGGAGCCTGATCCAACGTTTTTGGTTGTTGTTACTTGGGATTATTGTCGGCACTGTATTTAGTTTTTTACCGACTTTAAGTCAGGCGACAGGTAAAACCAGTGAGGTTTTATTGGGTGGAATGCTCATCGTATATGGTCTATATGGTTTATGGGTTAAACAACTCCCCAATCTCGCACCTTATGAAAAATGGTTGTCACCCATTATTGGTTATTTGGGTGGTGCTTTAATTGTTTCAACAGGCGTCATTATTATTCCTGCGGTGCCTTATTTACAGTCTTTGCGTTTGAAACGGGATGATTTGGTACAGTCATTAGGTTTGGTTTTCACCTTATCGACGATTTGTCTGGCCATTTATTTACAACTTCATAGCACAGCAAGTATGCACATTGATTATGGTTTGGCATGGATCGCTGTAATTCCAGCAGTTTTCGGGATGTGGCTTGGGCAAAAATTACGTTATCGCATACCTGAGCAACGTTTTCGCCGTTTTTTCTTTATTGGACTCATTTTATTAGGTGCTTACATGGTTGTACATTAAGCGCTAATGGGCTGAGGTTTGTTTTCGAGTAAGAACTGGGCAAAATCTTGATAGCTTGCAGAAAGATTAGAAAAATGACGAGCAGCTAACAGTAATTTGCGATTTGCCCATGCACCTGTGAGCGCAATTGTAGAAAACGCATAAAGTTTTTGTAAATGCGAAGCAGCACGAAGTGGCATAATTGCGACACCGACACCATTGGCGACAACTTGAGCCATCGCACTAAAGCTAGGTAAGCGTAAACGATAGTGCAGTTGGTGATGAAGATGTTTGGCTTGTGTTTCTATGGATTGTTGTAATGAGTGATGTGGCAGAAGTCCAACAAAATCTTCCTTTAAAATTGCTGCAAAATCCAATTGTCCATGTGTGGCTAAAGGATGATCTGGTGCGCAAATAAATACCAATGGATCTTCAGCAAAAACGTGTGTTTCCAATGCATCATTTGGGGCAAAAAAACTGGAAATCAGTCCTAGTTCTGCCTGACCTTTTTGTAATGCAGCAATAATGTCATTACTCTCTGCCTCATGCAATTCAATCTGAAGTTGTGCATGTTCGATCAGATATTTGGGCAATAACATGGGTAAATATTCGCTTTGTGCAGATGAATTACACCATAAAGTCAGTTGCTGTGTGGTTTTACGCTGGAAAGTCTGCATCTCTTGTTCTAATGAGTCGAGTCCATAGATCAGATGTTGTGCATGTTGTAATAGGGTTTGACCTGAAATAGTCAATTCAACGCCTGTCGCATGACGAATAAACAAGGCGCTCTGAAAATGTCGTTCGAGTTTTTTAATGCGTTCACTGGCTGCCTGTAAAGAAATAGCTGAACGTTCAGCCCCTTTAGTAAGGCTGCCTGTATCCACCACATGTAAAAAAAGTTGTAGATCAAAAAAATCAAAGCGCATAAGCCATTCGGTGAGTATTAAGCATGACAAAGTCATGATAACCAAAAATGATTGATTCAAGATTTAATTTCATAAAAAAAGCAGCCTTATGGCTGCTTGAAGATTCAAAAAAAGAATATTTTAGCTTTTATCTTTTAGGCCAAAAAGCCAATTGAGTAAAATCGCAGCGAACGTTGCTGTTCCGATTCCACCTAAATTGAAGTTGCCAAACATGAGTTCAAAGTTACCTGCACCCAAAATAATCGTGACCGCAGCAACAATCAGATTTTTGTTGTTGGAAAAATCAACTTTGTTTTCAAGCCAGATTTTTGCACCTGCAATCGTAATTAAACCAAAGACCACAATCGAAGCACCTGTTAGCACGGCGCTAGGGATGGTACTAATTACGGCACCAAATTTAGGCGATAATCCGAGGAAAATTGCAAAGATCCCTGCAATGACAAAGACAATAGTGGAATAAACACGAGTGACTGCCATGACCCCAATATTTTCACCATATGTGGTCATCCCTGGCGCGCCCACACTACCTGACAATGTAGTCGCAATACCATCAGCGACAAAAGCCTTACCCAGATAAGGGGTTAAGTCTTCACCTGTCATGGCACCTACTGCTTTGATATGTCCTAGATTTTCAGCCACTAAAATGAGGGCAACAGGTGCAATAATGAGCATGGCATTGGTTTGAAAGGTGGGTGCAGTCAAGCTTGGCAAACCAAACCACGGTGCAGCCGAAATTTGTGAAAAGTCAATTGGTTGACCCAACCCTAGTCCATTGGTGGTAATCGCATAAATCAGATAAGCGATGAGTAGACCAATCAACAGCAATAAACGCTGTAATAGCCCGCGTGTAAATACGGCGATAATGCCCATACACAACACTGTAATCAGCGCCATCCACATATCAAATGGATGACCAGCCACTGCTTTAACGGTGACTGGTGCTAAATTTAAACCAATAATCATGACCACTGCACCTGTAACTACAGGTGGCATCAATTTTTCAATCCAACGGGTACCTGTCAGCATGACCATAAAACCAATAATGGCATAAATCACACCACACGCGACAATACCGCCAAGTGCAACGCTAATATTCGGATTTGCACCTGAACCTGTGATATGTCCTGTCGCAGCAGCTACAACGCCAATGAACGCAAAGCTCGAACCCAGATAACTTGGAACACGCCCGCCTGTCATAAGGAAAAATAAGATGGTACAGATGCCTGACATCAGGATCGCAAGATTTGGGTTAAAGCCCATGAGTAACGGAGCCAATACGGTCGAACCGAACATGGCAAATGCATGTTGAATACCTAAAACTGCACTTTGAGCAGGGGGGAGATACTCATCGGTCGCAACAGGACGATGATCAATCTGCCCTTGATACGGACGCCATTTTGGAAACCAAGTGGACATAAAATAAACTCTAATTGTTTTAGCTGGCGCACATCATACTCTTTCTTTGATGATGGTTTAATTGCTTTCTTGGCAACGGGTAAATGAAGGCATTTGATTTTTATTTTATTTTTACCAAATGGTAAATTTATGGAAAACTTAACTTAAAGATATATCAGAAGATTGAAGAGATCACGTGATGTGATAAACAGCCGATCAAATTTGATAAGAAATTTAAAACCCAAACAAAAAATTGTAAAAGGTAATTGGGTAAACTTGTTAGGCAAGCTCTTTATTTTGAAAAGAGATTACCTAACAATATTTAAAAAAAGCTTTTAGCCTGTATTGCGTAGACCAGCGGCAATTCCTGCAATACTCACCATTAAAGCATGGTCAACAGGAGTATGTTCAGCCTGTTCAACGTTTAAATAACTTCTACGCCGTTTCATGAGTTCTGCCTGTAGCAGATGTAGCGGAAGCAAGTAAGTTTTGCGAACACGCATGGCTTGATCCAGCACTTCATTATTACTGAGTAACTTGGATTCGCCTTTCATGGCAAGTAAGGTCTGGACTGCGTCTTTAAGACGTTGGCGTAGTTCAGTACCAAGCGCTTTTAAGTTTTCGTCCTGAGTTAAATGAGATTCATAATACAGAGCAATACCGCCATCCGATTTCGAGAGAACCATTTCTAGCATATCAATTAAAGTCTGGAAATAAGGCCATTGTTGTAGCATCTCATCCAGTGTTTCTTTTTTACCTGCATCGATAATCTGGTTAATCGCGGCACCTGTACCTAACCATGCAGGTAGCATTAAACGAATTTGTGTCCATGCAAATACCCACGGAATTGCCCGTAAAGATTCAATTCCACCACTGACTTTACGTTTAGCGGGACGAGAGCCTAAAGGCAACATTTGTAATTCAAGTTCTGGTGTAACAGTACGTAGATATTGCACAAAATATGGATTTTCACGTACTGTTTCACGATAGACCTGCACCGAAATATCGGTCATTTGATGCATCAGTTCGCGCCATTCCTGTTTTGGAATAGGAGGTGGTAACAAGGTCGCTTCAAGCGTTGCCGCGGTATAAATTTCCAGATTTTGTAAGGCAACTTCTTCCAGACCAAATTTAAAACGAATCATTTCGCCTTGTTCAGTCACACGAATAGCACCAGAAATAGAACCAGGAGGCTGTGAAAAAAGTGCCTGTTGAGTGGGAGCACCACCACGACTGATCGAACCACCACGACCGTGAAACAGGGTGAGTTGAATCCCATGTTGTTTCGCAACAGCAGTCAATTCTTCTTGTGCGCGATATTGTGCCCAGTTCGCCGACATAAAGCCTGCATCTTTGGCCGAGTCTGAATAGCCAATCATGACTTCATGCTTGCCATGAATGTGTTGTTTGTACCACGGCATATTGAACAGCGTATTCATGGTCGCTGCTGCACCGTCCAGATCTTTCAGGGTTTCAAATAACGGCACCACACGAAGAGGATGCAAAATACCTGCTTCTTTTTGAAGCAATAACACTGCCAGCACATCACTGGCATATTCAGCCATCGAAATAATATAAGCACCTAAACTTTCGGGTGGTTGAGCTGCCAATGTCTGCATTGTGGCAAACACTTCTTTGACATCAGGATGCTGAATCAGGCTGTTTTGCGGTTCGTCCAAATGTCGTGGAAGTAACGGACGCTTACTTTGTAATTCCTGAATCAAAAAGTTTTGACGAGCTTGTTCTGTCCATGACTCAAAATTACCCAATCCAAGATATTCGGTAATGGCTGAGATGGCTTGACGATGCCGACCAGATTCCTGACGAATATCCAGTTTAAGTAGTTCAATGCCAAAACAATTTACCCGATAGATAAAGTCCAGTAATTTACCATTGGCAATTTCTGGTAAATTCGATTCGATCAGTGAACGATGACACAGTAATAACGGCTCTAGTAACTCACTTTTAGTATGGATAATCTGGCTATCATCGGCTTCAAAACCTTGTAAACGCTGTGCTAACCAGTTTCGTGTCGCTTTTAGGCGTTGGCGAGTCTCACGTAAATATTCGCGGTATGGTTCAGGGTGTTCATAGCCTAATGCTTGTTTTAGCTCATCCGAACAAGCCTGAATAGACAGTTCCCAACGTAAATCTTCGATATCACGTAGATACAAATCTGCCGCTTGCCAGCGCGATAACCATAAGACTTCTTGCGTGATATTGTGAGTCACATTTGGGTTGCCATCACGGTCACCGCCCATCCAAGAGGCGAAACGGATGGGTGAAATTTCTAGTGGTAATGTGGTATCACAATGCTCTTGAACCAATTCATTCAGTTCACGTACAAACTTGGGTACTGCATTCCATAGTGTTTGTTCGATGGTGGTAAAACCCCATTTGGCTTCGTCTACAGGGGTTGGTCGGTTATGACGAATTTCATCCGTTTGCCAAGCGGAACAGATCAATTCTTTAAGATTATTCAAAACTGCCTGACGTTCACGTGGCGTTAATTTTTGCTGATCGAGTCGTGCTAAATCTTCATTAATATCATCATATTTCTGAATGAGGGTACGACGGCTGACTTCGGTTGGATGCGCGGTCAATACCAGTTCAATATTAAGCTGACAGATTTGTTCAAACAATTGTTGTGATGAAATCTGGCGTTCTTTAAATTTAGCAAATAAATGAACCAAAGGATTTGGAGAGGGTGTCTGTTCATCAAACTCACTGCGGCGGCGGCTCCGCACGACATTGTATTGTTCAGCAATATTGGCAAAATTAAGAAATTGAGAAAAAGCACGAGTCAACGGCAGGATTTCTTCATCCTTTAGACCCAAAAACAGTTGTTCCAGTTTTTTTTCGGCTTCTGCATGTCCATCGCGTGTACCTTTGGCTAAGGCGCGAATTTGCTCAACCTGATTAAACAAATCTTGTCCAGCGTGCTGTTTTAGGGTTTCTCCCAGTAAATTACCCAGTAGACGCACGTCCTCGCGTAAAGGAGCATCAATTTGTTGAATCATGGCGTTGGCTCTCCTGCTTTTTTGTTATTTTGACTATACCCCGATTCAATGACATTCCAAGTCCAGAGCGTAAAAATATATGAATTATTGTTTAAAAAATTAACAGTTATGCAAGATATAACACACACGCAAAAAACATCGTCATTCACAATACGCCAAAGGTCTATACCCTATATTTCAGCATAAAAATTTCGATTGCATCACTCACAATGTTGCAGATTTCTTCGTTAGAAGGCACTTCAGTAATACCAAGTAAAACCTGATGATGTCTGATCCCAAGTAATAGCGACAATGTCAGTTCTGTTTGTTTAAGTGGATCATCCTGACGAATAAATTTTAAACTGGCTGCCTGAGTGAAAAATTCACACAACGCATCGCAAAGAGGTTGATGTGACGCTTCAAAAAAATGTTGAGCTAATGGACTTTTTTCGGCAGCAAGTTCAAGTAACACGTGTTCAAGCTTAATCGCTTCAGGTAAATAAATCATCTTTAAAGCACATTCACAGGCATCGAAAAATACCGCTTGAAACAGGCTTTGTGAAGTCAAACAAAACTGCTGCTCAGAAATACATTCTGTACAGGTTTCCTGAATAGCGCAGGTAAATAGGCTTTCTTTATCTTGAAAATGATTATAAACCGTGAGCTTGGTCACACCAGCATCTTTGGCAATCTGGTTCATACTGGAACCGTGGTAGCCCAGTTTTAAAAAAAGGGCTTTGGCTGCTTCAAGAATACGCGCTCTTTTTTCCAGATCTTTTGGTCGACCAATCGTATTTTGCACAAAAAATCTCTTAAATGAATTTAAAAAATAAAAACTTATCTCATTTTACATAATTAATGTACCGTCGGGTATATTAATTAAAAAACAAACAAATTAAGATACTGCTTATATTGTGCCTTAAAAAACAAATTTGAATAAGAGCGAAGGGTTATGACCGCGATAAAACTGACAAGTTTAAGTATATGGGTAGTATGTCTAATTACATTGGGTGGGTGTAATAAGCAAGCGCCTGAAGCAGAACAAATTCCTTATGTCATGGTGACACAACCCTCAGCGAGCATGAATGCGCAGAAAAGCTATGCAGGCGAGGTACAGGCGCGGCAGCAAACGGCTTTGGCTTTTCGGGTGGGAGGACAGATTACTCAGCGTTATGCTGATGTAGGTGATCGGGTCAAAGTTGGACAGGTATTGGCCAGACTGGATGTAAAAGATGCCCAGTTACAAATGAATGCCGCTAAGGCCCAACTTGAAAGTGCCCAGTCTTCGGCAAAAATCGCCAGTGAAGAATTAAAACGCTTTCAACAGCTCTTGCCTTTAAATGCAGTAAGTCGCTCCCAATTTGACAGCATCAAAAATCAAAATGATGCAGCTCAAGCCAGTTTGCAGCAAGCACGTTCCAATTATGAAGTCGCAGCCAATCAGACAGGATATAACCAACTGATTGCCAATAAAAGCGGCGTAATTACCCAGCGTGAAATTGAAATCGGGCAAGTGGTTGCAGCAGGACAAGCTGCCTATCAACTGGCGATTGATGGTGACCGCGAAGTGGTCATTGGCGCACCTGAACAGGCGATTACTGAACTAAAAGTAGGGCAACCTGCATGGATTACCTTATGGTCACAGCCTGAACAAAAGTATGCAGCTTATGTACGTGAAATATCACCTGCGGCAGATCAATCGCGTACCTTTAGTGTCAAAGTTGCATTGCGTGAAGCTCAGCCTTCCATTCAACTTGGACAAAGTGCCCGTGTGTTTTTTAACAATACCCAGCATGATGTGCTGAGCGTGCCTTTATCCAGTGTTTCTGCAAATCATCAACAAGCCTACGTTTGGGTGGTTAATCCGAATCAGACCATTCATAAGGTCGCAGTGGCTTTAGGTGCTTACGGGCGTGACAGTGTTCCAGTCCTGTCTGGTCTAAAATCCAGTGATTATGTGGTGGTGGGTGGTGTCCATTTATTACATGAACAACAAAAAATTCATCCAATTGATCGGGATAATCGTCCAGTGCAAATTGCCTCAGGAGTTAAGCCATGAAGTTTAACTTGTCAGAATGGGCGCTGAACAATAAAGGCATCATTTTATATCTGATGTTGCTCTTAGCCATTGTGGGGATTTTTTCTTACTCTAAATTATCACAAAGTGAAGATCCGCCTTTTACCTTTAAAGTGATGGTAGTTCAAACCTATTGGCCGGGTGCAACTGCACAGGAAGTGTCTTTACAAGTGACAGATCGGATTGAAAAAGAACTGATGACCACGGGCCAATATGAAAAAATCATGGCCTATTCCAGACCGGGTGAATCGATGGTGACTTTTGTTGCCAAAGATTCGCTCAAATCCGATCAGATTCCAGATGTTTGGTATAACGTGCGTAAAAAAGTAGGAGACATCAAACAGCAACTCCCCGCAGGTGTCCAAGGCCCTTTTTTTAATGATGAGTTTGGCGATACCTTTGGCAATATCTATGTACTGACAGGCAAAGACTACGATTATGCAGTGTTGAAAGAATATGCTGATCGTTTGCAATTACAATTGCAACGCGTCAAGGATGTAGGCAAGGTCGAGTTGGTGGGCTTGCAAGATCAAAAAATCTGGATCGAACTTTCTAACACCAAAGCTGCACAGCTTGGAATACCTGTGACTGCCATACAGGATGCATTGCAAAAACAAAACAGTATTAACAGTGCAGGTTTTTTTGAAACATCGACAGACCGAATCCAGATTCGAGTCACAGGTGCATTACAAAACGTTGATGATCTCAAGCATATGCCGTTACTGGTTGGTAATCGAACCATTCAATTAGGTGATGTGGCTGAGATTTATCGTGGTTTTAGCGAGCCTGCGCAGCCGCGAATGCGTTTTATGGGAGAAAACGGTATTGGCATTGCGGTATCGATGCGTAAGGGTGGAGATATTATTGCGCTTGGCAAAAATCTGGAAAGTGAATTTAACAATTTACAACAAACCTTGCCGCTCGGTATGCAGCTGAAAAAAGTATCGGATCAACCTGTTGCAGTGCAGCGCAGTATTCACGAATTTATTAAAGTTTTAACCGAAGCTGTGATGATTGTGTTGTTGGTTAGCTTTTTTTCCTTAGGGTTTCGTACAGGACTGGTGGTGGCATTTTCCATTCCACTGGTGCTGGCCATGACCTTTGCAGGTATGAATCTTTTTGATGTTGGGCTGCATAAAATTTCACTTGGTGCGTTGATTCTTGCGCTTGGGCTATTGGTGGATGATGCCATTATTGCGGTTGAAATGATGGCGATCAAAATGGAGCAGGGCTATAGCCGTATTAAAGCCGCAGGATTTGCATGGAAAACCACAGCGTTTCCGATGTTAACAGGAACGCTGATTACCGCGGCGGGCTTTTTACCCATTGCTACCGCAAGCTCAAGTACAGGTGAATATACCCGTTCGATTTTTCAGGTGGTCACCATTGCCTTGATTGTTTCGTGGTTTGCGGCGGTATTATTTGTGCCTTATCTGGGTGAAAAATTACTGCCAGACTTTAGCAAGATGCAACAAATGGTGCCGTGGTATCAGCGACTTTGGGCGAGGTTACGCCATCAACCTGCGCCTCAGCCTGTGCAGCATCATGCAGGTGAAAACCATGACCCTTATCGGAGTGGATTTTATCTGCGTTTTGGTAAAATGGTAGAAACTTGCATCACTTACCGTAAGACCGTCATTTTAACCACAGTCTTGATTTTTATCGGTTCAATATTTCTATTTAAGCTTGTACCACAACAGTTCTTTCCACCATCAAATCGTGCTGAAATTTTGGTCGATTTGAAGCTAGAAGAAGGTGCATCACTCACTGCCACAGAACAGGCTGTAAAAAAGGTTGAGCAGTTTCTTGCCAAGCAAAAGGGTATTGATAACTACGTGGCCTATGTTGGAACAGGCTCGCCGCGTTTTTATCTGCCACTCGATCAACAATTACCACAAGCCAGTTTTGCTCAGTTTGTAGTATTGGCTTCTTCCTTAGATGATCGCGATGAAATTCGTAAATCTTTAGATACGCAAATTAAAAAACTACTGCCTGAAGTTCGAACGCGAGTGTCATTATTAGAAAATGGGCCGCCTGTGGGGTATCCACTTCAATATCGCGTTTCTGGAGAAGATATAACGTTAGTGCGCGAATGGGCGCAGAAAGTGGCAAAAGTCATGGGTCAAAACCCTAATACCACCAATGTACATCTGGATTGGGGTGAACCGAGTAAAATCATTCAACTGAATATCGATCAGGACAGAGCGCGTCAAATGGGCGTAAGCAGTCAGGATTTAGCCAACTTCTTAAATAGTTCGATTACAGGTGCGGTAATTAATCAATATCGTGAAAAACGTGAATTGATTGAAATCCGTTTACGTGGCGATCAAAACGAAAGAGTCGATGTCGCCTCTTTATCCAGTCTTGCGGTTCCGACTAGTCAGGGCAATAGTGTACCACTCGCCCAAATTGCCAAGATTGAATACAAGTTCGAAGATGGTCTGATCTGGCATCGTAATCGTTTACCGACCATTACCGTCCGCGCCGATATTCGTAGCCATTTACAGCCTGCGACAGTGGTCGATCAACTGTCAGAAAAGATGGATCAACTTCGTACCCAACTGCCGAGTGGTTATCTGGTTGAAGTCGGGGGGACAGTCGAAGAATCTGCCAAAGGGCAAAGTTCTGTAAATGCAGGCATGCCGTTATTTTTAGCGGTTGTGATGACTTTATTGATGATTCAATTGAAAAGTATTTCACGTTCCATCATCGTATTTTTAACCGCGCCACTTGGCTTGATCGGAGTCACGCTCTTTTTATTGTTGCTCAATAAACCTTTTGGTTTTGTTGCGATGCTCGGTACAATTGCGTTATCGGGTATGATCATGCGTAACTCTCTGATTCTGATTGATCAAATCGAGCAAGATATTGCAGCGGGTCATGACCCGTGGATGTCTATTATTGATGCAACAGTCCGTCGTTTCCGTCCAATTTTACTTACTGCGTTGGCAGCCGTATTGGCCATGATCCCATTATCACGCAGTATTTTCTTTGGCCCGATGGCGGTTGCAATTATGGGTGGATTGATTGTTGCGACCTTTTTAACCCTGTTTTTCTTACCTGCGTTGTATGCAGCGTGGTTTAAAGTGAAAAGAGCAACAAATTTGTCATAATTTTTTTCGAATAAAAGATGCGAAATATTGAAAATTTCAATATAGTAGCATCTTATTGTTAAGACAAAAAATGACAGCAGAATTTCACCGCATAAAAACATAACGTGAAGACTGTAAGTTGAGGTTGAAAGTACATGGGGCAGGCCAATCTAGTACAACATCGTCGTTACATTGCAGCATCTTATGTGTGCATGTTTCTGGGGTTGTTTACGATTCTTTTTGCCGTGATTGCTTATTTTCTAGCTCGTAAAGTTGCCATGGTTGATGGCGCTGAAGTCTGGATTCATGCACAGGCGCTCTGGATTATGCGGAGTGTGGTCATGTTTCTGATGCTGGCTGTTTTTGCTGCTTTATGGTTTATTCCTCTGATTTTCTTTATCTGGAATAGCGCACTCTGGGTGACGGCGTGTGCGATTGCAGGTGTAGTATTTTCAGCAATTGCTTGGTTATATTTGTTAAATGCATGGATTAAAGGCCTCGCAAAATATGCCAAGAACAAAGCTGTTTTCTAGAAATTTCTAATTTTTTTCAGTTTTCCCCCTTGTAAATCCGACTAAAACCCCCAACTTAGTCGCAGGTCAAATATATTTTAAATTCCGTGAGGAGCATCGCCAGATATGGCTAAACGAGATTATTATGAGGTTTTAGGCGTTTCGAAAACCGCGAGTGATGATGAGATCAAAAAAGCCTATCGTAAGTTGGCGATGAAGTATCATCCAGATCGTAACCCTGATAACGCCGAAGCTGAAGAAAAGTTTAAAGAAGCTTCAGAAGCTTATGAAGTATTGTCTGATGGCGAAAAGCGTAGTATGTATGATCGTATGGGTCATAATGCCTTTGAAGGTGGCTATGGCGGCGGTAGTGGCGGCTTTGGTGGTTTTAGTGCAGAAGATATTTTCAGTCAGTTTGGTGATATCTTTGGTGGTGCGTTTGGTGGCGGTGGTCGTCAGCAACAACGTCAACGCCGTGGTTCCGACCTACGCTACGTGATGGAATTGACACTCGAAGAAGCCGTTCGTGGTGTCAAAAAAACCATTACTTTTACTGCACCAGCGCCTTGTGATGTCTGTGATGGTAAAGGTTCTAAAAATCCAAACGATGTTGAAACCTGTAAGACTTGTCATGGTACAGGTCAAGTGCGTATGCAGCAGGGCTTTTTCTCGGTTCAGCAAACCTGTAGTACTTGTCGTGGACAAGGTAAAATCATTAAAAATCCATGTAATAGCTGCCATGGTTCAGGGGTAAAAGACCGTCAACAAACCCTAGAAGTGACGATTCCAGCAGGGGTCGACAATGGCGATCGCGTTCGCTTAACAGGTAAGGGCGAAGCAGTACGTGATGGTCAGGCGGGTGATTTATACGTCGAAGTAGTAGTACGTGAGCATGACGTGTTCCAACGTGATGGTGCAGATCTTTATATGGATGTGCCTGTTAGTATTGCTGATGCTGCTTTGGGTAAAGAGATTGAAATTCCAACGCTTGAAGGTCGTGTTAGCTTAAAAATTCCAGAAGGCACTCAAACAGGTAAATTATTCCGTTTACGTGGCAAAGGTGTACGTCCAGTACGTAGTAGTATGGTTGGGGATTTACTCTGCCGTATCGTGGTGGAAACACCAGTTAATCTTACTAGCCGTCAGCGTGAATTGCTTAAAGAACTACAAGCGACACTGGATGGTGATGAACATAGCGCGTCATCCAAGAAAAAATCTTTCTTCGATCGTTTATTTGATTAATTCAATTCGATTGCAAAAAAATCTGTCAATTTGGCAGATTTTTTTATGCTTAAATTTTAGCGAGCGGTGAGAGTTTGATATAGTAGATCGCATTGTCAACGCTTTTAATGATTTAGGAACAGATTATGTCAGCATCTCCACGCATTGGTGTATTGGGCGCAGGTGGTCGTATGGGGCGCACCCTGATTCAAGCTGTACAGCAAGCAGGCTATCAGTTGGCTGCCGCAGTTGAGCGACCAGAAAGTAGTTTAGTGGGCAGCGATGCGGGTGAGCTGGCAGGGATTGGTAATATAGGCGTCAAGATAGCAGGTAGTCTGGCAGATGTATTAACAGACTGTGATGTCGTGATTGACTTTACCGCACCATCAGCCACTGAACAGCATTTGAAATTATGTTCTGAAGCTGGTGTAGCAATGGTGATTGGCACGACAGGTTTTTCTGAACAACAAAAACAATTACTCAACGATACTGCTACTCAGACGCCTGTGGTCTATGCTGCTAACTATTCAGTGGGTGTCAATGTATCCATCAAACTACTGGAACTCGCAGCTAAAGTCTTTGGTGATAGCGTTGATATTGAAATTATTGAAGCGCATCATCGTCATAAAGTCGATGCACCATCGGGTACAGCATTAATGATGGGCGAGGCTATTGCGGACACTTTGGGGAGAGATCTTAAACAGGATGCTGTTTACTGTCGAGAAGGTCATACTGGACCACGTGAGCGTCAAAGCATTGGTTTTCAAACCATTCGTGGTGGAGATATTGTGGGTGAACATACGGCTATGTTTATTGGCGAAGGGGAACGTGTTGAAATTACCCACAAAGCCACAAGTCGTATGAATTTTGCTGCGGGTGCGGTACGTGCTGCGGCATGGGTGGTCGGTCGTGAAGCAAGAAAATACGATATGAAAGATGTATTAGGATTTAATGACATTCAGGTGTAATTACATCAGTCATGTCATTTAAAAAATAAAATCGATTTGAGAATAAAATGAATAATAAATCATGGATGTTGGCATGCACTTTGAGCTTTAGTAGCTTCATGGTGCATGCAGTACCCGCAACTGAAGCTAAACTAAGCTTAGACAAGAATAATATTAAGGTTTGGACATATCAGACTGAAAATAATCCTGTCATTCAATATAAAGCAGAGACAACTTTTGATGTTCCCATTGAGCAGGCTGTTGGACTGATTCTGAATGTAGAACATGCTGCAAAATGGGTGCCTTACGTTAGTGAAACCAAAGTGTTATCACGCGATGATAAGAAAGGTGAATTCATACTTTATATGGTTCTGGACTTTCCATTTCCCCTAAAAGATCGTGATTTAGTGGTGAAGGGAAAAATCTCAAAAACCAAT
Organism: Acinetobacter guerrae; assembly: GCF_009372255.1. GTDB lineage: Bacteria > Pseudomonadota > Gammaproteobacteria > Pseudomonadales > Moraxellaceae > Acinetobacter > Acinetobacter guerrae. The sequence continues at coordinate 33,153 of NZ_LXGN01000056.1, forward strand.
AATGGCATTATTAGCATTAGAAATAATGCTGTAACGGGTTATTATCCTGTTCAGAAAGATCGATTGCGTTTAAATAAATATGAGGGAGATTGGACTTTTCAAAAACTTGGAGCTAATAAAGTCAAAGTTACGACCTCTGGTTATGCTGATCCAGCGGGTTCAATTCCCTTAAGTTTTGTGAATATGTTTGTACAGCAGCAGCCCTATCAAATGCTGATGAAAATGAAAATAGAATTACAAAAGCCAGCAAATTCTTTAGTAAAATTGCCTGATATTTTAAAATAAATTTTAAATGTTCTTGAAAAATATTGCTCAATAAGCGCCTTAAGGCGCTTGATGATGATTAACTACAGAATTGCTGCTTGCTAGGTATTGAACGGCTGAAATGTATTTGCAGCAATACCAGTAACAGACCTAATCCCGCCAAGCCTGCGCCAGTAAAACAAACAGCGACATAACCTAGATGTAAACTGAGCATTAAACCACCAACAGCAGCACCAATTGCATTGCCCAGATTAAACGAGCCAATGTTGACAGCAGAAGCAAGTGTTGGAGCGTCATGAGCTACTGTCATAACCCGCATTTGCAATGGAGGAATCATTGCAAATGCACTAGCACCAAATACTAAAATAGCAAAGCCAGCACCAACCACACTTTTTGCCATCCATGGAAATAACAGCATGATGATCATGAGTAAACTTACACAGCCGATTAATGTTTTGTTAATAGAATAATCGGCGAATTTTCCACCTAGTTGTGTACCGATAAAAAAACCTATACCTATTAAAAAAAGCATAATTGTAATTAGATTTTGTGACGCTTGGGTAAATGTTTGGAGCATAGGAACCAAGTAAGTATATAGAGTAAACATCGAACCAAATGCAAATATGGTGGTCAACAAAGCCAATAGTACCATCGGGCGAAAAAGCGCAAGAATTTCAGATTTGATTTTGACAGATAGCTGCGGTTTTTCTGTAGTGATTGGCAATGTTTTTCCAATCATTAACAAGGTCATCGTACCAATAGCTGTTAATATCCAAAATGAAATATGCCAACCAAAGTGTTGACCCACATAGGTCAATAACGGCATTCCCAAAATACTGGCAATACTTAAACCCAAAAACATGGTTGCAACTGCTTGCCCCTGTTTATGCAATGGAACCAAACTTGCGGCTAATACTGAGCCAATTCCAAAAAAGGCACCATGATTTAAACTTGTGATGATACGGGCTAGCATGAACACATTATAACTCTGTGCCAAGGCAGCCATAAGATTGCCTAAAATAAAAAATGACATTAATAAAATCAAGGCATTACGCCAAGCCATTTGTCGCAGTAATAAACTAATGACAGGCGCACCAACCATTACACCAACACCATATCCTGTAATCAAAAGCCCTGCCTGCGCAATTGATACATTCATCCCAAGTGCGATTTCTGGTAATAAACCCATTGGCAAAAATTCACTTAAACCAATTGAAAAAGCCCCCATCATCAATGCCAATAAAGGCCATGCGGATGCTGTTTTGAACATTTGTCCTATACTCCTGATTTCACCAATGGGCGAATGAACAGAGATTATGCAAAGTTCATTGTTGCGAAAAAATACAGGAGTAAGCAAAATATTGTTGACTAGAAATCACGAATAACAGCCTATGAAATCTACCATCGAAGAACTTATCGCATTTATAAGTATTGTTGATACAGGCTCAATTGTGGCAGCGGCAGAGCAGCTTCAACAAACCCCATCAGGTTTGAGTCGTGCACTCAATCGATTAGAAAAGAAACTACAGGTCACATTACTTGAGCGAACCACTCGTAAGTTGAAACTGACACAAGAAGGTTGTTTATTTTTAGATAAAGCGCGTTCAATTTTGGCAGAATTGGCCGAAGCGGAAGATGCATTACTGAAATCTGACAGTGATACTTCTGGTCTGATTCGGATTGATTCGGCAACACCCTTTGTTTTACATGTGCTTGCTCCGCTGATGCAAAAATTTATGCAACGCTATCCCAAAATTGAGATCGAACTGAATAGTAATGAGCAGGTCATCGATTTATTGCAGCATAAAACGGATGTTGCGATTCGTTTTGGCGTATTACATGATTCGAGTCTACATGCCAAATTGATATGTAAATCTCGTTTATATATTGTGGCAAGTCCAGATTATTTGGAGCAAGCGGGTATTCCCGAAACACCACAAGCACTGTTTCAGCATCAATTGGTAGGGTTTAGCAAACCCGTTTACTTGAATACATGGCCCTTAAAAATAGGCGATGACTATGTGACGGTTTCTCCGAAAATCAAGGCTTCCAGTGGTGAAACAGTCAGACAACTGACCTTAGCTGGTCATGGTATTGCACGATTATCAGAATATGAGATCTGGCAGGATTTAGAAGCAGGGCGTTTAGTCGCTTTGTTTGAAGATCAGATTGAATTGCAATATCAACATATTCATGCGGTGTATTATCAACAAAAACATCTGCCAAAACGGGTACGTTTATTTATTGAGTTTTTGGCAGATGAGTTGAGTCAGCAATTTTCAACTGCTGTGGCATCATAGTTTTCCTTTAGGAAGCTGAAATTCCATTAAGCTTTGCTTGGGTTTCAATCGTAAACGAAATGTCATGTGATCTTGAATGCAGTCAAAGTTTAATGCCTGACTTTTCAGGGCGCCGATCATCAAGCCATTTTCAGTCGTAGGACGATAAGCATAACGAATCAACTGTGGACGCTGCATATCGACTGACCACAATTTATATGCAGTGTACTGCTGTATGTTCAAATAGCCTTGAATCATACTGCGACAAATATAATCCTGTTGCTGTTTTTCAGGGCTTAGAGGCTGGCATGCACTGACAAATAGACTTAGACAAAAAATAAAATATAAATTTTTCATGTGTTTAACTCGTTGTATTTGCTTTTTGAAGATTAATCGGTTTGTATAAACCATTACAGATACAGATTTTTATAAAAAAGCAGTACAGATATGAGTTTTCACTATCAGCGGCTTGCACAGCAGATTGCACAAAAGATTTATCAACAACAACTTTTGCCCAGACAAAAGCTGAGTTCATTGCGAGATTTTGCCAGTCAACATCAAGTGAGCATTAGTACCGCAAAAAGCTGCTATGAATTGCTAGAAGCTCAAGGGTTAATAGAGGTTAAATCCAAGTCTGGTTATTTTGTAAAATCTACATCAGTCGCCAGCCGTTTACCCATTAGTCCTGCATTTGAGTCCAGACCTCGAACTGTGTCGAACTTAGTCTTGCAAAACCAGATACAAGAAGCATCTATTCAGCATCATTTAATTCCCTTTGGTGCGATTCAGCTTAGTCCTGAACTGATTTCAGTGGATACATTGCGACGTTCAATTCAACGGGCATTAAAGCACTGTAAACCTGAAGACTTTTTATATTGTAATCGTCAGGGGCATTTGCAGTTGCGTGAAGCATTGGCACAACATTGGCGTGAAGATGGAATTTATATCAGCAGTGAAGATATTTTTATTAGCAATGGTTGTATGCCTGCACTGTCATTACTCATTCAACTACTGAGTCAGGAAGGGGACAGTATTTTAATTCCAACCCCTACTTTTAATGGACAGTTGCAACTGATTGCGGGTTTAAAACGGCGTATTATTGAAACACCCGCCGATGCGAAAGGGATTGATTTATTACGATTAGAGCAAGCTATGGCTACACATCGTCCTAAGCTATGTTTGCTTACAGCAAATTTCCAAAATCCTTTGGGGTATTGCTTAAGTGATGCCGATAAACAGAAAATCGCGCAGTTGGCAGCTCGATATCGATGCATTATTTTAGAAGATGATATTTACGCGGAATGTAGTCATAGCGGTAAACGACCACTTCCGATTAAATATTGGGATACACAGGGTTTTGTCGTTTGGGTCGGTTCAGTTTCAAAGTCTTTATCGACAGCATATCGAGTTGGATGGTTTTGTATTGGATCACAACTTAAAGCTTTATATCCTCAAATCATTGCCAACAATATCAGTGTCAACACCCCATTGCAGCTAGGCTTGGCCGATTTTATTTATAGTCGTGAATATCGAAATCATCTTAATCAATTACAACCTCGATTGATGCAGCAGGTTGAGCAGTATCGTCAGGAGATTTTAAGTGCTTTTAATCCCTTGAATGTGGGACTCAGTCAGCCGCAGGGAGGATATGCACTATGGCTCGAACTTCCCGAGTTGATTGACAGTTTAGATTTGTATACCGCAGCACAAAATAATCAGATTAATATCGTTCCTGGTTTAGTCTTTGGGGAGGATGAGCGTTATCGGCATTTTGTCCGTTTCAATGCTGGACATGCACTTACGCCTCATTTAAAAGCAGCAATCATATTTCTGGCAGATTGGGTAAAACGGCATTTAGCTAACACTGAATTTGTTTAAATAGCTATCAAGTCTCATGTACGGATTGAGTGTTGAGATGCAATTGAATATAATTCTCATTTAAGTTATTGCTGAAAAATGTGCAATGCGTGTTCACCATCTTATTGACGTACTGATTGCTGAAAATGATCGACTAGTCGATTACATCAGCTATCGATTTGGTGACCGTCAGTTTGCTCAGGAGGTGGTACAAGAAACCAGTCTACGTGTTTTGCAACAGGCAGATACGCTGGATGAAGTTCATCTACCGCTGGCTTTTTTAAAAAAGATGAGTATGCATGTTGCGATTGATTTTTACCGCAAAGAGCAAACCAGAAAAAAAATTATAGATACGGATGTCACTCTGACAGAAATAGAGCAGCCTCTAGAACCTGAGTTGACTTCGCCTGAACTGGCAGTGGCTAAAACTCAGCGGGAGCAGATTATTCTAAAGGCAATTTATCAATTGCCGCCGTGTTGTCAGGATATTTTTATTCTGGCGCAGCTTTATCATTTTTCACAACAACAGATTTCCAATCAATTAAATATCTCAAGAGGAATGGTGGCTCGTCATTTAGCGCGTGCTTACCGAGATTTACTGCCAGTTTTATTGGCTGAATCACATGGTTGATTCCGATAAGTCTAAAAAAACGAATTCAACCGAGCAGAATCAACAGCGTGTGCAACGCGCTCTTGCGCCGTTTGAAGACAGCCTGATTGAACAGTTGCCCACGGCAGAACAAATTATTCATCGCGCATTAGCACGACAAAAACAAAAACAGCAGCATAAGCATCTGTTGTTGCTAGCAGGTTTGGGCAGTGTGCTGGGCGTGTTATGGCTTAATTCTTCCTATGATCAGAAAGTTTTCTCGACTCGTATTGGTGAGCAAAAACAGTTTGAGTTGACGGATGGTAGCCGTATTCAATTGAATACTCAGACACAACTCATCGTCACCACCCATCTGCGTTCACGTGAGTTTAAATTGCTACAGGGAGAAGCAAGTTTTACGGTCAAACATACGGCATGGCACAGTGTGGCCCCGTGGCTGAAACGATCATTTGTGGTTTGGGCAAAGGACGTTAAGATTGAAGATATTGGGACAGTATTTAATGTGCGCTGTGAACCAAATGGAACTGATTTACAGATTAGTGTTAGTGAGGGACAGGTCAGGATATCAAGCGCGCAACAAAACATAGACCTGTATCAGGGTCAAAGTCTGTATCGTCAGCATGATCAATGGTTCAAGCCATCACATGCAAATATTGCACAACTCACCAGCTGGCAAACGGGTTCCTACCAGTTTATGGATCAGCCTCTAGTAGAGGTGATTGATGAGTTAAATCGCTATGGCAATTTATCAGTAGAGTTTCGTGATCACCATGTTGAACAGCTACGAATTACGGGTGAAGTTAAATTAAAACACCGCAAACAATTTATGCAGGATTTAGAAAAATTTGCCCCTGTAAAAGTGACAGCACAGGATCAGGGTGGGTTTATGATCGCTTCACGCCCATAAAAAAATTTCTCACTAGGTGTACAAAATCGTCATCCCAAACGACATAACAAGGACAAAGAGAAATTTTCTGGGGACAATATGACGACTTTATTGCCAAAATATCGATTTAAACAGCGCCAGCTCGCCCTGCTAGTATCGCTTGCATTATATGCAGGTTCGTTATGGGCAGATACAGCAGCGGCCTCAATTAATATACCGGCCCAATCATTGGATACCGCTTTGCAACAACTGGCACAGCAAAGTGGCGTACAGATTTTATTTGTTAGTGATTTGGTCAAAGGTCAGCAAAGTTTAAAATTACAGGGTCAGTTGACGCTTGAGCAGGCATCGCAACGACTTTTGCAACATACAAATTTGCAGTTAAAACCTTTGGGAGAGGGGCGATATTCGATTATCAAAATATCATCGGATGATTCACGTCCAGTCACGCCTATGCCAAAGCTAGTTTCGGGTGCAAAAGGTGAATCTGCGACTAGCCTGCCCCTAATTAGTTTACAGGCACAGCAAGCAGGTACGACCGATGGTACAAACTCCTATACTACGCGCAGTATGAGTACGGCCACTAAAATGAATCTGTCCATGCGGGAAACCCCGCAAGCTGTTACTGTCATCACCAGTCAACGTATTCAGGATCAAAACTTGGCGACGGTTAACGATGTAGTGCAGGCTGCTCCAGGGCTGACTTTCAGACGTTTCGGACCAGAGCGTGCTTCCTTTTACGCGCGTGGCATGTATGTGGACAATCTAATGTTCGATGGTCTTCCAGTGAGTCTAGATAGTTCCAATCTATCACAAGACTTACTTGCCACTGATATGGCGATCTATGACCGTGTGGAGATCGTGCGTGGTGCCACTGGATTAGTACAGGGGGCTGGTAATCCTTCGGCTGCCATCAACTTGGTACGCAAGCGGCCAACTGATGTGCCACAAGTATCGATCGACTTGAGCGCTGGTAGCTGGGATCGCTATCGAGCAGAATTAGATGCCTCTGGTCCTTTATCTAAAGATGGTAGTCTGCGAGGTCGTACAGTGATCGCTGCTCAGGATTATGAGAGCTATAAGCGAGGCGAAAGCAGCAACGGCCAGACATACTATGGGATTTTGGAAAAGGATTTAAATGCGTCTACCACACTCACGCTCAGCGCACTGCATCAGGAGAGCCGTTTACATGGCAATGGTTTTACTGGACTTCCAGTAGCACGAGACGGCAGTGATCTGGGACTGCCTCGGTCTACCTCTTATGCCAATGACTGGGAACATTGGAACAAGACGACCACTTCGGCTTTTGTAGGTCTAAATCATCTATTTGACAACGACTGGCGGATGCACATCTCAGCCTATTACGCGCAGGCTGATGTTGACATGCTAGGTCATTATCTTAGCTATAGCTTCAACACAGGGAATTATACTCAGCTAGGTGCACGAAATTCCCATCAGGAAAAACAAAGTAGTGTAGATCTGTACGCCAATGGCCCTTTTGAACTATTGGGCCGTAATCACGAGTTAGTGCTAGGTGCCAGTTACCGTAACATTGATTTTGACGGCAATAGCCGCCAAGGCGTGGTTCTCAACAGCAACCTCAATCTATACAACTTTGACTCGAGCGCCGTTGCAAATCCTAATATTCCTTTACGAGACTGGATGGATGCAAAGATCAGTCAGCAAAGTGTATACGCCACAACACGCCTAAATTTAGCTGATCGACTAAAGCTGATATTAGGTGGACGTTTGGACTGGTTTGATTATAAAGACACGGTTAATACCTATCCAAACTTTGCCTCGAACACGCCATCCGTCAGTACTCATAACCGCTATAACGTCAGCCACCAGTTAACGAAGTATGCAGGATTAGTCTATGACCTGAATAACCAGCACTCGATCTATGTGAGCTATACCGATATCTTTAAGCCTCAAAATTATCTGGATGCTAGCAGCAAGCTATTAGATCCAGTGACTGGCAAAAACTACGAAATGGGTATCAAGGGTGAATATTTTGAGGGTGCACTGAATGCATCAGCAGCTGTGTTCCGAATGGATCAAGAAAATCGTGCCTTTCGTAGTACTGACCAGACTCAATGTGCTGGATATCCAACGGTTATCTGTTATTCGGCTGCTGGTGAGGTGCGGAGCGAGGGCGCGGAATTCGAGATACAGGGTGCCGTTACCCCCAATTGGCAGGTGGGTGCTGGCTACACGATCGCTATTGCTCGTTACCGAAAGGATGCGACGGCTAGTAATGTGGGAGCGCTTTTCGACACTGACACCCCACGACACCTATTTAAGCTGTCTACGATGTATCGGTTACCCGGCGAACTTCAGCATTGGCGTATTGGTGGCTCGGTTTATCGTCAGGGACCAATCTACAACAAGGGTACTGCGAGCGGCGTGCCGTTCTATATTAGCCAAAGCGCTTATACTGTGGCCGATCTGATTTTGGGCTGGCAAGCCACACCGAAGCTAGATCTACGCCTCAATGTCAATAACCTTTTCGACAAAAAGTACTATAATGCCTTGTCTGGCAGTGTGGGTTTCCCTAGTAATGTCTATGGCGAACCGCGCAATGTAACGTTGTCAGCAAAATATAATTTTTGACTTTAACCACGGCGCTAGTACCAGTTTACAGTCAGATGCTACAACATGAATTAGGCAGCGGGATCAGTTCTATGATCATGCTGACATACAATGTTATTGGCTTAACACTGCGGTATAGATTTTCGTTTATTAATAAAGAAGGCTTGCATCATGCAGCCTTCTTTATTTCATAACCGAGTATTAAAAATCGGCCTGTAATACAATCCGATAACGTGCCTGACCTGAATGCAAACGTTCTATTGCATCATTGAGTTTGGACATAGGATAAAGCTCAATTAGCGGTGCAATATTTTTACGTGCAGCAAATTTTAATAACTGACGCAGTGCAGCAGGGGAGCCAGTAGGTGATCCTGTAATTGACTTTGCACCACCAATCAGTGTGCCGACAGGAACTGGAACAGGTTCTAAAACCAAGCCAAGAAAATGAACTGTTCCATTTGGAGCCAATGTATTTAAATATGCATTCCAGTTCAGTGTCACATTCACGGTACTGAGTAATAAATCAAACTTACCACGTTGTGCTTTTAGTGCAGCATTATCACGGCTATTGACCACATGATCTGCGCCCATTGCTTTAAGTTCATCCGCCTTATCTGGATGAGAGGTAAATGCGGTAATTTCGCAGCCCCATGCTTTAAGCAGTTTAATCGCCATATGACCTAAGCCACCGATTCCAATCACGGCAACATGGTGAATAGCTTGAATCTGATGTTTCAAAATCGGATCAAACACGGTGATTCCGCCACAGAGTAACGGCCCTGCGCTAGTCGGATCTAGATCATCGGGCAATGGAATAACCCATTGCCAACCAGCACGAACTTTATCGGCAAAACCGCCTGCATGACCGACAATAGTCGCGGTATGTTCGCCAGTACACAACACTTGCTGACCACTTATACATTGATCACAAGATTGACAGCTTTCCGCTGTCCAACCTAAGCCAACCCGTTGTCCGACTTTTAAGCCTTTGGCTTCACTGCCAAATTGAGTAATGGTTCCAATGACTTCATGTCCTGCGATAACAGGATACTGAGATGATTGCCATTCATTGTTGATGACTGAAATATCGGAATGACATAAACCACAATATTCAACTTTGATTTCCACTTGATGTGGTTGTAATTCACCTGCATCAAATTGATAGGGAACTAGTGGCTCGCCTGCCTGCATTGCTGCATAGGCACGGATTATATTACTACTCATTGCAGTATGCCCTTATATAAATTTTATGATCGAAAAGAACAGTGATTTTCATGGTCATTGACCATTCCAACTGCCTGCATGAATGCATAACAAGTCGTTGGCCCTACAAATTTGAAACCTTGTTTCTTTAAACGTTTAGACAGTTCAAGGCTTAATTCAGTTTTTGCAGGTGCTTCACGATAATTGACTACATCATTGATGATAGGCTGCTGTTGTACAGTATTCCAAAGCCATTGCGACATATTATGTCCCTGACTTTTTAGGTTCTGCCATGCAATCGCATTATCACGAATAGCTTTTAGTTTACCGATATGACGAATTAAACCTGTATCACTGAGTTTATGTTCAAGTTGTAGATCTGTGAGTTTGGCAATATCTTCAATCGGATATTGGAAAAAATGCTGACGATAGCTTTCACGTTTTTTAAGTACTGTAATCCATGAAAGACCCGCTTGCTGTCCTTCCAGACAAAGCATTTCAAAAAGTCGGGCTTCATCAAATTCTGGTTTTCCCCACTCTAGGTCATGATAAGAGATATACAGGGGATCATTTGAACACCAACCGCAACGATGGGCAGTCATATGCTGCTCCTTTATTTTGATCTGTTAGTTTATTGAAAATGCTTTCCACTGGTCAGTGGAGGTATCCCAATAATATAGCTCGGCTTGAGCTAGGTCTTCAAATTTGATCCAAAAATCTTGACCAGATTTATCTGCATAGCCTGTGCTAATGAGTAGGGCATCTTCAGAAATTTCCATAATCCAGCCCTGATAGCTTTGTTGATTCAAACAGATTTTTTGTTGATTCCCTGACTCGGCAAATTCAACCAGTCGATTGATCAAAGCTTCAGACATAATTTATTTTCCTAACGTAAATATGGATAAGGGTTGACGGCACCACGTCCTTTTCCAGACAGATAAATACCATAATGTAAATGCGATGCAGTATATCGAGCATTTCCTGTATTGCCGACATAACCAATAAGGTCACCTTTTTTGATGTAATCTCCAACGGCAAGACCACGTTTATGCCCATCTAAATGCGCATAATAATGCCATGAACCTGCTGGCCCCAAAATCCAGATCACCTTGCCACCCAGATTATTATTGCGCAAATCTGCAATCAATCCATCTGTCGCACTATAAACTTTTGTTCCACGTGGAGCCATAATGTCGATTCCTTCATGGCGGCGACCCTGACTACGCGCTGAACCCCAAGTATCAGTCAATTGATTTGCTTTTATCCCTTTAACGGGGATAGGTAAATGTGTACTTAAACTTTGCATTTGTAATTGGGAAACGCGATTTGCTGGCAAAGGCTGCGATTTTTTTGGCGCTGTGGTACAGGCAGCAAGCAAGCTTAAAACAAAGCCTAGAATGAGATAGGGGAGATAGCGAGACACAGGTTCTCCATTATTTTTATGATCACGATCTGCACTATGTCATGGATCGATAGCTGAGATCAATTTTTTCATGGCAGTGGGAATCCCTCTTGCAGTTGCTTGTTCAGGGCTTAACCAATGACCTCTTAATTCTGTAATAAGATGTTCTTGCTGATCTGGTTCCACGTGAAACATCTGTATATTCAGTAGCCATGTGAAGTGAGTGAAACTATGGGAAATCTGTATCTGACTTGAAATAGGCGTCAGGTCAAATTGTGAGCGCCATTCTAATAATATTTTTTTGTCTTCAATAATAGGTAAGCACCATAACCCACCCCATAAACCGTGTGAATCGCGCTGCTGCCAAAGCCATTGTCCATTTGATTGAATCAGAACAACATCCGCAGTTTTAACAGGAACTGCTTTTTTAGGTTTCTTAAATGGTAGCTCATTTTCCAAACCTTGCTGATGCGCTTTACAGTGTTGCTGCATGGGGCAATATAGACATAATGGTTTTTTAGGCGTACAGATGGTTGCGCCCAGATCCATAATCGCCTGTGTGTAATCATGATTGCGTTCTATTGGGCAAAGCTGCTCAGCTATTTGCCATAATGCACGTTCATGAATAGGCTTGGAGAGATCATCTTCTATGGCAAAAAACCGCGATAAGACGCGTTTGACATTGCCATCCAAAATCACGCCATATTGGCGCAGTCCCAAAGACATAAGCGCGCCGCCAGTCGAACGACCAATCCCAGATAGTGCCATCCATTGTTCAAGATTTTGTGGGAAGTGTCCATTTTGGTGTACTTGTATCGCAGCTTTATGCAAATTACGCGCACGGGCATAATAGCCCAGTCCTGCCCAATACGGAGCGACATCTTCCCATGTGGCTGTACCTAAGTCATCCACTGTGGGGAAGCGTGCAATAAAACGATCAAAATATTGGAGTACGGTTTTGACTTGTGTCTGCTGCAACATAATTTCAGAGACCCAAACTTTGTAAGGATCATCTGCAATTTGCCACGGCAAGTCATGACGACCATGTTGATCGAACCAGTCCAGTAGGGCATCAGAAAACGAAAAATCAGACATGAACACAGAGAGCAAAAACAGGAACAGCAGTATAACTAAATTGTTCTTAGCAAGCCATTTACACCATTTTTAAAGCAAAAAAAGATGATCCGAAGATCATCTTTTGAATCAAGAAAAGGATTAGGCCTGAACAATACCCCAACGATTATCTAGTTTAAGTTCTTGCCCTTGATAACGTGGAATAATGTGAATATGTAAATGTTCAGCACTTTTACCAAACACTTCACCATCATTAAAGGCGATATGAAAACCATCGGGCTGATGACGTAAATGAAGTTCATTACGCGCCAACTCAATCAAAGAAATCAAGCTTTTGCGTTCTTTATCGGTTACGTCAAAAAAAGAACTGACATGACGCAAAGGAATGATCACCGAATGTCCTTTAGAAAGAGGATGAGCTTCGGGCAGGATGGCGCCAAATTCATTTTGATGAATCACATCATATTCATCAAATTCACAATAAGGGCAATGTTTTTCAGTCATGATTCATCCTCTCTTTTCCATCTTAAATCTATATGTACATGATATAGCGCAGTTGTGCAGTAGATTTTATAAAGTTCTTTCAAGTAGTCCATACATTGCGTTCAGACTTTGCTGTTCTGCTTGTGGATTGTAACCTAAATCAACACCATTAGTTTTAGCGCGTTCATCTGCTAATGGATTACTAAAGCCATGCTTAGCATTTTCTAAAATAATCACTTCATAATTCACATCAGCATGATCCATTTCAGCTTTAAATTTGCTGACATCATCCAGTGTCACCATACTGTCTTGTTCACCATGCAAGACTAAAACTTCAGCTTGAATCTTGCCTTTCTCAGCAGATGCTTTTGGAGTCAATGTACCATGAAATGAAGCTACCGCTTTTAAAGCTGCGCCAGAACGTGCCAAATCCAATACAACTTTACCGCCATAACAAAAACCAATTGCAGCAAGTTGGTCTGAATTGACCTCAGGCTGTTCAGCCAAAGTCTCCAAACCCGCAGTTGCACGAGTTACAATCGTTTCAGAATCCTGAAAAGTTTGTGTCATCCATTCATTGGCTTGTGATGCTGTAGTCGTAACTTTTTTGTCACCATACATATCAATTGCCAATGCAGCATAGCCATGTTCAGCCAACTCGCGGGCGCGTTGTTCAGTATATTCGGTTCTTCCCCACCATTCAGGTGCTACAATTACGCCCGCTACAGGTGTTTCACTTACTGGCGTAGCAAAATAACCAATCAGGTTTGAGCCATCTTTTGCAGTATAGTGAATTTCACGTGTTTTGATGGTAGATGTCATGCGTTAAATCCTGATATCAAGCTGAAATTGAAAATAATTAAATCATAAAAAATGTGGTGATATGCATATTCAGTGTAATCAATTCATGCATAAATGTGAGAATTTATGTAGGGAAGGACAATCTCTGTTCAGTAAATAAAAAAGCCAGAAACAAAACCCCGCTTAAATATAAATCTAATCGGGGTTTGTTTTTCATTTCAAAAGGACCTTTGATCCTTTTTTTGAATAGAACTTACGCTAAATCATTGATTTGCGTGGAGCCTAAGCTCGACCTCGCGAAATAAAACCGATAATGGCCAAAATCACCGCAACCACCAATAAAATCACTGCAAAGTCTTTGGATAAGCCTGCAACTCCACCAAAACCTAATAAGCTTGCAATCAATGCAATCACAGCAAAGATAATCGCCCAACGAAACATAGTTCTAATCTCCTTATATTTATCGTTCCTTAAATATAAGTCTGATCATCGAAAAGCTATGTGTTGTTTATGTGTGCAATCTGTATATTGTCTTTTATATTCAATTAATTGTGTTACATAAACTATGTAAAGGATGCACATTAGAAACAGTGTTATAATGTGTATTCGCTGCTGGGTCTCCTGCTTTATGAACACTGAAACACGTCCATTTTTCTGGAAACATTATTCACTTAACCAACTCAATCAGGCAGAGTGGGAAGCTTTGTGTGATGGATGCGGATTATGTTGTTTGATTAAACTTGAAGATGAAGACAGTGCCGAAATCGCTTATACCAAAGTGGCGTGTAAATTACTCGATTGTCAGACAGCACGTTGTTCCAATTATTCTCATCGACATCAGTTCGTTCCAGATTGTATTCAACTCACACCTGAGAAGTTACAAACGATTCGTTGGTTGCCTTCAAGTTGTGCTTATCGACGTTTAAATGAAGGAAAAAACTTACCTTCATGGCATTATTTAAATACAGGTTCACGTCAGAGTGTCATCAAAGCTCGTAAATCAGCGGCGGGGCGTTGTCTTTCCGAAGTCGATGTGTCAGAGGACGATATTGAAGATTATATCGTCCGCTGGATTCGATAAAAAACGAAAACTTAGTGCAAATGTGACAACTGATTTTGCTGTTGTTCGCGACGTTCGAGTTGTGACTTTTTAATAATGCTCCAACCTGCACTGAGTCCTAAAAATGCCATAAATAGTGCCACAATCAAATCAGGCAATACACTCTGTGTACCAAATACGCCTAATGCAGCAATCATCACCGCAATATTACCAATGGCATCATTACGACTACATAACCAAACAGATTGCATGTTGGCATCGCCATCACGAAAAGCAAATAGCACCACTGCACTGATGATATTCGCGATTAGTGCCATTACCCCAATAATTCCCATGGTGATTGCTTCAGGTGGAACACCATGTAAATAAGACCAGACAACTTTTCCTAAAATAATCACTGCAAACAAACTCATGGTTAAACCTTTAATGAGTGCGACCGTAGCACGCCAGTAAAGACTTAAACCCAGTGCCAGTAATGAAATCAGATAATTAATCGAGTCTCCAAAAAAATCTAGCGCATCTGCCCAGAGGGAAGCAGAACCTGCCTGCATTCCTCCAAATACTTCAATTAAGAACATTCCAAGATTTAAGATCAATGCAATCCACAAGGCAATTTTAAACTTGTTGCTTTTGACTTTAGGCATTTCTTCATGATCACAGTTACAGCAGGCCATTGGCAACTTCCTTCTCTTTCGATAAGCTCATTAGAAAGTCTGGAGTCACTCTAGGGTCAAGTCTTATGATGAAATATTTGATTGGTGAATTAGCAAAAAAATCTCAGGTTTCTGTAGATACGATTCGCTTTTATGAGAAACGTGGCTTATTGACACCACCACAACGTGCAGAAAATAACTATCGCTATTATGATGATGAGGCATTAGACCAACTGATTTTTATTCGGCATTGTCGCGAACTAGGCATGTCTTTACATGAAATTGAAGAACTCAATGAATTACGCAAGCAACCTGAACTACAATGTAATGTTGTAGATCAAGCGATTGAAGAACATCTTGGGCATATTAATTATAAAATCCAACAATTTGAGAAATTTAAACTACAACTAGAACAATTACGTGCTCGTTGCCAGTCCACCAGTAATATCGACAATTGCAAAATTATTGAAACGCTCAAACAGCACGATATATAAAACCTTTTTGAAATATAAAGTAATTATTTGAAATATAAACTAAAACAAAAATACATTTTTCGAATATTTATTTCTGACTCGGTCTTTAAGATACAAATAGAACAGAGAATAAAGTGAGGATCATCGAGATGACGACGCAATTTGCCACGTCGCTACTTTGTAGCAGTTTAATGTTATTGACGGCTTGTGGTTCTAACAATAGCCATTCACAAGAACTACAGCAAACATCTAATCATGCGCAAGCCGTAAGTCAAACGACAGGTGTTAATCAGACCTTTAAAACACAAGAAATTGCTAGATTTAAGGAGCCGTGGGCATTGGCTCAGCTTAATGATGGACGCTTGCTGATCACGGAACGTCAGGGTGCAGTTAAAATTTTTGATCCAACAACCAAACAAGTCCTGAATGTTTCAGGTGTTCCCAAAGTTCGCTATGGAGGGCAAGGTGGGTTAGGTGATGTCATTCTACATCCTCAATTTTCGCAAAACCATTGGATTTATTTGAGTTATGCTGAATCTGGTGAAGGTGGACAAGGCGCTGCGGTGGTACGTGCTCAACTGGATTTAAGCGCACCGAATCAGCCCAAGCTTACTCACTTACAAAAAATTTGGCAGCAGACACATAAGGTTTCGGGACAAGGACATTATGGTCATCGTTTAGCTTTTGATCGCGAGGGTAAACTCTGGATTAGCTCTGGTGAACGGCAGAAATTTGATCCTGCGCAGGACATGCAGTCCAATCTGGGTAAAATCGTGCGTTTAAATGACGATGGAAGTCCTGCGGCGGGAAATCCATTTGCAGGTCAGGGTGGCGTCGCCGCGCAAATTTGGTCATTAGGTCATCGTAATCCTTTGGGGATGGCATTTGATGAAAATGGTCAGCTCTGGGTGGTGGAAATGGGGCCAAAAGGGGGCGATGAACTTAATCGGATTGTCAAAGGTGCGAATTATGGATATCCCGTCGTTTCCAATGGCGATCATTATTCAGGTTTGCCAATACCTGACCATGACACCCGACCTGAATTTAAGGCACCTGAGATTAGTTGGACACCTGTCATTTCACCATCAAGTATGATCATTTATCGGGGAGATCAATTCCCTGCGTGGAAAGACAAAGCCTTAATTGGTGGATTATCTTCAGAATCAATCACTGTGGTGGATTTGAAATCGCAACCTGTACAGGAAGTTCAACGTTTGAACATGAAGCAACGAATTCGTGGACTTTTACAAGCGCAAGATGGTTTAATCTGGGTCATCGAAGATGGTTCAAATGCCAGACTGCTGAAGCTAAGTGCCGATTAAATTTTTAATTAAAATAGAGAAATAATGATGTTGTCGTTGTTAAAGAGAGAGACCTGTTCAAGAAAGCCATCATGGTCTAAGAAATCATTATGGATGGTTGGACTGTTTGTATGTAGTTCAACACCTTATGCAAAAGATCTGACAGAGCAACAAGTTAAAGCGATTATTGATCAGCAGTTTAAACCACTCTTGGCACAGCACAATATTCCTGGACTTGCTGTGGGTGTAACTTTAAATGGAAAACATTATTTTGTTAATTATGGCGTGTCATCTACACAAACACAGCAAGCGGTCAGTTCACATACATTATTTGAATTGGGTTCGGTGAGTAAGACCTTTAATGCAACTTTAGCGGGTTACGCACAGGCAAAAGGGTTACTTTCTTTTTCAGATCATCCAGCACAATATTTTCCAGAGTTAAAAAATACAGCGGTTAATCAAGCGACTTTACTCAATCTGGGGACGTATACCGCAGGCGGTTTTCCGCTTCAGTTTCCAGATCAAATCGTAAAACAACAGGACATGTTGAAATATTTCCAGACATGGCAGCCAAAATATCAAATTGGTACACAGCGTCAATACTCCAATCCGAGCATTGGGCTAATGGGGTATGTGACTGCTTTGGCGATGAAAAAACCTTATAGCCAATTACTCGAGAAAACACTTTTTCCAGGATTGGGTCTCAACGAGAGTTTTATTGATGTCCCCCAACAGCAGATGACTCAATATGCATGGGGATATAAAGGACAGCAAGCCCTACGCGTTTCTGCGGGTATGTTCGGTGCAGAAGCTTATGGCGTGAAAAGTAGCAGCGCAGATATGTTGAAATTTCTCGATGCACAAATTAATCCACAACAACTCAAACAACCGTTACGTAAAGCGATTGAAAATACCCATGTGGGTTATTTTAAAGTAGGGGTTATGACGCAAGGTTTAGGTTGGGAGCAATATTCTTATCCAATAAAACTGGATACTTTGCTAGAGGGCAATTCCAACCAAATGGCATTTGAAAGTCATCCAGTCAGCGCAATTAAACAACCAAAAATTGCTTCATCAGCTACTTTCTTTAATAAAACGGGTGCTACCAATGGTTTTGGGGCTTATGTTGCGTTTATTCCACAGCAGAAAATTGGCATTGTGATGTTGGCCAATACAAATTTTCCAAATGAGGTACGCATTCGTGCGAGCTATCATGTGCTTGAGCAGCTTTTGAAACCGCATTAATTTGCATCTAATGATCACTGTGTACAGATTCAAATTGTAGATTTGATCTAGACACAATAGACTACAGTAAAAGATTACAAAGCTATTGATGATGTCAGATACGCATATTCCACTTCCTGAACGATTACGTCCACGTGATTTATCCGAAATTATTGGGCAGGATCATTTGCTAGGTCAACATGCGCCGTTGCGTCAAATGATCGATCAGGGACATTTGCCTTCGATTATCTTTTGGGGACCGCCAGGCGTGGGTAAAACCACCATTGCGTTGTTACTGGCGCAAGCAGTGGATCGTCCTTTTGTGAGTTTATCTGCGCTCAATACGGGTGTAAAAGAACTGCGGGAAATCATCGCGGAAAGTGGTGATTTACTCACACCTGTTGTGTTTATCGATGAAATTCACCGTTTCAATAAATCGCAGCAGGATGCATTACTAAATGCCGTTGAAAAAGGCAAAATTACGCTCATCGGGGCAACAACTGAAAACCCTTCGTTTGAAGTAAATAGCGCTTTATTGTCACGCTGTCAGGTCTATACGCTCAATTCGCTGGATCAAGATGCGATTCAAACTTTGCTCAATAAAGCCATTCAAACCGATCCTTTTTTAAAAGAACGACATATCCAGATTGAAGAATACGATGCCTTGATTCAATTTGCTGCGGGAGATGCTCGCAAAGCGCTGAATTTAATTGATCTGATTGCAAGTACCTTTGAAGCTGATCAAGAAAATAGTGTAACCAATGCCGTCACGGTCAAAGTCGCGCAGCAAAATATTGCGCGTTATGACAAATCGGGCGAGCAACATTACGATATTATCTCGGCGTTTATTAAATCTATTCGTGGTAGTGACCCCGATGCGACGCTGTACTGGATGGCAAGAATGCTAAAAGGCGGCGAGGATCCAGTCTTTATTGCGAGACGAATGCTGATTGCAGCTTCAGAAGATATAGGAAACTCTAATCCGAATGCTTTGTTATTGGCAGGTGAATGCTTCCGTTCAGTTCAGGCGGTAGGCATGCCCGAAGCGCGAATTATATTGGGTCAAACAGCGGTGTATTTGGCGACAAGCCCGAAAAGTAATAGCACCTATTTAGCGATTAATCGTGCTTTAGAACTTGCAGAGAAAACGGCAAACTTACCTGTTCCATTACATTTAAGAAATGCACCAACTAAACTTATGAAACAGCAGGGTTATGGTGTGGATTATCTCTATCCACACAATTATCCAGAGCATTTCATATTGCAGGAATATTTACCACCTGAATTAAAAGGGGTAAAACTCTACGAGTCGGCACGAAATAAACGTGAAGTTGAGGGCGAACGCTTGCAACAACGTCGTTGGCAGCAGGAACAACAGCAGCAATAAGCTGCTGTTTATTCTAGTTCTTCATTGACCTGTCCATAAATTAATAGAGTAAATACCCCAGTACCGCCAATAATATTGCCCAGTGTTGTCGGTAATAAAAATTGAAAAATATATTCTGAAAACGTCGCATGTCCTTTAAATACCCAATATGCCATTTCCGCAGAGCCAACAATAACATGCGTAAAACCGCCTAATGCCATGAGGTAGGTAATAAAGAAAATAAGCAGAAATTTATTATTGGCTGAAGGTAAAATCCAGACCAGTGAGGCAATCAAAATACCAGCGGGAATTCCTTTTATAATATTTTCAGATACACTAAAAGTCGCAACATGATGTGCTAATTTATCAAAAGATTGCATCAAATCTGCATCAAACAGATGCGGATTAAGTAAAAAAAGTGCGGCCAGTGCAGTTCCGATGAGATTGGAAATAAACACGATTCCCCATAGGCGAAACACAGCTTTTAATTTTTTAAGACTAAAATTTTTAAATAAAGGAACGACTGTTGCAATGGTATTTTCCGTAAAAAGTTGCATATGTCCTAAAATAACCAGAACAAAACCCACGGTATAGCCCATATTTTCAATCAAAAAAGCCCACTTAGCATCGGGCAAATAAGCATTGAGCAGAGATTTAAAAACAAATGAAAAACTGATGACGATGCCTGCTGTGATACCCGAGAAAATCAGGGCTTTGGTTGGGCGTTCAAGTTCTTCTACTCCATTTTTACGAATAATTTCATAAACCAGTCGAGGCGAAAGTTTTTCATGCTCCTCAATCGCCATTTTTTCACGCCAAGTGAGGGTATTATCAGTCTCTTTTTCCTGTTCTTTTTTTTCTTCACTCATTATTTACACTCCTCAATTTTAAAGCCGTAGCAATTTGCTTCTATTGTTATCATCATAAATGTCTATATTTTCTTTTTAAAAAATAAATGTCTATGAATCCAGATGATTAGATCAGCTTTTGTGTGTGTTTTTTATAACGATTCAGGAATTATTTATGATTTTTGATGACTTGTTTTTGAGTCAAATGCAGATTTTTTTACAAGAATTGCTACTAAATTATATGAATAAATTCAGATAATTAATAAATCTTATCGTAGATAAGCGCTGTTGACGGTTAGTCAGCTTTGATTAGATAGGAAATTCATTTAGCCAGAAAATTTGGGGTTTAAAAGCATTCACAAGATATGAGGGTTTATGAAATAAAAAAACGAGTCAGCTAACTGACTCGTTTTGTATAGAAGAAAAATTGCTTAAATGTTGTCTAGGTCAATCCCTAAACGTGCAGCAACTTCTTCATAAGCTTCAACCACACCGCCTAGACCTTGACGGAAACGGTCTTTATCTAGTTTTTTCTTGGTGTCTTTGTCCCAAAGGCGGCAGCCATCTGGAGAAAATTCATCACCCAATACAATGCGATCGTGGAACACGCCAAATTCAAGTTTGAAATCGACTAAAATCATGTTACCCGCATCAAACAGTGCTTTTAACACATCATTGACTTTGTAAGTCAACTCTTTCATTTTCTCAAGCTGTTCTGCGGTTGCCCAACCTAATGCAATCGCTTGCGATTCATTGACCATTGGATCGCCTAAGCCATCATCTTTATAGAACAGTTCGAATGTTGGTGGAGTCAGTTCTTTGCCTTCTTCAACACCTAGACGGCGGCAAAGTGAACCTGCGGCAAAGTTACGAATCACACATTCTACAGGAATCATTTTGAGTTTTTTAACTAACACTTCGTTTGGAGTTAGAAGCTTCTCAAAATGAGTTTCAATCCCAGCTTCTGCTAGTTTTTCCATAATAAAGGCGTTAAAACGGTTGTTGACCTTGCCTTTACGATCCAGTTGTTCAATTTTTTCGCCATTAAATGCAGAAGCATCATCACGAAAGACTAAAACCAAATGGTCTGCATCATCTGTTTCATAAACAGATTTGGCTTTACCAGTGTAGAGCAAGGTTTGTTTTAACATGGGGGAACCTTTTTCAAAAAAAAATTGCCTAGAGAAAGCCTAGGCTGGCCAATTTTGATAAATCTGGTTGAGTAATTCAGTTGCTTTTGCTGGATCAGCAAAACTGTTATCTGGATTAAATAATGCAAGATTATGTGTATTGCCGACACCTGTCAGTTTCAATACATAGCTTTGATCACCGACTTTAATGGTCGCCTCATGCCCCGCTTTATTTTCACCCAACACCTTATAGTTCAGGCTAGTCAGCGTTGCAATGGTATATTGCCAAATGTCTGAGGTTGAACCATTAATTTGTAGCAATGGATTTTTATTACCGTCAACGACGACCTGCGGACGACCCATTGCTACAGTACTATCCGCACTGGTTGCAACAGTATTTGCTTTGGTTGAATCAGGACGAGGTAATGCAAAACGTGTTCCCTGCTTGTTCTCAAGTTTGGGTGCATGTTCAATCGCGAGCTGATCTACAGTGGGTGCAGGATACAGTGGCGTAAATGGGCGCACGGTTGCATCTGTCGGGAACTGGAGAGGAGCAAGCGTAGTGGTATTCTTATAATCTAAAGAATGATTATTAAAACTACTACAGCCTACTAAACCCATAGCGGCGATAGCAAAAGTTAGTCCAAGTCGTAACTGCATCATAATCTGCTCTTATTGAATAATTCCCGCTGCTTTCAGGGCATTACGGAGTGGTTCGCGATATTGCTGTGCAAGAGGGGTCAAAGGCAGACGTATACCTGTACCAATGAGTCCCATTTCATGTACCGCCCATTTCACAGGAATTGGGTTCGATTCGCAAAATAGATTATTGTGTACATTTGCAACTTTATTGTTAATGGCTTCAGCCTCTGCTGCGTTCCCATTTACTGCGCTGACACAAAGTTCACTCATAATATTTGGCGCAACATTGGCAGTGACAGAAATATTGCCTTTAGCACCTGCCAACATGAGTTGCCATGCTGTTTCATCATCACCTGAGTAAACTGCGATTTTGCCATTCAATGCTTGAATTAATTCGCTACCACGAGGAATATCGCCTGTCGCATCTTTGACACCAACAATATTATGGATATCAGCAAGACGAACAACTGTTTCGTTGAGCATGTCTACGCCTGTACGGCCTGGTACATTATAAAGAATCTGTGGTAGCTCAACGGCTTCGGCAATTGCTTTAAAATGCTGGAATAAACCTTCTTGAGTCGGTTTATTGTAATACGGTGTCACAAGTAAAGCGGCATCTGCACCAAGCTCTTTGGCGGCTTGAGTTAATTCAATCGCTTCACGGGTTGAGTTTGCACCAGTTCCCGCAATAATAGGAATGCGCTTATTGGCCACACGAATGATTTCTTTGATCACCTGTGTGTGTTCTTCCATGCTTAAAGTCGATGGTTCGCCTGTAGTACCTACAGCGACAATACCATTGGTTCCCTGATTAATATGCCACTCAACCAGCTTTTCGAGGCTCTTCCAATCTACGCTGCCATCTTCAAACATTGGGGTGACGAGTGCGACAATTGAGCCTTGAATGGTCTGTGCTTGCTGAGTCATTTTAAAAAAATATCCTATTGTGCCATCCAGTGAGATACAGAACGAAGTACGGATGGTTTTGCAGTCTTTTGATTTAGCGTCTCAACAAAAAGTAATTTCTGTTGAATGACTATTATGCAAATTATGACTGATCGGAAGCATAAGAACAATATGCTTTAGTCAAAGCAGTCAAAACTTTATATACCAGTTTCGCATTTTAGGCCTTATATATGCGCTCGTCATACAAGTTTGTAAGTTCTAAAGGTCTAATATGATGCACGCCGAAAGCTTTATTTTAGTAATAGAGTTCTTATAAGATGCTCAGAACTACAGCATCAATGACGCTGATTCATATCAGGAGCAGAGCCGTGAAACAGGGAAAAAATAGCGCTTTAATTGTGGTCGATGTCCAAAATGGTTTTACTCCGGGAGGACAACTGGCAGTCGCACATGCGGATCAGATTATTCCCTGTATCAATCAGTTGGCTTGTGTTTTTGATAATATCATTCTGACGCAGGACTGGCATCCTGCCGATCATATCTCGTTTGCTGAAAATCATGCAGGCAAACAGCCTTTTGAACATATTGAACTGCCTTATGGTACGCAGGTGCTTTGGCCATCACATTGTGTACAGGGAACGCATGATGCCGAGTTACATCCTGATCTGGATATCGCTTCGGCACAGTTGATTATTCGCAAAGGTTTTCATGCAGATATTGATAGTTATTCGGCATTTATGGAAGCAGACCGAACGACCTCTACAGGACTTGCTGGTTATTTAAAAGAGCGCGGTATTGATACGGTTTATATCACAGGTATTGCGACCGATTTTTGTGTGGCATGGACAGCTATGGATGCTAAACAAGCAGGATTTGAAAGTTATGTGGTGGTCGATGCCTGTAAAGCAATTGATTTAAATGGTTCATTGCAGCAGGCGTGGCAGCAGATGATCAGTAAAGGTGTAAAAAGAATGACATCGTCGCAGTTATTAGGCAATTAAAGCATTTTTAAAATTGTATTGTATTAAAAATCAGGATATTGCTATGCCATTATTATTGCGACTGACACAGTTTATGCAAAAGACTTTTGCGCTATGGGTCATCGTATTTTCAGCGATCGCCTTATGGCAACCGACCTATTTTGTCTGGCTCACGGTTTATATTCCATGGATATTAGGCATCATTATGCTTGGTATGGGGATGACGATTAGCATTGCCGATTTTCGAGCTGTAATTCAATATCCAAGAGCGGTTCTGATTGGTGTCGTGGCTCATTTTATTGTGATGCCGAGTTTAGCTTTTTTATTATGTCAGCTCTTTCAACTTCCGCCAGAAATTGCCATTGGTGTAATTTTAGTCGGATGTTGTCCTGGAGGAACAGCGTCTAATGTGATTACCTATATGGCCAAGGGTAATACCGCACTTTCGGTCGCGTGTACGTCGGTATCAACCTTGTTAGCGCCTATATTAACCCCATCGATATTTTATCTATTGGCGAGTCAATGGATTCATATCAATGTCAGTTCCATGTTTATTTCGATCTTACAGGTGGTGATTGTTCCGATTATTTTAGGCATTATCATTCGCCATTATTTTACTCGACAAGTCGATGCTTATATTCGTGTAATGCCCTTAGTTTCAGTCGTTGCGATTGTGATGATTGTGGCAGCGATTATTGGTGCCAGTAAGGCATCAATTTTACAATCTGGACTATTAATACTCGCTGTGGTAATGCTCCATAACGGCTTGGGTTTCTTGATCGGTTATTGGGCAAGTCGCTGGCTAAAACTTTCACATTATGACAGTAAAGCTATTTCAATTGAGGTCGGTATGCAAAATTCGGGTTTAGGCGTGGCATTGGCAGCAGTACATTTCGCTGCATCTCCAATCACGGCTGTACCAAGTGCAATTTTCAGTTTATGGCACAATATTTCGGGTGCAGCGCTAGCGACGTATTGGGCACGTCAAGCAGACAAAAAAGCGCGCTTGTCAGGTGAAAGTTTATAAATTCAAAGCATCATCGGATGAGATGCCTCGAATAACTTAAAGATCAGGCATCTCTTAACACATCACGAATAGATGGATCTTTATCAAATACTGATTTTGCATAAGGACATAAAGGAATAATTTTAATCTGATTTTTTCGGGCAAAATCGACTACAGCATCTAAAAGTTTACGTCCTACACCTTGCCCACGATAATCATCAGCAACATCGGTATGATCAATAATAAATAATTGATCACCAGCCCATGTATAGACCATTTCACCTGCTAGCTTTTCACCATCGTGTAGTTCAAACGCACCATGTTTTCCATCATCTTTTTGTTGAATGTTCAAAAGAGGACTCCTTTGGGGAATTGATATTGTATGAAAGAGTTTTAACTAAGGATATGATTGTGTCAGTAAATTCAATAAAAGTAGATGAAAAATTTGTTATTCATTAATATACAAATATTCTGAAATAGAAAAATTTTATTATATAAGAAAATAAAAAGACCTATATACCACAGTAGAATTGGTATATAGGTATAAAAGGTAGCATTTGCTAAGGGTTTGGGGCAAATGCTACTGGCGGTTATGAAACGCTCGATAAAGATCTCACATTTCGAAAATCATTATATGAGTAAGAAAAAATAAAAGCTTACCATTAAACACATATTTTTTTATCATTTAAGCTTAATTTAAAGTTTAAATGATTTAATTTTAAGGCTATCCACAAAATATTAAATTTATCTTAAGTTTTTCCATATTTGATGATAAGCAGATTTTAAATAGAGGTTTTTAGTTAGGCCGCTATATGGTTAAAACAATTTTTATTTAACCGCTCTATAAAACATTGAATTTAAATTTTTAAAAGTAAAAATTATCAAATTTTAATTATAAATTAATCTTTGATTTGTATTATCATAAAACACTAATTTTTTTATCATTTAACGAATTTTATTGTTAAAATAATGGTGAATTTAAATATTTTATGAATATTTTTTTGAAAATAATATTGATATGGTTTTGTTTTTAAGTGTGGTTGATGTCATTTAGTGTGTAAATAAACTCTATAATTGTGTGGTGTTTTTTGATTTTAAGTTGTTGAAAATTATATTTTTGTGTCTGATTGTTAATGTGTTTTAATACTATAATTTTAAAAAATTTTTTAACCTCATATTTATAAATTTGTCTGTAATGAAAATTTTTTTTGTATAAATAGATAAGAAACACTCATTAATTTCAACAACAATATGCGGCTTGAAAGGTGAAATATTTCACATTTCAAGAAATTCTTTATGCCAAGTCGACTGGTTTTGATTAGACAATCAGGGTACATCATTTTTTGACACTGGCTTATTAGAAGAAATTAAGTTGCAACAATGAATTCTTAATTTCTTTGAGCTGGAAGAAGTCTCATGGATTTTTTAATCTTCTTCTAATTTTATCTTTATGTTGAAGCTTTTAATCATAAGCTTTGGCTAGTCGTAATTGCTTTTTAATAATTCATATGGTGAAACCTAGAAATGCAAACTACTTTCTATCATATAAAATCGGTAGATAGCAATCTTATACGGATGTTGGAGTTATTTTGTATTGAGCATCAAGTTAAGTTTCCAGATTTTATGAAAAATTATGCAAATACAGAAAGAACGCCATTTTCTGAATGGTTGTTAGTATTAGACTATATTTCACAACAATGTCCCATTTTTGCTTTGGGTGTGAAAATAGCAAACTTTGTTAAACCCGAACATTTAGGAATTCTGGGTTATCTCAGCTCGACTTGTGAAAATTTAGGACATGTCCTGTCAGTTTTTTCAAAATACAATCGCTTAAGTTACGACTTTATCGAAGTTCATGTGGGATGTGTGAATAATGAACTCATGATCAGTTGGGGCGGAGATTCTTCTTTTAAGGCAAGTGATCTGGCAGATGAGCTTATGGTCGGTGTGATCTTTAATCTTGCCAATAAACTTATTTTCCCTGAAAAGATTAAAGTTAATCGTATTGAATTTTCTTCAGTAACGCCTAAAAGAGTAAAATTTTATGAAGATTATTTTGATTGTACAGTCCAGTTTAATCAAAGCAAAACTAGTATATATTTACCCTTAACAAATCTTAATTTTAAGGTTCCAACTCATGATGCCGTACTGAATAATATTCTGCATCAACAAGCAGAAAATCTTTTAGCGGAACTTCCTAAAGGGAATTCTTTTGATGAAGAAGTTCGACGTGCAATTATAAGTGCGATTAATCAAGGCAAAATTTCTATTGATTATGTAGCTCAGCAATTAGGTTGTAGTGCTCGTATTTTTCAATATAAATTGAAAAAAAAAGGATACTCATTTAAGCAATGTTTAAATGAGGTTCGTAAAGAGCTTGCAATTATTTATCTTGGTGATGCAAGTTTAAGCATCTTGGATATTTCACTTTTGTTATCTTACAAAGAACAGACTTCTTTTAACAGGTCATTTAAAAGCTGGATGGGGGTAAGTCCTTTACAATACAGAAGAAAAATCTTGAATAATTTCTTTGAAATAGAGCAAGAGTCAGAGTGGAATATCTTAATGTAAACTCTTCAATGGACTAGAGTCCAGAAGAGTTCTCGTTTCGCCATTGTAGTGGACTCATTCCAGTCCATAATTTGAAAGCTCGATTAAATGATGTCTGTTGATGATAGGCGAGCAATGCAGAAATCTCATTAATTGTTAATGATTTATCTTCTAAATATTGAAAAGCAAGACTTTTTCGTATTGTGTTTAATTTATCAGAAAAAGAAGTTCCATTTGATTTAAGACGATGCTGAAGCAATCGAGGAGTCATTCCGATCTGCTCTGCTACATATTGAATATCACAGCGATTGTTTTGGAGAGCATCTACAATAATCCTATAAATAAGTTCATTAAATGAAAGGTCTTGAGGATACTTAGTCAGTAGATAATCAGCATTCTTTTCTAATATGCGTTTTAATACATAATCTGGATAGCTCTGATTTATTTTTATATTAAACACGTCTTCAGAATATGAAAGTTTATTAATAGGACGATCAAAGAGCACAGGGCAGCCGAAAAAACGCTCATGAAATATGACTTTATTGGGACGTGGAGTACTGAATTCCATCTTTTTAATTTTGAAAGTATTCGGATAAATAAGACTATTCATAAAAACTTGCATCATGGTAAAAGCAACATCATTTGCTAAACGTGTTTCTTTAACAAATTGACCTGCTTTCACATAAGCGGGACTTTGCCATGTGAAAGTGACTTCATGATTAAAAGTTTCCATACATACAGGAGCCATATGATACCAAATGCGTTGATAACGCTCGAAAAGGCGAACGACTTCTCCTGTTGTTTCACAGGTCATACATAAGTAAGCAACAATTCCTATATCAGCAGGTTCACATAGTTTACCAAGCTCAATTCCCAGATCATCTTTTGGATAATGTTGATCTAAGTAATTCAGGATTCGATACCATTCTGTAAGTGGAAGGCGTTCATTGACGTCATATTTTTTGGTGATTGGCGAAGGAATCGTGTGAAGATCACAAAATTTATTGACTAAATTTACCAGGCCGCTACTTACACCTCTTGTATCGATGACTGTTCGCATATGATCTATCTCCCTCCTTTCTAATGTGATTTTTCTAATGATGTTATAACACTATAAAAAAATTTTATACCAAGTCAATAAAATTGGGAAAAAGAATAAATTAGGTTGAGAAATGACCTTAAATTCGTATTGAATGGTTTTAAAAGAAAAGCATTAATCTTTATTTTGAATATAGACGCTTGTTTTAAATATTTACTATATTTATAAAAAGACTTTCTATGAAAATTATGTAGATAAAATTAAGCATGCACAAAGGTTAATTTTAAGATATATGAGAAAAAATTATTAATCTTAAAGTTTTTCTCAATAATAGTTTTTATTAATTTTTTTTAGATAAAATTTTTAAAATAAGTAGAAATAAATTTAGTATTTAAATTTAAAAAACGGATACAAAAACTTTTAATTTATATTAAAAATAACTATATCAATAACTTGTGATTATTCTTTGTATTTTAAAAGATAAATTTTTATTGAAATTCATATTAAAATAGTCGGATTAAACGTTTAAATTTGTAAAAAATGATAAAAATTTGTGTTTTTTTAGACAGGTTATATTTTGAGAAAATAATTATTATAAATTCATCGAAACTTCTTGATAGAAGTAACGAGTTTTAAAGATGACATTGGGTAAATAAGCTTTTTTAAAATAAAAATTTTATTTTAAAAAATCTCAAGGTCTATTTGATGTCAATTTTACATGATGTCTTTGTGTGAAGTTGGTTCATACCTTATCTCAGTGTTTATTATTTTAGCATAACGCTTTAAATATTTTAGGAATAAACATTACCAAGGTGGTGTTTTTGTTTGCCTAACACTTTGTTGGCAGCACTAAATAAATTGTGATCATTATTTTGATGATGACGACTTTTAATTTTTGAACTCAAAGGTGAAATAAATGAAATTAGCGAAATTAGCAACGGCATCTGTACTTATCGCTTCTTTGGCTCCAATTGCTGCAATGGCTGACAATACTGGTGTTGTTAAATTTGAAGGTCAAGTTGTTGATTCTCCATGTAATATTGAACAATCTTCTCTAAATCAAACTGTTGATTTTGGTCAATTGTCTCGTAAAGCACTTGAAGCTGGTCAAGCAGCGGAAGCAGATTTTGATATCAAAGTTACGGGTTGTGACTTAACTAACTTTGCAGGTAATGGCCCTGTAAACTCTATGGATGTCACGTTCACTGGTCAGGACTATGCTGATGCAGGTCACACTTTACTTGCAACATCTACTGGCAACACAAATAACCTTGGCGTATCAATCAACGGTTTTGTATTCGGTACGTCAAAAGATGTAAAGTCTAGCATTGTAAATGAAAAAGGCGAAAACACTTTAACTTTCAAAGCATTGGCTTCAGCTGTTGACGTAGCTAAACCAGTCACTGAAGGTAAATTCAGCGCTGTTTCTAACTTCCGTATTTCTTATCAGTAATAAGTAATCAGATCAACCACCAGTCAATGGACTGGTGGTTATCTTAAGTCTGTAAGAGGAGGTTTTTTATGGTGATTGATCAGTGTAATAAAGATTATCTTGTTGGAATCTCATTTTCACTCTTTCTAGCTATTTCTCCTGCTCTTAATGCAAAAGAAATTGGGCTTCGCAATCTTGGTAAAGCAGAGCTAATAGGTAGTGTAATTTCAACACCGTGCTCAATTGTTATGCCGAATCGTGACCAAACGGTAAACTTTTTGCCTTCAACACTTCCGATATTGTCGAATGCATTAGTGCGTGAGCAACAAACCCAGTCATTCGAGATCGAACTTCGAGATTGTGGTAGTGCTTACAACGCTATTGATACTAAAACATGGTCGATCCGTTTTGATGGTTATAACGCAAATAATATAAACGCTTTTGTGCTTCAAGGGCCGTCTCAAGGCTTAGGTGTCTCTCTACTTGATAACGAAATGAATACGTTAAAAATGGGAGAAAGCTATTCCTTATTTGAAAGCTTGTCGCGGTATGACAAGGATGGCCAAGTTATTTTTTTACGCTATTTTTTGAGATTAGAACCCACTGGAAAACCGTTACAAGCAGGAAGCTATCAAGGTTTAGTCCGCTTTTTTATTGATTATCAATGAGGCAAAGATAAATTTTCTCGATATACAAAATATTGAGAGAGGTATTTTTGTTGTTTTTAAAGGTGCCGTAGTATGAAGCTTAAACTTAACAAGGTAACGCAAGCCATTTTGTTGGCGTTCAGCTTCAGCACATGCTCGACTTATGCTACCGAATTTAACCTAAATGTCCTAGATGCGGAAGACATTGAAAACGTTGATATGAGCCAGTTTTCCATTGCTGGCTACGTTCCGCCTGGACAATATGTTCTAACTACATTCGTGAATGGTCAGCGTTTAGGTGCACCACGCGATATTTCAATAATAAAATTAGAAAATACAGAAAATACAGCTGCCCAATTGATATGTATTCCTTTAGATATGCTTGAAATTATTGGGCTTAATGCATCAGGTAAAGAAAAAGTAACCACTACCCAACAGGGGCAATGTCTTGATCTGTCTGCACTGTCTGGTATTCAAACTAAAGTCGAGTTGCCGACATTATCACTCAATATCACCATTCCACAAACATGGATGGAATATCGTGACCCTTATTGGATTCCGCCCGCGCTTTGGGAAGAAGGTGTAAACGGTGGATTTATTGACTATAGTGCCAACTTTTCTTTTACAGATGAAGATGACTCGACTAAACGTACCTACTTATCAACTAATGGAACAGTCGGAGTCAATTTAGGCGCATGGCGTGTCCGTGGTGACTTTAATGCAATTTATCAAAAGCGTGAGGATGATGGTAGTAATAAAGAGCAACATAACTTTGATTTTAATCGATTTTATGCTTTTACTTCGCTGAAGGATATATCGTCAGTCTTAACAGTTGGGGAAAATTATTTTTATTCAGATGTATTTGAATCGTGGCAGTACAGCGGTGTTTCGCTAGAAAGTGACGATCGAATGTTGCCCCCAAAGCTTGTAGGTTATGCGCCAGAGATTATTGGTGTTGCCAATACGAATGCAACGGTCACTGTTCGTAGTCAAGATCGTATCGTTTTAGAAACCACTGTTCCACCAGGGCCGTTCCGTATTCAAACCCTTGATAGTGGTGTGCGTGGTGTATTGGACGTTACAGTACGTGAAGAAAATGGTGAAGAAAAGAAATTTAGTATTAATACAGCTTCACTTCCTTATTTAACACGGCCTGGGCGAATGGTTTATAAGCTTGCCGCAGGTAAAACACGTTATGACGCGCACTCTGTTACGGGTAGAGCGGTATTAAGCGGTGAGTTTTCCTATGGATTGTCAAATGCATGGTCGCTATATGGTGGTTCGCAACTGAATGGGGATTATCAAACTCTGGCGGTAGGTATTGGTCGGGATCTTTTTTCCTTTGGTGCATTGTCACTGGATATTGCTCAATCTGTTTCAAATTTTGAAGATCAAACCTTGCAAGGACGCTCATATCGTTTGAGTTATGCAAAATCTTTTAATGACTTGCGTACAGATATTACTTTTGCGGGATACCGTTTTGCCGATCAGGAATATCGGACTTTAAACCAGTTTATGAGTCAGGATCGTACAGGTATTGAAAGTGGTGGACAAAAAGAAAACTATCAGATTTATCTAAATAAATACTTTGATAAATTTAACCTTTCTTTAAATTACCAATACAGTACCTATTGGCAAAATAAACCACAAACACAATATGGTCTATATGCCAGTACTTATTTCAAGATGCCGGGAGCATCTAAAGAAAAAGCAAGTGTTTCACTCTCTGCAACAAGAGCTGAGCGTGATACAGGTCTTAAAGATGACTCTATCAATCTATATTTAACTTTACCACTTTCAAGTGGACGTAGTATTTCACTTTCAGAATTGTATTCAAAAACTGGGGGCAATAATCAGTTCAATCATAGCGTAGGCTATAGTGCTTATAACGATCGCGATAACTACAGTGTAAACGCTGGCTACAATCATGGCGAAAACGTGAATAGTCAATCAAGTATCAGCGGTTATTACTCACGTGATTTGTCACAGGCAAATATATCGGTAAATGCGAGTTATGTGCCTGAACAATATAGTAGCGTCGGCGCATCGATTAGAAGTGGTCTTACCGTAACTTCAAAGGGCGTTGCTTCGCACCGTTCAGCGAATGGTGATACTCGATTAATGATTGAAACACCGGGTGCAAGCGCTATTCCACTTGAAAATGGGGTGACTAAAACCAATTCTGCTGGACTGGCAGTACTCCCAAATATTAGTAGTTATCGTCAAGCTACAGCCTCTATTAACACCAGTAAATTACCAGACAATGTTGAGGCTTTGATATCAACGACAGACATTACTCTAACTAAAGGGGCTATTGGTTACCGTAGTTTATCCGTGATGAAAGGGGATAAATTATTCGCGGTTTTATCATTAGACAATGGGAAAAATCCACCTTTTGGTGCCAGTGTACGTAATACAAATAACCGTGAGTTGGGGATTGTTGGTGAGGATGGTGTTACATGGCTAATTGGCATTGCACCAAAAGAGAAGTTATCGGTTTATTGGGGTGGTAAAGTGCAGTGTGAACTGTGGTTACCTGAAAAGATAGAGTCATCATCGAGCATGTTAGATCTGTCATGTATATCTGGCAAAGAAACAGCACCTGTAGCTAGTTCGATATCGTCAAGCCAATCAATTAATTAGTTTTACGAGGTAATTTATGTTGAATTCAACTCTACGAGGTGGATTGCTTACTAAGCTTTTTTGTACGACCGCCCTAATTTCTATGAGTGCTCAAAGTGCTGTCACACTTGACCGAACACGTATTGTTTTTCCAGGTACAGAAAAATCAATTAATGTGACTATTTCAAATGACAATCCGCAAGAAGCCTATCTTGCTCAGAGCTGGATTGAAGATTTGCAGGGCAACAAGCTAACTAAAGGTGCAATTTTAGCAACGCCGCCTTTGCAACGTATTGAAGCGAATAAAAAGAGTCTAGTACGTTTGAGTACTACTGCCGAAGTCGCTAAGTTGCCACAGGATAGAGAATCTGTATTTTTCTATAATTTGCGAGAAGTTCCTCCTAAACCAACAGGTGGAAACACTTTACAAATTGCGTTGCAGTCAAGGGTGAAATTGTTTTATCGACCAACAAGTATTTTGGCTGAAGCAGATACTCAGTGGTCTCATAAAGTCACGTTGACTAAAACCGCAAAAGGCTATCTTTTAAATAACCCTACACCTTTTAACTTAACAGTGATTGGATTTGGAAATAGCAAAGAGCAGGCAGAAAAAAATGCCTTTAATGCAGTCATGATACCACCAAAATCGACACAAGAACTTACGTCTGCTGCTTTGACAACACCACATTTGACATACATCAATGACTACGGCGGTAAACCAACCATGTCTTTTAACTGTCAGGGTGAAACTTGTACGGTTAAAGGCGAATAATATTTTTATTAAACCATTATTGGTAATAGGGGAGTGACTGTGAGCGAACAAAAAGTAATGAAAGATCCAAAAAGACTATGGTTGATATTACTCATTGTTGGCAATGCATTGAGTCAATCTGTGGTGGCGCAAACCCCTATAACCATTACATCTTTAAAACAGTCTAATTACGAACCTATCCATCAGGGCTTGGTACGAGTCAATGCTATCATTTTTAATGCACCATGCGATTTACAGTTTGATGAAAAGCTAATGCTAACGGGCTGTGGCGCAGGAAATGATTATAGTGAAATGCATATTTCCAATGTCACAGCAG
Organism: Acinetobacter guerrae; assembly: GCF_009372255.1. Lineage (GTDB taxonomy): Bacteria > Pseudomonadota > Gammaproteobacteria > Pseudomonadales > Moraxellaceae > Acinetobacter > Acinetobacter guerrae. The sequence continues at coordinate 67,571 of NZ_LXGN01000056.1, forward strand.
ATACGCCTGCAAAGTTACGTTTTTATGATGCCGAACATAGGCAAGCGCTGGCAAGTACTCCTATCTCTTTATTAAATGGCATTAACCATATTCTTATGCCGTCATTGATGGAAGATCAAAATAACCTTCGTTTAGAGGTCAGTTATGAATAGCATAAGAACACTTTGGTTAGCGATGCCGATGTCATTTCTTTTAAGCGCACCAAATGCATATAGTGCAAATTCGGTTGATGTTGAATTTAGCGGAGTGTTATTAGGGAATGTGGCCTGTCAAATTGATAGTAACTCGCTTAATCAGAAAGTTACACTTCAAAATCTGAATTGGCGTTCGATTAATCAAGAGGGATCAAGTCCTGTAACTCCCTTTTCAATCGGGATTAATAAGTGTAGTGATACAGATTTGAATAAAACGATTAAATTGACATGGCAAAGTAGTCAACTCGTTGAGATAGTTGGAGAAAATTTTGTGAAAACACAAGGCACGAGTGGAGTGCTGCTCGGGCTGGTTGATCAGGATAACCATCCAATTATCTGGAATAGCCCGATGTCCGTTGCGGAAGTTTCAGTTGTGAATGGATTACAACAAATCAATTTTGGTGCATTTGTTCGAAAGCCTGCTGCTGGAGAAGCCAACATCGGTGATTTCATTAGCACTGTTACATTTGCAGTGGAGTATTTCTAATGAATAAGATAAATCAGATTTTAAAATACATAAGCCCTGTTTTGCTATTTATTCCAGCATGTACCACGCATGCCGATGTTTTAGTCAATGTGACCGCACAGATGATCAGCCCTGCTTGTGTTCTTTACAGTGCAGATCAAACTTCACCGCTCAAATTAGATTTTGGGAATGTTCAGCTTAAATCTGTAGGTGAAGCAGACAGTTCTAAAAATTTTTCCCTCATAATTGAGGGCTGTGATTTCGCAAAAGATTTGTCAATAGTATTAAGCCCAAAGAGCAGTGGAGTTTTGCTTTATAACGGTAGAAATATTCTGGCGACCACGATCGATGGTCTTGGTATAGATTTGAGCGTAATGAATAATAATACCATACAGGCTTTAGAAGTGAGTAAGAAGCAAAAAATTACGCCTACCGCAATAGATGGGTCGAAATATGGTATTCAATTAAAAGCAGATTTAGTCAGCAGTGTCCCTCTCGATCAGTTAAAGGCAGGACCTTTTAGCTCTAGCGTAACCATTACCGTAACTTATTTATAATATGGTTTGGGGAAAATATAATGTTTAGTTCCGAGTTTTTAAGAAAATCTTATTTCCATCTGAATAGAGTTATCTCAGGTCTCTTTTATACTGGATTCATGTTTTCTAGCGGTGTTACTTATGCTGATTATTCAGGCAGGATTTTATATCCATCTGATGGCTATACAGTAGCTTTATCTAATTCTGCAACAGTAGAAACTAAAGCAACAGCTAGTTCTAGCGGAACAAAATATTATAAAGTAGGTAATCCCATTGAGATAAATCAAAATAACAGTAATACTGCAAATGTTAAGATAACTGGACACGTTGCTTGCCAAGGACTCACTTGGGGTGATGTTTCTAAAAATACGTCTCTTAGCGGTGAAAATGCTTTTCATAGATTATTTATATATGTTCCTTCTACTAATGAAACAATTGGGGGTTCACCACTATTTAAGATAAATAGTAATTTGTTTATGAAGGTGGAAAGCTATGTATTTAATTGGACATATATTGCAGGAACTAGCGCATGCGAGAAATGGGATCCTGCACGTTATTCGACTGATCAATTTACCGCACAGTTCCCAATTTTTCTGACTTTTTATATTAATGAAAAAGTGATAGATGGTCAGGTCGTAATTAATAGTGGTGATCTTGGGGGATATGTTCGTGCTTTTACATCGACAGGTAAAGTTCCTCCTCAAAACAGTTGGTCAATCGGAGATACGACTGTTCCACTTCGCCTAGGTGTTTCAACTATTAATATCCCTGCATCGTGTACTACTCAGACGAGTACAGGGCAGGCCTCCACATTGAATTTAAAGCATGATGCATTAAATAGTAGAGACTACGATAGTTATGTGAGTGGACAAGTGAATTATAGTTGTGCATTTTCAGAATCAACGTCTGTGAAATTAAGGCTGGACTATCTCAAAGATGATGATCTTCAAAAGCGCTTGCCACTAAAAAATACCTTGATTGGTAGTACTGACAAAATCTACAGCGAACTTACCATGCATGATGAAAGTACTGGACAGGCAGGAACAGAAATTACAACCAATATCGAAAAATCAAAAACCATCACTATTACTAGCCATATACAGGGTAGTAATGCTGCTACAGGGAACTATCAAGGTTCTGCATGGTTGATTGCGACATTTAATTAAAATCTAAAGATTCTGCTTTTAAAATGTTGGAAAAAAGCCTGTTTCTTCTATTAATGTTTGCATGAATGATTTTAGTAACTTGGCTTAATTACATTTAGCCACAGTAATAAGCAGATTTTGCAAATTAGAGATATTACATCTTTATAAATTAAACAGCTTAAAATACTGTTTTTATTTATAGCAAGATTGATTCATGGATATTCCTGTCTAAGAGTTAAAATCAGGGCCTTTTAGCTTTAGCGTAACCATTACTGTAACGTATTTATAACGAGATTTTAATTATGTTTAGTTCTAAATTTAAAGATTCTATAAAAAGTTATAGTAATCTTCGGTTTCGACAAGTAACAGCAATATCATCTTTAATGGGTTTAAGCTTATTGGGCCTTGAAGCGCAAGCAAACTATGCACCAAAGGTCACACGTGTAAGCAATGGATATACTATTTTACTTGATGTTAATACCCCTGTTAACTCAAAGCCTATCATTGGAGGCGATGGAAATAATTATTATCAAGTGGGTGATCCAATAGAACTTCAAAGTAATTCTGCATCTGTCAGTGCGTTCGGGGCAGTCTGGTGTTTAGGCACAACATGGGGGACAGAAAGTAATTGGAATGTATCTTCAAATAGCGCATATCATCGTCTATTTATGTATGTACCCAGCGCTGGTATTAGTATTAAAGGTTCTTCAGCTTATCGTATTAACTCCAATTTGTTCATGACAGTTCACACAGATATAATGAATTGGGTGCACAAAGGAGGTTCTACAGTATGTTCAAATATTGCAGAGAATGATACCGACAGTTTAGGACATGTACCAAGTTTCACTTCACACTTTCCAATTACAGTCACTTTTTATTTAAATGAAAAAATTATTGATGGTCAGATTGTTGTAAATGCACAAGATTTGGGTGGATATGTGCGTGCTTTTATGAACCCATTCACTCCCCCTACTCAAAATTCTTGGCCTATTGAAGAGACTACTGCTCCAATAAGGTTGAAAGCTTCGCAATTGAATTTGGTTTCTTCATGTTCAACGCAGACAGTTTCAGGGACAGATGGAACTGGGACAGGAACCTTAAATTTAGATCATGGTGCATTATTTAATACAAATTATGATAGTCGTGTAACTGGACAAGTTAATTATAACTGTACATTTTCAGAATTAACGCCTGTGCGAATAAAACTTGACTATGTCATTGATAGCGACGCTCAAAAGCGTTTGCCATTGAAAAATACAGCGATTGATAGAACGGACAAAGTCTATAGCAAGCTTACCCTGCGTGATGAAACTACTGGTCAGACAGGGGGAATAGGTACAGATATTCGGACAAGTATTGAAAAGCTAAAAACCGTTACCATCACTAGCCATCTTCAGGGAAGTAATGCTGTTGCAGGGAACTATCAAGGTTCTGCATGGGTGATTACAACTTTTGATTAAAATCTAGAGATTCTGCTTTTAAAATGTTGGAAAAATGCCTGTTCCTTCTATCAATGTTTGCATGAATGATTTTAGTAACTTGGCTTAATTACATTTAGCCACAGTAATAAGCAGACTTTGGAAAATAGAGATATTACGTCTGTATAAATTAAACAACTTAAAATACTGTTTTTATTTATAGCAAGATTGATTCATGAATATTCCCGCCTAAGAGTTAAAATCAGGACCCTTTAGCTCTAGCGTAACCATTACTGTAACGTATTTATAAAGAGATTTAATTATGTTTAGTTCTAAATTTAAAGATTTTATAAGTAGTTATAGTAATCTTCAATTTCGACAAGCAACCGCAATATCATCTTTGATGGGTTTAAGCTTATTGGGCTTTGAAGCACAAGCAGGCTATTCACCAATTATTATAAATCCAAGTGATGGATACACAATTTCACTCGATAGTAATACACCAGTGGCAACAACTTCTGTAACTGGAAGTGATGGACAGAATTATTACCAAGTGGGTGAGGCAATAGATATTAGGGATACCTCTAAATCTGTACGCGTGTCAGGAAATGTAAAGTGTTTAGGAAAAACATGGGGACCGGGAAGTAATTGGGATATTCCAGCAAATAATGCTTATCACCTTCTATTTATGTACGTACCCAGAGCGGGTGTTACTATTAATGGTGTACCAGCCTATCGAATTAATTCCAATGTAGTCATGACACTTAAGTCAGATATGACAAATTCTTGGGTACAAAAAGGAAATGCAGTCGTGTGTGCAAACATTCCTGCAACTAGTCCTAATACGACGGATAAAGTTGATAATTTTACTGCACAGTTTCCAATCGTAGTCACTTTTTATTTAAATGAAAAGATTATTGATGGTCAAATTGTCATAAATGGCTTAGATCTAGCTGGGTATCTACGTACTTACACGAATCCAGTGGGTAGACCTTCAATGCCGAAATCGCTTCCTATTGATCAAACTACTGCACCCATGAGATTAAAAGCTTCACAGTTGAATTTAGTTTCTTCATGTTCGACAGAGACGAACTCTGGGTCAGGGGGAACAGGAACGGGAACCTTAAATTTAAATCATGGAATGTTAAGTAGTACAAGTTATGACAGTCGTGTTAGTGGACATGTGAATTATAATTGTACGTTTTCAAAATCTACACCTGTGAAATTAAGGCTAGATTATGTCAAAGATGATGATCCCCAAAAGCGGTTACCACTGAAAAACACCTTGATTGGTAGCACTGACAAAATCTATAGCGAGCTTATCCTGCGTGATGAAATTACTGGTGAGGCAGGAGCAGAAATTCAGACCATTATCGAAAAATCAAAAAACATCACTATCACTAGCCATATACAGGGAAATAGTGCTGTTGCAGGGGATTATCAAGGTTCTGCATGGTTGATTGCGACATTTGATTAAATTTTAGATTTTATAACACATTGAAAAAACGCCTGTTTTTAGAACAGGCGTTTTTTTATTATTCAACAGTAACCGATTTTGCCAAGTTTCTCGGCTGATCGACATCTGTTCCACGTAATACTGCAACGTGATAAGAAAGTAACTGCACAGGGACACTATAAATAATCGGTGCCAGCCATGCATTGACTTTGGGAATATAAACCACGTGTTGACGGTCTTTTTCCACAATCCCACTATTTTCATCGGCAAAGACAAAAAGCTCACCACCCCGTGCCTGAACTTCTTCCATATTGGATTTTAATTTATCCAGCATGTCATCATTTGGTGCCAAAATAACGACAGGCATTTCATTGTCAACCAGAGCCAATGGGCCATGTTTGAGTTCGCCTGCTGCATAACCTTCAGCATGAATATAAGAAATTTCTTTGAGCTTAAGCGCACCTTCCAAAGCGATTGGAAAATGAGTTCCACGTCCTAAAAATAAACAATGTTGTTTTTCAACAAAAAGTTCTGAAAGGCGTAAAATTTGATCATTTTGCTGCAATGTATCTAGCATAACTTTAGGGCAATGCCAAAGTTGTGTTGCAATCTCTGCAATTTGAGTATCAGAAATTTGTTGCTTCACCTGACCAATTTTCAAAATCAACAGCATTAAAGCGGCAAGCTGTGTAGTGAACGCTTTGGTTGAGGCAACGCCAATTTCAGGGCCAGCCAAAGTTAATAAGTGATGATCTGTTTCGCGTACCATTGAAGATGTTGCGACATTACAAATGCTTAAAGTCACGATATCTAGTGCATTGGTCTTGGCGCGTTTTTGAGTTTCACGCAAAGCTGCCAAAGTATCTGCCGTTTCACCTGACTGAGAAATACACACATATAAGGTATTGGCCACAATCACAGGTGAGCGATAACGGAATTCACTGGCAATTTCGATCTGACACGGAACCCCAATCAACTGCTCGAACCAGTATTTTGCAATCATGCCCGAATGGTAACTGGTACCACAGGCAATAATTTGAACGCTTTGAATTTTGCTGAAATCGATTTCTGCATTTTTCAGGAAATCTTCACGTAGCGCATTGTTATTTAACGCCTGAGAAATGGTTTGCTGAATCGCATCTGGCTGCTCGTAGATTTCTTTGAGCATATAATGCTTATATTCACCTTTAGAAGCATTACTCACCGCAGCATCTAGTTCTTTAATCGGACGCTCAATACGTTCACCATGCGCATAAATATCAATACTGTCACGGGTTAAACGAGCAATATCACCTTCTTCCAGATATACAAAACGGTTAGTCACGGGTAAAAGTGCTAATTGATCTGAGCTGATGAAGTTTTCACCAATTCCGACACCGATCACCAGTGGTGAACCTTCGCGTACTGTGATTAATTCATCTGGGTGTTGGGTATGTACAATCCCAAGTGCATAGGCGCCTTTAAGTTTTGGCACCACTTGACGTACTGCATCGAGCAAACTATCCGTATGTTTTAGGGCATCATTGACCAGATGTGCAACAACTTCAGTATCGGTTTGTGATGTGAACACATAACCCTCTGCCTGAAGTTGATCTTTAAGTTCCTGATAGTTTTCAATAATACCGTTATGGACTACAGCGACATTGCCAGACACATGGGGATGAGCATTATTTTCAGTCGGTTTACCATGTGTTGCCCAACGGGTATGGGCAATCCCTAGAGAACCTGTCAAATGATGTTCATTCACTGCTTCTGCCAAATTGGCAACTTTACCCACACGACGTTCGCGAAGAATTTGTTGGTTATTTACCAATGCAACGCCCGCAGAGTCATAACCACGGTATTCAAGGCGTTTTAAGCCTTCAATTAAAATATCGGTAATACTACGTTCAGCAACGCCGCCGACAATACCACACATAGGTTAATCCTCTTATTTCTTCAACTTTTGGGGACGTTGATAGTTTGATTTTTCAAATTGTTCGGCACGTTCAAAGGCCAATGTATTTTCTGCGACATTGCGGGTAATGACTGAGCCTGCACCCACTGTTGCGCCATTGCCAATCGTGATCGGAGCGACCAATGAACTATTTGAGCCAATAAACGCAGCATCGCCGATTACGGTTTTATGCTTGTTGGCACCATCATAATTACAGGTAATTGTTCCTGCACCAATATTGGAACCCTCACCAACTTCGGCATCACCCAGATAGGTAAAATGGTTGGCTTTGGAACCTAAACCGATACGGGTGTTTTTAACTTCCACAAAGTTACCAATATGTACTTCGTTGGCCAATACTGCACCCGGACGTAAACGCGCAAAAGGTCCAATGAGGGTGTTTTCACCAACAATGGCATTTTCAAACACGCTATACGGCTGAACTTTTGTGCCTGCGGCGATAGAGGTATTTTTGAGAATACATCCAGCTCCAATTTCAACACCGTTACCGAGTTCGCATTCACCTTCAATAATCACATTGATATCAATGCGAACATCCTGACCGACTTTAAGTGAACCACGCAAATCAAAACGAGCAGGATCACTCAAGGTAACACCTTGTTGCATCAATTCAATGGCTTTTTGCTGTTGAAATTCGCGTTCCAAAGCCGACAGTTGCAGGCGATCATTTACACCTTCAACTTCATAGGCAAGTTGGGGTTGAATAGAAGCAATTTCAAGACCATCTGCAACTGCCATTGCCACAATATCAGTCAGGTAATATTCACCTTGAGCATTCTGATTGGAAAGTTTAGGCAGCCATTCATGTAGTTTTTGATTGTTGACACAGTAAATTCCTGTGTTGATTTCCTGAATTTTACGCTGTTCTTCGCTAGCATCTTTATGTTCTACAATCGCCTGAATCAGATTGTTTTGGCGAACAATACGACCATAACCTGTTGGGTTTTCGACATTTAAGGTGATCATCCCAATACCAGAAGGCGTAGAAGCTTCGAGCAGTTGTTCGAGTGTCTGCTCTCGTACCAATGGCACATCGCCATATAGAATGAGTGAAATACCGTCTTTAGGTAAAACTGACAAGGTCATTTGTACGGCATGCCCTGTGCCAAGTTGCTCGGCTTGTTCAACCCATTGAATTTTTTCTTGTGCAAATTGTTGTTGTACCAGATCACCGCCGTGACCATAAATTGTAATAATATTACTGGCGTTGAGTTTCTTTGCAGTGCGAATGACATGACCCAATAAAGGTTGTCCAGCAAGGGGTTGTAATACTTTTGGAAGTTGGGAGCGCATCCGCGTTCCTTTACCTGCTGCAAGAATAATAACGGTCGTTGACATGAATAACCTACTTAACGGCTTAGACCAAACAATAAATAAATGAAGATACAGAGCGCAGCCCAGATTCCTGCGATAATATCGTCAAGCATGATACCAAAACCACCCTCTACGCGTCGATCAATCACGCGAATTGGCCATGGTTTCCAGACATCAAACAGTCGAAATAGCAGAAAGCTGATGAGTGCCCATTGTATATTCATTAGATTAAAAAAGATTAAAGGCAAAACAGTAATGGATTGACCTGCAAATTCATCCCAAACAATACGTCCATCATCATGTACGCCCATCAAATCTGCAGTTTTACCGCAAATATAGATTCCAACCAGACTCATGATAATAATCACAAGCAGGGATGGATAAAAACCGAGAGATACCCAAATCGGAATAAATAACAATGCAAACGCTGAACCGAATGTTCCTGGAGCTTTCGGCAGTAGTCCTGAGCCAAAACCAACACCACAAAAGGTGATGAAACGGTCTGACCAGCGCATACTCTGAAAAGAAATGGGGATTTTAGGCAAAATGTTGATATCCATGAAACTGAACAGGATGGTCTTGACCATTATGCTCAAATATTAATTTTGTGTCCTGTGTAATCAGGCCAATCATTGTAATCTTGACATTTAATTGTTGTTGCAAAAGTTTTTCGTAATTTTGCGGGCTTATTGTAAAACAAAGTTCATAATCATCGCCACCCGCCAACGCATATTGCCATTTTTGTTGATCTGGCAGTATTTGCAGCGCAGGGTCAAGAGGCAGTTGATCGAGAAAGATCTTAGCGCCCACATTGGATGCCTTAAGAATGTGACCTAAATCCTGTGCCAAGCCATCTGAAACATCGATCATGCTAGAGGCTAATCCCTTAAGGGTTTGACCGAGTTCACAGCGTGGGGTTGGATAGTCTAATCTGGATTGTAAGGCTTCACCTAAATGTTGCAAACCGTAGGCAGCATCGCCAACCTGCCCACTCACCACAATATAATCGCCTGCCTGAGCGCCTGAGCGACAAATCGCCTGACCTGATTCAATATAACCGAGTGCTGTGACGGTAATGGTGAGGTGTGGACTTTGGGTGGTATCTCCACCAATCAGTGCGACATCAAATCGATCGCAACAATCGAAAAGTCCCTGACTAAAGCCTTGTAGCCAGTCATGGTCGATGTTGGGTAGACTCAATGCTAATAAAATACTATGAGGTATTGCACCCATAGCCGCAATGTCAGACAAATTCACAGCCACACTTTTCCATCCAATTGCATGGGGGGAGGTTTCAAGTGGAAAATGTCGACCTGCAACCAGTGTATCGGTACAAATCACCAATTGTTGATTGGTAGGAGGGGTCAAAATAGCTGAGTCATCACCGATGCCAATATCGTCCTGTTGTTTAAAAGGACGAGTAAAGTATTGATCGATAATTGAAAACTCAGCCATGACTTAAAAGCTGCTTATTGAGCTTGCTGTTTTTCTGCTTCACGTAGTGTGGAAGCTAAACGATCTAATACACCATTGATGTATTTATGGCTGTCTGCACCACCAAAATGTTTAGCTAACTCAATGGCTTCATCCAGTACCACACGGTAAGGAATTTCCATATGATCGCGCAGTTCATATGCACCTAAACGTAAAGTTGCCAACTCGACACCATCCAGTGCTTTAAGCTCACGGTCAAGTACAGGAATTAGCAAGGTATCCAGATGGTCATGATCTGCAATGACTTGGGTTAGCAATTCATGATAATAGCCAAGATCAACCTTATGCATGGCATTTTCGGCACGAGTACGCGCTTCAATTTCATGTACAGGATTGTGGCTCATTTGCCATTCATAAATACCTTGTACCGCAAAACGACGTGCTTTACGTTTTGCCGCATATACGGCTTGAAGTGTTTGAGACATGCCTTAGATTGCCTTTAACAAATTAACCATTTCAATTGCAGTCAATGCAGCTTCTGAGCCTTTATTGCCTGCTTTTGTACCAGAGCGTTCAATCGCCTGTTCAATGCTATCTGTGGTCAGTACGCCATTGATGACAGGAAGTGTGCTTTCAAGTGCAACTACGCCCAAGCCTTTGGCACATTCACCAGCGACAAAATCAAAATGCGGTGTGCTGCCACGAATCACTGCGCCAAGTGCAATGATGGCATCAAATTTATCTGATGCTGCTAATTTTTTCGCGACAATTGGAAGTTCCCATGCACCTGGTGCATAAGCTACAGTGATATTGTCTTCACTCACGCCATGACGTTTTAAGGTGTCAATTGCACCTTCAAGCAAATGCTCAACCACAAAGCTGTTAAAACGACCCACTAAAATCGCGTAACGGCCTTCGCTCGCGAGATGTAATAAACCTTCAATTCGGCGAATTGCCATAATAACCTCGATTAATTTTCTATCGTTTGATCAGCAGAAATATATTCTACCACTTCTAAATTAAAGCCTGACAGTGCATTAAAGCGTAAAGGCGAGCTAAGGAGCTTCATTTTCTCTACACCCAAATCACGTAAAATCTGTGCGCCGACACCAATGGTCTGATATTGGTGTGACAGTGCTGCATTGGACTTTACTGGTTTTGGCTTATTCATGCTTTCAAGCGCTGGCCCTAAATCCTGTAAATGATCCTGCCCAATCCAGACCAAAACTCCACGTTCAGCCGCAGCGATGGTGCTGAGTGCACGATCTAAATTCCATGCAGGTTCGCCATCTTGTTTATTGATTTTGAGTAAATCACGGACTGGATTAAAACCATGGACACGAACAGTCGTCACGCCATCTTTAGGTTCACCTTTCACCAACGCCAGATGAATATCGGGATTGCCAATTTCACGATAACGATACAGTTCAAATGAACCATACTCGGTTTCAATGGTTTGTTGTCCCAAACGTTCAACGGTTTGTTCATTGGTCATGCGGTAATGAATAAGGTCAGCAATGGTTCCAATCTTTAAACCATGTTTTTCGGCAAAAACTTCTAAATCTGGACGACGTGCCATCGTGCCATCTTCATTAATGATTTCACAAATGACAGAAGCAGGTTCCAAACCAGCAAGGCGCGTCAGGTCACAGCCTGCTTCGGTGTGTCCCGCACGGTGTAGTACTCCACCTGGTTGTGCCATCAGTGGAAAAATATGACCTGGCTGCACAATATCTGCTGGTTTGGCATGTGCTGCGACTGCGGCATGAATCGTATGCGCACGTTCAGCCGCAGAGATTCCTGTGGTAATACCTTCAGCAGCTTCGATCGACAGGGTAAAATTCGTCGCGTGTTGTGCGCCGTTTTGATCGACCATTAGCGGTAAATTAAGCTGTTGGCAACGTTCGCGACTTAAGGTTAAACATACCAGACCACGGGCATGGGTAATCATAAAGTTGATATCTTCTGGACGCACGTGTGTAGCGGCAATGACTAAATCACCTTCATTTTCGCGATCTTCATCATCCATTAAGATGACCATTTTGCCAGCACGGATGTCCGCGACCAGTTCTTCAACATTACTTAACGGCATGAGCCTTCACCTTTTGATGATGTCCAAAAGACAGTTACGTTCACAATGTGCTGCATAGTCTACCGTGTTTTGGGCAGATTTGCCTATGCTTCTCTGATTTAGTTCTTGAGTTCTCTTTATACACATAAGTGAATTCACTTGAAAAGTACTGTAATTCTTAAATGCTGAAATTTTGTTTGCTTTCTAGACAAAGGCTTTGCGTATATTAAGATAAAATATAAATTCAATCACTTAAGGTAAATCAAATCGGTCTAAATATAAAAACTCCCCAGAAAGGGGAGTTTCAGAGTTTTTGATTTTATCGTTCTGATTGTGGGTCTGTCTGATTTTCAATTGAAGTTTTGGCTTTTTTCCCCATCAAAATTTCAGTGCGAATATGTTGGGCAAGCTCTGCGCATTCTGTATTCATGCCATTTTGCATAAAGGCGTGACGCGTTAAAACATTGGCTGGATTTGGCATCGCGACAAGTTGATAGCATTCACTAATCGCTTTGAGTTGTTCATTATTTAAATGTAAAGCTGACTCTTTGGCATGTAAATGACTGGTGAGGCGTTGTGCTGCTTGTACAGCATCCAGTTGCATCGCAGCCACCGCAGTGGAAACCGCAGAGCGAGTTTGTAAGGCAAAACGTTTATCTTCACGATAGCGTTTATATAGAACATCTGACAATAACTGAAATACTGCGCCAATCATCAGTAAACAATCAATCGCATTCACTTCCTGATCTGAAATAGTTAAATTTGCGCCATTTGCATCAAACTCATTTATAACATTGATACTGGACGGGCTGAGTTGATAATGTTTAGTACACAGTTCAATGCTTTTATTTAGAAAGATTTGGCACAGTTTAAAATAAGGCAAAGAAACGGATTGGTTGACACTATTTAACAATTGTTTAGGGTCATAGAACTGAATGTTCAGTGCTAGAGTATGATCGGTCTGATCCTGATTGATTGATTCTATAATGGGTGCGGCTTTGGGTTTAGGCTGTTGTTTTGCCTGTGAAACGAGTGTCACGGTGTTTTGCTTTTCAAGCTCAAGTGCTTGAGTAAGCTGTTGAATTTCATGTTTCAGGCGTGATTCGTTATTAATACGTGCCAAATATTCACTGCGGCTTGGGCGGGCAATCGCACGGTAAGCGAGCCACAATAAGCCATGAATCAGAAATGACACCAAAATCGCCAACCATTGGGTTCTTAAAATTTCACCAATACTTGGCTGAATCAGGGTAATTTCAATACTGCCGACTTTCTTTTCATTTTGCAGCGCATCACGAACAAAAACTTCACCTTGGCGGGTTTGTGACATGCCACTGGTCGCTAAAACCTGTTTGTTGGCATCTAAAATCCGAATCGAGGCAACGCTAGGATTAGTTGCGTAGCGATTTGCCAGAAGTGCCAAAGAAACCGTGTTGGCTGGTTCTAGCTCGGTTAAACTGTCCGTCACCAGTTGACTGGTCATGAGTTGACCTTGACTGGCACGGTTTTCATTGAGCTGATGCGTCGTTGCAATCACCAGTAAAAAGGTATGCAAAGCAAAACTTACGATTAATAGGCTAGCAAATAGCCCCTGTCTAGGTGCGTTCAACGTAAACTTCCAAGGCAAATAGATTCAAATTCGATTATCATTCTAACAATAGTTGCAGCTCAGACCCGAGTCAATTCATGCGAGAAATCATTCTTATCTCTTTTTTAGGACCTGATCAACCGAATCAGTTTACCCGATTAATGCAGGTTTTATCTGTACATTCATTGCAAATACTGGACGTAGGACAAGCGGTAATCCATAACCAATTGACCCTCGGTATTGTTGTGGCATCTGATGATGAAACCGCAACCGCACTTGCGATGAAGGAAATCCTGATTTTAGCACATGATATTGGTTTGACTGTGCGCTTTAAACCGATTTCAAGTGCAGAATACGATCAATGGGTAAGCGAAGGTGGACGTACCCGTTATATTGTGACGGCTCTGGCACCAGAACTTACCGCTTCACATTTGCAGGCAGTCACAAAAATTGTATCTGCTCAAGGTTTTAATATCGAAACGGTGACACGCTTGTCAGGTCGTTTAGCACTTGATGTAGAAAGCAATGCACCACGCCGCGCCTGTGTGCAGTTTGGTTTAAGTGGACAAATGCTAGATGCACAAGCGATGCGCGCCGCTTGTTTAAGCTTGTCGGGTGAACTCAGTATCGATGTTGCGGTTCAAGAGGACAATGCCTATCGTCGTAACCGCCGTCTAGTTTGTTTTGATATGGATTCGACCCTTATTGAACAGGAAGTGATTGATGAGCTGGCTTTAGAGGCAGGTGTTGGTGAGCAGGTCGCTGAAATTACCGAACGTGCCATGCAGGGTGAACTTGATTTTCAACAAAGTTTTCGCGCACGTGTGGCCTTACTGAAAGGTTTAGATGCCTCAGTTTTACCTAAAATTGCGGAACGACTTACCATTACAGAAGGAGCAGAGCGTCTGATTTCAACGCTCAAGTCACTGGGGTATAAAACAGCCATTCTATCTGGCGGGTTTCAATATTTTGCCGAATATCTACAGCAAAAATTGGGTATCGATGAAGTACATGCCAATATTCTGGATGTACAGGATGGGCGAGTTACAGGTGAAGTGAAAGGTGCGATTGTAGATGGTGCACGTAAAGCAGAGCTTTTGACGCAACTAGCAGATAAAATGGGAATTTCACTAGAGCAGGCAATGGCTGTTGGTGACGGAGCCAATGATTTACCCATGCTGTCGATTGCAGGATTAGGCGTTGCATTTCGTGCTAAACCACTGGTGCGTCAAAATGCCAATCAAGCCATTTCGAGTGTAGGTTTAGATGGGGTGCTATATTTACTTGGAATGCACGATAAAGATTTAAACCGCGCTTAAACTGATTATTCTTCTTAAAAGACGCTGCCTATAAATGTGGCGTTTTTTTATGAATATTCCATCTGGAATCAAGTGCTTTTGTACCGTTTATCGGCTGTTAAATTTTGAAATAACTCTACATAAAAATTTTTAGAAAGCATCAAATTTTGGGGAGATTTTTTTGTAATGACACGCGAGCGATGACATGCTCAGGCACTTCGTGTTTTTTTTAAGTATTCAAAATGTAATGACAAAATAATGTTGCGACAACATGTGTCGTATAAGAAAAAAACAGGTCTTTTTTTCTTTATAAAACTCTCCATAATGCATCTAACACGTTAAAACAGATATTTTTCGTCGACACACATCTGTGTTGATTTGATTACGGTTTCGGGGATGAACTCAAGGTCATTATGGCCCAGAGAATGATCTTAGACGGAGGTTTAGTATGGTAACAGCGAATTTCGCCACACTGTCAGGGTTTGGTTTGATTGCACTTGCACTTGCTGTTGTTTTCTTTTCACCTTACCGTCGCTGGCTTGGTTTTATGTTGGCAGGCATGTTTTTTTGGGGACTTTTGGAAGTCGTCCGTTATGGCGTACAAACACTTTTTGAGATGCCTGTCACCTATAGTTATTTAACCGCTTTAAGTCTGGCGATGGTTGCTGTTACCTTGGTGTTGTTAAGAGAAGACCGTTTGGCGCAAAAAGCATTAGCAAATCGGCAATATATTGAGCATACACCAGTCTATGAGGATGATCAGCAACAATGCTCTAGTCGCTAAAATAGACTAAAAGATAGAATTAGAAAGCGTAGGTTATCCTGCGCTTTTTACGTTTTTATAATTTTTTGTAATACAAAGCTTTTATTTAAGTACTTACATTTATGCTAGGATGATCGCCTTTAGTTCCATAAGAATACGAATAGGCTTGAATTGTCATGAAACTTTCTGCTCTACCTGTTGTAAAGTTACCATTGGTTGATGTCAGCACAGATCCATTGGATTTGCTGGTTGTAGGTTTGGCTTTACGTATGAAGCAATTGGCACGTACCAGTCCCAAATTTATTGAAATGACACATGATCGTGCGTTTCGTATCCAGATTGGAACAGATTTAGGCTTTGCAAGACAGATTATTGTCAATCATGGTCAAATTGAAACAGTTGCAGGTCATCCAGAGCAGGCTGATTTTATTTTGCAATTTGCGGATAGCGAACAAGCAGTAAAAACCTTGATGAAAGGTGATCCGACTGCATTTATGACTGGTATGCAAAACGGCAGTATTAAAATGGAAGGTGATTTTGGCTTACTGGTTTGGTTTAATCAGGCGGCGAAATTGATCCCGCCAAAGCTTCCAAAACCAGTTAAAGAAAAGATTAAGCAAGCACGTTTGTTTATTAAGCAAAAAACAGGTAATTAGTAAGATCGCCCTTGCAAGAAAATCCTCACACAATGAAGTGAGGATTTTTTTATTCCACTTCCAGTTGAAAAGTCACGGGTCCGTCATTGACTAAATGCACTTTCATATCTGCCGCAAAAATACCTGTTTGTACTGTGGGGAATTGACGTTGCGCGTAGATAACGAGTTGCTCATATAATTCTTTAGCCTCGTTTGGCGGCATGGCAGGACCAAAATCAGGACGTAGCCCCTTTTGAGTTTGTGCCATTAAGGTAAATTGGGAAACGAGAAGTAGCCCGCCTTGAGCTTGAGCAAGATTCCAGCCCATTTTGCCATTTTCATCATCAAAAATGCGATATTTCAAAATTTTATCAATTAGTTTTTGACCTTTTTCCAGTGTATCTTCACGCCCTAGTCCTAAAAAAACCAATAGACCCTTTTGGATTTCACCAGTGGTTTGTTGATCGACCACAACTTTGGCTTGTAAAACTCGTTGTATGAGTGCGCGCATAATCATCATCATTGACTTAAAACGCGGTGATTTTAACAGAAATTATTTTTTCTAAACAAAATTCATGTTCCACTAAAGTGCCAGTGCTTTATACAAATCCTTGCGATTTTAAAGACTAAAATATGCTTTAATACAATAAGCTTATTCTAAAACTGACACGTCTATGTCACCTATTATTCATTCATTGTTGGATACAGATTTATATAAATTCACCATGTTGCAGGTGGTGTTACACAAATTTCCGCAAACACATAGCGTCTACCATTTTCGCTGCCGTAATCTGGAAGATACGGTTTATCCTTTAACAGACATTTTGCCCGAATTGAATGAGCAGTTAGATCATTTATGCACTTTGAAATTTAAGGATGATGAACTGCAATATTTGCGTCATTTTCGTTTCATCAAAAGTGACTTTGTCGATTATCTGGAATTATTTCAGCTTAAACGTCGCTTTATTAAAACAGGCGTAGATGAAGAAGGTCGGTTGGACATCTGGGTCGAAGGCCCAATGGTTCAAGCCATGATGTTTGAAATCTTTGTTTTGGCGATTGTGAATGAACTCTATTTTCGTCGTATTAGAAGCGATGATGTACTGGTGGAAGGCGAACGTCGTTTACAGGCTAAACTTCAGTTAATGCAGCAATATGCGGCACAACAACACCCAAGTGATCCACCCTTTTTGGTTTCAGACTTCGGTACTCGTCGTCGTTATAGTTTTGAATGGCAAAAGCATATCGTTGAAGAACTACATCATGCTGCTCCTGATATTTTTCGTGGAACCAGTAATGTATTGCTTGCCAAAGAGCTTGGAATTAGTCCAATTGGAACCATGGCACACGAATTTTTACAGGCTTTTCAAGCATTGGACGTTCGTTTGCGCGACTTTCAGAAAGCAGCACTGGAAATGTGGGTACAGGAATATCGTGGTGACTTGGGGATTGCATTGACGGATGTTGTGGGAATGGATGCTTTCTTGCGTGATTTTGATTTGTATTTTGCCAAGCTGTTTGATGGCTTACGCCATGATAGTGGCGATCCTTATGAATGGGGCGATAAGGCTTATGAACATTATCGTCTTCTCAAAATAGATACCAAAACCAAGATGTTGACCTTTAGTGATGGGTTAAATCTGGAAAAGGCATGGGAATTGCATCAATACTTTAAAGATCGTTTTAAAGTGAGTTTCGGTATTGGAACTAACCTGACCAATGACATGGGACAAACACCACTGAATATTGTGTTAAAACTGGTGGAATGTAATGGTCAATCTGTAGCAAAAATCTCGGATAGTCCAGGTAAAACCATGACCGATAACGATACATTCTTGGCTTATCTGCGTCAGGTTTTTGAAATTCCTGAAGAAGCTGAATGATTTTTTTAGCTGATTTTCTGCTAATCATTGGTAAAAAATCAGCAAAATCGTGAAAATGCTTATGTTAAGATCGACTTACCTATTAATGCAACGCGATGATTTGCAATGACGGCATCTGAATTTGGCTTTGGCTTACTGATAGAAGCAGAAGATTTAGTTCCTTATCTGGGACATGAATATTTGCGAATCGTCGATTTGAGTCGTAACTCGGTCTATGAACAACTTCATATTCCCCATGCGATTCAGCTTAAACCAAAGCAATTGGTTGCACAGCATGACGAGGCAACGGGTGTTTTACCATCTATAGAGCAACTTCAGCAACTCATAGAATATTTAAATATCTCACCTGAACATCATGTCGTCGTGTATGACGATGAAGGTGGGGCATGGGCGGGACGTTTGATCTGGAACTTGCATTGTCTGGGTTTTACTCGAACCAGTTTGCTCAATGGTGGGATTCATGCATGGCTCGGTGCAGGTTTTCCGACAACGTCAGAAATTGAAAAAATAGACGCAGTTCGGAATCTGGTACACATCGATTTATCGCGCGTTGCTCAATATAAAATTGATTATGAAGAGTTAAAACAGCAGGTCGAGTCGGAAAATATCCAGTTATGGGACTGTCGAACCACAGATGAGTACACTGGATTACGTTTGGCTGCACGTCGCGGAGGTCACATTCCTGCCGCCATTCATTTTGAATGGAGTACTGCCCTTGATCGCCAAAATCATCTAAAATTGCATCCGCTTGAACGCACGCGAGCCCGATTGGAACACTTAGGTTTTCAGTTTGATCAACCCGTAGTGGTATATTGCCAATCGCATCACCGTTCAGGACTGGCTTATATTGTCGGTCGTTTATTGGAATGGCCAATTCGCGCTTATGATGGGGCGTGGAGTGAATGGGGCAATCGCCTCGATAGTCCGATTATTACTGGAGAGAATCCGCTTTGAGTTTTGTATCACGATTAAAAAAAGACTTATTTATTAAAGCTCAATCCCTTGTTCCTCAGCATCAGCTTAGCCGTGTGGTGGGTAAAGTGGCTGCCAGTGAAAATGTGGTCGTTAGAACCGCAGTGATTCAGGCATTTAAGGCAAAATACGGCATTGATCTTTCGATTGCTCAGCAGGGTGATGCCTTAAAATACAAATCCTTTAATGAATTTTTTACGCGTGCCTTAAAAGATGGGGTGCGTGTGGTTGATGCTTCTTCGGATAGTGTTGTTTCTCCTGCGGATGGCGCAATTTCCCAGATTGGAACCATTCAGGATGGCGATATTTTTCAAGCCAAAGGTCAAAGCTTTTCAGTCGAAAAATTAATTGGCGATCCGCAATTGGCAGAGCCTTTTAAAAATGGTCAATTTGCCACAGTGTATTTATCACCACGTGATTATCATCGGGTACATATGCCATTTTCAGGAACATTGACCGAGACGTTATATATTCCTGGCGAATTATTTTCAGTCAATCAGGTCACAGCTGAAAATATTCCAGGTTTATTTGCCCGTAATGAACGTATGGTCTGTTTATTTGACACTGAACTGGGTCGTATGGCAGTGGTTTTAGTCGGTGCCATGATTGTTGCTGGTATTGAAACGGTGGCAACGGGTAAAGTCAAACCGACTGGGCGTTTAGAGTTAGAGCAACACCAGATGAAGCTTGAAAAAGGTGCAGAGTTGGGACGTTTTTATTTAGGATCAACGGCTGTCGTATTATTTGAAAAAGATAAAATCGCATGGGAAAAGCAGTTTAAAGCCAATTCTGTCGTGGTAATGGGTGAAAAACTAGGGCATTCGGTTTAATCTCAAAATATTTTGTACAAAAAAGCCGATTTGAAAAAATCGGCTTTTTAATGATGAATGATTTCAGTCTAATAAATCTTTAGTTAAAACTATTTTCCATTTGGTGTTTCTGGTTCAAATTGATAAGCATCTTCAACCAAAGGATCACGTTTTGCATCTGTGTGGATCAGTCGATCCCATTTTTCAGCCATTTGTTTTTTGGCATCTGCTTCAATCTCTTTGGGTGCCAAATTACGATAGGTTTTTTGCTCTTCGGTTACAACCTTAACAATAATCTCAGATACCTGTTCTGGATCGTATTGTTTATGCGGAAAAGCAAGTTTGCTATAGTCAAATACTGTATTGGCTTGATCTTCGGGGTACCAATGTTTCCATGTCTCGAACATACGGTCATTAAATCCAGTTAAGATTGGGCCAGGATTCACAGTGGCAATTTTGACATTGTATTCATGTAATTCTTTATTTAGAGCTTCTGCAAAAGCCTCAATAGCATGTTTAGAAGCAGAATATGCACCTGTAAATGGATCGGTGGTCAAGCCAGCGACAGAAGAAATAAAAATAATCTTTCCTGATTTGCGCTCAACAAACTGCTTTGCAAATTTCTGAGTAAGCAAAATTGTCCCAAAAACATTTACCTCAAACTGTTCACGCAATCGGTATTCTGGAATATCAACAACAGCACCACCTTCTGAAATTCCTGCATTATTGAGTAAAATGTCAATTTCGAAACTAGAAATAAACTCACGGTCAATATCATTGGTGATATCCAGTTTTTCAAACTGTATATTTAACCCTTGTTGTTTAGCTTCTTCTTTTAAGGTCTGAATCTGTGCAACTGCTTCAACTGTTGCGATCACCTCATAACCAATTTTTGCTAATTTAAAAGCAACTGATTTGCCAAAACCTGAACCTGCGCCTGTGATTAATATCTTTTTACTCATATGTTTAGACCTTTTAAATAGATTTTTCTTTGGTTTGATTAAAATGATCTGCAATTGCCTGAGCAATGCTTTGATCTTGCTCGGCTGTACCGCCACTGACACCGACAGCACCCACGACTTGCTCATTCAAAAAGAGTGGAACACCACCTGCAAAAACAATCACTCTTTGATTTAAAGTTTGGTTTAAGCCATAAAGTTCACCTTTGGGTTCACTTGGTTCTTTTAATTCGTGCGTCGGCTTTTGAAATAATGCACTGGTATAAGCTTTATTAATACTATGCTCGATGCTAGGGAGTTGAGCCTGATCCATACGAACATGTGCGAGAAGATAGCCATAAGCATCCGCAATTGCGATATTAGATGGAGATTGAAGCTCTTTTGCTTTAGATATGCCGATATCCAGTAATTGCTGTGCAATATCCAGATTCACCGTTTTAATCGTATTCATATGGACTTTGCGATTTGTTTTATTAAGTTGGAGTTTTAATATAAAAAAGAATTGGCAGTTGTTATGTAGTGCCTTTCAGGTACATTCTTATTTGTTTAAATGTTTTTGGTGTTGATGCGTTAAGTTCATTGTAATCTTGTTTTTTTGGCTAAATTTAGACCATTTGATACAAGCGTTCTTTAGGGAAAACAGCTTTAAATAAAGAGCCATCATTTTCTTTAGATACTACATCCAGATAAGCACCATGTTGCATCAAGACATGTTTAACAATCGCAAGTCCGAGACCTGTTCCGCCTGTGGCACGGCTTCGTGCACTATCTACACGATAAAAACGTTCGGTTAAACGTGGTAAATGTTTGGGATCGATACCGATACCATTGTCCTGAACCGTAAAATAACCATGTTCACCATCATCATGCCAACCAATGGTAATGATGCCGCCTTTGGGGGTATATTTGATGGCATTGGTAATCAGATTACTAAACGCACTGGCAATTTCCATATCTGAACCAATCAAATCACAGTGACTATCGATATCCAGATTGAGCGTATGCCCATAATCGGCATTATAAGCCTGTGCATCATCAAAAAGCTGATTCATTAAACTTGGCATCTCAATAATCTGGTTTTTGGCAATTTTTTTGTTATTTTCCAGATTTGAAAGCAAGAGTAAATCATTGACTAACGCATTCATACGTTTGGTCTGCGATTGCATTTGGTCAAATGCACGTTTCCAACGCGGATTCAAATCTTCCTGATCTGTAAAAGTTTCAATATACCCACTGAGGACGGTTAGTGGAGTGCGTAGCTCATGTGAAATATTATCCACAAAGTCTTTACGCATTTGTTCCAGATTATGCATGCGCGTCACATCGTAAGCGACCAAAAGTACACTATCACCACCAAAGGGCGTGAGTTTAATTTGTACATAATGATCGTCTAGTATCGAGGATTTGAGCTTGATACCATCTGGCGCCTGATCAATATGATTAAAGTATTCAATAAAACTGGGCTGTCTTAAAATCCCTAACACATTGGTTCCGCGATCTAACAGACTGATGCCAAGTAAATGCTGCGCCGCAGGGTTACACCATTCGATTTGTTGTAAATCATCAATCAAAACGACAGCTTCATTCAAAGCAACCAGTGAAGATTGGGCACGATCGATAAGCCCCACCATTTCTGCCTGAACTACGCGTTCCTGCCGTTGGGCACGATAAACGTTAAACAATAAAGCTCCCCAAATACCATTGAGGTTAGGTGGGGTGTCGTAGGGACGATTGGAAATCCATTCGTTGACGATGTACAGCGAACGTAGTTGCAGCACAAAGAAGATGAAAAATGCGGTGAGAATACAAATACCTAAATGGTCGAGACCAAATCCCACAAAAGCTGCAATAATCAGCAAAAAAGCCAGCACTCTTAAATCTTGCTTGGCAAAAGTCCATAAACTACTGTAACGAAAACGTTTATGTTCACGGGCAAGATCTGGAACGGGATAAGGTTCGTACATAGAGGGTATTTTAACCTACTGCTAAATCCGCACGTGTTGAAAAACGATAGCCTGTACCACGTACTGTTTGTACAAATCGATCTGCGCCAAAAGGTTCTAATACTTTACGTAAACGACGAATGTGCACATCAATGGTACGATCTTCAATATAAACATTACCGCCCCAAACCTGATCGAGTAATTGCGCACGGGTATAGGCACGTTCAGGATGCGTCATGAAAAAGGCCAATAAACGGTACTCAGTCGGTCCCATCTCTAGAATATTACTTCCAAAACTCACGCGCTGGCTTACAGGATCTAGAATAAGTCCATTGGCGTCAATGGCTTTTTCACCATTTAAAGCATTTGCACGACGTAATACGGCCTTAATCCGCGAGACCAATTCACGTGTCGAAAAAGGTTTGGTCATATAATCGTCTGCACCCGCATCTAGACCTTGTACTTTATGGTCTTCTTCACCACGGGCAGTCAGCATAATGACAGGAATCTCAGATAATGTCTCATCGCGTTTTAAACGACGACATAAATCAACTCCGCTGACACCACCTGGTAACATCCAGTCCAGTAAAATCAGGGCAGGACGTTGATCGACAATCATTTGGTGTGCTTGTTTGGCATCTTCGGCCTGTAAACATTGAAAGCCTGCCATATCCAGTGAGGTATGAATCATTTCACGGATGGGAAGTTCGTCATCGACGATTAAAATATAGTCATCTTTCACAACGCAATTACCCTATTTAGTTTATTGAACGGCGTACCGTTTTATTTATGACAGGCTTATTACAAAGATTAATTATGACAGTATCATTGCAAAATTCATCAGGACGTGTTTTTTTAGCATGAATTGTGACAAAAAATTGCATGTATGATGATCAATTCATGAAAAAAGTTAATTTTTCACAATCAAGATGAGCATTCAATTTATTTTTCTTTCTCGGAAAATGTTTGTACAAGCGATAAAAATACGGTGCGACAAGCAAATAGGACATCTTCCTGAGACTGTTTAAACCCACCCATTACCCAACGAATCGCAATTTGAGTGACATAGCCATTAAGTCCTGTCGCGATTAAAGAAACTTCCTGTTCTGAGCGTTGTAAATGCGGCATCATCAACATTACAAAGGCTTGTATCATACGGTCAAAGCGCAGCATGGTTTCTTGAATAGTAGCCTGATTATGTAACTCTTGAACCAACATTGCATCAATATAAATAATACGGGCTAAACGTGGATCATCTTTTAATGTGCGTAATAATGAGCCCAGACCAGCATCAATCATTTTGGCTGGATCAGGTGCAGCCTGCATGACGCCCTGCATCACATTTTGTTGTAAGGTTTCAATGAGTTTTAAGAAAATGGTTTGAAATAAATCCTCACTTTTTTTAAATGATTCATAAAAATAACGTTCGGTCAGCTTGGCTTCATTGCAGACATCTTTTACAGTGACCGAAAAAAATCCCTGTGTTCCATAGGTTTCTATCCCTGCTTCAATGAGTTTTTCACGACGTGCATGCTTACGTTCAGTCAAAGACAAGCCTTTAAATTGACGTTCTTTATTGACTGTTTTTTTGTTCTGTTTCGCATTTAAATCAGATTCTTGTATGGTCATTGATATCCGCTGTCCTCATTGGCTATGCAGAGTGTAGCAAGTTTTACCCAAAATAACCGCGTCAGTCATTTGTTTGAGTATTTACTCTAGATCAGGTAGATTATATTGACAATATGTATTGTCAAAAATATAGTGATTGAATCAGGTACATCGGCATGGGTTTGTGTACGCGTATTTAAGGAAAAGGTCAGGCATGAAGAATTTTAAAAATAAAGTTGCTGCAGTGACAGGTGCAGGTTCAGGTATCGGGCAGCAACTTGCTATTTTATTGGCAAAACAAGGTTGTCATTTGTCACTGAGTGATATTAATCAACAAGGTTTAGCAGCAACTGAAGACCTGCTTAAATCTTATAATATTCGTGTCACCACGCAAAAACTGGATGTATCAGACCGTAATGCTGTAAAGGCATGGGCTGAAAAAACAGTCCAAGATCATGGTTTTGTTAATATGATTTTTAACAATGCAGGCGTGGCGTTAGGTTCGACTGTTGATGGTGCGAGCTATGAAGATCTGGAATGGATCGTGAATATTAACTTCTGGGGCGTCGTTTACGGTACTAAAGAATTTTTACCGTTTATCAAGCAAACTAAAGAAGGTCACATCGTCAATATTTCAAGTCTATTTGGTTTGATTTCACAACCTACTCAATCTGCTTATAATGCGACCAAATTTGCGGTACGTGGCTTTACTGAGTCTTTGCGTCAAGAGCTTGATATGCAAAATTGTGGTGTAAGCGCATTGTGTGTACATCCTGGTGGAATTCGTACCAATATTGCCAATTCAGCAAAAATGGATGATAGCCTGAAGACACTAGGTATGAACCCTGAAAAATCGATCAAAGCATTTAATAAATTATTGCGTTGCCCACCTGAAGAAGCGGCTCGCCAGATTTTAGAGGCAGTTTGTAAAGATAAACGTCGTTTGTTGATTGGCAATGATGCAAAAGTGTTGGATCTTATACAGCGTTTTCTACCGACAGGTTATCAGCGTGTCAGTGAGTTTGGCACTAAACTGACCAAAAAACTGTAATACAAATACACTTAAAAGCCCACTAAAAATAAAGTGGGCTTTTTTATACCATTAAATGAGCGCTTTAATGGCTTTTTTCTTCCAGAAAAATTGATAATAGCTTGCCTGTAAGATACATAGGCTGACAAAAGCCAATGCATAGGCATACCAGATTCCTTTGAGCCCCCAAATCGTACTAAACCAATAGGCACATGGCACTTCAATACATAAAATTGCGGCAATATTAATTAGCATAGGCATGGTTACTGTGCCACTAGCGCGCATAATCGAGGCGAAAATAGCACTGGCGCCAAAAAATAAAATTGACCACAACACAATAAATAAGAGCTGTTGTCCGAGTTGAACCACACTGTCATCTGTAATAAATAACGCCATTAGATATTTTGAAAATAAATAGGCCAAAATGACCAATGTTCCAGTAATGATGATATTCATCCACAGCGCTGTACGAGTAACACGAGCCAATAAATCTGATTTACCCATCCCAATCGCCTGCGCACCAAAAATAGACGCGGCAATCGCAATTGAAAGGGCTGGAAACTGAATATAGTTCAAGACCTGATTTACCGCGCCATAGGCAGCCGTTGCATGTGCGCCAAAGCGATTGACCAAGCCCACCACCACCAGTCCAGCCACCGAGGTTGTCACCATTTGAATGCCAGTGGGAATACCCAACCGCAAAATCAGACGAGTTAACTCGGCATCATAACGAATATGCTTGAGCAAGGCTAAATCAGGCCTAAGCGGATGATTTTTTTTATTTAAGTAAATAATTAAAAATAAAATAACCAATGCATTACCTGAAATTGTCGCAATGGCAGGCGCAATAATTCCGAGTTTAGGAAAGCCAAAATAGCCTGCAATCAGCACAGGCGTAATCACCAAACCAATTAAACTGGTTAAAGACAACGCAACCAAGGGTGTAATACTATCGCCCACTCCACGTAAAATAGAGGTGTAAATGATATATACAAATAATAAGGGGCTACCTGCCAACATCCATCGTGCATAAGGTAAAGAGAGATGCAAAACGTTAGGATCTGTTCCTAAAGCCAATAAAATATGTGGGGCAAAAAAAGCACCTAAAGCCGCGATAATACAACCGCCAATTATGGTCATAAATAGGGTGGAACCCACTACACTGCGTACTTTTTCAATATTCTGCGCACCCCATGCTTGACCCACTAACACCGTAGAACCCGCAGATAATCCAATCACAAATGCCATCAAGCAAAACAGAATAGGAAAAAAAACAGCAACGGCAGCAATCGCATTGACACCCATCATTTGCCCAACAAATACGGTATTAATCGTACCTGATAGATTTTGCAGGATATTGGTGGCAATCAACGGCAATAAAAATACCAGAAAGGTTTTCCAGAGTTTTTGTTGTTGAATCAGTGGGCGGTGAGGGGGCATTCATTCTCCATGAATTTGCAAGTGTTATTGTGATGGATTTCCCTGACTGACAAAATAACACGTTGCTTTAAAAAAATTGTTATTTTACGCAAAGACTTACTTAGTAGGCATAACAGATATTAACAAGCATTCAGTAAATGTACTGCGCGTTGTAGGGTTTGTTCTGTTTTGGCAAAACAGAAACGGATTAAACGTAAATCGGAAGGTGGTTGTTTATAAAATACAGAGAGTGGAATAGCGACAATACCTTTTTCTTCAGCCAGAAAATAGCACATTTCAATATCATTTAAATCTGGACGAATTGCGGTGTAATCGACCGTTTGGAAATAAGTGCCCTGACACGGCGTGAATTGAAAGCGAGACTGTTTTAAGCCTAAATTAAACGCATCACGTTTAGTTTGATAAAAGTCTGCCAGTCCAACAATATGTTCTGGGTGTTGCTGCATATATTGGGTGAGGGCAATTTGCGCAGGCGTGTTGCCACAGAAATTGGCGTATTGATAAATCTGTCGAAATAGCTGCATGAGGGGCGCAGCAGCAACACAATAACCTGTTTTCCAGCCTGTCACATGAAAAGTTTTACCAAATGAACCCACCACAAAACTACGCTCGCGTAATTCAGGAAAATGTAATGCACTCCAATGCCTAGCGCCATCAAATACTAAATGTTCGTACACTTCATCTGATAGCACGAGTAAATCATGTTTTTCGACCAGTTTGATTAACTGTTGCCAGTCCTGATGTGACCAGATTGTACCCGTTGGATTATGTGGTGTATTGACGATAATCATACGGGTACGTGAGCTAATATGCGCTGCAACTTTGTCCCAATTCACATTAAACTCAGGGGCATCTAACGCAATATGTACAGGCACACCGCCTGCAACCCGTACCGCAGGATCATAACTGTCGTAACTTGGGTCAAAAATAATGACTTCATCGCCCGTATCAATGGTGGCTTGAATCGCTGCAAATAAACCAATAGTCGCGCCAGGTGTTATGGTGATCTCGGTTAAAGGATCAAGCGCAACCTGATCACGTTGTTGAAATTGTATGGCAACTTGTTGGCGTAACGGTAAATAGCCATCCCCTGCGGCATATTGATTATGTCCATTTCTGGTGGCTTCACATAACGCTTCAATCAAATCAGGCGGTGCAGCAAAATCTGGAAAACCCTGAGAAAGATTCAGGGCATTTAAACGTTGAGCCAACGCAGACATGGTACTGAAAATGGTCACACCTTGATCAGGTAATTTGGATGACAGTTGCATGGCTCAAACGCTTCTCATTTGGGAAAATAATCTTATAGCATATAATCGACCAGTGCGCGGATGATGCCTAATACTAGACCAATAAACGCACCCACCACCACGCCATTAACGCGGATCATATGCAGATCACCACCGACTTCATTTTCAATTTTGGCAATCATTTCACGTGAATCCCATTCATGAATCCGCTCACTGATATAACGAATAATTTTATCGCTATATTGGTCGCTAAACGCAATTGCAAGTCCAGTCATTTTTTCATTTAGAACTTCACGCACAGCTCTATTTTGCATCAGGTTTTGACCCACTTGTTCAATTGCAACACGTAAGTTTTGGGCAATTCCTGAATCATCTTTAAGTAAATCTTGTTTAATCGCATTACATAAAATGACCACTGCGCCACTGATAAAGTTTAGAACTTGTGGGCTATCAAGAAGGGCATTTTTACCTTCATTTAATCGGCGGCTAGCATCACTGTCTGCGTCTGCCAGTTGTAGCATCATGCTTTGTGCGCCTTGTTCAATGCCTTGTCGCCACGGATGTTCGGGGTCTGCTAGCATCGACTCGACTTTTTCAATCAGCGAGTCAATGGTGCGCTGTTGTACATCAATCCCAATCCAGCTTGCGCCTTTAGCGAGTTTCCACACGCCAAGCTCTTTAAATAAGATGCGTGTTAATTCTCGTGCTTGATCAGGATGGGTCACTATCCATTCATGGGCGAGATCAAGTCCACGTTGCAGTACATCCTGATGGAAGTCATTTTCCAGTACAGCACGTAACATTTCACTGGCGAGAGAGTTGATCTGGGTATTTTTAACCCATTGCACACTATTGGTCTGGATAAAACGTGCAATTTGTTCCTGACTAATAAACTCAAATAGTTTGGGAACGGTTTGTTGAATCAATTGCACGATTTGCGTATTATTTTTGGGATTGGCAAGCCATTGTCCAATCGCCAGACTCAAATCTGTATTGTTTAAACTACGCTCTACCACCTGTGGTGACAGGAAATTTTCCTGCACAAAACGACCCATAGATTCGGCGATACGCGTTTTATTACGCGGAATAATTTCGGTATGATCCAGCAAAAATTTGGGAATGGGGATCTTGCCAAAAGGATTACGAAACAGCACGGTAATGGCGTACCAATCGGCTAGCCCTCCGACCACGCCAGCTTCGGCAGAAAGCATCAAAATATGAATGATCCATGCATATTCAGGCCAAAATTTTGCCAATACCATGAGTACAACCCATGCCGCAACCGCGCTGAGTAGCGCAATTGTGGCATAGCGTTTACTCCGACTTAAGCTCGGAGAATGAGATGTTTCTTCAACCTGCATGCAAGCATCCTGTCTTAATTTTTGTTGTTGCTGCTGCCCGTGGGTTGAGTGTTTACTGGTTGGGGCAATAACACTTCACCAGACGGACTTAAGCCATATTTTTTCCCTAATGACTGTAAAATCAAGGTCGCATCAAATGCATCTTGAGATGCAGTTTTTTGATCTTTATAACATTCTATACTATACGATACTTCGACCGGGTCGATATTGACCACACGTGGTGAATCATAGAATGGATCCGGCCAAAAACCCGGATAACGGCGATAATAACCGTATGGATAATAGTTCGGTGATGAATAGACCACTGCTTGGCGGGGTGGTTTCTGGGTTTGATTGCTTGGATCATCCATCACTTTAAAATAACGAAAACCGTTCTGAATCGTGGTTTGTGCGGCTTTAACGAGAGTGATTTCTTCAGCCGTACCATAACTCATGTCTGGATCAGCTTTAAAACTGATACGGTAAATCTGGTTATTCAATGGATAGGTTTCAAAATGTCCAAGCTGATTAAAAGTTCTTGGCTTTTGCGGTGTAGTAGCACATCCTGCAAGCAATAACAGACTTGCCAGTGCAACACTAAGAGTGAGAGATTTCATCACGGACTCCTTTTATAAGACATACACGGAGTAAAACAAATAATACTTAAAAACTGCTGTTGGGCTGTGTTAAAAATTCGCGTTCTTCAGCAGTTGATTCGCGGCCCAAAACTTCATTACGATGTGGATAGCGTCCAAAACGATCAATAATCGCTTTATGTTTTTTTTCAAAGTCTAGATTGACAGGATTACCTAAACGTTGAAATAGTTTTAGTGCAAACTCATGGATGAGTTTAGATTCACTGTGCATAAATGGCATGTAGAGAAAAGAACGCTGTGGCGGACTGAGTTCTGCATCTAGTTTCAGATGAAGAGCTTCCTGAGCCAATGTAAGTGCCATAGCATCATGGGCAAAGGCCTGCGCCTGATCCCGATATAAATTTCTGGAAAATTGATCCAGTACAATGATTTCTGCCAGACGGCCTTCAGCATCCTGACGCCATGACCATAACTCTGCCTGCGTCGCTTGACGATGAACTTCGGCAAATTGGCTGCGAATTTTTGCATCAAATTCATCACTTTTTTTAAACCATAAAGGTTCTTGTTCAGGATTAAACCAAAAGTTTAGAATATCTTGTGGATTCATTGTAAACGACTCTTTTCCTATTTATTCTTCAATAAAATCACAAAACAAGCATGTCTTATAGACCAAGTTTGTGATAAAAAATTGCCAAACTGAAATGGCTAATTTTCATAAATCATATTCGGGTGCTGCGCTGTCTGGCAGATTTCACGTTATACTAAAGTCATGATTTTTTTCATCGTTCTTTAAAGCAGCGAGCAGGTGTACATGAGTCAACCCAAATCAGCTTCTCCAACTGTCGTGCCGACGTGGGTAGATTCTTCACTCTTAAAAGGGATGTTGCGTGGTATTGAGCGCGAAAGTTTGCGTATGCAGAGCAATGGTTTTCTATCGCAAAATCCTCACCCCAAAGCGCTAGGTTCTGCTTTAACTCATCCACGGATTACGACGGACTATTCTGAAGCGTTGATGGAGTTTATCACGCCGCCTAAAGAAACGATTCCTGCGGTTTTACAAGACCTTAAAGATATTCATGCAGTGGTTCATCGTCATCTAAATGAGGGTGAAAAACTATGGCCTTTGTCTATGCCTTGTATGCTCGATGACAAAGAAGAAAATATTCCTTTAGCAGATTATGGAACATCGAATATTGGTCGTTTTAAAACGCTATATCGCCGAGGTCTGGGAGTACGTTATGGTCGTCGTATGCAAACGATTTCGGGCGTTCATTATAATTTATCGTTCCCTGAGTCGCTGTTTGCTGCGTTACAACAACATGAAGCAGATCCTGCCTTAAAACAACTGAGTGCACAGGATTATCGTAGCCATCGTTATTTTGGTCTAATTCGTAATTTTATTCGTTTAACGCCTTTGGTTATTTTTTTGGTTGGCGCTAGCCCATCAGTATGTCGCTGTTTTCTTACCAATCGTGAGCATCATTTACAGCCTTTAGTCAAAGGAACCATGTATTTGCCTGATGCGACAGCATTACGCATGGGACGTTTGGGGTATCAAAATTCGGCACAGAAGCAATTGGGTATTCATTATAACGATATTCAAGCTTATCTCGAAGGTTTGCAAAAAGCAGTCAAAACGCCATATCCACCATTTACCCAGCTCGGTTTAAATGATGAGCAAGGTGAACCGATTCAGATCAATGATCATGTCTTGCAAATTGAAAATGAATACTACAGTCTGGTCCGTCCAAAGCAAGTTCCGCAAAATGGCGAAACACCTTCACAGGCTTTGCAAAACCGTGGTGTTGGTTATGTTGAACTTCGTGCAGTTGATGTCAATCCTTATAGTCCAATTGGGATTGATGAAACCACTGCGGGCTTTTTGGAAGCATTGGCGTTGTATTGTTTATTATCAGAGAGTCCTACAATTCATGACGATGAACAGGATTTAATCGAAAAAAATCAGAATACTGTGGTAAATGAAGGGCGTTCACCTGATGCTAAAATTATGAGTCAGACAGGAGAACAGTCTGTACAAAATTGGGTGATGCATCATCTTGAGCGGATACAAAAATGTGCAAATTTGCTCGATGAACTTTATCATACCGCCCTGTACAGTGATGCCCTGGATATCATGCAGCAACGTGCCCAAAAGATTGAGCAAACGCTTTCTGCTCAGGTGATTGAGGATACTTTAACGCATGGTGGTACGTGGAGTTTTGGCAGTGTTCTGGCACATGACTATGCCAAAATGTACAATGAGTATGAATTAAGTGTTGAAAAAGCGACTTATTTTGAGCAGTTAGCTCAACAGTCTTTGCAACAACAACATCAACTAGAGCAAGAAAGTACAATGAGTTTTGATGGCTATCTTGCCCAATTTAGATAAAAACAAGAGGTATATCCATGCAATGGCGTAATTATCGCTTTATCAATGGATTATTGGTACTTGCCAGCATTGTTGGCATGTCATTTGCGCTGTATTTGGAACATGTAAAAGGGCTAGATCCTTGTCCTTTATGTATATTTCAGCGTGTTGGCTTAATGGTTATGGGAATTTTTGCCCTGATTGCATTTTTGCATAATCCTGTTTCTAACCTAATGAAACGTTTTTATAGCTTACTTGCGACTTTAGGAATTTTATGGTCAGTTGGCGTGGCGACACGCCATGTCTGGTTGCAAACTTTACCACCAGATAAAGTTCCGAGTTGTGGGCCAGGTCTTAACTATTTACTGGATGCCTTACCTTTAAAAACGGTATTGAATGAAGTGCTTTCAGGTTCTGGTGAATGTGCAGCGATTGACTGGACTTTTTTAGGATTTTCTTTGCCTGTTTGGTCACTGGCTTTTTTCAGTGTGTTATTGCTGATCTGTTTGTGGCAGTTATTGAGAACCTATCCGACTTCCAGAAAAGCAAAGAAGTAATGACTCTTCAATAATAAAGCCAGCAAATGCTGGCTTTATTTATTTAGATGGATTGATCAGGTTTCCACAATTCCAGTGAGATCAGTCAACTCATCATTGTGCATATTAATCATATGGGTTTGCACGCCCAGACATGCATAATCATCATGTTCAGGATAAAACCAGCGTGTGATTTGTTCAGAGACACTGGAATGATACTGAATTTCAAAGTGATTTAATCCATGAAACACGGCTTTATGTGAATCGGGTAATTTGAGCTGAAAACGTGGGTTTGGATGTTCCCCCAATGCGCTTTTCACACTGACCAAATAATCACCAATGATAGACAGTGCTTTCAGGCTCTTTTTCTGATTTTGATGTTCAACCGTTCCTGCGACGAAGAAAGCATTGATATGTGATGGTAAAGGGGCGGGTTTACGATTGTCATCCATCTGACCAATTCGTGCTTCCAGATGTTCCCAGTCATCATCCCGTACACTGCCATGACGTAAGTCCAAAATACCGTTACTACGAATATTGACCAAGTGTCCAATCAACTTGACGAATGGAAAGCTTCCCAATCTTTCTTGAAGTGCAAAGCCAAAGCGTTCTAACACTGCACCATGATGCGGCGAACCGATACAAACCAGATTGCCTACCATATGTGTCCACTGGTGTATATTTTGTTTGCCATAAAATAATGCACTACGCGAAACCAAGCCACCCATGCTATGTCCGATCAGGTCAATACTGGTAATGCGAGGATTACGGATAATCAAATCTTCGAGTGTATTTGCTAAACTACGGCCATTGGCTGAAATACGCCGACCTGTGTTGTAGTTGAGGTACAGCATAATATTATGATCACGTTGCGCCAGTAGACGCTCACCAATTCCCCCAAAATTACGATTGGTCCAGTCAGTGTGATTCATACATAATCCATGTACGAAAATTACCACACGACCTGCAATATCACCTTGTTGTAATGCCCCGTAGTGATCATATAGTACCATTGGCAGTGCCATTGGATTTTGATGTTTGAGCAGATAATCGCCCAACACCCCATTTAATGCGCCCACGAGAAAATGCAATGTTGGCGTTAAGGGTTTGTCGTGTAGGGTCGGAAATTGTTCAATAATGCGACGTAAACTAGGCGCTAGAAAATAACGACCATATTTTTGTAAGGTGCGATATGACCATTGTTGTAAACGCTCAATTCGCGGAATTTTTAAAAATCGATATGACTGTTGGTCACTCATACCAAAAGTGCTTTGTAATACTTCACGATGGATAATCTGAACAACATCGTGAACCCCCAATAAACTGGTGCTGACCAGTTGTGCCAAACCTTCAAGCACATCGGCCTGACTCGGTGGCGTACGATCCCATTTACAATAGGTTTCGTGTAATGGCGTTAAACTTGGCATTTCCAAATCCTTGATTCATGCACGCACCTGATACTTTATTTTTCATTTGCTTCAGGTTATAAAACGATTATATTCATCTTAGGTGTTGCATTCACAACACATTAAAAATACTGATGAATGACCAGTTATTTTTATTTTTTTGTCTAACAATTCAGTCACACATACAAATTAAAACATATCTGTGATGAATATCACGTTATTGATGGTGATGCTCCCCCATGAATCTGATTTATTTACATGGCTTCCAAAGTAGTCCTTTCTCAATTAAAGGGCAACAGCTCAAGCAATATTGTCAGATAAATCGTCCCGAAATACAGGTACATTTACCTGATTTAAATTTACCGCCATTGGTGGTGATGGATGTGATTCAACAGTTAGTTGAAGAACTAGATCGGGTTGTGTTGGTGGGCAGTAGCTTCGGTGGTTTTTATGCGACTCAATTTGTCGCTAAATACGCTTTACCTGCTGTATTGGTGAATCCTGCTGTGCGACCATGGCAACTGTTTCGCGATTTATTTGGCGTAGATCAAATTCCCTACAGGGTGGGTGATCGTTGGATATTGACCGAACAACATCTGGATCAGCTTGAACAATTGGCTGTACCTTATGCAAATGCCGCCGAGAAAATACTCGTGTTGCTACAGCAGGGCGATGAAACTTTGGATTATCGTGAAGCACAGCGTTATTATAGTCAGCCATCGCATAGCGCCTTGATTTTATCGGATGCGCATGGTAACCATGCAATGGATGATTTTGAACAAAAAATACCGTTGATTCTTGAGTTTTTAACCTATTCGCTTAAATAAGGAAATCGTACAAGGTGTCACAATATACGGCTCAATCACTTGAAGTTTTATCGGGTTTAGATCCTGTGCGTCGTCGTCCGGGCATGTACACCGATACAACACGTCCAAACCATCTTGCACAGGAAGTGATTGATAACGCCGTCGATGAAGCGCTGGCTGGACATGCCAATAAAATCACGGTCACAGTGTATAAAGATGGCTCATTGTCGGTTGAAGACAATGGTCGTGGTATGCCAGTTGATATTCATCCTGAATACGGTCAAAGCGGTATTGAAATTATTCTGACCAAACTGCATGCAGGCGGTAAATTCAGCACCGATAACTACCAATTTTCAGGTGGTTTGCATGGGGTCGGGATTTCGGTCGTGAATGCTTTGTCCAGTCGGGTTGAGGTTGAAGTACAGCGTCAGGGTAATTTATATAAAATGGCCTTTGAGCAGGGCGAACCTGTTGCACCGTTAGAAGTACTTGAAGGTAAAGTCGCAAAACGAGCAACAGGCACTACCGTACATTTTTGGCCAGAAACCAAATATTTTGATAGTCCAAAATTTGCATTAAAAGCACTTAAGCATAATTTAAAAGCCAAAGCGGTGTTAGCAGCTGGACTTAAAATCAGCTATATCGACCAAATCAATGATGAAAAAATCGAATGGCAATTTGAAAATGGTCTGGTCGATTATTTAATGGATGAACTGGAAGATCGTGAAATCTTGCCGATGCCTGCTTTTGTAAGTAACGGTCAAGCCGAACGCGCCAGTTGTGAGTTTGCAATCTGCTGGAATGTGGAAGGTGGCGAGCAAATTCAGGAAAGTTATGTCAACCTGATTCCAACCGCGCAAGGCGGAACCCATGTCAATGGATTACGTTCAGGTGTGACAGAAGCCTTACGTGAATTTTGTGAATTACGTAATTTATTACCCCGTAACTTAAAACTCTCGGCTGAAGATGTCTGGGATGGCGTGAACTACATACTTTCGCTGAAGTTTCAGGAACCCCAATTTTCAGGTCAAACCAAAGAACGTTTGTCCAGTCGTGAAGCTTCGGCTGTCGTGCTGAATATAGCCAAAGATGCATTTGCTTTGTGGCTGAATCAAAATTCAGAAATTGCCATGCAACTGGCAGAAATGGCGATTTCCAAAGCAGGACGACGTTTAAAGGCAGCCAAAAAAGTCGAACGTAAAAAAATTGTGTCGGGGCCAGCCTTGCCTGGAAAACTGGCAGATTGTGTTGGACAAACTCGTGAAGAATCTGAATTATTTATTGTCGAGGGCGATTCTGCGGGTGGAAGTGCCAAACAGGCACGCGACAAGAACTTTCAGGCAATCATGCCGATTCGCGGTAAAATTTTAAATACTTGGGAAGTTTCCTCTGATGAAGTTTTGGCTTCGCAAGAGGTACATGATATTGCCATCGCGATTGGCGTCGATCCGGGAAGTGATGATTTATCAGAACTTCGTTATGGAAAAATCTGTATTCTGGCCGATGCGGATTCGGATGGTCTGCATATTGCGACCTTGCTATGCGCCTTGTTTGTTAAACATTTCCCTGCATTGGTCGAAGAAGGACATTTGTTTGTGGCAATGCCGCCGCTATTTCGTATTGATGCGGGCAAAGATGTATTTTACGCCCTAGATGAAGCTGAATTAGAGGCGATTCTGTCTAAAGTCAAAACCAAAAATCCGCAAATTACCCGATTTAAAGGTTTGGGAGAAATGAACGCAGGTCAATTGCGTGAAACAACAATGGATCCAAATACCCGTCGTTTGGTGCAACTTGATTTGGATGATGCACATCTCACCGCAGGTTTACTAGATAAACTACTTGCCAAAAAACGTTCTGGCGATCGTAAACATTGGCTTGAGCAAAAGGGTAATTTGGCAGATATCCCAGTTTAAGCTTCAGTAAGACCTGTATTTAAATTTATACAGGTCATATTTAATTCAGATTAATGCAATTGCGGGATAAGTTTCAGAACTTTTTCGACTTTGAGCTTGTCAATCTGTGCAAGTGTTTGAAAACGGTTATGGATTTTTCTTAACTCATCTTTTAAGCATTGAAGTGCTTGTTTAAAAGATGAAACAGGCACTTCAAAGCCAGTATGATCTTGACTGGCATCTGGCTTAAATTTGATGAAATCTCCTTCATATTCACATAATACTTGAGGATGCCCGATCCAGAACTGTTTTAGATTGCCCTGAGCCAGTTGTTCCCATGCATGAATATCATTTAAATCTGAACAGCAGCGCGGTAAAAGGATAGGTTGTTGCTCGGCATCTAGCAGGACATAGCCCCCATTTAAAGAGGTATTCTTAAAGACGGTATCTTTAAGAATTTTACTGAGATTGGCATCAGAAATATCTTGAATGGCATAGAAACAACAATCGGGTGTTAAGGACATAAATGGATCTTTAAAGCCGTAGATCTGATAGGTTTGCTGACGGACATCCAAATCCAGCACAGGAATAAAGCGTATATCCATATCGTTATTCTCATCTTGAGTCATTGTTATAAATACAGCAGCTCAATATTTTGATTGTGTAGGCTACTGAAAAAATTATGCAACAAACATGGCTGACTGTCGCTCAGTTTCAGACGAATATCTATAACAAGATCTCATTTTAAGCGAGCCAACCAATGTCACTTGCGTGATTTAAGTCACCAAGATTTGAACTTACGATCTGAATATGAATTAGTTTTCGACTTGATAATAAGTTCCACCTGCATAAACATTATGTCCAAAACCACAGCCAGAAGTATTGTCATTTTGCTTAACAATCATTTTTCGACCATATTGATCCTGACCGAATTTGAGGTCAATCTTACAATCTTCATAACGAAACTGAGCCTGGTTCGCCGAAACAGGCATACTGGTTTCAAAAGACCCCATATTCGGTCCATAAATTAGACCACGTAAACCAAAATAATAACCATCGAATGCTATTTTATAAGTTTTGGCGGTTTTTGAAACGGTGATGGTACTCCACTGGCCAAAGCCTGCCGATGTGACATATTCTCCTTCAATTTTATTGGTTACTTTCGGCAAGGTGAGTTGTTTTAAATTGTATTGACTGACTTTGGAGTCTGGTGTCAACAAAAACCATGCTCTGGCCCATAAGGGTTTACCTAGTTTGGCATAACTTAAACCGACATTATTATTGGCAAGCTCAACATCGCGCTCATTAAACGTGGTTTTACTATCTTCTGCATTTAACTGGCAAAAGGCTGTCCATGCTGCCTGATGCTCAAAATATTGAACTGCTTTGGCGTATTGTTTTTGATCATAATATTTTTTGCCTAGTAGAGCGTCGCTTTTTACTTTGGCGCACCCTTGTTGCAATTCTTGTTCAAAACTGAGTTCGGCAAAGGCAAGCGGTGAAGTAAGAGAGATGCTACCCAAGAGCATCAAAACTGAATATTTTATTTTCATTGTCGATCAAATGTCGTTTAAATTTTTATTTTAAAAGTCATCTCATATAAAGAAAACAACTGCTCTGTAAACAAGTACACAGCAGTTGAACGATATTTTATAACGCTCGATTAAGCTTCGATCATGATGGGATAAGGGAAGGTATAAACATCACAATTGGGTCCTGTACCAATACGATCCACCACAGCAAAATCGCTTGGAGATTCAAGCGTCAGCAAGGGATGATGCCACGTACCTGCTCGATAATTGACACCTTGAGTACCATCGCTGATAAAAGCATGAATCTGTTCAAGGTCAGGCTGCTCTGCATTTAGGCTCGGCGCAACCACAATTAGAAACTCTTGACCCTGCATTGGAATAAATGCCTGAGAACCACGAGGATGACGCTCTAACATATGAATCGATAATGGCAGTGTGGTCGTTTTAATATTCCTGAAAATACTAATTCCTGTTTTGGCTTCACCTTGAATTTCAGTTTCGACCAAACCATGATAACGTTCCGTATGTGCATCATTGATATGAAAAAAATCATGCCCTGTACAGCCAATTACTTCGCCGAAAGGGGCGAAGTTTTCATTGGTCAGTAGTTGGTTTTTAATGACAGTTTTTGACATATTGTTCTCGGCTTAAGCCTGTTTTCCCCAAATTCGAATGCGACTAATACCACCATCTGGAATCATATTGACACGAATATGTGAAATTTTTTCATGTGCCAAAATTTCATTGATATAGTCATGGATATGATCCATTTGCATATCTTGTGCCTCAAGCAGAAATGGCCAGAACATACTTTGTGGAATCAGTTGTGGGTAGGTTGCATCTTCAATATACACGGCCTGAATCGAGACTTGCGCAGGGTAGTTGCCCTTAAAATGGGCAGTATCAATTTCAATTTTATCAATTTTACCTGCCTGACCGAGCGCTAAAATACACCAGTCAAACCCTGGTGCACGACGACGTTTGGTTTCCCATCCATCGCCCATATTAATACCACGCCCTGGATTGATCAAATTACGTGGGTGACCAAAATGCGCATCGCTGTAAGCAATGACCCGTCCACCATTTTGTAAGGCCAATAAATCAAGGGTTTCAGTGCTGTTGGTTGCTTGAATTTGCACTTCTCCATAGACACGTAAACGAGCTACACCACCATCAGGGAAAATATTAATACGGATATGGGTAAAGACCGTTTGATTCTCAATGTCAAAAATATGGTGCTGGCTTGGCCCCAAAATGCTGTTGGCTAAAATGGGCTGCCATGGTGCATTTTGTGTGTCATCATTTGGTGCATAGCAGCCTTCTAATGAAGCAGAAGCAGGGTAGTTACCTGTAAAAAACGTGGTATCAACATCCACCGCCTTGATTTTGCCTGCAACGCCCAGTTTCACGATACACCAGTCATAACCAGAATGGCGCTTACGACGTGTTTCCCATCCATCCATCCATTTGCCGTGATCATCAAATTTATCTTCGACAAAAATTGGGGCTTCAAATTGCAACATGCGTTTTGCTTCTGCAAAAAATTCATCTGAACATTCAACAATTTGTGCACCAATACGGCTGTCTGCTAAATTGGTTAAAGTCTGTAGTTGCGTAGGAAGTTCAAATGTTGGAGCGAGAAGCGTAGCCATAAGTGATATACCGTGATTTGCAGTGAGATGATAAAAGTTTACTTGAGTAAAGGTGCATTTTTAACTCAGAATGAAAGAAAAGGGCATCATCATTGCACTTTGCTATGCAGGGTATATGCCAATTCTAATAATAGGTTGCATTTCCTTACGCATGGCATGGTTTTCGCTATAACAGGGATAATGTTGTAGGGTTCATAAGGGGGATTACACAATGAATATTGTTATTATCGGTGCAGGTATGGGCGGTTTGACCACAGGGATCGCATTAAAAAAATTTGGGCATCAGGTCACGATTTATGAACAAGCCGAACAAATTCTTCCTGTCGGTGCTGCAATTTCATTGTGGTCAAATGGGGTAAAATGCCTCAACTATCTGGGATTGGGTGAACAAGTTGCCAAGCTCGGGGGCGTTATGGATCAACTGGCTTATGTTGATGGGTTGACTGGCGAAGTCATGACCCAGTTTAATTTACAACCGTTGATTGATGAAGTTGGGCAGCGTCCTTATCCTGTTTCTCGTGCTGAATTACAAAATATGCTCATGGATGAATTTGGGCGTGAAGATATTCATTTGGGAAAACGCATGGTGGCTCTTGAAGATCAAGGTCAACATGTGTCAATCCAATTTGCTGATGGTTCAAGTACCCATGCAGATTTATTGGTGGGGGCAGATGGTACACATTCGATTACCCGTGCTTATGTGCTGGGTGATCAGGTAGAACGCCGTTATGCAGGTTATGTCAACTGGAATGGCTTGGTTGAAATTTCTGAAGAACTTGCACCTGCGGATCAATGGACGACCTTTGTGGGTGAGGGTAAACGTGCATCCTTAATGCCTGTGGCAAATAATCGTTTTTATTTCTTTTTAGACGTGCCATTGGAAGCAGGTCTGGAAAATAATAAAGCCAAGTATCAGGAAACTTTGAAAGGCTATTTTACAGGATGGTGTGCGCCTGTTCAGCAGTTGATTGACCGTTTGGATCCGCAAAAAACCAACCGTGTTGAAATTTGTGATATCGAGCCATTTACTCAGTATCATAAAGGTCGCGTTGTGATTGTCGGTGATGCAGCGCACAGCACAACCCCAGATATTGGTCAGGGTGGTTGTCAGGCCATGGAAGACGCGATTTATCTAGCGCGTTCGCTTCAGATCAATACATTGGGAGTTCAAGATTCATTACGCCGTTATCAGGACAAGCGTAATGAACGAGCCAATGAACTGGTTCTACGTGCACGTAAGCGTTGTGATGTGACCCATATGAAAGATGAACAGGTTACGTTATCTTGGTATGAGGAACTACGTCGTGAACAAGGCGAGCATATCATGCGTGGTATTATCAATAATATTGTAGGTAATCCACTGGATTAAAATTCTATTCTGAGAAAATTGTTCCAAAAGTAAGTTTTAGCATTGAAGACAGCCTTGAGCTGTCTTTTTTACATTTGGTAATTATCGTATGACAAATCGTTAAGCATTTGCCGTTTTAGCCGCGTTAAGCTAAATACAAATAACGATGATATGAGTACATAATAATGAATGCGATTTTGCTTGCAATAGAGCCTAATGATCTGGAAATTTTAATGATCGAGGCTCAGACACTCGACGAAATTTACCATGCACCTTCAATTCGCGCCAAATTAAACTTGGGTGAAACATGGCAGGCGCTCCAAGTATTGCTATTAAAAAAAGATGAAAGTACCGCTCAAGACCAAGCACTGCATTACGTTATACAAGCAGAGTACGCATTTTCTCATTCTGCTTTACGCATTGCCAATGTGCGCTATAACCCTGTTATTGAAGTAGATGAAATTGCAAAAGCACTTGAACAGATTTCAATTGATGAATTTAAACATCGTTATGACCCTGATCTGCTCAATCAACATAAACTGTTTCCATTTCAATGGGGCAATGATGTCGATAAAGAACAGCGTGAATTGCTGATGCTTTTTGCCCAACTTAAAAACTTTTACGAATTGGCTCAACAGCATAACCATGCAGTGATTACGCTACAAAGCAAACAAATTATGTCAGATGTATATTATATGACTCAGGCTTCATCTAACTGACGTTGCATAAACACCAGATCGCGCCATTGTCCAAATTTTTGTCCTACTTGCGGCAGATAACCTGTTTGTATAAAGCCCAAACGTTCATGTAGGACAATAGATGCTTTGTTTTCACTGTCAATTGCACCCAACATGATATGAAAACCTTGCGCGATGGCAAGCTCAATGATTTGATTCATTAAGGTTTTGCCCAACCCACGGCGTTTATATTCAGAAGAAATAAAGACTGAATGTTCAACGGTATATTTATAGCCACTGATACTGCGAAACGCTGCATAATACGCATAGCCAGCCACGCGCTGAAGCATAGGATCGTATGCAATCCACATGGGATATTGATCTTGTTGTAATTGTTCAAACCACTGTGTATAGGTTTCAAGAGATTTTGCCTGATCGTTCCAGTTGGCTGTACCTGTTAGAATTTCATGATTATAAATCGCAAGGATCTGTTCTAAATCGTGTTGGGTTGCGGGGCGCAACTGAAAATCCATATCTATCTAACCTGCTGCAATATCATGAAAAATTATACGCCGAAATGAATAGATAGGGCATAGATAAGGCATGAAAAAAGCAAGCCCGAAGACTTGCTTTAAGATCACTGAATGCAACATGATCAATTTTAAAAATGATATTTGATCAAAGCGCTGACATTGTGTTCATCACGACCTTTCATGCCAAATTTGTTGTTCCAGACTGAATGTTCAACACCTAAATATAAGCGGGTATCTGGTGAAATATGTTTACCCAGATTCCATTTATATTGTGTCGTCCAGTTGAGTTCACTGGCATGATCACCTTCTGCGGTTGACCAGTCTAGAAAGCCGTCTACCAGAAATTCTTCTGATGAAACTTTAAATGGCAATGCATAGGCTGCGGTCATTTGGTAGTCATCGTCAGTATTTTCGTTATTTGCACGATAAAAGTTCAAATTGAAATACTGAAAATACGGTACGTTTAAATCAACCGCAAAACCATAAAGGAAATTATCGAAACTACTAAAGTCATCGTTATTACTTTCCCAAGTGGTTGAAATCAATACATCTTTAATTGGGCCATAAGACAACTTTTGTCCTGAAATCTCACTTAAACTAAAACGTGGTGAAAGTTCGAAATAAGTACTTTTATGGTCATCACCGCCACGCATGCGATCCATAAAAAAGAATACATCTGCATATTTGACTTTAGCAGCGTACTCTAAAGTGATCGTTGTTTCTTCTTTATCTACAACTTCGTAATTTTCACCGTACAAACCTGTGATACTAAAATCCTGCCAGATTGGTTTCGCCTGAACCATCGTCGTCGATAAAAGTGTAGCAGCAAGCACCCCAAATTTAAATTTCATCGCAAATATCTCCCCAGATAAAAAGCGAGTAAAGCATACAGGCTCTTTGCTAAAAATAAAGTCAAATTTGATTAAAGGTTAAAAATATATGCGATAAAAGTCTGATTACCAGATATAAACCTGAGAGAAAAATTATTTTTTTGTTTAATTTTATGGGCTTATATCAAACTTAGGGAATCGTGTCAGATTCCCCCTCATAAAAGCATTTTTATATTTTAACTACCGCGATAAGTAGAATAAGCGAAAGGACTAATCAATAACGGAACATGATAATGTTCATCTGGATTTTCAATAAAAAACTGAATAGTAACCTGCGGAAAGAAGGTTTTTAAATCATGTTTGGCAAAATAA
Organism: Acinetobacter guerrae; assembly: GCF_009372255.1. Taxonomy (GTDB): domain Bacteria; phylum Pseudomonadota; class Gammaproteobacteria; order Pseudomonadales; family Moraxellaceae; genus Acinetobacter; species Acinetobacter guerrae. The sequence goes on from NZ_LXGN01000056.1 coordinate 111,631, forward strand.
GGGGCAATATCATATTCAAGTAAATATGCACCGCTTTGTAATTCTTCCAAACCAAAATCTTTTAAGCGACCATCATCATTGGTATAACCATTGCCCAACAATGTACGGGTTTTTGCATCATACAGACGCACTTCAACCTGTGGTGCGGGTTTACCTAAATGAGTATCTAAGATGTGGGTACTAATCATGCTTCAATTCCTTGACTCAATCGTAATAATGCGATGGCAGCCAATTGTTCGTGAACAATTTTTTTCTCTGTTTCCAGATCATGCTGCAAACGTTGTTGTAAAGCACTGAGAATTTGTTCACTGCTCAGTCCCGCTGCTTTAATTAAAAAGATGAAGCCAAATTTTTGTTCGTAGGCAACATTACCTTCAAAAAGTGCTTGCTGGGTTTGAGTATCTTGTTTTACGCCCGATTGTTCCTGATCTGAAAATTGGGCTTCACGTTCACTGAGTTCTACTTTGGCTTTTTTTTCACCAATCCGTGGGTGGGTTGCCAGTGCTGTTTCGATCTCATCCCATGTCCAACTTTGACTTTGTTGTGAAGCAAGATCTAGCAAGGTTTGGGTAGATGCATAGGGACGCTGTTGAGTTAAAGTGTCAATCCAAGAAGGAATGTGTACACACGCACTCAATAAGGGCGTTACTTGATGGGTTGCTGCATGATTAAACTCAGAAAAACGCACCATATTCATCCAGTATTTAAGCAGAAGATAAAACAAATCGAGCAATTACAATGCCAGAGAAACAGATATCTAAAAAATCAAATAATATAGATATCTGTTTGTTTATTTTAACCTAAACTGCTTTAAGGTTAAAAAATCAGTCTTTATGAGGATGATGCTGATACCAGTGTGCTGCAATATCATTACGGCGACAAATCCAGACTTGATCATGCGATTGTATGTAATCCAGAAAGCGTTGCAAAGCTTTAAAGCGTCCAGGTCGCCCTAAAAGACGGCAATGCATACCAATAGAGAGCATTTTTGGTGCATTTTCACCTTCTGCATAAAGAACGTCAAAAGCATCTTTTAAATATTGATAAAATTGCTCACCACTGTTAAAGCCGCCTGGAGAGCAAAACTTCATGTCATTGGATTCAAGCGTATAGGGAATAATGAGGTGTGGACGAGTTTCGCCCTTACTATTCGTCAGGGCCGTCCAAAATGGAAGATCATCGCCATAATAATCACAGTCATATTTAATCTGTGGAAACTCGGCCAAAATCTGACGTGTGTTTGGACTATCACGACCTGTATACCAACCGATCGGGGTTTCACCAAATAAGGCTTCAAGCACAGAAATTGCCTGATCGGTATACATACGTTCGGTTTCAATATCCATATCCTGATAGTGAATCCAGCGCTGACCATGAGAAACAACATCATATTGAGCTTTTTTAATCGCTTCGACGACATAGGGATTGCGTACCAATGCCATGCCCACCCCAAAAATAGTCATGGGTAGACCACGACGCTGAAATTCTTCATGAATACGCCAGAAACCTGCACGGGAACCATATTCATACATTGAATCCATCGACATATGTTTGGCTGGAAAACTTGCGGCACCAATAATATCGGATAGAAACTGCTCTGAACCTAAATCGCCGTGTTCAATATGATTTTCGCTACCTTCTTCATAATTCAGTACAAATTGCACGGCAACACGTGCCTGATTAGGCCATTGCGGATGTGGAGGCTGACCGTGATAACCGACTAAATCGCGTGAATATGGTGCATTTCTGATCTGGTCAATCAGATCTTGTCCACGTAAATATGAAGAATTCACAATGTTGCATCCTTTTTGATCAAAATGTCATAAAAATTTAAAAAATCAGCTTGCATATTTTTGAGTATAGACAGATATTGAAGATAGAGAAGCCTTTCAAGCACTCAAAAAATAACACCAACATAAAGTATAAAAGGAGATAACAACCAATTACACAACAGAGATGTACAACAGCACCGAATTACAGCATGCTCAAAGTATGCCAATTAAGTTTTGCATAGATCGTTATATAGAAATACTGATACAAAGAGGATGAAATCATGAATATTGAAATCCGCACAGATAAAAACATCCAAAATAGTGAACGTTTAATTGAATATGTTCGTGCAGAACTTTCTGATGAATTTCAGCGTTATGCTGAACGCATTACTCACTTTTCGGTTCATTTGAGTGATGAGAACGGGGACAAAAAAAACGGTGAGGATGATATTCGATGCATGATCGAAGCACGTCCAGCAGGCTTAAAGCCGATTGCAGTCAGCCATAAAGCAGGCAATATTGATTTAGCGATTCATGGTTCGATTGAAAAACTAAAACGTACGCTTGAACATACTTTTGAGAAACAGGAACCATCGCGTGGTGGTCGAGTCGAATTTGCCGACGAAGAATAATGTAATGGAAGAAGCCCTGCGGGGCTTTTTTTATGCTTGGTTATTAATAGTCATCTGAAAAATGAGATGAATTAACCTCAAAATAACACAAACTTGCGTTCAATTTTCGGCATAATAGTAGCCAAATCCCTTTAAAGTGGTGAGATCATCCATGCTAACAGCCCAACAACAAGCCTTTGTTCAGGCCATTGAAGAATTAGACCTTGAACAGGTGAAGCGCCTGTTAGCATCAGGTCTTGATCCAAATTTTATTGACCCCGAAAAAGGTCCACCCATTTCAGTATTAAGTGATGGTTTATTTAAATGGTGGGAAATGATCTGTGAGGCCTATGAAGCCAATCAACCTCTAAGTGAAGATGAAAAGCAACAAGCCTTAAAAGTACATCTGGATATTTTAGATGCGCTGATAAAAGCCAAAGCCAATTTGCATTTATGGGATTCAGAAGAATTGTATGGCCCACTTTGGGATGCGGCAAGTTCAGCCTGTGTGCCTGTGGTTCAGCGCTTACTAGATGAAAAAGTTGATCCGAATACACGCGATGATGAAGGACTCACTATTTTATCTTCTGTGAGTGATTTATTCTTCGATTGTGAGTTCGATCAAATTAATTGGGCAGAGGCACTACCAGAAGAGAAACAGACACTGGAGTTACTGCGTAGTCGCGGTGCAAAAATGTCAAAAGAATAAACTTGGTTTTACGAGAATCAAGTTAACTTAAAAATGAACTGAATTTTGAGTGTATCCATGAACATGTTTAAAACACTAACTTTTATTTTGGCGACAGGTGCAACAGCAAACACCTTTGCTGCCGAATTTTCTTTTGATCGTCCTGGGTCGGGTTTTGGAACAGGAATTACACCTGTAGGTCAATTGGCGTGGGAGCAAGGATTACCGAATGCCACCTACAACGAAACCAATGTCGACGGTGTTAAGGAAAAAACAGTCACTCTCAATGAAAATATGTTGTTTCGTACAGGTTTGATGAAGGATCTAGAATTACAACTAGGTTGGGGTGGTCCTGCATGGTATCAAACCAAACGCGCAGGCCAAAAAAACCATGATAATGGTTTGGGCGACATTTCTGTGGGTTTGAAAAAAGCCATTGATCTAAATGATGATCGTTTGTCGATGGCTATTCTTGCTCAGGCACTCATTGCGACGGGTAATGATGAGTTTACCGAACATGATGATATTTACAGTCTAAGTTCGGCAGTGGCATATCAGTATAATGATTTACTACAAACTTCAATCACCATGAAATATGAAGTACAAAATAGTGATTGGGCAGTGACTGCAATCCCAACCATTGGCTATAAGCTGAGCGGAAAATGGTCAGGTTATTCTGAGTTTGTATATCGTAAAGCAGAAAGCCAAGACTATGAATATGGTTTGGGAACTGGGGTGATTTATGCCATTAATGACCGCGCACAATTAGATGCCAGTGTTGGTGTGGGTTTAAATGGAAACGATAAGAACTACAATGGTGGTTTTGGTTTTTCTTACCTGTTCTAAGTAATTGAGGGAATAATGACGCATTTTCAAAGTCGCAGTGGCATTTTTTATTTTTTGATCCTGTCACTTTGTTGTTTTGCGACACAGCTCTATGCCAAAAATGAGGCATTGTTAAGTCCTGAAGATGCGTTCTCCTTTTCTGTTGAATCACTTGACCAAAAAAATGCTGTTCTCAATTGGTCGATTCAGCCGAACTATTATCTATATCAGCATAAATTTGAAGTCAAACAGGCAGGTCATGGTCTACCACTGGATTTGCCTAAAGCAGTACAGCAATATGATGATAACTTTGGTCAAAGTCAGGTTTATTATCAAAACGTTCAGTTCAAAATCCATACTCAACCCTCACAAACTTATCAGGTGACATGGCAGGGTTGTGCCAAAGACCGAATTTGTTATCCTCCGCAGACCATTGAGTTCCAGACTGATCTTGATGGCTTGGTCAATATACAAAATACGAGTCAAACCAAGAAAACCTTTTTGGATGTTGCTCAGGCATCTCAGAACAGTGCAGCAAATAACATAACTCCTGAATATCGTTCGGATACAAATTCACCTGAGAAATCTGCCGATACTAAAGTCTCACCATTCAGTACTGATACTCAAGTGGCTCAGGATCAATTCTGGAGCAGTAAGCTTGAGCAACATTCATTGGGCTATGGTGTCCTGTTATTTTTAGGCTTGGGAATGTTGTTGGCTTTTACACCGTGCTCATTGCCCATGCTACCTATTTTAACTTCATTGATTGTGAGAGATAGCAAAGGTTTACGTGCATGGATGGTGGCATTAACTTTTGTGTGTAGTATGGCGTTGGTGTATGCCGTACTAGGTTTAATCGCCTCATCGGCGGGCTTGAATTTTCAGCGTTGGTTACAGCAACCCGCGACATTGGTAGCATTTAGCCTGTTATTTGTTGTGTTTGCCCTCAATTTATTTGGTTTGTTTGAGATCAAGCTGCCTCAGACTTTGATGAATCATCTGGATCGGGTTCAATCTGTTCAGCGTGGAGGCACTTTATTGGGTGCTGCTGTGATGGGGATGGTTTCTGCACTACTCGTCGGGCCGTGTATGACGGCACCACTTGCAGGAACTTTACTTTTTATTTCACAGACGCAAGATCAGTGGCAAGGGGCTTTGTTATTGTTCTGTCTGGGCTTTGGTATGGGTATTCCCTTACTGCTTGCAACCATTTTAGGGGCAAAAGTTTTACCCAAAGCAGGGCAATGGATGCATCAGATTAAGGTCATTTTTGCCTTTATCATGTTGGGTTTAAGTTTATATTTCATCCGTCCGTTGGTTTCACCTTTAATACTTCAGGTATTGAGTCTGGCATTAGGACTCAGTTTTATTGGATATGCTTGCTATCGTCTTGTTAAATACCACGATCGTTTGCGATGGTTATATGTGTTGTTGCTCATTGTGGTGATTCCACTCGTGGTTTTTGATCAGTATCAACATATTCAGCGTAATCAGCTTGATCAGCAGCAAGGTGGCAATCATTGGAACGTGGCTCATACGGCTTCTGAATTTCAACAATTGTTGGAGCAAGTTCCGAAAGATCGTATGGTTATTATTGATGTTTATGCAGACTGGTGTGTCGCTTGTCAGCCGATTGAACATCGTGTGCTTAAGGATATAGAAGTCCAGAAGGCCTTAGAACCCTTCTATCTGATCAAGCTGGATTTAAGTCAGTATGACCACTCTCATCAGGTTCTACTGAATCAATGGCAGATTTTAGGGCCGCCAACTTATGTATTTTTAGATTCAAAGCAACAAGAATTACGCCATTTACGCTTGACGGGTGCATTCACCAAAACAGAGTTGCTCGATCATTTACAGTCTTTAAAAAATTTCAGGGAGTAATGCTTGATGGAACTCTATATCGGCAGTAAAAACTATTCATCGTGGTCAATGCGCCCATGGCTCGTAATGAAACATTTTGATTTGCCTATGCAAGAGCATCTGGTGGCATTTGATGATTTTTCCGCTGATGGCCAGTTTAAGCAGCTCATGTCAGTGATTAGTCCGTCAGGGAAAGTGCCTACACTGATTGATCAAGATATTGTGGTGTGGGATTCATTGGCGATTTGTGAATATCTAGCCGAAAAATTTCCTGAAAAACATTTGTGGCCTATTGATAAAACCCAACGTGCCCGTGCGCGAAGTATCTGCGCAGAAATGCACAGCGGTTTTAGCACCTTAAGACAATACTGCGGCATGAATATTGAAGCCGATCTGCGATTTATTGGCAGCAAACTCTGGAATGATTTGGCTGGATTACGTGCAGATGTTGCGCGTATTGAACATATCTGGGCTGAACGACCAGAAATACATGGATTTTTATGTGGCGATTTTAGTATCGCCGATGCTTTTTATGCGCCTGTTGTGATGCGTTTTGTGAGTTATGGTTTACCTATTTCTGAGCAAAGTCAGCAATATATGCAAAACATATTGACCAATCCAGCAGTCATACAATGGATAACACAGGCACAGGCAGAAAAACAATTTGTACAACATCAGGAACCGTATCGACAGCACCGAGAGCAATTTCTCAGATCGTGATGTTTAGCCGACAGGTTGCGGCAAGTCAAAAAAACATTGAACTTGATTACGCCCCATTGCTTTAACTGCGTATAAAGCCTGATCGGCCTGATTCAGAATTTCTTGTGGATTGCCGTTATAGTTTGACATTGCAATGCCGAAACTGGCACTAATGTGAATTTCAGTATGTTCATTGACTAAAATACTAAGTTTTTGGATGGCAAGTCGGCAACGCTCGGCAATGCTTCGCACTTGTGCCAGAGGTGTATTAGGCAGGAGTAAAATAAACTCCTCACCCCCAAAGCGGCCAATGTAGTCCTGACGACGTAGATGATCGGATAGACAATTTGCAACGCCAATTAAGACTTCATCTCCGATATGATGCCCATACCGATCATTAATCTGTTTAAAGTGATCAAGATCTAACAAAACAATGGCATAACAGCATTGCGTATCATGATTCTGCTCATGCAAATGTTGTAGACAAAGGTTAATACTGCGACGATTGAGTACATTGGTCAAAGGATCAATTTGGCTCAGGCGTTGAATATATTCTTCACGATTTCGCCATTGGGTCAGCAAAATTTCAAATAACAACAAACAGGTTAAAAATATCGGTACGCTGAAAAACAACATGCTATATACCCAAAAGGGGTGGGTAAAAGTATTTCCTCCAGTTTTATAAATGTTAAACATCGGGGCATAAGGAATAATGTGTAATGTACTTAAATAGGTACAGCCTAAGAGCATGATGCTAGCAGGTATCATGGCGATATAAATCATGCGGCGCTGAAACAGGATCAGACCGACACCGACGATACTGACATAGCCCACCATAGTGGCAGGGCTTACAGTGCCGATCAAATAACTACTAAAACACAGCGTTAAGGTAAATAAACCAATACTGAGCCAAGGGACTACAGACTCAGCCCATTTGTTAGCACGATAATAAATTGTGGGATAAATCAGGATTGCCAGTAAACAAAAACCAATAATATCGATCCAGAAAGTAACTTTTAGCAACGGCAGGTTAATAAGAGGCCATAGTTCGGGTTTGAGGAAAATAAAAAGCTTCCATACGATCCATGTGATGTGGATGCCACATGCCAAAAATAAAATGAGTGTACATTTTTGCATGGTTGACCAATTCATGACGATATTATCTTCAAATACCGTTTTCAATAACCTTTTTTTCATTTGCAATACCTTCGGCAGTGCATTATTTGACAAAAATGCAAGACCGTAATCTGTTCATTAAAATTTTAATTGTTGTGATGTTTAAGATGATAGATTGATTTTTATTTGCCTAGCCTAAGATAACAGTTTTAAAGTTGTATGAAAATCAGGCTTTATCCGAAAAAAATGTGATTTTGTTGACGTTAATATTCTTTTATTCATTCATTTTTTGATCAAATCAAAAACAGTCTTGCCAATTTTTATAGGAGATCTACCTATTTCACTCATGAGATTTTTCATGTAATGAAATAGGGAAATAGGGGTTTGGACTGTTTCGAAATTAAATGTAATTTTGAAAAACTCTGTTTCAAAAAATTTTAGTCTTTATCTAGTTGTTGAGCAAATTTAGCAATATCGGCCAACGCTTGCTTTGCTTGATCAAACCAAGCATTAAACATCTGAAAATTATGCCACATGCCTGTGTAGAGCTTAAATTCTACATGCACGCCAGCTTGTTTTGCTTGATCGCGAAAGCGTTTGGCGTCATCTAATAAAATCTCTTTGGAACCGACCTGAACCAATGTTGGAGGTAAACCAGATAAATCATCAAATAAAGGCGAAACCTGCGGATTATCTTTGGCGATACGATCGCCTATATAATAATCTATACCTGCCTCTAAGGCTTCTATGGAAAGTAATGCATCGTGTTTGCGATTAAAGCGTAACGATTCGCTGCTCAAGGTGAGATCCAGAAAAGGCGATAATAAAATCAGTCCACTTGGTAAGTCATCCTGATTTTCTTTAAGACGTAAACACAGCGCTAAAGCCAGATTTGCCCCACACGAATCCCCTGAAAGAATAATATCTTTGGCTTGTATGCCCTGATCCAGTAAAAGCTGATAAATATCGTAAAGCGCATCTAAAGCATCAGGAAAACCACTTTCAGGTGCTAACGGATAATCTACATGCATGACCTGCATTTGAGTACGCGCTGCAATATCTGTCATGAAAGCGCGGTGCGTGTTTAGACTGCCTAAAAAAAATGCTCCGCCATGAATATGAAAAATGAGTTGGGTTGAAGAAGATTGAGGTTTAATCTCCTCTGCCTTGATCCCTGCCAAGCGAATGGGACGAATCTGAACTTCTTTATTCACTGGAAAAACACGGCACAATTGATCCAGTGCGGTTCTAATTGTCGCTGGCGGTAAACTAAACTGGCTCGGTGTTCGGATCGCTGTTTTTAAAATAGTTTCCGTTATATATTGTTTCCACATGGCATTCATCTTCATCATTTTTTCATAGTTTGGGGATATTTTTTGAAATTGTGCAAATTCAGCTAAACAAGTTACAAGGCTACACTAATTAGTCACAGACAAAAATTGCAATATTGTTGTGAGTTTAGAATACTAAAGAGGTCAACAAAGACTTAGGGATACTAAACAAAAATGAAAAAATTTGCATTGGCAATTGGATTACTTAGTGCGACAGTTTTGGCAAATGCTGCTGATCCATTGAATGGTACGGTTTGGAAAACGATTGATGATCAGACCAAGCAACCGAAAGCAATTGTGAAATTCACAGAGCAAAAAAATGGCACTTTGTCAGCAGCGATTCAAACAGTATTAACACCAGGTGAAGAAAATTCTTGTACCAAGTGTGAAGGACCTTACAAGAATAAGTCACTCAAAGGTGTGACCATTGTTAATGGCCTGAAAAATACAGGCGGTACAAGTTATGATGGTGGATCAATTCTTGATCCTAAAACTGGTAAAACTTATAAGCTTAAAGGCGAATTGGCTGATGGCGGTAAAAAGCTGAATATTCGTGGCTATATCGGGATTTCAGCACTAGGTCGTAATCAGACTTGGATTCGTGCGAACTAATCGATGTGTTTGCGTATCATCAAATAGCCGAATCGATGATTCGGCTATTTTTTTACTTTCAAGATGCAGAGAGCTGTTGATACGCTGTTTCATCAAAACCGACAAGATAGCCAGTTGAGGTTTGCAAAACAGGGCGTTTAATCAAGCTTGGATGTTCAACTAAAGTTTCGATCAAATGAGTTTCACTGCTGAGCGCAAATTGTTGCTCATCTGAAGATAACTTGCGCCAAGTGGTTCCTTTCTTATTTAAAATAATATCCGCACCTATTTTTTCTAGCCAAACTTGGATTGTTTCAGCATCAATGCCTTGCTTTTTATAATCATGAAACTCGTAGTTAAGCCCTTTTTGCTTTAATGCATCAAAGGCTTTCTTCATTGAATTACAATTTTTGATTCCATAAATCTTTAACATATTCTTGAGCTATATCATTGACAATGCGTAATAGCCTACCCAAAAAAATTACAAAGCTCTAGTCTGTGATGAGGCTGGTCAATATTGAAGATAACAATATCAGAAAATGTTAAAACCCAAAGACTTGTAAAATAGAACCAATGTCATCATATTGACATATGTTTTAGCTATGATGATCATCAAAGAATTAAGAAAAAATATAAATAAAGCATTGGATGCAAAAAAGAGAAAACCCGCATTTAATCATCCTGATCATGCGGGTCTCAGTCCAACGTCCATTGTCACATCCTTGAATAACCAAACTAGGTTATGTATTTCCTTCCTACGGCGTCCTATCCTTTTGTCATCCTGACATGTCCCTGTGCCGTGCAGCTATAATGCGCTTAAACGGCTGTAAGAAAAATATACAATGTCCACAACAATTGTAGGTAAAAACCATTAATTGAGTGAACATGTGTACTTATTTTTAACCGATTTTATAGTCAATAATCACAGGTGCATGGTCGCTAAACCATTCTTCTTTATAGACCCAAGCATTGACAGTGCGGTCTTTCCAGTCTGGTGAGCAAGCATGATAATCAATACGCCAACCTACATTTTTGGCGCGGGCTTGCCCACGGTTTGACCACCAAGAATAAAGTTCAGCTTCTTGACGGACTTCACGGAAAGTATCGACATAACCCAAATCATCATAGATATGATCTAGCCACGCACGTTCATGTGGTAAACAGCCCGATGATTTTTGATTACCTGACCAGTTTTTAATATCAATGCGTTTATGCACGATATTGTAATCTCCACAAACAATGATCGATTTATTTTCCGCACGCCATTGCTTTAAAATATTGGCGTACTGTTCTAAAAATACATCTTTACGTGCCTGAGCTTCATCGCCCGAAGAACCCGAGGGCAAATATAAAGAACAAATATAGGCCGATTGATCTAGTCCTAAATCAAATTCAGCAGCAATAAAACGCCCTTGTGAATCTGCGAGTTCAAAACCCAGTCCATCCTGAATGGATTTAAATGGAACACGGCTATAAATTGCCGTACCTGCATAACCCGCACGTTCGGCAGGAAAAAGATGCGTGTACCAACCTTCTGGTTTAAATTTATCTGTCCACTGTGCATGGGTAATACGGCTTTCTTGCATACACACCACATCTGCCTCAGACTTTTCAAGCCATTCGAGCAGTCCTTTGGTGACAGATGAACGCAAGCCATTTACGTTAATTGAAACCACACGTAGAATTTTTACATCACTTGGATAGCGATCCTTTGGTATCATGCGCAAGTTTGACCTCAATTGATGAATCTGGAGCACCTATGACAACGCCGTCGTCTTTTAACCCGCAAGCCTTTATTGAACTCGCGTTATCACGCGGTGTGCTTAAATTTGGTGAGTTTACCCTAAAATCAGGACGTGTCAGTCCGTATTTTTTTAACGCAGGTTTGTTAAACGATGGTGAAGCATTGTCGCTATTAGCTCAAGGCTATGCCGATAAACTTGTACAATGTCAAAATGTCGATGTGATTTTTGGTCCTGCTTATAAAGGGATTCCATTTGTTGCGGCAACGGCTGTGGCATTGTCTCAAGTGCATGGCAAAAGTGTTCCTTGGGGATTTAACCGTAAGGAAGCTAAAGACCATGGTGAAGGCGGAGTCTTGGTTGGTGCTGCTGTGGCGGGTCAAAAAGTCTGGATCATTGATGATGTAATTACCGCGGGTACTGCGATTCGTGAAGTAGTCACGATTTTGAAAAATGCAGGTGCGACGATTGCAGGCGTATTGGTGGCGCTAGATCGTCAGGAGCGTGGTCAAGGAGAGCTTTCTGCGATTCAAGAAGTGCAAAAAGAATTGGAAATTCCTGTACATGCTTTGATTACCATGAAAGATTTGATGGACTTTTTAGATGCTAAAGGTGAGAAAGAGGCTTTGGCGAAAATGGAAGACTATCGTGTGAAGTATGGCATCTAAGTTTTAGATGATCGGGAAGGAAGCGAGGGCTTCCTTTTTTGTTTGGCTAATCGATGATTGGAAATAATAATTAAAAAAGAGAACGTGGAACATCAAAAATCACGAAAAAAGCCCTTCCATTGCGCTAAATTCTAAAAAGTCTTTGATTAAAATATTGATGCTAAAGGGAAACTTCAAGCATTTCGCATAAGGTGTATTATGTTAATTTTAGGAAATCTAATATATTGTCAGAGTCATGTATGTTTCTTGGGAGATAAATAAAACAAATGGCTCTTATCTAAGTAAACTACATAAAAAATATTACGATCCATAATACCAATAACTCTAACTTTACCAGACAGCCTTAAAGATGACCAATTTGCTGATTTTGATAAGTTGCTAGGACATTCTGGAAAACCAGTTCTTGATTTTTCAGGATAGGATCCATACTTTTTAATCCTTTGTGGATTCGCAGTTGTTTCCTTGCACAATTGAATCAAAGCAATATTCATTTGTGAGAGAAGCCCTTCACTTTCCCAATTACTTAGGGACTGACAATAATCAGTATCTTGATCAAAAAAAAGTTGAAAACTTACATAAATTAGATCTTTTGAATCTGCATTATTTCCTTGAAGATCTTTGGTATTTTCATTCCGACTTAATGACCCTAATGGAGCTTTTGATTGCCTTTTTGCAGCCATTTTAATCAGTTCCCTTAATCATCAAATTATCAATATCTTTATACGAGGAAAATAAAGGAATCGCACCATACAATCCATTTAAATAATCAGCACTATAGCTCTCTTTCTTCTTAATTTTATATTCAACTAAGGAATAAATTTCACTTTTTCCTGTAGCCAAATCTTTATCTACAAACCAAATTTGATCAGGTCTTATGAACGATGTATCCATTAAACAAGAATCCTGAACAACTGCGATCAGCTGGCACTTTTCTGTACTAAACTTATGGAAAATTTTTAAAACTTCTTTTGTTAATAAGGTATGAAATTTTGAGTCTAATTCATCAATAATTAGTAAATAATTTGATTTTATTGAGTCATATAATGGTCCTAGCAAATATAAAACTTTTCTTGTACCTTCTGACTCAAAAGAGATAGGAAAGTCCTTAAAACCATCAGCTGTTTTCTTAACTACCTCAACCTTTAATTTACGAATTTTAATTCTACTATTTGTTTGATCACTATCAACCTCATCAATAATCAAATTATGAATATTGAAATTTTTTAAAATGTTTAATGCCCATTCCCTAAATTCTTCATCTTGCTTAAAAAGATCATATGTAACTGATTTAAAACCAGTTTCATCAATACCCGAAATGATTTTAATTTTTTTAATATAATTAATGATTGTTCTACAAACCTTTTTTGAGGAAAGAGCTGCAACACTAATAGCTGGAATCGTTGAAGCAATATTTAAAGAGCTATCTTCAATCAATCCATCCAACTCTGTGAATCTTGTTTTCTTATAAACAATTTTTTGTTTTTCTCTAAAAAAAACTTCTGTCTCTTTTAATTTTTTTGTATACAACCACTCTTCAAGAATTTCATGTTTATTAAATGATAATCCATACCTGTAAGTTAAAGAATTTTCCTCAAATGTAATTTCAAATTGTGTTGGTTCATCATTGCTTTCTTCGTCTAATAAAAAAGGCTTTGTCTGACTAATTTGAGACTTTTTATCTTCTGAACTGGTTGAATCTAAAACTATATCTCTAAAAACATAGAAAGCATCAACAAAATTTGTTTTACCACTGGCATTAGCACCATAAATTAAAGAGCTCTTCAAAAATTTATGATCAATTATATTTTCTGGATGTTCACTATATTTTTCAGATGCTAGCAAAGAAAAAGTTTGAACATTTTTAAAACTCGAAAAATTCGAAAACGAAAAATTAACTAACATAGAATACCAATTGTTAACTTTAAAATATAATTTATTGGGATAATAGCATAAAAACTAACTTTAAGAATCTTATTTTTGTATTTTATATTATTTCTTAAAAGCCTCACTCTCTCAAGTTCCCCACAGCCGTCGAGCAAACCCTTAGGGCTTACGGAGTCGAACATTGGTTATCCACGAAGTAAGTAATGATGCTTTCCTACATAGGCTGAGATTATGATTCACACACCACATTGACACGTTCTCAAACCGAATATTTTGGGTTTTGTCCTATTAGGAATATTCGAAACTATTTAACATAAAACCTCTTATGCGAATCACTCTCCCTCACACTCCAATACCATCCCTAACTTTTCTTTACGCCCTTGTTCAGTCAACACCCAAGGGCGATTTTGCCAAGGTGGGTCATGGCGCACATGCTGACCATGCCCACAAGCAAGATCAGCAATCCAATGGTGTTCCTCATCCAAATGAAATTCGATAATGGCTTATTACATAACGAGAAACTTTTTATGTCATCTAACGACAGTAATACGCCTCGCTTATTCACTCAAATACTAAACGCCACGCTCAAAGCTCGTTTATAATCAAGCCAATTGAAAATAAAGAGTGAGCTGGTGATGCGTGTACTTGTCGTGATGGACCCAATTGAAACCGTGAATCTTAAAAAAGATTCGACCATGGCAATGTTATGGGCAGCAAGCCGTCGCGGACATGAATTGGGCTATGCATTACAACACGATTTATATATCGATCAGGGCAAGGCCTTTGGTCTGATTGCACCGCTCAAAGTCTTTGAAGATTACAACCATTATTATGAGTTGGGCGAAAAACAAAAAGAATCGCTTGCTGACTATGATGTGGTACTAATGCGAAAAGATCCGCCATTTGACATGAACTTTGTTTACACCACTTATATTTTAGAACAAGCAGAACGTGAAGGCGCTTGGATTATCAATAAACCACAATCCTTGCGCGACTGTAACGAAAAGCTGTTTGCTACGCAGTTTCCAGAGTTACAAGTGCCTACTTTGGTGACATCACAACAAAGCCTGATTCGAGAATTTCTTAAAGAACATGGCGATGTGATTGTAAAACCACTTGATGGTATGGGCGGCATGGGCATTTTCCGTTTATATCAAGATGGCGTGAATATTGGTTCGACATTGGAAATGTTGACCGAAATGGCAACACGCCCAATCATGGCACAGCGTTATATTCCAGAAATCGTCGAGGGTGATAAACGTATTTTGATGGTCAATGGTGAACCGATTCCATATTGTCTGGCACGTATTCCGCAAAATGGTGAAGTACGGGGCAATCTGGCGGCAGGTGGTTTGGGCGAAGCACGTCCACTCACTGAAAATGACAAAAAAATTGCAGCTCAGGTTGGGTCATTTTTACGCGAAAAAGGTTTGGTGTTTGTGGGTTTAGATGTGATTGGCAATTATGTCACTGAAATTAATGTCACCAGTCCAACCTGTATCCGTGAGATTGATGCACAGTTTGGAACATCGATTGCTGATACTTTATTTGATGTGCTAGAAGCAGGTCGTTAATCCCCCAAAATCAAGATGATATTTGATAAATATGCTATCGAATATCATCTTTATATTCTAAAAAACCAATCAATTTACATCCATTCTCATTTGCCACATCCTTAAACCGAAAACAAGGCAAAAAAAAAGCTCGGCTTTATGTTGCAAACACGTGAAATTTGCTTTCCGTTCTGCTTGCTTTAGGATTAAAATGAACAGCTAAAATAATAGATGCGATTTCCCCATTTTCTTTTGAGTTGAAGAATTACACCGTGACCGATTCACCACAGCACAAATCTAAACATGTCATGATGATGGCGGCCGGTACGGGCGGTCATGTATTTCCTGCATTGGCTGTTGCCAAAGCGCTACAACAACAAGGCTGTCAGGTCTCTTGGCTAGCAACACCTGCGGGTATGGAAAATCGGTTACTCAAAGATCAAAATATTCCGCTTTATCAAATTGATATCCAAGGCGTGCGGGGTAATGGTGCTGTACGCAAGTTATTAGCTCCATTTAAAATTTTAAAAGCAACGCTCAGTGCGATGCGTTATATGAAGCAACTTAAAATTGATGCTGTTGCAGGCTTTGGCGGCTATGTAGCAGGGCCAGGTGGTTTGGCTGCACGTGTTTTGGGAATTCCAATTTTAATTCATGAGCAAAATGCAGTGGCTGGTTTTACCAACTCACAGCTTTCTCGTATAGCCAGCAAAGTCTGTGAAGCATTTCCAAATACTTTTACTGCCAGTGAAAAAGTGGTGACAACGGGAAATCCTGTTCGCAAAGAGATTACTGAAATTCTTAACCCAAAATGGCGATATGACACCCGAGCGCAAGATAATCAGCCTTTAAATATTCTGATTGTGGGTGGCTCGCTTGGTGCGCAAGCGTTGAATGAGCGTTTACCCGATGCGCTGAAAAAATTAGATATGCCGCTGAATGTGTTTCATCAGTGCGGTCAAAAACAGGTTGATGAAACTACCGCGCATTATGCTGATGCGCCAGCGCATATCAATGCACAAGTTATGCCGTTTATTGAAGATATGGCAAAGGCATATAGCGAAGCAGATTTAATTATTTGCCGTGCAGGTGCATTGACCGTGACTGAGGTGGCAACCGCAGGTGTAGCTGCGGTTTTTGTACCACTACCGATTGCTGTGGATGATCATCAAACTGCCAATGCCAAGTTTTTAGCAGATATTGGTGCAGCGAAAATTTGCCAGCAAACGGCTATGACACCTGAATATTTACATACTCTTTTGAGTGGATTGATGAATCGTCAATTGTTGTCTGAAATGGCAGTCAAGGCACGTCAACACGCTCAACCTCAGGCGACTCAAACAGTCGCTGATCTTATTCAAGCTTTATAAATTCGAGTCCGCTATGTCTCCATCAACGCCTGCTGATCAAGCCAAAAAACTGATTAAAGTCCCAGAAATGCGCCGTATTAAACACATTCATTTTGTGGGAATCGGTGGAGCGGGTATGTGTGGTATTGCAGAGGTACTTAAAAATCAGGGTTATAAAGTTTCAGGTTCTGATATCAAGGCTTCAAATACCACTGCTCAATTAGAAGAAAAAGGTATTAAGGTTTATATCGGACATACTGCTGACAATATTCAAAATGCCAATGTCTTGGTGGTTTCTACTGCGATTGATCCTGAGAATCCAGAAGTGAAAGCGGCCATAGAGAGCCGTACACCCGTGGTACGTCGTGCTGAAATGTTGGGTGAGCTAATGCGTTATCGTCATGGTATCGCAGTTGCTGGTACGCATGGTAAAACCACAACCACCAGTTTGCTAACAACGATGCTTGCTGAAGAAAATCTTGACCCAACTTATGTAATTGGCGGTTTGTTGAATCGTACAGGTGTAAATGCAGCTTTAGGTGCAAGCCGTTTTATCGTTGCTGAAGCAGATGAGTCAGATGCTTCATTTTTATATCTAGAGCCAATGGCAGCAATTGTTACCAATATCGATGCCGATCATATGGACACATATGGCGGTAGTTTCGATACATTAAAAGATACGTTTGTGCAATTTTTGCACAAACTACCATTTTATGGTTTGGCTGTGGTGTGCGGCGATGATGTCAATATTCAAGAAATTTTGCCGCGTATTGGCCGTCCAGTATTGACCTACGGTTTTGATGAAGACAATGATATTCGTGCAGTCGATGTCGAACAGGATGGAATGCGTTCTCATTTCACAGTACTACGCAAAGACCGCGAACCATTACGTTTAACCATTAACCAACCAGGGTTGCATAATGTTTTAAACGCGCTTGCAGCAATTGGTGTAGCAACCGATGAAGGTGTGTCAGATGCAGCGATTAGTCGCGCATTGGAAGGTTTTAGCGGCGTTGGTCGCCGTTTTCAGGTTCAGGGTGAATTTGAGCTGGGTGATGGAAATGTCAAATTGGTGGATGATTATGGACATCATCCTAAAGAAGTGGAAGCGACCATTAAAGCGGCACGTCAAAGCCATCCTGATCGTCGTTTAGTGATGATGTTTCAGCCGCATCGCTTTAGCCGTACTCGTGATTGTTTTGATGATTTTGTTGATGTGTTATCGCAAGTTGATCAACTGCTTTTGCTCGAAGTTTATCCTGCGGGCGAAAAACCAATTGTGGGAGCGGATAGCCGCTCACTGGCACGAAGTATTCGTTTACGCGGTGAAGTTGAACCGATTTTGGTTGATCCAGTAGAAGGCAACCTGCAAAACGTGATACAAAAAGTGTTACAACCGAATGACTTGTTATTAACACAGGGTGCAGGTAACGTGGGAGCAATTTCAGTTGAGCTTGCTCAACAGCATCTGTATCTAAAATAAGACGGTCGAGTTATTTCAGATTATTTTTGTTTTTAAAAGTTTAAGGATATAAACGTGTCAAATGCTTCAAAATTCGGCAAAGTTGCCGTGTTGTTCGGTGGGAAATCGGCTGAACGTGAGGTTTCTTTAGATAGTGGGAACGCAGTACTTGAAGCCTTGTTACGTTCAGGTGTACAAGCAGAAGCATTTGACCCTAAAAATCGTAGTGTGACTGAACTTGTCAATTATGACCGCGCTTTTATTGTGCTACATGGTCGTGGCGGTGAAGATGGTCAGATTCAAGGAACACTAGAATGGTTGAATGTTCCTTATACAGGTACTGGTGTACAAGGTTCAGCCATTGGCATGGATAAAATCAAAACCAAGCAAATTTGGCAAGGCACTGATTTGCCAACTGCGCCTTATCGCATTATCAATAAAGATTCTAATATTGATGAGATTGTAGAAAGCTTGGGATTACCCGTAATTATCAAGCCAGTCCACGAAGGGTCAAGTATTGGTATGAGCAAGGTCGAGAAAAAAGAAGACTTTGCACAGGCGATTGCCAAAGCCACTGAACATGATGCGATTGTGATGGCTGAAAAATGGATTACGGGTCTTGAATATACCATTGTGGTGTTAAATGGTGAGGCATTGCCTGTCATCCGTTTGGAACCCCCAAAAGATGTGGCATTTTACGATTATGATGCAAAATACCAACGCAATGATGTGCAATATGGTATTCCATCAGGCCTTAGCGAGTCAGATGAAAAGCAACTGCAACAATTAACCCTACGCGCCTTTCAAGCTGTTGGTGCAAATGGTTGGGGGCGTGTCGATGCCATGCAAGATGAACAAGGTAATTTCTGGTTATTAGAAATTAATACTGTTCCTGGTATGACCAGTCACTCATTGGTTCCTAAAGCTGCCAAAGCGGTTGGAATTGGGTTTGACGAGTTATGTGTTGCGATTTTAGAACAAACGCTTCAAGGTACGGCTCACTAACTTATGGCTCAACTTCCAGCATCCATGCGTCGTCGTCGTGCGGCCATTACTTCCATCCACGAAAAACCGCCTTCGCCTAAGCAAAAGTTAGTCAATGCTGGTGGGTGGTTATTGTTGCTGGTCGCATTTGTGGTGCTCGGTTTAGGCATTTTTGGCTTGTATAAAGTCATTACCGATGCGCGAATTGCTGAATTAAGTGTCGTCGGTACTCACTCGACAACAGAACAACAACAACTCATTCAACACATTCAGCCTATTGTTAAAGATAATTACTTTACGTCGGATCTTGAGCAAGTCCGCGATAAAGCGCTTGAAATCTCATGGGTAGATCGTGTTGTCGTGTCGCGTTCTTGGCCAAACAGTATTCGAGTTCGTGTATTGCCGCGTCACGCGATTGCACGTTGGGGTACTGGACGATTATTAAGTGACGGAGGAGATGTTTTTAGCGAAGCAGATCCCCAGAACCATGCCAATTTACCTATGTTGCATGGTCCACTTAGTCAATCCAAAGCCATGATGCGTCGTTATAACGAAATTAACCAGTTATTTCATCCAGTTAATCTCAGATTAAAAGAACTGTATTTAACTGAACGGATGACATGGTTTATGCAGTTTGATTCCGGTTTACGAGTAATTGTGGATCAGGATCAAACCATGAGCAAGTTGCAACGTCTGAGCCATCTTGCACAAACTGACCTAAAACCTGAGTGGTCGAAAATCTCTGCCATTGATTTGCGTTACCGAAATGGATTATCACTACAATGGAAGAATGCATTACCACCTAAAATTGTAAATGGTCAGTTTGTTGTAACCAATGATGACACAAATGTTGCAGGTGGAATAACCACAAAGCCATAATATATGGTTTTAAAATAACAGGCATTTTTGCCAATACTAAACAACGAACAAGTGGTAGTGAGTAATGAGTGAAGCTGTTCCCTCGATTGTTGCGATTGATATTGGGACACATAAAGTTTCAGTTTTAATTGGTAGAGTTCACGCACCGGATAATATTCAGGTCATCGGGATGGCAAACGCGCCTAACCGTGGTATGAATAAAGGAAAAATTGTTAGCCTTGATAAAGTGATTGCTGCAATTAAAAATGCCGTTGCCGAAGCAGAAAATATGGCGGAATGTCGTGTACATACTGCATGGGTATCGATTCCAAGTACAGAATTACAAAGTTTTTATGCCTCTGGTCGTACCCCAATTGCCAAATCTGACCATACGATTAGCACCAATGAAGTCGTTCGTGCATTAGAGCTGGCAAAAGCTAGCCATGTGACACCAGATTATTATCTGGCGAGTGCTGTGCCGCTTGGTTTTGAGCTGGATGATGAACCAGAATGGGTACAAAACCCAATTAATATGTCCGCACATAGTATGACAGGGCATTATCAACTCATGATGATGCCGATTAGCACCATGCAAAATCTGGATCGTGCCATGAAAGGTGCCAATATTGGTGTCGAAAAAATGGTGGTATCTAGTCTGGCAACTGCGGAAGCCAGTTTACTCAAAGACGAAAAAGAATATGGCGTTTGCTTACTGGATATTGGAGCAGGAACCACCAATATCGCGGTCTATCTAGATGGTCGTTTGGCTTTGGCACGCACATTACAGCGCGGTGGAGAAAATGTCACACGTGATATCGCTGCCGTGTTACAAACGACGACAGAAGAAGCAGAACGTATTAAGATTTTACATGGTTGTGTCGATTTGAGCGTAGTTAAGCCTGATCACATGATTCAGGTACAAGCGATCGATGGGCCACAGACCATTAGTCGCATAGAGCTTGCTGAAATCATTATTGCACGGTATGAAGAGATTTTTACTCAGATTCGTGAAGAGCTTGAACGTACAGGTGCGCTTAATGGGCTTTATCATGGTGTAGTATTAACTGGAGATGCATGTCAGATTGAAGGAATGGTCAGTCTGGCACGTCGTATGCTTGGTGTTTCTGCACACTTGGGTAATCCACCTTTACAGGTGTATGCTGATGATCAGCATCAGGCTGCTTTGCGGCGCTCAATGTATGCAACAGCAGCGGGGCTTTTGCTTTTTAGCCAAAGTGAATTGCAAGATGCAGTTGAAGAAGCAGATGAAGTCAATGACCGCACATTTGTTGACCGTGTAGTCAATGGCTGGAATACTTTGAATAGCAAGTTAAAAGCTATTTTTTAAGATGTATGTGTTTATTGGGAATATTGTTTGGAAGTTGTAATAGAAAATCGTCATACTTGACAAGGTAAGTATTGCACAGCATTCTAAAATCTATTGTTTTTTGAAGTATTAAGGCAGTATACGGGCTGAAGTGACTGCCACATATTGAAATTAGGAAACCTAAAGGTCATGGCCTCATTTGAATTTATAGAAGATGAACTAACCGATAGTAACGGTCAAGCCCGTTTCACTGTATTTGGTGTCGGTGGTGGTGGTGGTAATGCCGTACAGCATATGGTGCAGTCCGATATTAAAGGTGTGAAATTTGTTTGTGCCAATACGGACAAACAAGCACTAGATAGCATGAATGCGCCATTCAAAATCCAGTTGGGTGAACAAAGTACACGTGGTTTGGGTGCTGGAGCTAATCCTGAAGTCGGTCAAATCGCTGCTGAAGAAAGCCGTGAAGTGATCCGTCAGCATCTCGAAGGAACAGACATGGTGTTTGTGACTGCGGGAATGGGGGGTGGCACAGGTACAGGTGCTGCACCAGTGGTTGCTGAAGTTGCCAAAGAAATGGGTATTTTGACGGTCGGGGTGGTAACAACACCATTTAACTTTGAAGGTCGTCGTCGTCAACGTTCTGCTGAAAAAGGCATTGATGCACTAGAGTCTCATGTTGACTCACTCATCATTATTCCGAACCAGCGTTTGCTTAGTGTGTATGGCGATATTTCAATGAAAGACGCCTACAAAAAAGCAGATGATGTTTTACTAAACGCTGTGCGAAGTATCTTTGATCTTGTCGTAAATCGTGGTCACATCAACCTTGACTTTGCTGACTTGAAAACAGCAATGAGTACTCGTGGTTACGCCATGATGGGTGCGGGTCTTGGTCGTGGTGAAGACCGTGCACGTCAGGCAGCAGAACAGGCAATCCGTAGTCCGTTGCTCGATAATGTGAATATTATTAATGCCAAAGGCGTGTTGATTAATATTACAGGCGGCGATGACATCACCTTGCGTGAAACCGAAATTATTACTGATGTCGTCAATCAAATTGTTGATCTGGACGAAGGTGAAATTTTCTACGGTACTGTATTTGATCCAGATGCGCGTGATGAATTACGTGTCACTGTCATTGCCACTGGTTTAACTCGTAATGCATCTGATGCAGAACAACAGCCGAGAAAACGTTCAGGTGTGGGACACGTCCAAGTACCAAGTTCGCATCCAACAGACGAAGATGATGTTCCAGCGATCAATAAGCGTCAAAATACAGAGGCGCCAGCTGCAACAAATGCAGGTGCTGCACCGCGTTCATCGCCAATGAGCATTCAGGATTATTTGAAAAATCAGCAACGCAAATAAGAAAATCAAATATTTATAAAGAGGTAGTGTATTTACACTGCCTTTTTTATTTTTTATCAATAGCTAAATGTGCTAACGTATAGCGGTTTTAAATTGAAGTTAGAGTAGCATGTTGAAACAACGTACCCTCAAACGTGTGGTGAAAGCCAGTGGAATTGGTCTCCATAGTGGTCAAAAAGTGATGATCAATTTTCTGCCGCATGTTATTGATGGGGGAATCGTATTTCGTCGGATTGATTTACATCCACCTGTAGACATTCAGGCCAATGCTTTACTCATTCAGGAAGCATTTATGTGTTCCAATCTGGTTCAGGATGATATTAAGGTGGGCACGATTGAACATGTCATGAGTGCGATTGCAGGTTTGGGCATTGATAATTTAATTATTGAGGTATCTGCTTCTGAAGTTCCAATTATGGATGGTAGTGCTGGACCTTTCATTTTTTTACTGATGCAAGGTGAACTCGTAGAACAGAATGCTTCAAAAAAATTCATTAAAATTTTAAAACCTGTTGAAGCATTAATTGATGATAAACGGGCAAAGTTTAGTCCACATGAAGGTTTTCAACTCAACTTTACCATTGATTTTGATCATCCTGCCTTCGCTAAAGAATATCAGTCTGCCACGATCGACTTTTCTACTGAAACGTTTGTTTATGAAGTCAGTGAAGCTCGTACCTTCGGTTTTATGAAGGATCTGGATTATCTTAAAGCGAATAATTTAGCACTTGGAGCCAGTCTGGATAATGCCATAGGTGTTGATGATACAGGTGTGGTGAATGAAGAGGGTTTGCGTTTTTCTGATGAATTCGTGCGTCATAAAATTTTAGATGCAGTTGGTGATTTATATTTAATGGGACATCAAGTTATTGCTAAATTTGATGGTTATAAATCTGGACATGCGCTCAATAACCAATTGTTACGCAATGTTCAAAGTGATCCAAGTAATTATGAAATTGTAACATTTAATAACGAAGATGAGTGTCCAATTCCTTACGTAAGTGTGAGCTAAGTCATTGTCTTGCTAAGATTACGTTATACTGTAACTTTGTATTGTGTTAAATGTGTCACAAAATACTCAGTCTTAAAATTTATATTTTGAAATGCTTGTTACTTTTTATTGCTTGCCAAACGCAGCAAAGCTTGGCTAAGCTTAGGGTCGTTCACTAATCCAGCAGCACTTCGTAACATTTCTTGGGTTTCTGGTGGTAAAGAAGTGACAGCGGTTACATGATGTTGATGATTATTTTGAGACGTATTTCTTAATCTAACCTGAATTTTTTGTAGATCCTGTAGTCCTTCAAGTTGAGCAAGTTTAGATATGTATTGTGTTTGAAGGTATCCGAGCTGACTAATCATGGCTTGATTTTCACCGGTAATCGTTAGAACGCCATATTGATAACAGACCACCTGCCATTTTTCGGGTTGCGGCAGTAGGGGCTGAATAATTTTCGTAAGTCTTTGCCATTGCGCGACTTGCGTTGTAAGAAACGTTAAGTTTCCTGTTTTTATGTGTTTTCTTGTTTGTTGGAACACGTTTTTAGGATCAGTCATTGGTGTTAGGTTTTCCTCATCAAGCCACTGTTATCTTAAACACTCATTTCAATAGATATCAAGGACGAGATCACGCAAGAAACTTTTTAAGAACAGTTCAAGAGGTTTTTTTATGCATTCGCGACGTATACTACTTGCTTTCTCACTGGCAGCTTCGGCAGCTTCAGTTGCATTCGCAGATTATCAAACACTGAATAGCCAAGATGCGCCAGATCGACTGGAAGCATTGTCTCGTACACTCTCTCAAGGCACTTATACCCATCCTGATGATCTTGACCTACCTGCATCAGCCAAAGTATCGGTGACCCTGCGCGAAAAAACAGTTGAATTAAATAACGAATCTCTTGAAAAGAAATATGGCAAAACCAGTAATACTGCTAAATTTTCGGCTTCAGGTTCAAATAATAACCCTTATTCTTCGTGGCTAATTAAGCATCCTTTACCTGATATGACACGAATTTCATCAGAATATGGCATGCGTACACTTTTAGGCACAACACGTGGACATTCTGGTATCGATTTAGCTGCGCCAAGTGGAACACCAATTTATGCGACAGGCCCAGGCATCGTCACTAAAGCAGGTTGGGGAACTGGTTATGGTCAATATGTTGAAGTAAATCATGGTAATGGTTACCTCACTCGTTATGCCCATGCGTCGCGTATCATGGTGCGAGCTGGCGATCAAGTTCAGGCAGGCGAGCATATTGCTAATGTCGGCTGTACTGGACGTTGTACAGGCCCGCATTTACATTTTGAAGTTGTGCGTGATGGAGAGCGTAAAAATCCATCAAGCTATTTGGCTTTACTCCCATAATTACGCATTTACTGAATCGCTGCCTTAGTATTTAAGCTAGCATTAAATTTAAAATACTGTGTATAAAAAATCGCCTAAATTGGCGATTTTTTGTTATTTTAGGTAAGGAAAAGTCACTAACTATTTATTATCTAAATAATGCTGTCAATCTGTATTCACTGAGGTGGCTAACTTGTGTCACTCCAAATATGATAAAAATATGGACTAACCGTAGACTAAGGAAAAGGTGAGTTATGGCGTTTTATGGTGATTCCGACGCACAAGAAACCCAAGAATGGCAAGATGCATTTGATTCGGTTTTGCAGCATATGGGTACAGAACGTGCTGCTTTTTTGCTCGAAAAGCTTTATCAGCGTGCAATTGCGAAGCATGTTCCTATTCAGCGCCTAAATACCCCTTACTTAAATACAATTTCAGTAGAAGAACAACCAGCCATGCCAGGCGATCAGGATATGGAGCGTCGTATTCGTGCGCTCATTCGCTGGAATGCACTGGCAATGGTATTGCGCGCCAATAAAACTGGTGACGATTTGGGTGGTCACTTGGCCAGTTTCGCATCTTCAGCAACATTATATGATGTAGGCTTTAACCATTTTTTCCGCGCCAATAGCGATAATTTTGGCGGTGATATGATTTATTACCAAGGTCATTGTGCACCTGGTATTTATGCGCGTTCATTTCTTGAAGGTCGTTTGACCGAAGATCAACTTAATAATTTCCGTCGCGAAGTCAATGGCAATGGTTTATCTAGCTATCCACATCCATATTTGATGCCAGATTATTGGCAATTTCCTACGGTGTCGATGGGGCTTGGTCCGATCATGTCGATTTATCAGGCACATATTCAAAAGTATTTGATGAACCGTGGCTTGATTAAAGAAGAAAACCGTAAAGTTTGGGCGTATCTCGGTGATGGTGAAATGGATGAGCCTGAAAGTACAGGTGCAATCTCACTTGCAGGCCGTGAAAAGTTAGATAACTTAATCTGGGTGGTGAACTGTAATTTACAGCGTCTAGATGGCCCTGTGCGTGGTAATGGTAAAATTATTCAAGAACTTGAGTCATTATTCCGTGGCGCGGGCTGGCGTGTGATTAAAGTTGTTTGGGGACGTCATTGGGATCCTTTGTTGGCCAATGATAAATCAGGCGCATTAAAAGCAGTGATGGAAGAAGCCGTTGATGGTGATTATCAACGTTACCAAGTAAAAGGTGGCGCTTATACACGAGCGCATTTCTTTGGTAAGTATCCTGAAGCTGAAGAATTGGTGAAAAACCTTAGCGATGAAGATATTGATAATCTAAATCGTGGTGGTCACGATCCGTATAAAGTTTTCGCAGCCTATACCGAAGCGATGAAGAGTACAGGTCAACCTACAGTGATTTTGGCAAAAACCGTAAAAGGTTATGGTTTGTCTGATGAAATTGAAGCGGTTAATAAAACCCATCAGATCAAAAAAATGCATGTTGATTCACTCAAGTATGTACGTGATCGTTTCAATCTGCCATTTACCAACGAGCAGCTTGAAGAATTACCGCTCTATCGCCCGGCAGAAAATTCGCCAGAATTGAAATATATGAAAGCGCGTCGTGAAGCATTGGGTGGTTATCTACCTGCACGTCGTAAAGATAGTACGGCATTAGATATTCCTGAAATTTCAGTGTTTGACAGCGTTCTAAGTGGTAGCAATGGTAAAGAGCAATCTACCACGATGGTCATGGTGCGATTGATTGCGGCTTTACTTAAAGAAAAAGCCATTAAGGATCGTGTCGTTCCAATTGTACCTGATGAGGCGCGTACTTTTGGTTTGGAAGGTATGTTCCGCCAGTTAGGCATTTATGCTGCGCATGGTCAAAAATATACTCCTGAAGACAATGAGCAGCTCATGAATTATCGTGAAGCGAAAGATGGCCATATGTTGCAGGAAGGGATTAACGAAGCGGGTGCCATGAGTGCATGGGCAGCGTTGGGCACAAGTTATTCAACCAATAACTTGCCAATGATTCCAATGTATATGTATTACTCCATGTTTGGTTTCCAGCGTATTGGTGATATTGCTTGGGCAGCAGGTGATGCGCAGGCTCAAGGCTTCTTGCTTGGTGCAACAGCTGGTCGTACAACTTTGAACGGCGAAGGTTTACAGCATCAGGATGGTCATTCACATATTCTGGCGAGTACGATTCCGAACTGTATAGCTTATGATCCTTGCTTTGGTTATGAGTTGGCTGTTGTGGTACATGATGGTTTAAAACGCATGTATGTGAATCAGGAGCGTGTGTTCTATTACTTAACAGTCATGAATGAAAACTACGAACATCCTGAAATGCCAAAAGATGCAGAAGAAGGCATTAAACGTGGTATGTATCTATTTGAAAAAGACGATCAGGCAACAGTTCAGTTATTAGGTTCTGGTGTGATCTTACGTGAAGTCATCAAAGCTGCAAAAATCTTGCGTGAAGAGTATCAAATTCACTCGAATATCTGGAGTGTCACGAGCTTTAACGAATTAGCGCGTGATGGCATGGGTTGTGACGAATACAATCGCTTGCATCCATTGGCAGAGGACACCAAAGAATCTTGGGTATCACAACAGTTACGTGGTACAGATGGTATTGTGGTGTCTGCAACGGATCATATGCGTGCTTACAGTGAACAGATTCGAGCGTATTTACCAGACAATCGTCCATATGTAACTTTGGGCACAGATGGTTATGGTCGTTCAGATACACGTGGTAATTTGCGTAGTT
Source organism: Acinetobacter guerrae (assembly GCF_009372255.1). Lineage (GTDB taxonomy): Bacteria > Pseudomonadota > Gammaproteobacteria > Pseudomonadales > Moraxellaceae > Acinetobacter > Acinetobacter guerrae. Next base: position 139,438 of record NZ_LXGN01000056.1, read on the forward strand.
ACTTTGGTGTCGATGCTGCACATATTGTGGTCGCAACGCTGAAAAAACTGGCAGATGAAGGTGAAGTCGAAAACCGTTTGGTTAAAGATGCAATTTCTAGTTTTGAACTGGATACCGATCGTCCAGTTGCTTGGGCACCACAGGCGCATCCAGAAGTACAACCTGTAGCGGAATATCATGAAACTCAATCAGGTGAGGGGAACTAAGCGATGCAAGTGAAAACACCTGATATTGGCGTAGATAAGGCAACGGTTGCTGAAATTTTAGTAAAGGTTGGCGATCAAATTTCTGAAAATGATAGTCTTATTCTTCTTGAATCGGACAAAGCTTCAGTTGAAGTTCCAAGCACAGTTTCTGGCGTGGTCAAAAGTATTTTGGTTCATCAGGGCGATGAAGTAACCGAAGGAACTGCTTTAATTGAGTTGGAAAGCGGAAGTGACGCTCAAACTGAAGATAAGGCGCCTGTTAAGTCAGAAGAAGAAGCGGCGAAACCTGCTTCCTCTGAACCAGAAGCGAAACCAGTAACTCAACCAAGCACATCATTCTCATCTGGTGCAACTAGTGTTATCGAAGTACAGGTTCCAGACATTGGTGTAGAAAAAGCAACAGTTGCTGAACTGTTGGTTAAAGTGGGCGATGAAATTTCTGAAAATGATAGTTTGATTCTTCTTGAATCGGACAAAGCTTCAGTTGAAGTGCCAAGCCCTGTTTCTGGAATAATCGAAAGTGTTGCAGTGAAAGAAGGCGACATTGTTAAAGAGGGTGTACTTCTGCTAAAAGTTAAAACTCAAGGTGGAAGTGAACAAGCAACTCCTGCAAATGAAAATACCGCAGCGCAACCTGTTGAGACGGCTACTACAGCCGTTGAAGATGAAACTGATACACAGGAAACAGTCAGCTCAGGTGAACAGGAAATTAGCGTACCTGATTTGGGCGTCGATAAAGCCACAGTATCTGAAATTTTGGTACAAGTGGGTGATCGTGTAGAAGCACAACAAAGCTTATGTGTAGTTGAATCTGACAAAGCTTCAGTCGAAGTACCAAGCAATATTGCTGGCGTAGTAAAAGCGATTCATGTCAGTGTTGGTCAAGAGGTTAAACAAGGTATTGCATTGGCAACCATTGAGGGTGAAGCAAAAGCAGCACCTAAAGCCAAATCTCAACCTGCTGCTCAAACTGCGTCAGTAAAAACGCAAAGTGCTGCAAAACCTGCTGAACAGTCAAAGGCTCCTGTAGCAGACTCAGTCAATAAATTGAGTCAGGAACAAGAAGCAGATAATGCCAAAGTCTATGCAGGTCCTGCTGTGCGTAAGCTTGCACGTGAACTCGGCGTGATTTTGGCGCAGGTCAAAGCTTCGGGTGAGCATGGTCGTTTGATGAAAGAAGACATCTATGCCCATGTTAAGCAACGCATGACAGCCCCTGCGCCAACTGCGTCAGCTACTGTAGCAGCAGTTGCATCGGGTTTACCTGCATTGCCTGACTTTAGTGCATTTGGTGGTGGTGAAGTCAAAACCATGACTCGTCTGCAACAAGTGTCTGTACCACAGTTGTCACTCAATAATTTTATTCCACAAGTGACCCAGTTCGACTTGGCAGATATCACCGAGTTGGAAGCATGGCGTGGTGAATTGAAAGATGGCTTTAAAAAGCAAGGCGTTAGCCTGACGATTTTAGCCTTTATTGCGAAAGCAGTTGCGCACTTGCTCAAAGAAGAGCCATATTTTGCAGGACATTTGGCTGATGATCAAAAATCGGTATTATTGCGTAATGAAATTCATATGGGTATTGCAGTAGCAACACCAGATGGTTTAACTGTACCTGTATTACGTAATCCAGATCAGAAATCGATTAAACAGATTGCAATTGAACTCGGTGAGTTGAGTCAAAAAGCACGTGATAAGAAATTATCTCCGAAAGACTTACAAGGCGCTAACTTCACCATTACCAGTTTAGGTTCAATTGGTGGAACGGCATTTACACCATTGGTGAACTGGCCACAAGTTGCGATTCTGGGTATTTCTCCTGCGACGATGCAGCCAGTTTGGAATGGTAAAGACTTCGATCCGCGTTTAATGTTGCCATTATCATTGTCTTATGATCATCGTGTTATTAATGGTGCTGATGCTGCGCGTTTTACCAATAAGCTCACTAAGTTGCTCAAAGATATTCGTACGTTATTAATCTAACCTTCTTATTAAAGAAACCCCGCCATGGCGGGGTTTTTTATTTTGCTTTTTCTTTACATGCGATCATTAAATAAACATTTCTTATTCATCTTTGATACAGGATTCACCCAAATATTACACAGGCTACAGGTATGATAGCTAAAGCAAACACAAGAATTTAAAAATGAAGGAGCAAAATCATGAGTAATTCAGATGATCCAAAATTGACTCAATTGAATACACAAAACCTATCAAAAGTTCAAGATTCCCATGCCAATCCACTGGATGTTGATATATTAGAAAATAATCGATTTTCTTCTGAGCAACTTGAAGGCTTGACTGATAGTGATGAATTAGATGAAGAGTTTCGTGAGGAGCAAACAGAGCCAGCAGAAAAAACCAAGGAAAAGCATATTACGACGCATGAAAACAGTGAAGGTAATCAGGCAATACGTGAAGCAGTCGAAGAACTTGATGTAAAGCAATTGGAACAAAACTTAAATGAAAAAGACCCTGATCATCCTAGTCCCAATCCTGCGCCATTTATTTCTCATGAGAATGGCAAATAAGTAAATTGTGATCGGATTCAATTATTAGCCTATGAATCTAAAAAAGTATTTTTCTATAAAAGGTCTTCAATAAATAAGTATTGAGTTTAAGATGTTTAAATGATCGCAAGAAAAATCCTAAAAAATTGTAAAAATAATATGATCCCCGTGAGGTATTTGCTATGATAGAACTACTTCATTGGGGAGTAGCCTCCAGTTACGCAAAGTAATTGGGTGATGATCAACATAATTGTTCCACCGAACATGGTCATCATAGCTTGAACGTTTACACGTTCTTTAGTTGGCAAGACCTTTGATTTATCGTTCTGCACTTTTGGCTAGCAGGGGCGATAGGTCATAGGTATATATGCTAGCCAGAGAACAGATATGCAAGAATTCCTGATTTCGACTTCTGTTGTTGCCCTTGCTGAAATGGGCGACAAAACCCAGCTCCTTGCGCTTTTACTCGCTGCCCGGTTCCGCAAACCTGTTCCTATTCTTATTGCTATTTTATTAGCAACCACCATTAACCACGGTTTATCTGCGGTGTTAGGTCAATGGCTTACTACTGTACTGAATCCAAATGTAATGGTTTGGGTATTGGCGATCGGATTTATTGGAATGGCGCTCTGGATGTTAATTCCAGATAAACTGGATGATGAAACCGATAGTATTAATAAATGGCAACGTTTTGGTGTGTTTGGTGCAACCTTTATCTTATTTTTTCTCGCGGAAATTGGAGATAAAACTCAAATTGCAACCGTCGCTCTTGCGGCGCGTTACGATAGCGTATTCTGGGTTATGCTTGGAACCACAATTGGTATGATGATTGCCAATGCGCCTGCTGTATTTATTGGTAATAAAATGGCAGATCGCTTGCCAATTTCCTTGATTCATAAAATTGGTGCTGCAATTTTCTTGATCGTTGGTATTTCAACTCTGGTTCAACATTACTTCTTTTAATTCTGTTTTATACATATTTTAAGCATCTGTTCACAGGTGCTTTTTTTATGTTTGTCTTGATTTTTAGTGAAATGAAAAACCACATCGTAATTTGACAATGACAAATAACTTTATGCGCAACTAAATTTCCTAATCCAATCAAATGTTCAATACATAACAGATTTTGGTAGTGACTCTATTTAAAAATAGCAGTAAGGTTAAATCTCTTATTGCTATTTTTATTCTGATTCGAATAAAGGACACGAAAATGCAACTCTTGAATGAACGGCAAAGCGTGATTGCCAGTTATATCGTCATTCCTTTAGCGTTGCTTTTAATTATTCCTCTACATTTATTGGTTGGTTTGTTATCTGGTTTATTGATTTACGCTTTGGTTACTAACTTAAGTCCTTATATTGAAGGCTTTTTCAACCGTAGATACAGCCGTCTTGCGGTAGTTGCATTATTTAGTGTCATACTGATTAGTGCGCTTCTTTTTTTGGTGGTCAGTTTAAGTGCTTATGTGGTTCATGATCTAAAAGGTGGCGGCCTGTCAGCAGTCAGTACCAATATCGATGCATTGCTGCATAAGTTTCAGCAGGAACTTGGCGGGTATTTTCTGGGAATATTTCCCGAAAGTATTGATGAAATGAAAGACTATTTGCTGAGATGGTCGAAAGATCACGCGGGAACTTTACAACACGCAGGGACAGATGTTCTACATGCTTTTGTCACCATGATTATTGGGATGATTTTAGGTGCATTAATTTCCTTAAATCCCCCTCAGGAAGATGAAAATACGCCTAGCTTTCGTCGGGCTTGTTTACAACGTTTACATGTACTTTATCAAGCATTTAAAAATGTCGTTTTTGCACAGGTGAAAATTTCGCTGATCAATACGATTCTATCAGGGCTATTCATTTTTATTGCCTTACCATTACTGGGTATGCATCTTCCTTTTGGTAAAACGCTTGTGATTTTAACCTTCGTGCTTGGTTTATTACCTGTGGTGGGTAATTTAATGTCCAATACGCTCGTGGTACTATCCGCAGTAAGTGTTTCCTTTACCACTGCGGGCATTGCGCTGGTTTATCTGGTACTGATTCATAAACTAGAATATTTTTTAAATGCCGATATCGTTGGACAAAGAATCAATGCCAAAGCTTGGGAACTCTTGATCGCGATGTTGGTTCTACAGGCGATTTTTGGTTTAGGTGGTTTGGTAGCAGCGCCGATTTATTACGCTTATTTTAAAAATGAGATGAAGCAGGCTGGACTTATTTAGCCTGTTATTCAGCTAAAGTCAGCTATGCAGTAAAAATTCCCACAATAAAAATGAAAATTAATGGCAAATTTGTTTATAATAGCGCACGGAAACTACCAGTGAGATTGTTATGCTGACCATCGTTCAAGAAGCGTTGACCTTCGATGATGTCTTATTACTCCCTGCCTACTCTACAGTTCTTCCAAAAGATGTCTCCTTAAAGACACGTTTGACCCGCGGTATTCAACTTAATATTCCTCTTGTTTCGGCTGCTATGGATACTGTGACTGAGTCACGTATGGCCATTGCCATGGCTCAAAACGGTGGTATTGGTATTTTGCATAAAAATATGGATATTGCCGCACAAGCAGCTGAAGTGCGCCGCGTCAAAAAATTTGAAGCAGGTATGGTGAAAGACCCGATTACAGTGACACCTGAAACGACAGTAGGTGAACTGATTGCCATTACACAGGCCAATAATATTAGTGGTGTACCTGTGGTCAAAGATGGCAAAGTGGTTGGGATTGTCACAGGGCGTGATACACGTTTTGAAACGAATCTAAATCAGCCTGTTAGCAATATCATGACCCCACAAGACCGTTTAGTGACGGTGAAAGAGGGCGAATCTAAAGAAAATATTCAAGCTCTACTACAAAAACACCGTATTGAAAAAGTGTTAGTCGTAGATGACAGCCATGCATTGAAGGGCTTGATTACTGTAACTGACTTCCGTAAAGCCGAGCTTTATCCAAATGCATGCAAAGATGAACTAGGTCGTCTGCGTGTTGGTGCTGCGGTGGGTACAGGTGCTGAAACTCCAGCACGTGTAGAAGCGTTAGTTGAAGCAGGTGCCGATGTGATCGTTGTGGATACTGCACATGGTCATTCTGCTGGTGTGATTGAACGTGTACGTTGGGTTAAACAAAACTACCCACAGGTACAGGTCATTGGTGGCAATATTGCAACAGGCGATGCTGCATTGGCGTTATTAGATGCAGGTGCAGATGCGGTGAAGGTCGGGATTGGACCGGGTTCAATCTGTACGACTCGTATCGTTGCGGGTATCGGTGTTCCACAGATTTCAGCCATTGATAATGTAGCTTCTGCACTGAAAGAACAAATTCCATTGATCGCTGATGGTGGTATTCGTTACTCAGGTGACTTGGCGAAAGCCATTGCTGCAGGTGCGAGTACAATTATGGTCGGTTCACTTATGGCAGGTACGGAAGAAGCACCGGGCGAAGTTGAATTTTTCCAGGGGCGTTACTATAAAGCGTATCGAGGTATGGGTTCACTAGGCGCAATGTCTGGCGCGACAGGTTCATCTGACCGTTATTTTCAGGATGCCAAAGCGGGTGTTGAGAAATTGGTACCAGAAGGCATCGAAGGTCGTGTTCCTTACAAAGGCCCAATGAGTGCGATAGTGCATCAAATGATGGGTGGTTTACGTTCATCGATGGGCTATACAGGTTCTGCAAATATTGAAGATATGCGTCAACACACCAAGTTTGTGAAAATCACTTCTGCGGGTATGCAGGAATCACATGTACATGATGTGACCATTACTAAAGAAGCACCAAATTATCGGGTGGGTTAAATTTCACCATACCCACACATGAAAATGCCGTCAGTTCACTGACGGCATTTTTGTTTTGGTGTAAAGTAAACACAATGAGAGAAAGGCTGTGATCGAGCAGTCCATAATAAGTGAGTAGAACATGAGTTATTTTGGAACAGATGGCATTCGTGGAAAATTTGGAGAAATGCCAATTACCCCTGAATTTGCACTAAAATTAGGATTTGCTGCGGGTAAAGTCCTCAAGCGTACTAATCCGAAAGCCAAGCCAATCGTTGTGTTAGGGAAAGATACACGACTCTCGGGTTATATTCTGGAAGCAGCTTTACAAGCAGGTCTGAATGCGGCTGGTGTTTATGTACATTTATTAGGACCATTACCAACGCCTGCTATTGCTCATTTAACTCGTGCATTACATGCACATGCAGGGATTGTGATTTCTGCTTCGCATAATCCGTATTTTGATAATGGTATTAAATTTTTTTCTAGTGAAGGAAAAAAATTGCCAGATCATTTACAAGAACTGATTAATGAAGAATTAAAACAGGACATCCAAATAGAAGATACTGCAAATCTCGGCAAAAGCGTTCGGGTTAAAGATGCCAATGGACGTTATATCGAATTTTGTAAATCAACTTTCCCATATCATTTTGATTTGCGTAATTTAAAAATTGTGGTGGATTGTGCCAATGGTGCAGCTTATAACGTTGGGCCAGCTGTATTTCGTGAATTGGGTGCAAAAGTTATTGCTTTATATAATGAGCCAAGTGGCTTGAATATCAATGAGCATTGCGGATCAACTCATCCTGAAAGCTTACAAAAAGCCGTGGTAGAGCATCAAGCCGATCTAGGCATTGCCTTTGATGGCGATGCAGATCGCGTGATTATGGTGGATCAATTTGGTCATCTGGTAGATGGCGATCATATTTTATATATTTTGGCGACTCAGGCCAAAAACAAGCCTGCGGGCATTGTGGGAACAGTCATGAGTAATATGGCACTTGAACTGGCGCTAGAAAAAGCACAAGTACCATTTGTCCGTGCCAAAGTGGGTGACCGTTATGTACTACAAGCACTTGAAGAAAATAACTGGGTGATTGGTGGTGAACCTTCAGGTCATATTTTAACGTTGGATAAAAGCACCACAGGCGATGCAATTATTGCAGCGCTACAGGTTTTGACAGTCATGGTAGAGCAAGAAAAAGCACTACATGAGTTGGCTGCTGATTTTAAACTGTTCCCACAGGTATTGGTCAATGTTCGTCTTGAGCAGATGATTGATCCTTACGCTGTGCCTGCTTTAGTTACAGAGTTTGAAAAAGCTGAAGCGCAACTGAAAGGGCGTGGTCGTTTGTTGATTCGTAAGTCAGGGACAGAACCTGTCATTCGTGTCATGGTTGAAGGTGATCAACAGGAAGAAGTGACAGCGCTTGCCAATCAGTTGGCTGAAGCGGTTCGTTTTCACGCTACCGCTGCATAAGGAAAATCATATGAGTGACCTGATAAAAGACCTGAGTGAATTACGTCTCAGTTATGAAAAAGGCGAACTGTATGAAAATCAAGTCAGTCCAAATCCTCATGAGCAATTTTTACAGTGGTTTAATTATGCACTAGAAGCTAAGGTTCATGAACCTTATGCCATGTCTGTTGCAACCTGTAATGTTCAAGGTCGCCCACATGTTCGGACATTATTATTACGTGGTGCAACAGAAGCTGGCTATGATTTTTATACCAACTATGACAGTCAAAAAGGGCAAGATTTAGCTGAAAACCCTTATGTCGAATTATTGTTTTATTGGCATGATCTGGAGCGTCAAATTCGTGTCAGTGGTCGGGTCAATAAAATCCCTGAACTGGAAGCGATTGATTATTATCATAAACGTCCACGTGATAGCCAGATTGCGGCACACATTAGTACGCCACAAAGCGGTGTAATTGAAAGTCGTGAGGTGTTGGTACAACGTTTTAACCAACTCCATGATCGGGTTGGAGACAAAGCAGAGTTACCTAAGCCTGAGTTTTGGGGTGGTTATCGAGTTCAGCCAGATTATTATGAATTCTGGCAAGGACGACCAAATCGTTTACATGACCGACTTAGTTATGCGAAAGTGGATGGTACATGGAAGTTACAGCGTTTAATGCCTTAAATGACCCAATTTCAAATTAAACAACGCCCTTTATTGACACATCCTGAAAAGTTTCAGGGTGTGCCACACTTTATTGCTGAAATTTTGGCACGTCGTGGGGTCAATTCAAGTGATGAACTTGATTTAAAACTCAAACATTTACTTGCTCCCCAACTAAAAGATCTGGATAAAGCGATTCAACTGATCGATCAGGCGATTGATCAGCAGCAAAAGATCGTGATTGTCGGTGACTATGATGCAGATGGAGCAACCAGTACAGCTTTAATGATACTGGTGCTTCGTGATATGGGCGCACAGGTAGATTATTTGGTGCCAGACCGCTTTAAATATGGTTACGGATTAACGCCTGCCATTGCAGACTTGGCACATCAAAATTTTCAGCCAGATTTATTGATTACGGTAGACAATGGGATTTCCAGTCATGCAGGTGTTGAGCGTTGTCATGCCTTAGGCATGCAGGTCATTATTACCGATCATCATTTGACCACCAAAGAAACGCCACAGGCAGAAGCAGTGGTCAATCCCAATCAGCTTGGATGTGAATTTCCAAGTAAGGCACTGGCGGGTGTTGGAGTTGCTTTTTATTTATTGGCAAATCTGGCGACCTACCGCAGCAAGCTGAATAAAAGCAGTTCTAAAATAAGCCAATATCTAGATTTGGTCGCGTTGGGAACGTATGCAGATGTGGCTAGTCTAGATTATAACAACCGAATTTTAGTCGATGCAGGTTTAAAACGTATTCAGCAACAACACTGTCGGTTGGGCATATTGGCTTTGCTGGAAATTGCCAAACGTGATGCTGCGAGTTTAAAAGCACAGGATTTAGGCTTTGTTCTAGGCCCAAGAATCAATGCTGCTGGACGTATGGACAGTATGAATATTGGCATTGAATGTTTATTGGCTGATGATTATGCCAAAGCTTATGAGATTGCAGTACAACTGAATCAACTGAATGTTGAGCGACGTCAAGTCGAAACCAGTATGAAGCAACAGGCACTCGATTCTCTGGAGCAACTTCAACTGGAGACAGAGCACATTCCTCCTGCATTGATCTTATTTGAGCAAAGCTGGCATCAGGGTGTGATCGGGATTGTTGCGGGCCGTTTAAAAGAACAATTTCATCGTCCCAGTATTGTATTTGCGCCAGATGAAGATGGGCAGCATATTAAAGGGTCGGCACGCTCTATAGATGGGATTCATATTCGTGATGCAATTGAACGCGTAGCGGAACGCCATCCAGAATTAATTAGTCATTTTGGTGGTCATGCAGCGGCGGCGGGTTTAACTTTGCATAAAGACCATTTTCAGGCTTTTAAACAGCATTTCACGGATTTGCTTGCCGAGATGGATCAGGAACTGTTTCAGGCGACGCTATGGACAGATGGTCGTTTACCCAACGATGCTTTTCATTTGGATATGCTGACTCAGATCGAGCAGCTTGGTCCTTGGGGACATAAATTTCCTTTACCTCAGTTTGAGGGGGAGTTTGGAGTACTTGATTATCGCTGGCTTAAAGATAGTCATCTGAAGCTCAAACTTACTCTTGATGATGGCGCAACGGTTGATGCTATTGCATTTAATGCAAAAGATAAATTCAAATTTGATCCCATGAAGGAACGTATACGTCTGGTCTACGAATTGGAACGCAATCAGTTTAATGGCTCAGTCAGTTTGCAACTGCGGATTATTTATTTAGAGCAATAAAAAATCGCTCAACTTGAGCGATTTTTTATGTTTGGGTTTCGAATTAGAAGCGGTAAGCAGCACGAACACCATAACTATTGTAGTCATCACCAAAACCAATACGACCTTCAACGCTGACTTGTTGATTTAGGAATTTTTTGGCATTGATACCCCATTCATCGCGATCAGTTAAATCGTTGTTGTAATAATCTGCACCAACACTGAAAGTTTTGTCGATATAGTAATCACCACGAACTCGATATTCGTCTAGATCACCAAATGCACCATATGCTTCAAGATTAACGTCATGTTGACCCACTTGAGTCACATATTTGGCACGAATAGTTGGGTCAGCACCGTCATCGCCATCTTTCTGGTCATAACCTGTTACACCTAAAGCAAGTAACAAACCTGGTGTTGGTAAGTAACCGATTTCAGCGCCGTAAAGGGTCGTTTTATTATCAATTGGGCTATTGTCAACTTCGAACTCTTCGCGACCAATACGACCACTTACATAAAAGTCACTATTTGGCACATAGTATTCAGCACCAACACCATAGTTAGTATCTTTTACGCCATCATTGTCTGCGTATTTCACTTGTGCACTCACATTGCTTGCACGATCAAGGAACGCTGCTTCGGCAAGTGGTGCATTGCGAGTTTGTACAGGGTTAAAATAATAAGTTCCATCAATACCAAATTGGTGAGTAGCGTCGTAATCATCCCAATCATTATATTGATATGAACCACCTACTTCTGCTTGATAAGCATGTGCAGTACCAGTCCCGACAAAAGCCAATGTGGATAGTAAAGCAGATGCAATTGCTAATTTTTTCATGGAAAAATCTCCCCTCCAAAGTTTTTAAAATTAAATCTTTTGTTACAACTTCAGTCTAGTGGAAAAAGATGGTGCGTCAATCTTGGCTTGGTAACTGTATTGTAATAATGTAATTGCACTGTAAATTATTTTATTTAACTATTTGTAATATATGAAAATTTAATAATGTTTTGTTTTATTAAAAGATACAGGGTTTTGTGACTAATGTAATAGTTTGCGCACTAAAAGGGCACTTTTGTGAGCAAATATCTCGATATGCACATCATGATGAAGACATCTTGAACTAAAAAAGATCCCATTAATTGAGCCTTGTTGAAAATTATTTCAGACATTTTGAGGTTTGTGATCGATAGTTTTGACACAATACAACCCTGCTATTGAATATCGATAGTCTTCACACCATCCCTTCAAAAAGCACTTTATGCTAAAATAATGCGCTATTTATTTTTGATGTGAGCATAATCGCGTGGAAATTAATCCTTATCTAAACCAAATAAAAGATTTAACTGATCGTAGTCAAACGCTACGGGGGTATCTTTGACTACGATCTGAAAAAAGAACGTTTAGAAGAAGTCCTGCGTGAGTTAGAAGATCCTGCGATCTGGAATGATCAGAGCCGTGCTCAAGCCATGGCTAAAGAGAAAGGTGAACTTGAGAATGTCATTGGTGTTCTGGATGGTCTGGCTGATCAGTTAGAAGATGCCAAAGCAATGTTGGATCTCGCCGTTGAAGCTGATGATGAAAGCTTATTGGTGGATGTTGAAAGTGAACTTGGTGTAGCTGAACAAGAACTTGCAAAGCTAGAATTCCGTCGTATGTTTAGTAATCCGATGGATCCTAATCCATGTTATGTCGAGATTCAGGCGGGTTCTGGCGGTACAGAAGCACAAGACTGGGCATCAATGCTGTTACGTATGTATATGCGTTGGATTGAACGTCACGGTTTTAAAGCTGAGTTAATGGAAGAATCTGATGGCGATGTCGCTGGAATTAAGTCTGCGACTATTCGTGTTGAAGGTGAATATGCTTATGGTTGGATGCGCACTGAATCGGGTGTGCATCGTTTAGTACGTAAATCACCATTTGATAGTGGTAACCGTCGTCATACTTCATTTAGTGCAGTGTTTGTATCGCCTGAAATTGATGACAATATCGAGATCGAGATTAATCCATCAGATGTGCGTACCGATACTTACCGTGCTTCAGGTGCGGGTGGTCAGCACATTAACAAAACTGATTCTGCGGTGCGTTTGACTCATATTCCAACGGGTATTGTGGTTGCCTGTCAAAACCAGCGTTCGCAACACGCCAACCGCGATCATGCGTGGAAACAATTACGTGCCAAATTGTACGAGTTGGAAATGAGCAAGCGTAATGAGGCAGCTCAGGCACTTGAAGACTCCAAATCTGACATTGGTTGGGGCAGCCAGATTCGTTCTTATGTTCTTGATGATTCGCGTATTAAAGATTTGAGAACAGGCGTTGAAAACTCCAATACTGGCGCTGTGTTGGATGGTGATCTGGATAAATTTATTGAAGCCAGCTTAAAACAGGGTCTGTAAGTTAAAAGCCAATTGACAAAGCTTAAGTTACATCTAACACTGTTATATCTATTAAAATAGATATTAATATTTAAAAAAATGAATATTAATATCGTAATTTTTCAATATAATGATCTTAGATGCTGAACAATGCTTTGTCATTTAACCCATGAGCAACGTTTATGGATGTAGATGCAATTTTTAAAGCCTTAGCCAACCCGACGCGCCGTCAAATTTTGCAATGGTTGAAGCAACCTGCCCAATATTTATCGGCAGACGAATGTGGCAATTTTGAGCGTGGTGTCTGTGCGGGTCACATTGAACGTTTAGGCAATGTTTCCCAATCCACCATGTCAAATCATCTGTCTGTGTTACAGCAAGCAGGTTTAATTAAGGTCGAAAAATATGGCCAATGGTCTTATTTTTCGCGTAATGAAGCATTGATTCAGCAATATCTCGATCATTTAAAACAAGCGCTGTAATGCACAGCGTGAGCCGAGGCAATTATGGCTGAATTAAATTCTCCACTGAAAATTGGCGATTTTGAAGTTAAAAATCGTTTGGTGTTGGCTCCTTTAACCCGCGCACGTAGTGGCGAAAGCCGTACTCCAAATCAATTGATGCAGGAATATTATGCACAACGCGCAAATGCAGGCCTCATTTTAACCGAAGCGACTGTAATTTCTTCTAAAGCAGTGGGTTATGCAGAAACGCCAGGACTTTGGTCTGAAGAACAGGCTCAAGCATGGCAGCCAATTATTCAAGCCGTACATGCACAAGGCTCAAAAATTGTGGTTCAGCTTTGGCATGTTGGGCGTATTTCTGACCCAGAATTGCTAGATGGTGATACACCTGTTGCACCAAGTGCGATTCAACCTGCTGGACACGTGAGTTTATTGCGTCCGAAGCGTCCTTTTGTGACGCCACGCGCTTTATCGCTTGAAGAAATTCAAGAGATTGTTGAGCAATATAAACATGCAGCAGAATTAGCTAAGGTTGCTGGTTTTGATGGGGTGGAGTTACATGCTGCCAATGGTTATCTGATTGACCAATTCTTGCAAAGTACTACCAATCAACGTGATGACGAGTATGGCGATAGTCTTGAAAATCGTGCACGTTTATTATTACAAGTGGTCGATGCCTTTATTGAAGTCTGGGGGGCGGGCCGAGTTGGCGTTCATATTGCTCCAAGAGCAGATTCGCATGACATGGGGGATGCCAATCCACTTGAAACCTTTGGTTATGTCATGCAACAACTGAGTCAGCGTCATATTGCCTTTGTTTTCTCGCGTGAATATCAAGCTGAAGACAGTATTAGTCCACAATTGCGTCAGCAATTTACAGGTGCGTGGATTGCCAATGAAAATCTAAGCCCTAAATCTGCTAAAAATATTTTGGCTAAAAATGAAGCAGATGCCGTTTCTTTTGGTAAAGCCTATATTGCCAATCCTGACTTGTTGACTCGTCTGGAAACGGGTGCGCCATTGAATGAGTTAAATCCAGAAACGATTTATGCTAAAGGTGCATTGGGATATACGGATTATCCAGTGTTAGCAGAGAATACACTCGAAGCTTAAACAGTCTATTTTCTTTAGAGCGGTGCACTTTAACAAAAGTGTGCCGCTCTGTTATATTCAAGCCCTGTAAAATGAATTGAGATCAAATTATTTGGCGACTCCATTTTGGTATAACTTTTTATTGGCGTGTATCAAGCCTTTTTATCGCTGGAAGATCAAACAGCGCGCTGAAACAGATGCACTCTATCAACAGGAATGTCTGGAGCGTTTTGGGCCATTTCAGCCTGTTAAAAATCGTCATGCCTTATGGTTTCATGCAGTTTCAGTGGGTGAAACCAATGCCGCACAGCCATTGATTGAACATTATTTAAAATTGGGCTATCCCGTTTTAGTCACCAATACCACCAAAACAGGACAGGCACGCGCTAAGTCCCTATTTTTGAAACAGCCGTATCTGGATTTATTTCAGGCGGTGTATTTACCAGTCGATCAAATTGATTTACTCCAACAGTTTTTTGCAAAATATCAGCCACGATTCTTAGCGTTGGTCGAAACAGAGCTATGGCCAAATTTGATCGATCAAGCCAAGCAGCATCAGATTGCGATTATGCTGCTTAATGCCCGACTATCTGAAAAATCGGCTAAAGGTTATGCCAAAGTCGCAGGTTTAACTAAAGCAATGCTGAGTAAAATGGACTGTTTACTCGCACAAGATTTATCTACGCAACAACGTTATATTGAACTGGGATTGAAAGCTGAAAAAACTGAAGTTGTTGGCAATATTAAGTTTGATATTTCAGCACCAAGACATTTTCTTGAGCAAGCCGAGCAACTCAAACAACAATGGCGGTTGCAAGAACGGCAAATCATTACACTTGCCAGTACTCATGCACCAGAAGAACAATTATTACTGGAAGCTTTACTGGAAGATTTAAAAAATAATCCTGCCTTGATGTGCATCATTGTACCTCGTCATCCTGAGCGTTTTGATGAAGTCTTTCAGCTCTGTCAGAAATTAAATTTAAATACCCAACGACGTAGTTTAGGGCAGTCCATTCAGCCTGATAGCCAAGTTTATTTGGCAGACAGTATGGGAGAATTATGGCTGTGGTATGCCTTAAGTCAGGTCTGTTTTGTCGGTGGTTCGCTCAATGAGCCAGGGGGCGGTCATAATATTTTGGAGCCAATGGCGCTGGATGTCCCAACCGTGATTGGCCCACGTTATTTTAATTTTCAAAATATTGTGGATCAATGTACAGCTGAACAGGCGATTGATATTGTTTCTGATGCCATAAGTGCAGCCGTGGCATTTCGACATTATTTATATGACCAAGTAGCTGCAAAACATATGGCAACTCAGGCACAGCAATTTTTAGCGCGTAATCAGGGTTCATTACAACGCCATATATCCGTGATTGATCAGTATTTGGATCAGCAGGCGGCAGATGAATGAATATTGTGTTACTGGAACCTGACGATTGTCAGGACGCATTATGGATCATTCAGCAACCTAGACAATATCAACATATTATTCAGCATCTAAAACTAAAAGTCGGTGAGCATTTAAAAGTTGGTATTCGAAATTTAGCGCGTTATCTGGTTGAAATTAAAAAAATTGATCACGATAAAATCTGGGTTGAGCCTATTCAAAAAGAGTTTGTTCCTGCAAAGCTTCCTGTGACTTTAATTGTCGCTTTGCCTCGACCCAAAGTGTTACGTCGTTTAGTCATGGACAGTGTCACACTGGGTGTGGACAAGTTGATACTTATCCACAGTTATCGTGTGGATAAGAGCTATTGGCAAACGCCTTTCTTACAACAACTCGATCATTATGTGACTTTAGGACTGGAACAGGCAGGCGATGTATATGCGCCAGAAATTCAGTTATACCAACGTTTTAAGCCTTTTGTTGAAGATGTTTTACCTCAGATGATCGATATAGATAAGCCTGCTTATCTAGCACATCCTTATGCAGAAAAATCCATGCCACAGGCCATTGGTCATGCCTGTACAGTTATTATTGGGCCAGAAGGGGGATTTATTCCCTATGAAGTGGATTTGATGAAAAAAAACGGTTGTCAGGTTTATCATCTGGGCAACCGTATTTTAAGAACTGAAACCGCAGTGTCTTATTTACTGGGGCGTTTGTTTGCTTGAATCAGGAGCAGACTGAGTGTTGGTAAGTTCGGGAGTATTCTGATGAACTTTCAGCTCTTGAATTGGATAAGGAATATTAATGCTTTGCGCATTAAAGGCTTGTTTGACTTCTGCCTGAACTTCACTCACCGATGCTGCGATATTGGTTTCAGTGGTATCAATCCACCAACGTACGGTTAAATTCACCGAAAAATCAGCCAATGCTGTGACATTGACACTAAACGCAGGTTGACTCAAAACATTACGATTATTATTTAAAATATTTAAAATAATCTCTTTGGCTTTTTGTTCATCATCTTCATAACCAATACCCACCACAAACTCACAGCGACGACGTTGATAAGCGGTATTGACCGTAATTGCGCTGGTATAAACTGTTGCATTGGGAATGACTAAACGACGGCCATCGGGTGAGCGTAAAAAAGTCGCGCGGATTTGAATATCTTCAACGGTTCCTTCCATCCCATTGACAATAATATCATCACCAATGCGAAAGGGTTCGCCCAATAAAATCAGGACACCCGATAATAAGTTCTGGAAAATATCTTTAAAAGCAAAGCCAATGGCAACTGAGCCAATCCCGAGTGCGCTGACCAATTGACTTGGGGTAAAGCCTGGAATCGCAATAACCAATGCGATTAGAAAGCCAAAAAACAAGATCAGAACACTACCAACCCGATTAAGTACCAAGACCAGATTTTGTCGGGTATAACTACGATTGGTGAGTGTTTTGGCAATGAAAAATTTAAATAATTTAGTGAGCAGCCAAAAAATAAGAAATACAGCAAGTGCAATACAGAGATAAGGCACACGTTCCCAAAATCCATCCACGATTTTATCAATAGTGGTATAAGCATCGTGGTATTTTTCAGTGTGCTGGATCACTGATTTTGTGGTTTTCTCACCTGCTTGTTGAATGAGTTGAGCGGTGTCTGTTGCGACATCGCTCAGTTTATTATCTTCTGCCACATTGATTTCCAAAATATCAGCTTTCAAAAACAAGGCGATAGTGTAGTACGATCACCTATATCCCTCAACTGCGATCTAACTCTGTTTAGAAATAGCTTGTGCCTTTTTGTACGATCTGTGTAGGACTTTGCAGTTCGCCTGAACTTGACATAAATGAAATCAAGCTGGCAAAAGAAAATAGACTTAAAATCATAACAATGATCATGAGCCAAGCCAAAATCTTTTCCCATACGGCAGAACTGCGAGGCGCACCATAATCATTTAAGCCCTTTGTTCCAGAGGCAAAAATCACGTAAAGCATAAACAGAAACTGTACGATTGGAATCAGAAGCAATAAGCACAACCATCCACTACGATTGAGATCATGCAAACGGCGAATTAAAAAAACAATATGAAAATACGCTACAACTACCCATAAAATCAGCACCCCTATGCCCATAGCACCACTAAATAAATCCATAACCCGATCATTAATGGAAAAGGTATTGAGACTAAACACGCCAACAAATACGCCTAAAGCCAGATAAGCAATAACGGTCACGATATTTAAAAAACCATACCATCCCAAATAACTCAGACGATTAAAACGGCCATTGGGAGATAAAGGATTATCTTTTATTTCAATACTATTTCTGGCAAAGAAAGGAGAATTGGAAGATGGCTGTGTCATGTTTCCCTCGTTTTTTGGAATGTTTATATCAGGATGAAATGTTACATTTTTTAAAAATAAATGAGATCATATTTTGAAATCTTCATTAAAAAAAGTATAGCTAAGTACACAAAAAATCAATAATTTTGTTAGAAAAGATAATGTCTGAAATAAAAAATTAGGCTATGTTGGACTAAGACCAAAGCATTATTGTGTGCGCTTTTAAGCTATGTTCATACTGCTTAAAGGTAAAGAAAAATCAATAAGTAAATGACCAAGTGACAAGATCTCGAGATGAGATATCAAATATCAAGGAAGGGAACAGCATGAATGAAATCTATCCAGTACCCGAAGAATTTAAAAAAACAGCGCGGACGCTTGAAACAGATTATTTTGAGCGCTATCAGAAATCGATCGAGCAACCTGAAGAGTTTTGGGCAGCCGAAGCGAAACGACTGGACTGGATGAAACCATTTACTCAGGTTAAAAATACCAGTTTCGAGGCAGAAAATTTTAAGATCGAATGGTTTGCTGATGGTCAGATCAATGTGAGTGCAAACTGTCTGGATCGACATCTCAAAGAACATCCACATAAACCTGCCATTATTTGGGAAGGTGACCATCCTTCTCGCCACAAAATTATTTCGTTTAAAGAATTGCATGAAGAAGTTTGTCGCTTTGCCAATGTATTAAAAAAATATGGCGTTTCTAAAGGCGATCGTGTGGTGTTATATATGCCAATGGTGTCCGAAGCGGCAATCTCCATGTTGGCATGTGCACGTATTGGTGCGGTGCATTGTGTCGTGTTTGGAGGTTTCTCACCAGATTCTCTGGCAAGTCGAATTGAAGACAGTCAAGCTAAACTGGTGATTACTGCAGATGCGGGTATGCGTGGTGGGAAACAACTGCCGCTTAAGGAAAGTGTCGATGAAGCACTAAAACTGGATGGAACCCATAGCGTAGAGCATGTCATCGTGGTACATCGAACAGGTAATCCAATCCACTTTGAACAAGGGCGTGATCTTTGGTATCACGAAGTCATTACAGAAGTCGATGAGATTTGCCCCCCTGAACCGATGAACGCGGAAGATCCATTATTTATTCTTTATACTTCTGGCTCAACTGGAAAACCCAAAGGCGTACTGCATACAACAGGTGGCTATCTGGTTTATGTGAATTCGACCTTTAGAGAAGTCTTTGATTTAAAACAAGATGATATTTATTGGTGTACAGCCGATGTGGGTTGGATCACAGGGCATAGTTATCTGCTTTATGGACCTTTGTCTAACGGAACGACGACCTTAATGTTTGAAGGCGTTCCGCAATACCCAACATGGGCGCGTATAGGTCATATTGTCGATAAACATAATGTCACCATTTTATATACGGCACCTACCGCAATCCGTTCCATGATGCGTGAAGGCGATGCGTTTGTACGTGAAAGTGACCGCAGCAGTTTAAGACTGTTAGGTACAGTGGGTGAGCCGATTAACCCTGAGGCATGGTCATGGTATTACAGTGTGGTCGGTGAAGGCCGTTGCCCTGTGGTAGACACATGGTGGCAAACGGAAACAGGTGGGATTTTGATTGCCCCGCTTCCTGGTGCTACTGCGTTGAAACCTGGCTCTGCAACTCGACCTTACTTTGGTGTGCAGCCTGCGCTAGTGGATGGAGAAGGTAACGAACTAGAAGGCGAAGCTGAAGGGAATTTGGTGATTAAGGATTCATGGCCGGGTCAAATGCGAACAATTTGGGGTGATCCTAAACGCTTTATTGAAGCCTATTTTTCAACATTTGCAGGTCGCTATTTTACTGGCGATGGTGCGCGACGTGACAAAGATGGTTATTACTGGATCACAGGGCGTGTGGATGATGTTTTAAATGTCTCTGGGCATCGTTTGGGGACTGCTGAAATTGAAAGTGCGCTAGTGGCTCATGAACATGTTGCAGAAGCTGCAGTAGTGGGAATGCCGCATGAAATTAAAGGTCAAGGTATCTGTACTTTTGTAACGCTACAGGCAGGTGTCCCTGAGTCTGAAGAACTACGAGCAGAATTAGTACAATGGGTACGCAAACAGCTTGGGCCAATTGCAACACCTGATGCTTTGCACTGGGCGCCTGCTTTGCCAAAAACGCGTTCAGGGAAAATCATGCGACGCATTTTACGAAAAATTGCGGCAAATGAACTGGACAGCTTAGGAGATACTTCAACACTGGCAGAACCTGTAGTGGTTGAGCAATTGATTGCAACTGTTTATCCAGATCGTTAAAACAGTGAGATAAAAATACCGTCTCCAAGACGGTATTTTTATTTTAGAGCTGAGTATTTTAAAGATTGTGATAAAGCAGCAGGCTTAATTTTGTTAGGCTATCGATTTGATTTAAAAAATAAAGCAAGGATAAAAAAGCATGACAACCGCTGATTTCTCATTGAACATCGATCCGATTGGAATTGCCGAAAGATTGGCATCTGAATTTGCAAAAACGGCAGCGGTTCGTGATAAACAAGGCGGTAATCCGAAAACAGAACGCGATTTAATTCGCCAAAGTGGTTTATTGAGTTTATCTGTCCCTAAACAATATGGAGGCATTGGAGCAGACTGGACAACCATTTTTAAAACCATTCAAATCATTGCACGGGCTGATAGTTCGCTGGCACATGTTTATGGATTTCATCATTTGCTCATTGCAACAGTGCAATTATTTTCCCAACCTGAACAATATGCCAAATGGTTTGAGCAAACAACGCAACAACAATTATTTTGGGGGAATGCACTCAATCCATTAGATCGACGTGTACAAGTTGAAGCATTAAATGAAGATGAATATTTGTTTCACGGAGATAAAAGCTTTTGTTCTGGTTCAATGGACTCTGACTTTTTGCTCTGTTCAGGTTATTTGAACGATAAGTTATTCATCGGTGTCACTCCAAGTCAACGCGCAGGTATTTGTTTTCTAGGCGACTGGAACAATATGGGGCAACGCCAAACCGATAGTGGTACGACTCATTTTGAGCAGGTCAAAATTTTTAAAGATGAATTATTGTTAAATCCCGGCCCTTTAAGTACACCTTATGCCAGTTTAAGGCCGTTGATTGCCCAGTTAATCTTTGTGCATTTGTTCTTAGGTGTAGCAGAAGGTGCTTTCGAAACGGCGAAACAGTCCGTTCAGCAGCAAAAAGCATGGTTTAAAGCGACTGTTGAAACCGCAATCCAAGATCCCTATATTCAAAAGCATTTTGCCGAATTTTATGTTCAGCTTGAAAGTGTTCGTTTGTTGACAGAAAAAGCAGTCAAGTCTTTACAGCAAGCATGGCAGAAAGGGGAACAATTAACCTCACAGCAACGTGGCGAAGTATCTGTCGCGATTGCCACAGCAAAAATAGCAGCAACGCAAACAAGTCTTTTTATTACTCAGAATATTTTTCAGGTGATGGGCGCACGTGCAACAACTGCTCAACTCAATCTGGATCGGTTCTGGCGCAATGTGCGTACTCAAACCTTACACGACCCAATTGATTATAAATATCAGGAAGTTGGTGAATGGGTGTTGACGGGGAAAGTACCTGAGCCGAGTTTTTATTCTTAAAAGTAAATAAATTTTTTGGTGTTTTAAAATCATGCATATTTATTTCTTTGCTCAATGAAAATTTAACATTGAGATGGGGCAGGTATTCGATAAATTTTCTTATTTCGCTTAGCTTCTAAAGCCCTGACTTTAGGTTCTAACTGACAAGAAATCAAAAAAGTAAACGATCTATAATTTTTATATCTAAAAATATAAACCGATATAAAAATGATCAGTCCAATTTTTCTAAACAGATTAACATTTGAACAATTAAAACAAATGTCGCCAGATGATATTGAACAAACCTTAAAGGCCGAACATCGATATTTTCAACACTGCCCTAAACAACATATTACCTCGCTGTCAATGGATCTAAAACTAAACAGGGTGGTGTTAAATCCAGTGTGACAGAAGGGAAAATTGGTAGTCTATCAATTGCTCGAGTTGGAGATGATGTGATTTATACCGATGGCACAATTGCCAAGATTATTTTAGGTGCAGGGAGGGTCTGTATGGTTGACGGGATTGCTGCTGCATTAGTCGGTAGCCACCTAGACAATGGCGATGAAATTATCGACAGTCCTAACCATACGGTTGCGATTCATATTTTTAAGGGTGAAAAATTACCAGAAGGATTTTTAGCTACTAAAGGGGTTAATCATGGCTAAAGGTTTTGCAATTCATAATGCGCCAACAAATCACGGTGGGATTGTTCCCTCTACGCAAATGAGAAGTTCACAGCAAGGAAATCTGTTTGTTCGAGCTGGAGATGGTCACTTTTGCCCTAAATGTAAATGTTGGTCTACAGTCATTAAAAGTCATGATCATATCATCATAGATGGAAAGTCTGTTGCTTATGCTGGAGATAAATTAACCTGTGGTGCAACCATTCAGCCTCAGCAGAGTCATGTGGTCGGAGATAGTGGTAGTTATTATTCTCATAGTCAGAATAGTAATACAATGAATAATTTTGTTGAACAAACTAAAAAGCAATATGGACAAAAATTCTTAATCGTTGATGAAGAAACAGGAAAACCATTAATTAATGTATGTTATGAAATATCTATGACAGGTATTGTAATGAAAAAAGGACATACGGATGGTAATGGATACACAGAAGCTATCACAAGTGAAAATCCAGATGAAATTGAAATAAATATACTTTCTGAGGGCGAACATAATGACTATTGTTGTAAGCGATAAAAGTAAATTAACACCTAAGCAAGGCAGTGATTATGAGATTAAAAAAATAAAAGTTAATTCTCAAAGATCACTAACCATAAATGAAATAAATATGGCAAAAGAAGTATTCAAAAATTCAATTGATTACAGTAAAGTTAAAATTATACGTGGAGGATTGTTGGGATTGCCGAATTTAAGTAATAGTGCAATGACTCCTTTTGGTAAAATTCATTTACCGAATCAATCTTATAACAATACTAAAGATTTCGGTTTAGATAGTGTCGAAGCGACATTAAAATTGTGGTATATCCATGAAATGACTCATGTTTGGCAATATCAACTGGGATATTCGAATGCGGTAGCAGGAATAAATACAGATATTAATGGTGGTTATACTTCACGTGCACTTGCATATGATTACGATCTAGTAGATAAAAACAAAAAATTTAATGAATACAATATGGAACAACAAGCTGAGATTATTTCTCACTATTTCGATACCATTTATAGGTACTCGAAAGGACATGATGCCGTTAATTTGCATGCATCGAATATTAGAAATAAGACAGATCTAGCAAGAGTACTATCTGAATTTATAGTAAATCCAAGTAATAAAGAATTAATAAGTAAACAACATGGACAGGAGAATTACTGGTTTGATTAATCCTAAAAAAATTGTAGTAGCTATTTTTCTTTTTATATTTGCAGTGAGCTATGCGACTGCTGTTAGTAGACAGTATTCTAGCGGAGAGGTCAATATTCAAGTTAAAGACAATCAACTTTGTTTATATATTGATAATACAGACTTAAACGGAAAATATTATATACATCTTTTTAAACCTAACAATATGATTACAATAGGTTCATATTCTGAAGATTTCAGTAAAAATTATCCAAAAAAAGATCAATGCATTCAGTTGAGTACATTAAAACCTACACAAAATTTGATTGAAAATGAACCATATTTAGTCGTACTAGAAGCTGGTCGTTTTATTTTTGGTAAAAAGTTTTGTGTTTCATATGAGAATAGAAAAATTTTTATTAGAGATTTTAATTCCAATAGATGTGAAACAATAAAACTATCATTCTGGCAAAAGATATTTAATTTTTTTTAATCGATTGAGATTTAGTTATTCTAAAATTAACATAATGCCTTGTGCGGAGCAGCAATCAGAGATAGATGTTTTTTCAGAGAAAGAACTTAACTTAACTCAAAATTTCGTCAAATACTGCAGCTTCAAATAGAAATATTGTACTCATTTTTTTCAATCAAGCAATCTGAATGCTTTTTTTTTCTTTATGAAAAAACCAAAAAATAATACAATCTTCTTAGAAACTGCCATAAATTTTCTAAAAAATTATGATCAGAATTCGGAATTTTTATTACTCCACATTTGAAATTTTTTATGTTTAGTTTCAAATTTACCTTTAATTTTTCTAATTTTTTCTTACTCCATATTAGCCATAGTTTAAAAAATGACTTAAAAAGATTATAAAACCTTCAACCTAATGTTATTACAACAGAAATACTTTTTTGGAATCTAAAATGATTAAAATTTTATTCACATTTCTAACTTTTTTTTTCATAAGTTCTGTACATGCTCAAAATTTATCAGCATCAGGAATGAATGATCACGAAATTAATTTGAAGAATTTTGGATTTACTTATTGTCTTACAAAATCAAATAATCAAGGATTAATAGATGAAGCATCATTAGCAATGGGGGGATATTTCCAAAATGGTTCATATGATGAAAATGCTTATAAAAATATTAAAAATTTCATAGATCAAGGATTATTAAAATATAATAGAATTTATAAATCGACAGGTTCTACTTCTATCATGATGAACTGCTTAAATTTATATAATTCTTCGAAATATGATAAAATTATAAAAAATCAGAAAATTTTTTTTATTAACTAATTAAAAAAGAGGCTTAGGAAGTTAGACATATTAAAAGTATGGCAACTGTCTAAGCCGCATAGATAATACAAACAAGCCACATGCTAAATTTAGAGAATATAAGAAAATTACAATCCCTAAAGCAGTATATGATGAATTTTTAGCTGGTTCACAGAAGAAATATCCTAAAGGGCGAGTTAGATATAGTGATATTTTTTATGAACTTCCGGCAAAAGTTTTTAAAGATACTAAAAATCAAACTTGAATAAATTCATGAGTATTTTTAACTTTTGCAAATGTAGCAAGTGCAGCTAAAAAAGCAATTTGCACATCAGCAGCGCAAGTTATTTGATCACAAAATTTTAAATCTCGGGTTGCGGTGGCATCTGCAATTAAAATAGGTTGATAGCCACATTCTGCTGCTGCCCGTGTAGTAGAATCAATACACATATGTGTCATCATGCCTGTAATCACCAGTTGTTCGATATGAAGGTGTTGAAGCGTATACCCAAGAGAAGTTTTTAAAAAACTATTTGGTAATGTTTTCTCAATCACAATAGAATCATCTCGAACCTGTAATTGTGGATGTAAGGCGACTCCATGTGTCTCAGGGCGAAAAAATAGTGCTTCGGGCGTGTTAATATGCTGGACATAAATGATGGGTAAATTCTCTGCCAAAAAAAGTGCTTCGAGTTGGTTAATATGAGCAAGTGCTAACTCTGGAAGAGCTAGTGGCATTGCACCGCCTTCAAAATAATCATTCTGCACATCAATTACCAGTAATGCTTTTTTCATGTGCTTTTCCCATATTTCTTGTATTCATTACAGCTTAAGTTTGATCGTATAGATTGGCTATGCTTTACTGAAATAAAACTGGTGATTTGTTTTTCATAGTGAAAAAAATGGATAGATTTGACCCAATTGATTTAAAAATTCTGGCTTTACTCAAACAGGATTCGCGCTTGAGTCATAAGCAGATTGGTGAGCGTGTTCATCGCACAGGTCAGGCTGTCGGTGCACGGATTAATCAATTGATCGAACAAGGCGTGATTCAGCGTTATACCCTTGATATTGCCCATTCACACCAACAGTTTATTCAATTATTTTTAAATGAACCGACATTTTCAGAAATAGAGCAGATACTAACGAAGTTTGAACAAATTGATGCTGCATATAAGGTCATGGGTGGCGCGTGCTATATGCTGGTCGCACATTTTGCACCGCATGAACTGCATCATTTTATTGATCAAATTTCAATTGACTGTCGTTATTCAGTTGAAACCGTTGTGAAACGTATAGAACTTTGAAATCATTAAAACAAAAGACCTCAAGCCGAGTCTTGAGGTCGAGTGATTATTATTATGCTACAGCATACTTCTTATTGTTTTTATTCAAGCTTATTCGACTCAAGCCGACTTCGCAGTGGTTTGCACCTGTTGTTGTAACTCTAACTCACGAACTAAAGGTAAAACCTTTTCACCAAAATATTCCACTTCTTCAATAAAATGCAAAAAGCCTGAAAGAATCAAATCTACCCCAACATTTCTGAGTGCCACGATACGCTCGGCAATTTGTTGAGGCGTCCCAATCAAATTCGTTTTAAAGCCATCGTTATATTGCACCAGATCTTCAAAAGTTGATTTTGCCCAGTTGCCTTCACCCTCAGGACTGGCTGCACCTGCCTGACGAGTTGCATCATCAAAGGCATTGACTGCTTCAATGTTGGCTTGATCAATAATTTCCTGTAAAACTGCCTGAGCTTCTTGTTCAGTATCGCGGGCGATAATAAAGGCATTGACTCCAATTTTAACCTGATGATTATTTGCTTTAGCCTTTGCACGAATATCATCCACCTGTTTTTGGATTTCCTCAACAGTGTTGCCGTTGGTGAAATACCAGTCGGAAACACGCGATGCCATATCTCGTGCAGCACGTGAACTTCCACCCTGAAACACTTCAATATATGGTTTCTGAATCGGCTTTGGCTTTAAATTGTAGTCTTTAAACTGATAATATTTCCCATCGAAGCTAAAGTGATCCGTCGTCCATATACCTTTTATACTTCGAATAAATTCTTCGGAACGTACATAGCGTTCATCATGCTCAGGCCATTCTTCACCAATCGCATCAAACTCGCCTTTAAACCAGCCACTGACCACATTAATAGCAATTCGCCCATTAGTTAAATAATCAATGGTTGCCAGTTGTTTCGCCGCCAGCACAGGTTTCCATGGGCCGGGTAAAATAGCCGCAATAACTTTGATCTTTTCAGTCTTTGCCAATAAAGCATGACTAAAACTCACGGACTCATGCTGATTTTCTGCGCCATATCCTGCGGTGAAACGAATCTGGGTGAGTGCATATTCAAAGCCATTGGCTTCAGCTGCTTGTGCCAGTTTGACATTATAGTCGTAGCTCCAGTCAGTACGTTGTTCAATGTTACTCACGACGAGTCCACCACTGACATTTGGAACCCAGTAGGCAAATTTAATCGGCTGAGATGAAAGTTGTGTCATGGTATAACCCTCTGGATCATCTTAAATTTATTATGTTTAGTTCATGGTTAGGCGACATTGCTTTTTAAGGTTTTGCTGGTTTTATGGTGCAAACGAGATTCCGCTGCATCCAGACTTGGGACTGCTGCAGAAGGAAGTACTTCATCCTGTTCAATTTGTTTGTTAATGCCCAGATTTTGATTGGCCTGTTCAGTTTTGGCTTTGATCACTTCAGCACGCTGACCTTTGGCAGGCGCCCATTCCAAAATAGGTAAGGCACGGGCAACTGCTAAGGTAATTCGTTCTCTTAGTAATTCACTTTTAATGGTGTACTCAGGCGTAAAATCACGATCTGTGGCATATACGCCAATTGGTAAAGTCTGTGCTTGAAAAAAACTAAATAATGGACGTAACTGGTGTTCTAACACTAAAGCATGACGATCACTACCGCCCGATGCTGCCAAAAGCACAGGTACATCGACTAAGGCTGTTTGTTCAACAAAATCAAAAAAATGCTTAAATAAACCAGTAAATGAAGCGCGATAAACAGGAGTACCAACGATGAGCGCATCTGCTGCTTCTACTTTGGCTAAGTCATCCTGTACACGTTGCGGAAGCTGATTGCGATAAATTGCGCCCCCTAACAAATGTCCAATTTCACTAAATTTAATAAAATGTACATTGATTGGAGTTGCTTCACCCAGTTCATTTAAAATTTCCTGAACCAGTGCTTCTGTTTTTGAAGGGGTATTTAAACCACCAGAAACTGCAACAATATTTAAAGGACTGAATGAACCATGAGAACTAGACATAAATAAACTCGATAACATCAATAAAACTGTCTTTATTAATTCCTATTGAGCTGTCTAGGTAAAATAAGGAAATGATCAAAATTTATCTTTTTTTAAGATATATCCTCAATCATTTACTCACATTAATTTTTTTTTACATAACTATCTGAATATCATGGATATAATTTAAAATCATATATTTGCCTCATTGCGAAACGTGATTATATAAAAAATTGCTGAACTTTTTCTTGATCTTAAAATTGGAAAAAATTGACCAAAATTACCTGCCAATACGACATTTAGGCGAAAAATTGGGTAATATGGCATATCCTTAATAGCCAGAGTATGGTTAGAATAAAACTGACCCTGCCAAAGATTTCTCTTTTCGCTTATGAATATATTAATCGTTGATGATCATCCATTATTTCGTCATGCTCTCATTCAAGCTGTGCGGTATAGTTTTCCGCAAGCGCAGATTCATGAGACTGCCGCCGTCAATGAGTTTTATGAGCGTCTAGAGAGCGGTGCAGAGCCTGATCTGGTATTGCTTGATTTAAATTTGCCAGGTGCCTCAGGCTTTTCGGCATTGGTACATGTGCGGGCGCAATATCCAGCTATCCCGATCATTGTCGTGTCTGCGCATGAAGAAGCATCTATTATTCAGCGCGCGATTGCACATGGCGCGATGGGTTATATTCCAAAGTCAGCGCATCCAAGCCATATTGGTGAAGCGATTCGTCAGGTACTTGAAGGTGAAATTTGGTTGCCGCCAAATTTATCCAATAATGTCAGCTTTGATCCGCGAGCGGCGGATGAAACTGAATTGGCAGAACGCATTCAATCGCTGACGCCACAGCAGTTCCGCGTTTTGATGATGGTTGCTGAAGGTCTATTAAATAAGCAAATTGCCTATGAATTGGATGTTTCAGAAGCAACCATTAAAGCCCATGTTACTGCTATCTTCAGAAAGTTAGGCGTACAAAATCGTACTCAGGCAGTTCTTGCGATTAATGCCTTAAATATTGAAGAAAAAAGAAAATAAAGCATGTGAAAAAGCATTTATTTTATGTATTCAGGATCTCTAGTGAGATCCTTTTTTTATCGCGTGAAAATGCATGAATCATGGTTTAGGAAAATTGGAATCCAAACTATATTTTGGAAAAATGTTAAATCCATCACACTTATTGACATTAAATTAACTATTTCAATTAAAAAGAGAAATAAATATAAATCGTTGGCGCGTTTTTTGCTAAATCCACTCTAGTCATCATTTAAATCACAATTACAAAAGGGGCAGGCACCAGTGGCCTTAGGGGATGCGTGTGAAGAATAATCAATTGAAATATGCAGTGTTTATGCTACTTGGGATGATTACATCAACCCAACAAGTTTGGGCGGAAACTGCACCATATATGACCGACATGAGTACAATTAGCGCAGGAAATACAGCATGGATGCTCACTTCAACTGCACTGGTTTTATTGATGACCATACCCGGAATTGCTTTGTTTTATGCGGGAATGGTACGTAAAAAGAACGTATTGGCAACTTCCTTACAAAGTCTAATCATCGTATGTGTTTCCACCATTTTATGGGTCGTGATTGGGTATAGTCTGGCTTTTACACCAAATTCACCGTTTATTGGTGGGTTGGATCGCATGATGTTAAACGGAGTCGATTTCAATTTAGTACAACAAAAACTTTCGGTAAGCCATATTGCGCCAAGTATTCCAGAGAGTGTCTGGATTATGTTTCAGTTGACCTTTGCCATCATCACACCTGCATTGATCACAGGGGCTTTTGCTGAACGAATGCGCTTTTCAGCCATGTTACTGTTTATGGTGTTCTGGATTTTACTGGTTTATGTACCTGTAGCACATTGGGTATGGGAACCGGGCGGCTGGTTAGCTCAAATGGGTGCACTTGATTTTGCCGGTGGTACGGTGGTGCATATTAATGCAGGAGCAGCAGGTCTGGTTTGCGCATATATGTTGGGGAAACGCCGTGGCTATGGACGTGAACCGTTTATTCCCAATAACTTGATGTATACCTTTATTGGCGCATCTTTACTGTGGATTGGCTGGTTTGGTTTTAATGCGGGTTCGGCTGGAGCTGCTGATGGTCGTGCTGGTATGGCGATGTTAGTGACGCAGATTGCAACTGCCGCAGGTGCATTAACATGGTGTTTAGTGGAATATTTAGCGCGTCAAAAAGTAACTTTATTGGGTGCTTGTTCAGGCGCAGTCGCAGGGTTGGTCGCAATTACTCCAGCCTCGGGCTTTGTTGGAGTCAGTGGTGCGCTGATGATTGGCTTATTAGCAGGCGTATGCTGCTACTGGGGAGCAACGGGCTTAAAACGATTACTCAAAGCAGATGATTCTCTCGATGTATTTGGAATTCATGGCGTTGGTGGAATTGTTGGAGCAATTTTAACAGGTGTTTTTGCTCAAAAAACACTGTCAGGTGTCGATGCGAGTGTCGCGATACAGGCGCTTGGTGCGGTCGTGACCTTTATTTATAGTGCGCTGATTTCATTTGTCATTTTATTCATTCTCGACAAGATTGTAGGACTTAGAGTGAATGAAGAACAGGAACAACTTGGATTGGATCTGGCTCAGCACGGAGAACACATTCCTTAAAACAGGCAATGCGAGCCATATCGATGTCCTGTGAAAAATCGCACAGGGCATTGTGGTTTAAATCAATCAGGAGTTTGGACATGAAAACAATTTATACTGACGATCCAGTAGTCAATAATGAATTATTTACCTTGGCGACACAGCTTTATGTGCGGCTGAGACGTGAAACAGGGCGTGTAGTTGACGCGGTGTATATGGCGCAAAATGATGCTTATGCGCAGGAAATTATGCATTTAGCTGCATCGCTTGAAGATCGTGAACTTAAAAATCTGGCAGAAAAATTAAACAAAATTTTAAATGGTGCGGCTGCTCAAAGCCTGAAAAACAATCTGAATAATGAAACCAAAGTTCTTGGACTGAGTAGAAGCAGTAGCGCAGAGTTACAGGCTGAACTTCAACAAGAAGAAGTGCCACATCATTATATAGGCGCATTACGCTAACATGGATCTGTACAAGTATGACGATGAAAAAAATACGTGCGGATGATGTATACAGTACGATCTAAACCAGTCATTTGAAACTGGTTTAGACCGTTGATCACTTTAGGCAAGGCAATCTTGTTTTAAGGTCACGTTGTCGCAATACAATGGATTAAGGGCACATTGTAAATCATCAATTTGCTCCTGAGAGACATAGCCTTTTTGTTTAAGGTAATCGGCCACACGGTCATCACGCAGGCTTAAGAAAGCTGCATCATAGACGCCTAAATCAACAAACAATGCGGCGGTTTCTAGACTGTTAAAACGGTCAAGGAAAACATCATCGCCATACATCAAAAAGATATGATCCAGATCAGCACTCGCCTCTACATTTAAACGCTGTGCTAACTGTTGTGGTGGCGTTTTTATGAACAGTAAATCGGAAAGCTCATCAAATTGTGTGGTATCCAGTACATCCGTATTATTTTTAACGCGACCTAACCACGCCTTAAATACTAGAACGGCACCACCACGCACTAACATGCTCCAGATTTGATGGCGTGTAGCGTGATCGAGAGAGGATGTCTCACTCTCTAGGATGTCAAGCAGCTTATTTTCCTGTTGTGCTAATTTGTCAAATAAACCCAAGCCATGTGGATGATAAGCAGCAGGTGCAAAGACATCAAAGTGAAGTTCATTAAAAACATTTAATGCCAATGGTATAGCACTACGATAAATAGAATCGAGAGCCTGTATATGAGTCTGGTTCAGTTTGCTATGACTAAATAAACTTTGCCAATCAATGTCTGGCAGTATGGCATTGGCACTATATTCACGATAAAACTGGAGTGATTTGTGCTGTCCGTGAGGAACAGCCTCTGAAATATTCATGATTTTTTATCCTTTAAAAAATAATTCTGCCAATTTCCATTGTGTTTCGATGAGCCAAAAGAGCGACGGTCTACGTCGATTATGAAATCGGCTTTTTACTTTTCTTTTTATGAAGTATTCAGAAAGCAAGGTGTATTAGACTAAAGTTTTATATTGCCATTATATGTGAAATTATAATTAAAAAACAATTGATTATGTAATTGTAACGAACTATTCGTTATTTTTCTTACAAATTGGTGAGTCTTTGCCATAGTGAATTTAAAATTGAAAACTTTGGTCAATGAACGTATGGCAAAAGGCTCTCATTCTGAGCACTTTCGCCTACTTGCTAAAATAAAACGCCAAGTTTCATATTTAAATGTAAAACTTAAACTCAAAAATGTATCTGTTTGCAGTTTATTTAGGTATGTGGTTGGATTTTTAAACCCGATAACCATGCGCGTAATCCAGCGGGTTTTAGCGGTTTTTTCAGCAGCACGATGTTCATTTCCTTTAAACGTTGAGGCAATTCGGGGTCTGAATCGGCGGTAATTAAAGCCACGGATGCTGATGCGGGACGGTGCGCCAAAATAAAGTCGAGTCCTCGTTGATCCTGATTTAAGTGCTGATCGATCAACCAAACTTGAATATCCTCAGTCTGAATAATTTTTAAGGCTTGTTCAGGCTCAGTTGCTTTAAATACGGTGTAGCCCCATTTCGACAATAACGCAGCCATGCCTTCCAGAATGGTTTCATCATTATCTAAACACAGGACTCGATAACCTGTTGTTAGCATTGCGGTATTTTGTTGTATGAGGGTTGTTGTCTTCTGTGGTGCGGGAACGGTTGGAACTTCAATCATGAAACATGAGCCTTTCCCTAATTCAGAATACACGTCTACAGGGTAGTCTAAGAGGCTAGTCATACGTTGAACAATGGCCAAACCCAAACCTAAGCCTTGCTCACCCCATGGCGAGGTATGACCACAACGCTCAAACTCCTGAAAAAGTTTAATACGCTGCTCTTCTGCAATACCCGGACCTGTATCCCAAACACCGATGCGGATATGTTGTGTTTTTTTGGCAGAACGTAATACTCCAACCACCACACGCCCAGAGGCGGTATAGCGCAATGCATTACTCACAAAGTTCTGGATAATACGTCGAATCCATTGAGGATCAGTATCTATCCAGAATTGGGCATCATGGACTTTCAACAGGATATGACGTTGAGCGGCAATCGATTTAAACTGTAGTGAAAGGTCACTTAGTAAATCATGTAGTGGATAAGCCTGTCGTTTCGGTTGTAATGAGCCGCCTTCTAATCGAGCAATATCGAGTAAGGCAGATAGCATGCTTTCAGCACCATACAATGCACGGTCAAGCTGTTGTAGGGTTTGGCGTTCTTGTTCACTATGCACGCTTTGTTCAAGTACAGTACTAAATAGGCGGGCTGCATGCATCGGCTGTAGCAAATCGTGACTGGCGGCTGCAATAAATCGGCTTTTCGACATATTGGCTTTGTCAGCCTGTTCTCGTGCCAATTGCTGTTCAGTTAAAGCATCTGCTAACTGTTGAGTCCGATCCATGACGCGTGCTTCAAGCATTGCTTCATTTTCGCGGAACGCCGTAATATCAGCAAAAGTAGTGACAAAGCCCCCACCTTCGATGGGATTGCCGCGCATCTGAATCACGCGACCATCTTTACGAATCCGTTCAAACTCATGTGCGCTTCCCACTTGCATCCAATGAATGCGTTTGCGTACATGTTCTTCGACAGAACCCGGCCCGCATTCGCCACGCTCGGCGTTATAACGAATCAGATCTGCAATCGGGCAACCGACATAAACCAGATCTTTAGGATAATCAAACAGTTTTAAATATTGATTATTCCATGCGACCAGACACATATTTTCATCGACTACGCTCACACCTTGTGTCATATGATCAATCATGGTCATGAGCAAGTTTTGGTTAAAACGCTGCCATTGAGATGCCTGATCCAGAATATTGGCGACTTGCCCCAAAGCCAGACCATTATTGACCATTGCGGTGGTTAGCAAAGTTCTTGCAGATGCAGCACCAATAGTTCCAGCCAAATATTGTTCAGTAAATCGCCACCACATGCCGTTGGCAAAACTGTGTTCATTGAGCAATACGTTGTTTTGATTGCTAAATTGTATAAAAGCCTGTTGAGTAGGTCGATCACCAGTAATACGTTTGGCCAGAGTAATCAGATCACCTACTCTGAGTCGAGCTGCATCGTGATGCAGATAATTCATATCTGTCGAGGTTTGATGTGCAGGTAAGGGTTTGGTTTCATAATAAAAGAAACTTTCAGCCTGAATTTGTTCCGCTACACTTGGACGGTAAATACGTGAAATCCAGACATATAAAATAATATTTAAACCCAGTGCCCAAATTACCCCATGTGTTAATGGCGCAAAAGATTCAAAACCCAAGAGTGCTTCTGGGCGTAACCAACTGATTCCAAAAGGACCTGATGTTAAAAAATGGTAGGAAAAATTCTGATATTGATCGGGTAGGCTTCTTAAAATTGTAGGAAGTAATAGCGTATACATCCACATCAAAAAGCCTACAATCAATCCAGCATAAACGCCTTGTCGACTGCCCCCACGCCAATATAAGCCCCCAATCAGAGCGGGAGAAAATTGTGCAACGGCGCTAAAAGCCAATAAACCAAAAACAGAAAGTTGATCAATATCATTAAAAAAATGGAAAAATAAAAAACCCAGTAGCATCACTGCCAAAATACAGATGCGGCGGGTAAATTTTAACATTTGCGGTAAACGGGTGTCGTGGCGCGAAATCAGGTTAAAACGCCATAAGGCAGGCATAATCAAGTCATTACTTAACATGATCGAGAGTGCTACCGAAGACACGAGCAACATACCTGTAGAAGCAGAAAAACCACCCAAAAAAGCCAGCAGTGTGAGCCATTCCTGATTATAACTCAGGGGTAAGGACAGTACTGCTACATCGGGAATAGTAAGAAATTGAGGTGCGGCGTGTAATGCCCAACTGGCGATTGGAATAATAGCGAGCGTGGTTAAAATCAAATACACCGCAAACCAGCGTCGAGCGCCCCGAATATGTTTTTCGTCACGCAACTCTACCACTGCCACATGGAACTGACGAGGTAGACAGATGATTGCTAAACCTGCAAGCAAAGTCTGAATCCAGAAAGTTTCAGGAACGCCAAATAATTGTACTTCGTGGAAAGTTTTTGCTACATCATGACTGATTTGTAGCATATTGTTTGGTGTTTCAAAGATAAAAAACAACGCTACACAGATCAGTGCAGAAAGTTTAACAAACGATTCAAATGCAACAGCTAGCATTAAACCACCATGCTGTTCTGTATTGGCAATCTGGCGCGTACCAAACATCATGGCAAGTATCGCTAGAACCCCAGTCATTAATAATACGCTGTTGGTCGTGGTATTTAAATGTGGCCCCTGATCGAGTACCACTGAAGCACTGAGGGCAATGGCGCGTAGCTGTAAGGCCAGATAGGGTATAATGGCAATCACGGCAAGAATGGTAACAAGAGAGGCTAATGTGCCACTTTTGCCATAACGTGCAGCAATAAAATCGGCAATGGAAGAAATCGCATGGTGGCGGCGGACTCGACCTAAACGTCGCCAGATATCATAACCAAACCAAATAAATAATAACGGCCCTAAGTAAATCGGTAGGAAGATGATTCCTTCACGAACGGCGGCACCTGTTGCGCCATAAAATGTCCACGACGAACAGTAAACGCCTAAAGTTAAGCTGAACAGCAGCATTCGTCCGCGTGTACTTAGACGACTGGCATGCTTTTCACCAAAAAAAGCACACAGGAATAAGACTAAAATATAAAGGGCCAATACCCCAATAATAAGCCAGCTGTTCATAGCACCTAAACTGTTCAACGCTTGGACTATCATACCTTAAGCCAATACAAAGCTTTGCATGTTGTATAAAATTTAGCGACCAAAGTCTAAGTTACGAACCTGATACAAGCTTGTTAATTTAGTAGCGTAAAGAAAAAGGATTAAAAAGCGCCCATCGATGGCCGCTGTAAAAGGAGTAGTTTATGGATGACGTTCAGGTAGAGCGAATTCTACAAAATCCAAAATTCAAAAAAATGGTTAGCAAGAAAGCGACATTAAGTTGGACACTCACAGGAATTATGTTGTTTGTTTATGTCGGATTCATGTTACTCGTTGGATACAACAAAGAATTTTTAATGAGTTCATTTAACGGTGGTGTGACAACTTGGGGAATTCCTTTAGGTTTAGGCATTATCGTATTGTCCTTTGTACTATGTGCAGTGTATTCATACATTGCCAATAATACCCTCGATCAGCTCAATGAAGATGCTTTAAAAGAAGTTGAAGCCATTACTCACGAGAAAGGATTACACTAATGATGAAATGGAATTCATTCAAGACACAAGCAGCGATTGCAGCGAGTGCGATGTTATCCACGATCGCAATGGCTAGCCCTGATTTGGGGCAGGCACAACAGCAGGCCACCAACTGGCATGCGATTATTATGTTTGTGATCTTTGTAGGCGGGACCCTGTTTATTACCAAATGGGCGGCCAAACAAACCACAAATACCAAAGATTTCTATACTGCGGGTGGCGGCATTTCTGGTTTTCAGAATGGCCTAGCGATTGCGGGGGACTATATGTCCGCGGCATCCTTCCTCGGCATTTCTGCGATGGTATTTAGCTCAGGCTTTGACGGCTTACTTTATTCCCTCGGTTTTATGGTGGGTTGGCCAATCGTTTTATTTCTAATTGCCGAGCGTCTGCGTAATTTAGGGAAATATAACCTGTCGGATGTTGTGTCGTTCCGTCTGGAAGAAAAGCCAGTACGTACTTTGGCAGCGTTTAGTTCATTAGTGGTTGTAGCATTCTATCTGATTGCACAAATGGTAGGTGCTGGACAGCTAATCAAACTATTATTCGGTTTGAACTATAATATCGCAGTCGTGATTGTGGGCTTACTCATGATGGCCTACGTAATTTTCGGTGGTATGTTAGCGACAACATGGGTACAGATCATCAAAGCAGTACTGTTACTTTCAGGTGCAACTTTCATGGCCTTTATGGTGATGAAAGCAGTGGGCTTTAGCTTCAGTAATATGTTTACTCAAGCGATTGATGTCTATGCCAATGTCCGCAGTATTAGTTTTGAAGAAGCATCCAAAATTATGGGTCCAGGTAAGCTTGCAGCGAATCCAATCGATGCGATTTCTCTTGGATTGGCATTGATGTTTGGTACAGCAGGTTTGCCACATATCTTGATGCGTTTCTTTACTGTAAAAGATGCGAAAGAAGCACGTAAATCGGTTGTAGTTGCGACTGGATTCATTGGTTATTTCTATCTACTTACCTTCATTATTGGTTTTGGCGCGATTCTATTTGTTTCAAACAACCCACAGTTCCTAGATGTTGCCAAAATGGCAATGACAGGCAAACTTGAGTTAATGGGTGGTAACAATATGGCTGCGGTGCATTTAAGTGATGCATTGGGCGGCGACTTGTTCATGGGCTTTATTTCAGCAGTCGCTTTCGCAACGATTCTTGCAGTGGTGGCAGGTTTAACTCTTTCTGGTGCATCAGCAATTTCACATGACTTGTATGCAAACGTCTTTAGAAAAGGTAAAACAACACCTGAGTCTGAATTGCGTATGTCTAAAATTGCAACCATGGGACTTGCTATCTTTGCGATGATTTTGGGCATCTTGTTTGAAAAGCAAAATGTAGCATTCATGGTCGGCCTAGCTTTCTCGGTGGCATGTTGTGCTAACTTCCCAATCCTCGTATTGTCAATGTTCTGGAAAGGTTTAACGACACGCGGTGCAGTCATTGGTGGAGTGGTCGGTTTAACTACTGCTGTAGTGTTAATCATCCTGTCTAAAGCAGTTTGGGTCGATACTCTGAAAATTTCTGACACGCCAATTAACCCATTCAACGGCCCTGCAATTTTTGCAATGCCTTTGTCATTCTTGTGCTGTTGGTTCTTCTCAATTACAGATAACTCCGCCCGTGCAAAAGCAGAACGTAAAGCATTTGATGCTCAATATGTTCGCTCGATGACAGGTGTCGGCATCTCTGGTGCTTCAGATCATTAATATCTGAGATTAAATAAGTTAAAAATTGAAAAAGACTGTCCGAAAGGGCAGTCTTTTATCTTTATGATCGACTATTTCTTGGTATAAACCTGACCATTAACTTGCATTTTCCATTGGCCATTTTCTTTATAGGGCGCATGGTCAACTTTGAAGCTTTTACCCAGTTCACCTTGTCCAATTTCAAAGCTATTATCATCAAATTGAGTAATGGCGGCTTTAATATCAGAATGTTCAGTCAAACTCACTTCACTCTCAGGCGTTTTCTGATCTTGATGTTCATTATGTTTATACGTCACCTGACCATTCTTTTCGATTTTTAAAGTATCAGTACTACTTTGCCAGTTTCCAATATAATCAGGATGTTGTTCAAGCATTGGATTGGTTTTACCACATGCCGTTAACATTAGTGCCAAACCAATACTAAGCACAAGGGAAGCATGTTTCATTCGTTATGACCTTATTGAATTATTTCAGGTTATTATGTGATATGAGGCTGTAACAAGTTGCAATATTTTGATCATTTTCTGTGAAACATTTTTACATAAATGCTCTGTACTCTATATGGTAAGTCAAGAGAATATAAATGGATCTTCAAGCAAAATCTTATTAATAAAACAACAAAAACTATTGGATATTCAGGTCAATGCAAACTTTAAAAGATTTCTGGCAAGGCTTTCGCGTATTACCATCGGCATGGTTGTTACTGGTACAGTTATTTATTTTAATCCTGTCATCTTTGACCAACGATAGCCATTTATCTTACCGTGCAATTAGTTGGGTGTTAGGTGTATTGGCATTACTTATTATTGCAAAAGTGATTCGTCAGTCACCTGCATTTAGTGCTTTGGGATTATTATTTGTTAGTGGCGCACTTTTATTTTCTGTCTTAATTTTATTGGGTTATCGCGAACCATTTATCCAGATTATGGCACATGGATTTGAAAGTCTGGCTTATTTCTATGCAGCCTATGGTTTATTACGTTATATGTTTGCAGACCGTTACCTGACTAAGGATGAACTTTTTGCGGCGGGCGCTGTATTTACCTTACTCGCATGGGGCTTTGCTTTTCTCTATAACATTTGCCAATTGATTGTTCC
This sequence comes from Acinetobacter guerrae, assembly GCF_009372255.1. Lineage (GTDB taxonomy): Bacteria > Pseudomonadota > Gammaproteobacteria > Pseudomonadales > Moraxellaceae > Acinetobacter > Acinetobacter guerrae. The sequence goes on from NZ_LXGN01000056.1 coordinate 178,553, forward strand.
GACCAGTTTTATTAAACCTGATCATACGGGTTTAAAAAGTTGGCTAGATTTATTGTTTTTAAGCTTTAGTCTTCAATCTGCGACAGGCCTTTCAGATATTATACCTTCTGGCGCAGCAGCCCGAGTCATTGCGATTATCCAGATGTTTGGCGGCGTGATGTATCTGGCGGTCATTGTCTCGCGTCTTATAGCACTTCAGTATATCCGACATATACCAAAACAATCAGAACATAAAGATCAATAAAACTCTGTTACAGCTCTACAACGTTTTTTATGAAAACTCTCCATAGAATATAAAAGCTAAGAGCCAAGTTGCTGTTCTTTAAAGATAAGCATGCTCTTATACATTTTCACTTTGAGTGTTGCCTTCTGTTGTGATCGTGATGATCACGTCTTTATTAAAAAATAATCGGGGGATCTATGCCTTCCAAAACGCCATCTTGGATGAGTAATATCAATCCAAATGTGTTTTTTAGTACACTTGCAATCATTGCGATTTTTCTCGCAATTGTCATTATTGCACCTAATTCATTTGAGTTATTGACTCAGCAGCTTAAAGACTGGATTACCGTGTCGTTTAGCTGGTTTTATGTTTTGTCTGTTGCTCTTTTTCTAATTTTATTGATTGTGATTGCTTGTTCGTCAAGCGGTAAAATTAAATTAGGCCCTGATCATAGTCAACCTGAATACAGTAATAGTTCTTGGTTTGCCATGCTGTTTACAGCAGGAATGGGCATTGGTCTGATGTTCTTTGGTGTAGCAGAACCAATCATGCATTACGTCACGCCTCCGACAGGAGAACCTGAAACGATTCTTGCTGCACAGCAGGCAATGCGAGTTACATTTTTTCATTGGGGCTTACATGCATGGGGAATTTATGCGATCGTGGCATTGTCACTAGCATACTTTGCCTATCGACATAATCTTCCTCTAAAAATTCGTTCTTCACTCTATCCATTAATTGGCAAGAAAATTTATGGGCCAGCAGGGGACGCGGTCGATACTTTTGCAACCATTGGAACAATTTTTGGTGTCGCCACTACGCTTGGGTTTGGGGTGACTCAAATCGGTTCAGGGTTGAACTATTTATTTGGTTTGGAAACATCAGCAACTTCACAAGTGATTCTGATTATTGCCGTAAGTGCTATGGCAGGGTTGTCAGTAGGTTTTGGTCTGGATAAAGGTATTAAACGACTTGCAGAACTTAATTTGGTCTTAGCACTGATTTTATTGCTATTTGTATTTTTTGCCAGTTCGACCATTTATTTACTACAAACCACAATTCAAAATGCTGGTCAGTATATTTCCAATCTTTTTGGCATGACCTTCAACCTCTATGCGTATCAACCTACAGGTTGGATTGGAGGATGGACGATCATGTATTGGGCATGGTGGATTTCATGGTCTCCTTTTGTTGGAATGTTTATTGCGCGTGTCTCTAAGGGGCGAACCATTCGTGAATTTATTATTGGTGTTTTGTTTATTCCGACTGGTTTTACTTTAATCTGGATGGGCTTTATGGGAAATGCGGGCTTGTATAGCGTATTACATGAAGGCAATACTGGGTTACTTAGTGCCATTCAAGGCGATTCATCAGTTGCTTTGTTTGAGTTTTTAGCAACTTTACCTTTCTCTGGTGTGATGAGTTCATTGGCAACCATTCTGGTGATCTTATTTTTTGTGACTTCGGCTGATTCTGGCGCATTGGTGGTCGATTATTTAACTGCTAAATCCGATGATTCACCTGTATGGCAACGTTTGTTCTGGATTGTGGTGATGGCAGCGCTGGCTATTATTTTATTATTGGCAGGAGGTTTGACGGCATTACAATCTGCAACCATCATGAGTGCATTGCCTTTTACTGTGATCATGTTATTGATTTGTTGGGGGTTAATAAAAGCCTTAAGAATTGATAGTACTAAAATGCAAGCGATTCAGGAGGCAAGGACTACGCCACGTGCGATTCAAAATCCAAGAAGTTGGCAGCAGCGTCTGGGTTTAATTATGCATTATCCACATAGTAAGCACGAGGTAGATGATTATATTCAAACGACTGTTAAGAGAGCATTTGAAAGTATCCAGAAAGAATTTAAACGTCGACATCTGAGCGCAAAGATTGAAGATACTGAAAATGGTCTAGTACTTAAAGTCGATCATCATGATGAAATCAACTTTATCTATAATGTGGTTTCACGTGAAACAGTACCGCCAAGTTTCATGGTAGATCAGTCTGATGCGAACGAGGTCGATGAGTATTTTCAAGCGGAAGTCTTTTTGCGTGAAGGCGGACAGAATTATGATGTCATGGACTGGACGCAGGAAGATCTGATACAGGATATTATTGACCAATATGAACGTCATTTATATTTTTTAAATATTGTTAGAACCACATAAATAAAAAGAGGACTCAAATGGAGTCCTCTTTTTTTAGCAAAATTCAGATCAATTAGAAACGAACTTTTGCATTTAAACCGATGGTTTGAGTATCAAGGTCAGAACCTTTTACATCAGCTTTTAGATAAGATGCACCTACAGCAACTGCTGGAGTAATGAAGTAATCTACATGACCACCCCAAGCTTGTTTAAAGCGACCTAGATCATCACCTTTGATGTTAGCTTCACCATCATTACCGATAAATGTTGCACCAACACTAAGTTTTGGTGTTAGGTAAAGATCAGATTTTAAACCGTATTGATTTTCCTGACCAAATGCACCCGCAACTTCAAAACCAAAAGCCATATTTGTACCGTCGATTGGACCCACGTATTTAGCACGTGCAGTAATCGCATCTTGGTCGTCCTGAATCGCCGCAGTTTGATTCACTGCCGAGTAGATACCATTGTTCATGATGCCAAACGTATCTAGAGAAAACTGATCTGCAACGCTGGTATAACCAACTGCCATCAAGAAGTTAGGAAGCAACATTGCACCGACTTCTAATGCATAACGATCGCCGTGGTCATCACGAGAGATGGCATTTTTACCATCAGCATCTGTGTGGTTGTACGATACGCTGGTGTAAACAGGAACATAAGGTGTTGGAAGATAAGCTTCACCTTTTGCACCATAAGTACCAATATGATAGTTGATACCATCTTTCTCATCGTATTGCTGATAGCTATAACCAAGAGAGATGCTAGATGCTTGATTTAAAAATGCGGCTTCAGCTAAAGGACCTTTAGACGCATCAACATCTTTCAAATAGAATGTACCGTTAAGGTCACCTGTAAAGTTTTTATCATTTGCCGTTGTATCTACAAATTCAGATTGACCCTGAACTTCAACTTGATACGCTTGCGCACCGGTCATGGCTAAAAGTAAAGCAGTGGCTAAACCGAGTTTTTTCATAGTAGTTTCCAGCATTAACAAGAAAATTAAGCTGCCGTCATTGTATTGTAACAAAATATGAAGTCAATCATGGAAAAGATGAACGTACATAACGCACTAATCATGTTTAAGTGGTTGATTAAAAAGTGTTCATTTGAAATAAAATATGTCAACCTGAAAAAAATACCTTTTTTACAACTAGCTATCATGAAAAAAAAGCAATCGTAGCTATCATCTAGCATAAAAAATAATCACCTTTTTAATTGGAAAAAATAATTAATTTAATAAGAATTATCGATAAAAAATCTGTTATTGTTTTATTGTTAATTCATTTATATGTGATTTGAGTATCATTTGTTGGATTAAAAATTAATTTAGTCGCAAATTTTGAATATTAAAAATTAGGATGTTCAATTAAAAAAATAAAATGGTCAGAAAGTTAACATTCAGAATAAAGAAGTGTGATGTCTTATGTAAAGAATGGTAAAAATCATGAAAAAAACATACTATTTTCCAGAAATGCGCTTTACACCGAGTAATTTTATTTAGATAATAGCTTTATCAAATCTTGACTATTTCGCTAGGATTTAGTTATAGATTCTCCATCGAAATTGTATTGAAAAGTTTTATGTTTTATATGCCCAGCTTTCCCCAAGGTTGGGCTTTTTTTTATTTAATGGATTTAAGCCAGTATCGATAAGATATCGACACGTCAAAATATAAGATAAAAAAAACCCAACCGATAAGAGAGTGGTTGGGTCGAAAAGGATGTTAGTTGGGAGAAACATCCTTGAGGAAGTTACTCAATCTATTAGTTAAGAATAACTGTTGAATATGTGTTAATTATGAATTTAGATTTATAATCTGTAAAATTGATTGTTTTAATTTTATCAATTGGTTTATCCTATAATTGTTTGGTTTTAATCTATCGACTTAAATCTAAGACAAGATTGAAAGTGATGTAAACATTCTCATATGCAAATAAAGCTTTCAAATATGAATTTTTTGAAAAATCAAAAAATTAACACTTAGTTTTCATAACCTTGCTTATATTAGATATTAGTTGGGTTTTAAGCTAATATGATCAATTAGATCGAAAATAATACAGTTGATTTATGGATCGAGACACAATGGGGAGTTGTACCCAAACATGCCAAAGTTAGGTCTGAGGTCTATTCGTCAGCGTTTATTTATGTTTATGTCGATGATTATTTTATCATTACTGTGTATTTGTTTTCCTCTAATGATCAATAGTTATCAGGCATTACAGGCTGCAAAACAAGATTTAATCGGGATTCAATCTTTAAAATTATTGGTTCATACCGCGAATCAAATTTCAAGAGAGAGAGCCTTTGCGAATAAATTGATGTCGAGTCCTTATGCAAATCAAGCTTTGCATCGGCAAGCCTTAGATCTTTATCGACAAGGTGTGGATCAAGATATTCGTGAAAATGTGATTTTGCTGAGAGCGCTTGGTCAGTATCAGGTTGCAGATCGGTTACAGCAAAACATGATGCGAGATCTAAAAATAGCACGTGATCTGGTCGATGATTATGCGTTACTTCCTGACATTTCACGTACATCGGTTCAATATGACCATGCTGTTCAGGCCATGTTTGCAGCTTGGGATAGTTATCGTGAAATTTTGCGAGCATTTGTTGTTCAAAGAAATAGTGTTGATAGTCAGCTTTCTGACTATATCACTATGATTTTATTATTATCAGATTTACGAGATCAGGCAGGTCGAGTTGCATCTAATATTATTGCATCTGTCAGTTTTAATGAAACAATTCCCGATATGAATCGGGCACGTTCATTACAAACCCAGTATCAGGCGTTATATCTCTGGAATTTAATAGATACTTTACAGCCGCAATATGCGAAAACTCCAGAATATGAAAAACTCCATCAACAGTTAAAGTATGAGTTCCTAGGGCAAGGTGTGGGGTTTGTTTCGCAACTTTTAGATGAAAGTCGTCGTCATGATGCTTATTCGATGACTGGCACACAATTGACAGAAAGTATTGTGAATAAATTTACGCCAGTGGTCAATTTACAGAAATATCTTTTGGATATAAGTGTAAAAGTTGCAGAGGGACGTAAGGAAAAAGCTGAACGACAGTTTATTCTGACCTTACTATTGTCTTTTTTGTCCGTTGCAGTCGCATTATTTACGATGCATTATGCGCAAAAACGAATTATTCACCCATTAATTCAAGCAAAAGAGCAAATTCTTGAACTTTCAGATGGTGTTGCTGATGGGAATGATCGCCATGAAAATAAAAAAAATGAATTTGCTTTATTGTTTAGTGCAATTAAAAAACTACAACGTATGTTGCAGCAGCGTGATGCACTTGAATTTCAGTTACGCAACATTGCCAATACAGATGCGTTAACAGGCGTTTCTAATCGACTGGCATTAGATGATTATTTAGTTATTTTGTCACAGCATCCAAAGACCTTATCTCAATTATGCCTAATGATTATTGATATTGATAATTTTAAAGGAGTAAATGATGAGTATGGTCATATTGTCGGGGATCAAGTGATTAAACTGGTGGCTGAAATTCTAAAAGCATCAGTACGCAACTCCGATTTAATTGTTCGTTATGGTGGCGATGAATTTTTGGTGTTGGTCGAGGAAGTTTCGTTTGAACATGCTTTAAATCTTGCCGAAAAAATTAGATTTAGACTTAGTCAGAAAGCGATTGAGATTCAAAATTTTGAATTACCTCTTTATGTCTCTACCAGTATTGGTGTGGCAGTTGGCGCGGATAATTGGTTGGCATTGTTTCAAAAGGCAGATCAAGCTTTGTTGAGGGCTAAAGCCAAAGGTAAAAATGTGGTGGAGGGTTAAGTTTTTTGATATTAACTAATTGATATTTTACTAAATTATTGCTTATATCATTATTTGTTTACAAAGTGTTTTGGAATAATATGAACCTTATTGAAAAAGAAAAAAGACTAAAAGATTTGATAGAACACAATATAAAAAATGAGCAAGTTGGTACTGCGATAGCCATTACAGGGTCTTGGGGAGTGGGTAAAACATTCTTTTGGAAAAAATTCTTAGATAAACAATTAAGTGAGGAACGAATTTTTAAAAAGGATAATGTTTTTAATCGTAAATATGCTTATGTGTCGTTATTTGGATTAGAGTCTTTAAGTGATGTAAAGACTCACATCTATAGCAGTATTGAAAGCTATCATTCATCAATTGAAGTTCCAAAATGGATTAAAAGCTTACCATCGATTTTTAAAGATACCCGAATTGCGCAGCTAGGAATTAATGCCCCAGTTAAACTCATTGATAGTTTGATGTTTGCTCAAGTTAAAGATGCCATTATTTGTTTTGATGATTTCGAGCGGTTGTCGAATAAATTAGATATTAAAGATGTGATGGGACTAGCAAACTATTTGAAACTTGAAAAAAATTGTCAGGTTATTTTGATTTTAGATGAAGATAAAGCTGAGAGTGATAATAAGCAGAAGTATGCAAACTATAAAGAAAAATTAGTTGACGATGTAATCATTATTAACTCTGTTGAACCTTTAATTCGTGCAAATACGCAGGGTATAGATGATTCACTTGTTGAATTGATGATTAAATTTGCAGAGGAATTGGAAATCCATAATTTTCGTTTTTTTCAAAAAGTGATCAAATTATATCGAGAATTTAGGAGTAAATTGCCAGAAAATGTGGCTGATTCAACAAAAGAAATAATTTTAGTAAGAATTTTACAAGGTTTTTTGATTGTGGATTCTGGGAATAAATATGAAGTTACATGGGATGATTTCAATATTAGAAATTCAGCTAAAAATTTAATAAATAAAAAGCATTCTCCTGATCAGGAGAAAAATGAAAACATAATTTTAAGTAAGCTTAAAAAAATTTCCTATTCATTTGTAATAGATGATTTGTGGGCTATCGAGTTTAGAAAATGGTTTGATCAACTAGGTGAGTTAGATTTTACTCTATTAAATGATTTAGCAAACTCTATGTTGATTTCAGAAAAAAATAATGAAATTAAGGAAGATTTTCATAGATGTTTTAAAGATTTTTGGGGGCTTCAAGTCGATAAAAATTTTCCAGACATGTTTTATGAAAAAACTAAACGAGTTGTCGGTTTAGAGAATTTAGGTAATCTAAGTTTTGCTTTACAAGTATTGGGTTTATTTGCAAAAGATGTCACTCCTTTAGAGCAAGAGATTATTGATTGGATGAGAGGAGAAATGAAGAAAGACATATTTACCTTTCGTTTGCATGATATTTTTGGGGAAGTAAGACCCATATTTAAACAGTTTATTGAAAATTATAAATTAGACGTAGAGAAATTCCCTAATTTAATTGATGCAATTTTTAATATTTATGTTAGACAAGGATGGAATAATAAAGACGAATTGGCAGTGAAGAAAGCAAGTAAAGAAGACTGGAGAAAATTTTTATTTGAAGAAATATCACTAGATTTACGATTTGACTCAATGAGTAGTAGTTATATTGTGAAAGAAGTATTACAACGAGAAAAAAACACTGCATCAGACCAACCAATTCGTAATATAATTACTGAAATTTATAATGAAAAAGCACAAGCTGATGCGTTCTACAAGAATTATATGAATTTTCTTATTTCTAGATTAGATAGCTAAAATGGGCTCTTACGAGCCCAGAAAAATTATTTCAACATCGGCTTCAAAAAACGTCCAGTATGTGAAATCTCAACTTCTGCCACTTGTTCAGGCGTCCCTTCGGCAATAATTTGACCGCCGCCAGAACCCCCTTCTGGGCCTAAGTCGATAATCCAGTCTGCGGTTTTAATCACGTCTAGATTATGCTCAATCACCACAATAGTATTACCTTTGTTACGCAGCTCATGCAGAATGTCCAGAAGCTTGGCAATATCATGGAAATGCAGCCCTGTAGTGGGTTCATCCAGTACATAGAGAGTTTTACCCGTATCACGCTTGGCTAGCTCACGTGCCAGTTTAACCCGTTGTGCCTCACCACCTGAAAGTGTGGTCGCTGCCTGACCTAAACGAATATAACCTAAGCCCACTTGAGTCAGTGTTTCCAAACGGCGGTGAATTACAGGAATGGCATTAAAAAATTCTGCGCCATCTTCGACTGTCATCTCTAAAACATCAGAAATATTTTTACCTTTATAGGTCACTTCCAACGTTTCACGATTATAGCGTTTACCATGACAGGCATCGCATGGCACATACATGTCAGGTAAAAAGTGCATCGCCACTTTAATCATGCCATCGCCTTCACATACTTCACAGCGACCGCCTTTGACATTAAATGAAAAACGTCCTGCGGCATAACCACGTGCTTTTGCTTCAGGCGTTTGCGCAAATAATTCACGAATTGGGGTAAATAAACCTGTATAAGTCGCAGGATTCGAGCGCGGTGTACGACCAATTGGACTCTGATCGATATCCACGACTTTATCCAGATGTTGCAACCCATCAATCGAATCAAATTTTTCTGCGGTGAGTGTGGTTGCACCATTCAATTGTGTTGCGGCTAATGGCAACAAAGTACGGTTAATTAAGGTAGATTTACCTGAACCTGAAACCCCTGTGACACAGGTCATGATGCCTAAGGGAATGGTCAGATCGACATTTTTCAGGTTATGACCTGCTGCGCCAGAAAGCTTGATTTTCTGATCAGGTGTAGGTGATTGTAAGCGTTGCTTTGGAACTTCAATTTTTAAAGCGCCTGATAAATATTGACCTGTCAGAGAGTCAGCATGATTTGCTAACTCTTCATAGGTTCCTTCGGCAATAATTTCGCCACCATGTATACCAGCGCCTGGGCCAATATCAATAATATGATCGGCAGCACGAATCGCATCTTCATCATGCTCAACCACAAGAACGGTATTGCCTAAATCACGCAAGCGAATCAGGGTTTGTAGTAAACGATCATTATCCCGTTGATGCAGACCAATAGAGGGTTCATCCAGTACGTACATCACGCCCATTAAACCAGCGCCAATTTGTGAGGCGAGACGAATACGCTGCGCTTCACCACCTGAAAGTGTTTCGGCTGAACGTGCCAAACTCAAATAATTCAGTCCTACACTGACCAAAAAGTGTAAGCGCTCACGAATTTCTTTAAAAATTTTATCGGCAATTTCACCTTTGGCACCGTCAAGATTTAAGTCCTGATAATAGCTTTCTGCATCGCCAATCGACATGCTAGTGATGTCAGCAATGGTTTTATCTTTCACTTTGACATGGCGTGAAATTTCATTCAGACGTGAACCACCACAAGCATCGCAGGCGGCATTGGATAAATATTGTGCCAAGTCGTCACGAACATAATTACTTTCAGTTTCCCGATAACGACGTTCTAAATGAGTAATCACACCTTCAAATGGAATCACACGATTATGCCGGCGACCACGTTCATCGATATAACTCAGATCAATTTTTTCTTTGCCTGTGCCATATAAAAATTTCTTTTGTGTATCTTTATCCAGTTTATTCCACGGTTCATCCAGTGAGTAGGCAAAATGTTCAGCCACTTTTTGCAACATCGAATAATAATATGGACGTTGACGATCCCAACCACGAATTGCCCCCTGATTTAAAGATAAATCAGGACTTGGAATTAGTTTCTCTGCACTAAAATGACTGCGTGTTCCCAAACCATCACAGACAGGGCAGGCACCAAATGGATTGTTAAACGAGAACATACGCGGTTCAAGTTCAGCGACTGCACGATCACATTCTGGGCATGAATGTTTTGCAGAAAATACACGATCAGGTTGTTCAGATTTCATCCATGATAAAATTGCCAGATCACCGCCTAAACGCAAGGCAGTTTCAAAGGATTCCGCAATCCGATTCCCCAGATCATCACGGACTTTAAAGCGATCTACGACCACTTCAATGGTATGTTTTTTCTTTTTATCTAGTTCTGGCGGGCTATCAATATCAATAATCTCACCATCGACACGTGCGCGGACAAAACCCTGACCTTGTAACTGTTCAAACAATTGTGAATATTCACCTTTACGTTCACGTACCACTGGCGCAAGCAGCATTAAAGCAGTGCCTTCTTCTAATGCTTTAACTGCATCGACCATTTCAGACACGGTTTGCGCGACCATTGGCAAATCATGTTCAGGACAATAAGGCGTACCGACACGGGCATAGAGCAAACGTAAATAGTCATAAATTTCGGTAATGGTTCCCACCGTTGAGCGTGGGTTGTGACTGGTGGATTTTTGTTCAATTGCAATTGCAGGACTTAACCCTTCAATGGCATCGACATCAGGCTTTTCCATTTGTGATAAAAACTGACGTGCATAGGCCGACAGTGACTCTACATAACGACGCTGACCTTCGGCGTATAAGGTATCAAAGGCTAAAGAGGATTTACCTGAGCCTGAGAGTCCCGTAATCACCACAAACTTATCGCGTGGAATATCGAGAGACACGTTTTTTAAGTTATGGGTACGTGCACCTCGAATACGGATATGACTTTGGCTCATAAAATGATCCTGAAATGAATGAGAAAAACTTATATATGATAGCGCATGAAAAATGTTCAAGCATGAAATTTACCATTTTATGCGTCAATTTGTGTCGGCTGAAACCAAATACAATAAAACTTTTATACAGTCGGGGAGAAATTCAGCTATAGTTAAGTTCTAAAATTGAACTTGATTAAAAAATAGGATAGCGACCATGATTGGTAAAATTCTAATCGCATTCATTGCACTGCTGCACATTTATATCTTGGTGCTAGAAATGTTTTTGTGGGATAAGCCTTATGGACTCAAGGCATTTGGGAATACTCTGGAAAAAGCACAACTGACCAAAGTCTTGGCACAAAATCAGGGGCTTTATAATGGTTTTCTAGCAGCAGGACTGATTTGGTCACTGTTTGCTCCTGCAAGTTATGCTTTGCCTCTCGCAACTTTCTTCTTAGGCTGTGTTTTGGTTGCTGGCATTTATGGGGGATTAACGGCGAGCCGAAAGATTATTTATATTCAGGCTGTTCCTGCATTGCTCGGATTACTGGCTGTGTACTTATTATAAAAATCTTATGAAAACTTGACCAAGCGAATAAAAAAAAAGCACAACTTAAGCTGTGCTTTGGAGTCAATTGGGAGACAGTTTTTGTAATTGTTGTTTTTTAGCAAGCCATTGCAAAATCACGTTCAAAAATAGACTCGACTTGTTCAAAGGCAATGCGTTTCGGTTGATTATGTTGCGAAAAAGAATAATGGATGACTTGAGCTTCAAGTTGTGACAGTAATTGTTCATAATCTTGCTCAAAATGCTCTATATCCATAAGATCCATGCGCTGAGGATGATTACAATTATATTTGGCAATAAAACCCAGCATCAGTTTTTGAATTTTACGATTAGTAAAATAAATTAGATATGTCGCTGCTGAACCACAATGTAAGCAGCCCTTATTGATATAAATTTCTTCATTTGTAAACCAACATTGACGCAGGGTAATCATTGCGTTCATCGCTTCACTACCTTGAGTTTCTATAAGCATCATGTTCTCCCACACCCGTGTGCTATATAAGTATTCAAGCTATAATAAATGATAATCATTATCAAATAAGAATGCTTGAATTTATCTGAAATTGCAAGCTGAATTTTTAAAAAGCATGAGATTACTTTTATACGATCAGTTGTAGGCTTCTATTTTGTAAAGAAAAGGTGTAAGTTCGGTGTCATTGTTCAAGCGCTATTGTTTTCATGTTTGCTTTATTTTTTAAATGCACGTTGGGTGCAGCAGTTGTGATACTCATTTCATTATTGTCTAAAAGTCGTTCTTTTTATATTGCGGGTTTAGTACCTTTATTTCCAACATTTGCACTGATTGCCCATGTTATTGTATTTGGACAGCAAGGCGCTGAAGCATTACGCAAAACAGCACTGTTTGGTTTATGGTCACTGATTCCATACGCCATTTATTTGGGGATGGTGTATTACCTTGCAGATCGCGTATCGATTAGCATGTGTTTAAGTTTCGCAACATTGGCTTGGGTATTGGCTGCGGCGATTTTGTTATACGGCTGGACGTCTTTTTATAACTAAGATTGTGGCAAAGTTAAAATATTTTGAAGTGAAGAGTGAAAATGATTGTTAGAACGTGGCATGGTTGTGTACCGTTGAAACATGCACAAGGTTTTGCATTACATTTAGAAGAAACAGGAGTAAATCACGCCCGTCAAATAACAGGTAATCAGGGTGCTTTTGTCAAACAGGTGATTCAGGCAGAATGGGCGCATTTTTTTCTTGCAACATATTGGGATGATCTTGCATCTGTTAAAGCATTTGCGGGTGAAGACTATCAAATTGCGGTTACTTATGCAGATGATGAGCAGTATGAACTAATTTCTGATCCTTATGTTTTTCATCATACAGTAAATACCCAAACTGTACTTTAAGTTGAGCATTGAATCGGATTCATTCAAAACTAATCCGATTCAATTGATTTTAGTCTGTTAGCCCCATCCATTGCCGTTGCTGATAAGCACTATCCCAAAACAACCATTCTAGTTTTGCACCCATAGTATAGGCTGCATGCATTTTGGCTTTGGTGTCATCATCACAACGAGCAGCGACTTTATCGACAGTGGCAATCACATTACGCACAGCAGTGTGAAACTCTTCTCCCGAATAAGTGTCAATCCAAGCCTGATATGGATTATTCACAACCGTTTTTTCTACGATATCTTTACCGACTTCCGCATAAATCCAGAAACAAGGTAACAACGCGGCTAAAACCACTGGATAACTTTCAGACCAAGCTGTCGCGGTTAAAAATGAAATATAGTGATGACAGGCAAGTGTCAGCGGCGTGCTTTCAAATTGTTGCTTGCTAATGTCAAAATGCTGCATAAAGTCATTGTGTAAACTGCGTTCTACGATAATTGCAATTTTGGCAGCCTCAGCGAACTGAATCACATCATCTGCATCAAAAGCCTTTGCTGCGGCAATAGCCAAAGCACGACCATAGGCAAGCAAATAATGTGCATCCTGAATCACATAATGACAAAAAGCATCGGTAGATAATGTTCCTGATGCAAGCTCCTGATTAAAAGGGAGGTTTAACGTTTTTTGATAAAGCTCAATATTATTTTGCCAAAGTTCTTGGGTAAAACTCATTTGTTTTGCTCTAAAGGTAAAAGATCATCTGCCCAGACTATAACAAAATTTTGTATTGGTTAGGTCGTAGAGATACTTTATTAATTTTGCCTTAAGATTTTACTAAAAAGTGATAAAAGTCATCTGCAAGCCTTAGTAAAACGCGCATAATATGCAGCGAAATCCTAATTTTAATATTTTTGATTCAGGTCGTTCATGAAGCATTTCCGTTTTTCCATTTTTTTTACCGTGATTTGTTTGGCTTTGTCTGCATATTGGGGATATACCCATGGCCCAGAAGCGGGCATTTCTACGATGTTTAAAGCCTTAACTATTACTGCGATTTTGGCCGTGATGGAAGTATCTTTATCTTTTGATAATGCCGTGGTGAACGCTTCAGTTTTACGCAACTGGGATCATTTCTGGAAAATGATATTCTTAACCATTGGTATTTTGGTTGCCGTATTTGGTATGCGTCTGATTTTTCCAATCGTCATTGTGGCGGTCACTGCCGATATGGGGATGTTGGAAGTAGTACAAATGGCATTGAACGATCCTGCGACTTATTCACAGCGTTTGATGGAACATCATCCTGAAATTGCAGCCTTTGGTGGTACGTTCTTGTTGATGGTCTTTCTAAATTTCTTTTTTGATGATGGTAAAGACACCCATTGGTTTAGATGGTTAGAATCCAAGCTCTCGCATTTGGCCAGTGTTCCTGCGATGTCGGTATTTATTGCACTTATTGCCTTGCTTATCATGTCAGCACAAGTGGCAGATGAAAAACGTCTGGTCGTCACAATGGCAGGGATCTGGGGCTTAGTGATTTATATTGGGGTACAAGTACTCAGTCACTTACTAGGCGGTGAACCAGAAGTAGATGAAGAAGGCAATGCAGTCAAACATGATGAAAATGGTGCAGTGACGGGCGTGGTAAAAGCTGGTTTCGGTGGATTTTTATATCTTGAAGTTTTAGATGCTTCGTTTAGTTTTGATGGCGTGATCGGTGCATTTGCGATTACCAGTGATGTCGTAATTATTATGCTTGGCTTGGCCATTGGTGCGATCTTTGTGCGTTCCATGACGATTTATTTGGTGGAAAAAGGAACGCTGGATGCTTATATTTTCCTTGAGCATGGCGCACATTACGCGATTGGGGCTTTAGCATTTATTATGCTTGCCAGTGGCACGGGTGTACATGTCCCAGAAGTAGTCACAGGCTTAATTGGGGTCGCATTTATTGTTTGGGCCGTGATTGCATCGATTCAATATCGCAAGCACCAACCATCGAGTTAAGCAAATATTCAGTCTAATGAACTAAATTAGCAGGGTGTTTTTACACCTTGCTTTGTTTTATGTTCACAAGAAATTGAAGGAATGTAGCGAAGTTTTGATGTGAATACCCTATAATTTGTACAGGTTAAATTCAGCGTAATAAGATGATGAATGCTATAGAACGTCGCTCAACTTTTGCATTAAGCAGCATTTTTGCTTTGCGAATGTTGGGATTGTTCATGATTATCCCCGTGTTTTCTATTGCAGGTCAGTCTTACCAATATGCAACACCTGCGTTGATTGGCTTGGCTGTTGGTGTTTATGGTTTAAGTCAGGCAATTTTGCAAATTCCATTTAGTCTTTGGGCTGATCGTTTTAGTCGTAAACCTCTCATTATTTTAGGACTAGTACTTTTTGCACTGGGTGGTGCAATTGCCGCAATGTCTCATACCATTTATGGCGTGATTATTGGGCGTGCTATTGCAGGTGCAGGTGCAGTTTCAGCAGTTGTAATGGCACTTCTGGCCGATGTTACTCGTGAAGAACAGCGTACTAAAGCTATGGCAGTCATGGGCATGAGTATTGGTTTGTCCTTTGTCGTGGCATTTAGTTTGGGGCCATGGCTCACCAGTAAGGTAGGCATTTCAGGTTTGTTCTGGGTCACGACCATTATGGGAATTGCAGCCATTTTTATGTTGCTGCTCGTACCGAAAGTCACTCGGCATCACCGTAATTTTCGACAAGGTTATCTGGCACAGCTTAAACAAGTGATCCAGATGAGCGATTTAAATCGACTGCATGTTTCGGTTTTTTCACTGCATTTATTGCTGACAGCAATGTTTATTTACGTGCCATCGCAGTTAATCGAGTTTGCCAATATTCCACTGGCAAAACATGGCATGGTGTACTTACCGCTTTTAGTGATTAGTCTGTTTTTTGCATTTCCAAGCATTATCATTGCTGAAAAATATCGGAAAATGCGCGGAATTTTTCTGACTGCAATTTTTGGCATTATTGCGGGTTTATTGATTTTAATTTTTGGCTACGAATCAAAATATATTCTGTTATTAGGGCTAGGTTTATTTTTTATTGCCTTCAATGTCATGGAGGCACTATTACCCTCATGGTTATCTAAGTCCGCACCGCTTCAATCTAAAGCAACTGCTATGGGCATTAATG
This sequence comes from Acinetobacter guerrae, assembly GCF_009372255.1. GTDB lineage: Bacteria > Pseudomonadota > Gammaproteobacteria > Pseudomonadales > Moraxellaceae > Acinetobacter > Acinetobacter guerrae. The sequence continues at coordinate 194,463 of NZ_LXGN01000056.1, forward strand.
CCAGTAGCCAGTTTTTAGGGGCATTTTTTGGTGGGGTATTGGGGGGACAACTTTTAATGTTACATAATACGTCGTTAGGTTGGAGTATTTTAGCGGGCATTGCTATGATTTGGCTGCTGATTAGTTTTGGTCTGGCACAGCCACGATATTTATCTTCGATTGTATTACCTTTACCTGAGTTAAAACAAACAGATGAATGGACTTCAAAACTATTGGCGATTCGTGGTATTGAAGAAGTCGTTGTGATGGCTGAGCAAAAAGTAGCGTATATAAAAGTTGATAAACAGATCATTGATGATGCTGCGCGACAACATTTAACGCACTTGATAGGCTCAGAGGTAGCCATTTGAGCATAACTCTTATAAAGTAAAACACAGAAATACATAGGAAGAAATTAGCTAATGCGTGGTGTGAATAAAGTAATTTTAGTTGGTACTTTAGGACGTGATCCAGAAACCAAAACTTTTCCAAATGGGGGCTCTTTGACCCAGTTCTCGATTGCGACCAGTGAATCTTGGACAGATAAAAATACGGGTGAGCGTAAAGAGCAAACCGAATGGCATCGTATTGTATTGCATAATCGTTTAGGGGAAATTGCACAGCAATATTTGCGTAAAGGTTCAAAAGTTTATATTGAGGGTTCTTTGCGTACTCGCCAATGGACAGATCAAAACGGACAGGAACGTTACACCACTGAAATTCGTGGTGAGCAAATGCAGATGCTAGATTCTCGTCAACAAGGTGATCAAGCAATGGGCGGCGGTAATGATTTTAATCAGCCACGCTTTAATAACAATGCACCTCAGCAGTCTGGTTATGGTCAAAATAATAATGGCTTTAACCAAGGTGGTGGTTATGGTAATGCAGGCAATAATAATCCTGGTGGTTTTGCACCGAAGGCACCTGCGGCACCAGCACCTACCGATCTAGATGATGATCTACCGTTCTAGTACACCCTAGAGAGATAATTTTTAACTTATCTTGATAGATATTAAGCCTCACTAGTTTGCTAGTGGGGCTTTTTAATTTTATTTGAGAATAATGATATAAACTGATTATCCTAATAATAAAACGATCTTTTCCGTTATCTTTCTTACATCACGGTCTGAAAACGCATAACATGATGTATTACCAGTATTATTATTTGAGATTAAAGCTATCGCTTCGTTTTTGCTAAAAATAGGGATAGTCATGTCTAGAAATCATTGATATTTCGTATCAAATATCAATGTTCGTGTTCATAATAAGACATTGATTAGTTTCATCAAATAAATGCCACGATCAAAAAAATAAAGGAAAGCCTCATGCCTGATGCAGTAAAAATGCAACGAGTCATGGCGATGACCATCGCTGCTTTTGGCGCGATAGTGAGTAGTACTTTCCCTTTGTCTATTATTTTTGCGCAGCAAGATATTGCGGGAGCGTTTGCAGTCACATCGCAAGAAGTGGGTTGGGTCGTCACGCTATATAATGTTGGACAAATATTAGGATTACCCATTGCCTTTTTATTGTCAGGTGCTGTTGGTCGCCGCCGTGCCATGATGATTGCAGGAATGGGTTTCATTTTGAGTTCGTTACTCATTGTGACTATCCATAATTTTCAAGTGATGTTGTTTTTACGGGTCATGCATGGTTTTTTTGCAGGCATGCTGCCAATCTTGATGTTTATTATCCTGTTTTCTACCCACCCCGCAGGTTTAATTCGGACTCGTGGTTTAACCTATTTTGCTTTAGCTACTGCGATTGGAATTGGGGTTTCGGCGTGGTTAGGCAGTCTTTTTCTATATAGTGAAAATTGGCATTTGCTGTTTATTATTCCTGCTTTGGGAATTGTGGCTTATGTTATTTTGGCCAATTTTTTATTTAAGGAAGATCCTATCCGTCTGGAAGCGTTTAAGCTGTTTGACTGGGTGGGTTATTTACTGATCTCTGTGGGGCTAAGCTTAATTGTGATGGCTTTGTCAGAGGGGGAGCGACATTTCTGGTTTGAAGCATGGTGGATCACGGCTAGTTTTCTGGCAGGATTTCTGTTTATGGGCTTTGCCATTGTACATTTTATGAGGTATGACGCTGCGTTATTTAAGCTTACCCTGTTTTATAAACCATTTAGCTATGCACTTATTTTTCAGGTGATTTTTCGCTTTGGTTCATTGTTTATTATCTGGGTGATTCCGCAGTTTCTGATTCAGCTTTCAGGCTTTCGGATTGAACAGATTGCCGAAGTGTTGTGGCCTTTTTCTGTTGGGACACTGATTGGCGTCATGACGGCATATTATCTGAGTCCACGTCTTGACCAGAGAATGATTATGTCGCTCGCATTATGTATTTTGGCGTTTAGTTCACTGTATTGTAGTTTTTCCACCTCGCAGTGGGCAATTCACGATTTTCTATGGCCTATTTTTGTTGCGGGTCTGGGACAAGGATTATTTTCACTGGCCACCTTACATCTGGTGTTGTATGACATTATTCCTACTGAAGGCCCAACTTGCGGTATTGGTTTTAACTATGCACGTGTGATTGGACTGGTTGGCGGAATTGGTGTACTGAATCATTTTATTAATGAACGTGAAAAGCTACATTCTGCCATGATGGGAGAGGCGGTACATTTACAAAATGAGCAGACATTGTCGATGTTAGAAACGATTCGTCAGAGTTTAGGTGCTGTTTTTACAGATCCATCCAGCTTAAATGCAGCTAGCTATGCACAGTTGAATCAGCATATACGGATTCAGGCATTTGCCCTGTCCTATAATGATGCTTTTTTACTGGTGTTTTTCATCTTATTCATCGCATCTGCTTGTGTATGGGTGTTCCCATACAGTAAAGCCGTGCACTAATTTTGCTGAGATAAATTCATGACCACAGAAACTATTCAATCTAAAAGACCGTTTCGTCCATGGCTGCGTGTTGTGATTGCTTTAGTGGTCATGTTTGCGCTATTTGCTGCGGTTTATTATGTTTATTTTTATTGGAGTGTCAGTAAAAATTCGCAGTCCTCTGACAATGCTTATGTCAAAGGAGATCTGACTTATATTGCCAATAAAGTCAGTGGTTATGTAACCAAAGTCAATGTTTCGGATAATCAACATGTGCAGGCAGGTCAAGTCTTGGCAGAAATTGATGCAACGGATTATCAGTCTGCGGTAGATCAGGCACAAGCCAAAATATTGGAAATTGAAGCCAGTCAACATGAGCTTGAAGAAAAAATTAAACTGGCTCAAGATCAGGTTGAAATTTCCCGAGCAGAAATCGCGGTGTCCAAAGCAGCACAGCTTCGTGCTGATAATCATCTAAAACGAACTAAAGAGCTCGCGGCCATAGGGGGTATGAGTAAAAGTGAATATGACAAAGCTGTTGAAGATACGGTTAGTGAAGCCACCAGTGTTAATGTATCTAACATTAAAATTAAAGAAGCACAGCAAAATATTGAGGTATTGAAAGCCCAAAGTGTATCGTTAAAAGCTTCTTTGGTTGCTGCTAAAGCGAATCTTGCTCAAACTCAAAATAATTTATCTGCAACCAAACTGGTTGCTCCGCGTGAAGGTACAGTCGTATCGCGTAAAGTGCGTGAAGGTGAATTTGTGAGTGTAGGAAAAAATTTAATTGTAGTGGCACCTGCTACGCAACTTTGGATTGAAGCGAACTTAAAGGAGACCCAATTATCAAAGTTGACTGCAGGCGATCGGGTCGAATTTAGTCTGGATGCAATACCACACCAAACGTTCTGCGGAAAGATTGATAGCATTTCACGTAGTAGTGGCGCAGAGCTAGCGTTATTACCTGCGGATAATGCGACAGGAAATTTTACTAAAATTGTACGCCGTTTTCCTGTAAAAATAAGTTTTGACCCACAGCAAAAGGGTCTGGAAAAAATTGCGATTGGGATGTCGGCGATTGTTAATCTGGAAGCTTATACAGCCAATAAAACTTGCCCATCTTGAGTGGCTATACAATGTAATCTGAGATCAGAGTAGGTAGTAGCCCTTTTGCATATTGGCAAGTGAGCGGATACCACCTACCAATGTCTCAATCAGCTTTTCAACCACCAGACGCTGACCTTTGCGCGATGCATAGACCAATTGTACAATTCCCTGATTAGATTGCCATTCTGGTAAAATATGCACCAGTGTGCCGCGTTCAATATCTTTTTCGACAGTTAAATAAGGTAAGTCAGCAATACCTAAGCCATCACAAACCGCATAATACACCCCAGCCATATCATTACTGCGAATTCGAGGATGAAATGGGAAAATAACCTCTTCTCTGGTCGGAATATGACATAATTGCCAATGATATTCCTGTTTCTGAATACCAATACCAATACACGGAAAGTCATTTAATTGTTGGTAATTTTCAATAGCTTGACCTTTTAGGACAGTTGGTGCTGCCACCAGACAATGTGATGTACGAATGACATCACGTACAATCAGGCTCGAATCCTGAACAGGTTCAAAACTGGTACGAATGGCGATATCAATATCATCATGGAGGACATCGACATGGCGACTGGTCAATTCCAGTTCAATTTCAACTTGAGGATAGGCTTTTAAAAAATTCTTGAGTAATTGACGAATCTGGAACTGCATCATTAATGTAGGACAGCTTATTTTGACTAAACCCTGTGGTTCAGTACGCTGTTGTAATAAGACACTTTTGGCACATTCAACCTGTGCGATAATTTTACAACATTCTTCATAAAATTCCTGACCAAGTGTCGTTACTTTAAAATGGCGAGTAGTTCGTTGAATAAGATTCACTTTGAATTTATCTTCAAGCTCTAAAATACGACGGCTAAGCTTTGACTTGGTAATATTTTCAGCTTCGCTGGCAGCACTGAATCCGCCATGTTTGACGACCAGATAAAAATAATAATAATCATCAAATGAATGCATATTTCAGACCTGATTAAAGCAGTAATATCATTTTTATTAAATATGAAAATGAAATAAGAGTGATTGGCTCACTCTTATTTTTATCATGATATTTGAGTCGAGATTTATTTATTGTCCTGATGAGCAAGTGCAAAACTGGTCATCAAATTACGATAGTCCGGAATATGATTCGAGAATAATTGTCCCAAACCTTCAATATCATTACGCCAGTCGCGATGTAATTCACCTGCTGCACCAAACCATGTCATTAATTGCGCGCCTGACTGTGACATACGATCCCATGCCGCATCGCGTGTTAATGCATTAAAAGTTCCAGAGGCATCGGTAATCACAAACACTTCAAAGCCCTCTGCCAAAGCAGCGAGTGTTGGAAAAGCAACACACACTTCAGTGACTACACCAGCAATAATCAATTGCTTTTTACCAGTGGCTTTCACTGCTTTCACAAAATCTTCATTGTCCCATGCATTGATTTGTCCTGGGCGGGCAATATACGGTGCATCAGGGAAGATTTCTTTTAGTTCTGGAACTAAAGGTCCATTTGGCCCATCTTCAAAACTAGTTGTTAAAATAGTGGGTAAATTAAAGTATTTTGCAATGTCAGCGACAGCTAACACATTATTTTTAAATTTATCTGGATCAATATCCCGAACCAAAGAAAGTAAACCTGTCTGATGATCAACCAATAACACGGCAGCATCATTTTTATCTAAACGTACGTAAGGTTTGCTCATGATTTATCTCCTCTCTTGAGCTTTTGCCAGCTTTAAAAATTGGGCTAGACAAGTTTTCCATGTTAGATGAGCGATGATGAGCATTTAAGAAATTTTATTGGGATAAACAATCATAAAAATAGGATATTTATATTTTAAACAACTGGAATATTTTAAAAATAGAGCGTTCATTTAAATTATTGTCTTATATATAGGACACTCAGTTTTATGTTACGGGTATTACTTCAGTTCAGTTGGGCGTAAAATTTGTACAAATGCTAACCCTACTTAATGAGTAATGGCAATGAAGAATATTCAAGGTATTTATCAAAATAAACATATGCACTGGGTCGGTGATGGTTTCCCTGTCAATAATCTGTTTTCTTATGATCGTTTTGGACAAGCTATCAGTCCGTTTTTGCTATTGGACTATGCTGCGCCTTATGAGTTTAAACCAACCCATTCTCAACGTGGCGTAGGTTCGCATCCACACCGTGGTTTTGAGACGGTGACCATTGCCTATAAAGGTGAAGTCACACATAAAGACTCGGCAGGTGGAGGTGGTACGATTAAAACAGGCGATGTGCAATGGATGACCGCAGGTGGAGGAATTCTGCATGAAGAATTCCATTCTCCAGAGTTTGCAGAGCACGGCGGTTTGTTTGAAATGGCGCAGTTGTGGGTCAACTTACCTGCACATTCAAAAATGACTCCTGCTAAATATCAGGCCATAGAGTCAGATCAAATTCCATTGATCAAATTGGATGATACGGGCAGCTATATCCGCGTGGTTGCTGGTGAATATCAGACAGCACAAGGCGCAGCCACAACATTTAGTCCAGTCAATGTTTGGGATGGTTACTTGACTGCGGGTCAAACCCAGAAGTTTAGTGTTCCTGCTGGACATAATTCATTGCTAGTGGTCATGGCTGGTGAGGTGAAGGTAAATGGCACTCACGAAGTGGGTGAACGTTCAGTTGTGATTTTTGATCAAGCAGATGTCGATTTTGAATTGAGTGCAAACAGCGATGCCAAATTTTTGATATTGACTGGAGAGCCTTTAAATGAACCGATTGAAGGTTATGGTCCATTTGTAATGAACAGCAAAAAAGAAATTGTTGAAGCGATTCATGATTTCAATAATGGAAAATTTGGTCAAATTGGTTCTGAATCTCAACTCAACCACTAACTTGCCGTATATTTTCTAATAAGAAAGCCCTTTATCAAATACGATAAAGGGCTTTTTCGCTGTAATTTCATTATTATCATTTTTAGACGTTAATGAAAATATTTTTTGTGATTTATTTGGCATTTTTGTGACTCTATCTTATCGCAAATAAAAATCATTGTAAAATTTTAGTTAACCATTTGGTTAATTTATCTTATTTTATTTACACAATTTTTTATTTAAAAATGTATTAAAACCGCAATAATTTCAGTCATTTGTTCTAATTAAAAGTGTGATGCAAGTCGCATTATTGTTTGATTATTTTTTATACTATTTCTAAAGGATTTTAAGAAAAACTGGTAGATTTTAATACGGCGTTTTTCATGATCATCAGTCATAATCAAAAAAATTCTCAACTGATGGATCATAATTTTGGATATCGCAATTATCGGTAGTGGAATGGCTGGTCTTGCTACCGCAAGAATTTTAAAAGATGCAGGACATACGGTTACGATATTTGAAGCCCTTTCAGGTCGAGGAATGGATAGCCATAGCATTCAGTTTGAAGGTGGCGTCATTGATGCCCCTCTGCGTGTTATGAATCCTTATTTATGGAAGAATACCCTCAGTCTGGCCACACATCTGGGCATGAAAATGTTTCCAGTTCGTACCTATATGGCATGTAGCTGGTTATTTGAAGATCGTACAGAAACATGGTTGACCACAACACGAAGCCGTATTGGAAATTTTCCAATTATTAATAATAGAAAAGGGATTAAGCAATACGGTTGGCGTTTGGTCAAAGGTATGTTGCAGCTCAAAACTGCGATCAATCAGTTTTTTAAATCTAAAAACCAAGATATTACTTTAGCTGAATTTATTAATCAGAACGATATAGAGGAAGTATTCTGGCATGGTGCAGTGATGCCTGTGCTATACACAATTTGTACCTGTAATCCTAAAACGATTGGAGAATGGCCAGCAAAACCTTTATTGACATTTCTACGTCAATTGACCGATGGAGATGCTTTATTACGTATGCAGGGTGGAACGCCTGCTTTCGTCGATCGTTTGATTGATGGGATTGATATTCGTAGTGGATCAGCGATTACCGAAGTACAAGAACAAGCTGATAAAGTGCTGGTGGTTAATAATCAGGGGGAACAAGGTTTATATGATCGAGTGATCGTGGCTACACCCACTTCCAAAGTTGAAGAATTTTTAAATCCAGAACAATTTGCAGATGATATCGCGATCTTACAACAGTTTCGTTTTGAAGATGGTGATCTTGTTATTCATACCGATACTTCGGTAATGCCGCCACGTCGTAAAGATTGGTCGGTACTTAGCTATATGATGGATCGAAAATTTACTCGTCAGCAATTTACAGTCTGGATGAATGCTGTAGAACCCACATTGGTTGGTAAAAATCCTGTGTTTCAAACATGGCGACCTGTCACAGAAATTGATCCGAAGAAAATTATTTCGACGGTTAAACTGACACGTGCTGTAGTGGATTCAAAAACAGTAGCGTTAAACAAAGAATTGCAGCAACGCCATAAAATGCCGAATCGTAAAGTGTTTTATTGTGGTTCATGGTCGTGTGATGGTTTACCAATTTTAGAATCTGCGGTAACTTCTGCCATGCATATTGCTGAAATTTTCAACGCACCATTACCCTTTGTTGGATTAAAGCCTGAGGTAGAAATCGCGCCTCAACTTGGTTATTAACCGATGAAATTATTCCATGTTTTGACAGCTAAACTTCCTCATAAATACGCAATTAATGCAGCACGTTTGGGGGATACGCGGAGTCTGGCATGGAGTAATCTAGGATATTGGGAAAATACGACAGATTATAAAACTGCATGTTGTCAATTGGCAGATCAATTAGCAAATGCAGTTCAGTTAACCGCAAAAGATCAGCTAATAGATGTGGGCTGTGGACAGGGAGCCAGTTTGCAGCACTGGATTGAAAATTATCATGTGCAACATATCAGTGCTGTAGATATACAAGCGAATCATATCCAGCAGATTCGGCAACAATTACCGCAGCTAGATCATATCCAACAAGGTTCATTTTTAGATTTAAATCAGCTTTATTTACCAGAAGCTTTTGATGTCATCTTATGTATAGATGCCGCCTATCACAGCGATTTAAATTTATTTTTAAATGCAGTAGAGCCTGTTCTACATGCACAGGGTCGTTTGGGTTTTCATTATTTGGTGCTATCGGAAAAATGGCAGCAACTTTCTGTATTACAAAAACAAAAATATTATTATCTTCTCAAGGCTGCTGACGTCGATCTCAATCATCTTGGCTCGCTGCAAATGACTCGACACCAACTTGAACAGCATGGGTTTACCAAGATTGAAAGTATAGATCTAACCGAATTGGTATTTGGTGGTTTTGCCAGATTTATTGCTTCAAGTGACAATCATAAAATGGCAGATTTAGCGCAATTAAAAATACAAGCGACAGCAAAATTGTGCAATTACTTAAATCAAGAAGGGATCATTCGTTATATGCAAATCAGTGCAGTGAAAAATTAAAAAAGAACATTTTATAATAATAAAAAAATGGTGCCGGCACACGGATTCGAACTGTGGACCTACTGATTACAAGTCAGTTGCTCTACCAACTGAGCTATGCCGGCAACGTGGCGTGAATTTTACCTAAGCCAACAAAAAAAACAAGTCTAAAAAGCGTATTTGTTGGAAGATTAAACAGTAAATAGATAAAAAAGCTTCGCAACTGGTTTCTCGAAAGAAATGTGTATTTATGAAACCATTCTCTGATCCAGATTGGATTTGAGTTTGTTGATGCGTTAAAGTTTCAATATCTTCAATTATTTCTCTACCAAAACTGGATGAGGCAACATCTTATGGCATTACATGATTTATTGAGTAAATTTAATCTCCCGACATCTGAAGATCTCCAAACCAAAGATTATGTGTTTAATCACACTATGATTCGGGTTAAAAACTTGCAAGATTCGATTCAATGGTATGCCAAAGTTTTAGGTTTTGTTCCTGTATATGAGCAGGTTTTTGATGAAGCTGCATTTACTATTGTTTATCTGGTACGCCGTCACTTGAGCGAGATTCCTGAAAATGATATTGAGCGTAAACAATGGGTTTTGAGTCAAGCGGGCGTGTTGGAACTGACACTGAATCATGGCACTGAAAATGACCCAGATTTTCACTATCATAATGGTAATAGTGAACCACGTGGTTTTGGACATTTGTGTGTATCGGTTCCTGATGTTGTAAAAGAGTGCGAACGTTTTAAACAGCTTGGTGTAAATTTTCAGAAACGACTGAGTGATGGTCGTATGAACTATGTGGCATTCATTAAAGATCCAGATGATTACTGGATTGAAATTTTACAACCGACACCTTTACTGAGTGCCTAAGTAAAAAGGGGGAGGTAAATTATTTTTGTCCTCCCTTTATGACCCTAATTGTATTGCTAATTTTATTTAAAATTCTGATAGATTTTCAATCTTGTTAAAAACGATATGTATTATTATTCAGAAAAAAGCTGAAAACAAACTTGTCTAAGCCACTGATTATTTGGCATTTTATGTACGCGCGCATGCCAGTGCTGTTTTACAGCATATTTAGGAAATGGATAGGGTGGCTCCAATATTTTTAAATTGCCTCTGACTAAAAGTAACTGACTAAGATAATGCGGAATCGTCGCAATTGCATCGGTATCTTGCACCACCAATCCAACCCCTAAATAACTTGGTAAACGTAATAAAATATTGCGATTTACACCGAGTTTTTGTAATTCGTGTTCGAGTACATAGTGTCCGCCCGTTGCAAAAATATCGATATGTAACTCTTGACGAAACTCTTCATCCGTTAGTGCTGTTCCCGTTAATCTTGGATGATCCTGACTGGCAATACAGACATAGCGCTGCTGAAATAAAGTTTGCTGATAGAAACCAGCTTCTAACTGTGGTAAGAAGCCAATTGCCAGATCAATTTCACCATTCGACATGAGAACAGGAGTCTCAGCAGTAATAGGTACAATTTCCAGACGAATATTGGGTGCATGTTCGCGTAAATAATTGATCAGCTTGGGCAATAAAACTAAATGACTAATATCAGTCATACTGATTCTAAATTGGTAATTTGAAGTTTTTGGATCAAATTCAATATTGTAACTTTGCACAAGTTTGAGTCGATTAAGAATTTCAACGACTAAAGGATAAATTTGTTTGGATAATTCAGTCGGCTGCATTTTATTTTCAACCCGAACAAAGAGTTGATCCTTAAAATGTTCCCGTAATTTATTCAACGCAATACTTAAGGTCGGTTGCCCAATATCCAATTGTTCAGCTGCTTTAGATACGCTGTTATGTTTATAAATTTCAAAGAATATTTGCAAGAGTCTGGTATCTAAATCAAACACATGAAACATCCTTGTATTGAAAATATCAATACAGACTATTGTTTTTTGTGCATGGATTCAACAATTTTCGATTGTTACATTGATGATCAAGGAAGAATTGACTCAGATAGCTCACAAAATTGTGGTGCTGTTGAGCAGTAAAAAGAGGATCAGCAATGGAACAGTTAGCAACACTGGATGACTTGCCAAAACGTTATCTTGGTCAACTTGAAGAATCAAATCTTGTGCCTTTATGGCCTAGTTTACGTAATGTACTACCACCACATAAACCGATGCCTCAGACATTGGCAACTGCATGGTATTTTAAAGATATCAAGCCCTTGCTACTTGAAGCAGGTGAATTAACGCCGATTGAAAAAGCTGAACGTCGCGTATTGGTTCTCGCCAATCCGGGGCATGGTCTTGAAAATATGAAAGCCAGCTCAGTGATGTATCTTGGCATGCAGCTTTTGTTGCCCAAAGAATGGGCTCCATCGCATCGTCATACGCCGAATGCAGTTCGTCTGATTGTAGAGGGTGAAGGGGCCTATACAACAGTCGAAGGTCAAAAATGTGTGATGGAACATGGTGACCTCATCCTTACCCCTTCAGGACTTTGGCATGAACATGGTCATGATGGTGATGAACCTGTGATTTGGCTAGATGTCTTGGATTTACCATTGGTGTATTACATCGAAGCATCCTATGTACAACCAGGTGAACTCCAAAAAGTGGTAAGTGCGGGTAATGCACATTTCTATGGTGCAGGTATTGTGCCAACGACTCATTTTATCCGTGAAAATGCATCTTACCCAATGATGCGTTATGCATGGAAAGACACCAAAAAAGTTCTGCATGCATTGGCAGAAGATCAAAATCATCAAGCACCGATACAGGTCGCTTATGTAAACCCAGAAACAGGACAAGATTGTCAGAACATTATTGGTTACTCGGCTTTAATGCTCAGACCAAATGAAACTGTACAACTACAACCGCGTTCAACGGCTCAGGTTTTTCATGTAATTGATGGTCAGTTGCACATCAAGATGGACCAAAAAGAGTTTAGTTTGAGCAAAGCAGATACCTCGTGTGCACCTTGTTTTTCGCATATTGATTTAATCAATACCTCAGATCAACCCTGTTATCTGTTTATTGCAGATGAAGCACCATTACAACGGAAATTAGGCCTGTATTCAGTTCGTGAACGTCACTGAGCAGAATACTTTATAAGGATATAAAATCATGTCAAATACTCAACAACAACCGATTTTAATTGCTGGTGGTGGCATTGGTGGATTTGCAGCAGCACTTGCATTGGCAAAACAGGGCTTTAAGGTACAGGTATTTGAACAAGCCCCAGAAATTGGTGAAATTGGGGCAGGAATCCAGCTTGGTCCTAACGCATTCCATGCATTCGATGCACTGGGTATCGGCGAGATTGCTCGTGGCAAAGCAGTCTATACCGACTATATGGTCATGCATGATGCAATTGATGAATATCAGGTGGGTAAAATTCCAACAGACGAAAAATTTCGTGAACGTTTTGGCAATCCTTATGCGGTGATCCATCGTGCTGATATACATGGTTCATTGGTGGAAGGTGCAAAAAAATATGGCAATTTAGAAATTATTACGAATTGTCAGATTCAGAACGTTGAACAAGATGATTCAACAGTCACCATTACTGATCAGCATGGCAAACAATATCAAGGTCAGGCGTTGATTGGTGCAGATGGCGTCAAGTCAATTGTACGTGAAACTTTTGTTGGCGATCCAGCACTGGTGACGGGGCATGTGGTTTATCGTGCTGTAGTGCCTGAGAGCGAATTTCCAGAAGACTTAAAATGGAATGCGGCCAGTATTTGGGTAGGGCCAAATTGTCATCTTGTACATTATCCATTGCGTGGTGGTAAAGAATATAACGTCGTTGTAACGTTCCATAGTCGTGAACAAGAGCAATGGGGCGTAACCGATGGCTCTAAAGAAGAAGTACTGTCGTATTTTCAGGAAATTTGCCCGAAAGCACGTCAACTGATTGAATTACCAAAAAGCTGGCGACGTTGGGCAACCGCAGACCGTGAGCCGATTGGCACATGGACATTTGGTCGTGTGACTTTGCTTGGTGATGCTGCACATCCAACCACGCAATATATGGCGCAAGGTGCTTGTATGGCGATGGAAGATGCGGTGACTTTAGGCGAAGCATTACGTATCAACAATAATGATATTTTGAAAGCATTTGAAATTTATCAAAAGGCACGTGTAGCCCGTACGGCACGTATTGTTTTGTCCTCGCGTGAAATGGGCAAAATTTATCATGCCGCAGGTGTGAAGCGATTGGTGCGTAATGATTTGTGGCGTGATCGTCCTACTGAGCGCTTTTACGATGCAATGGAATGGTTATATGGCTGGAATGTCAAAAACTGTCTGGATGCGGTAAAAAACAATCAAGGGCATGCCGCATGAAATTGCACAGTTTCTTCCGAAGTGGTACTTCACACCGTACCCGCATCGTATTGAATTTAAAAGGATTGGTCTACGATGCAGTCTATGTATCACTGGCCAAAAATGAACATCATCAAGCATCTTTTAAGACATTGAATCCGCAAGGTTTTGTGCCTGTACTAGAAGCAGGCTCTGATACTCTGCTACAAAGTCCCGCCATCATTGAATGGTTAGAAGAGCAGTATCCTGAACCTGCTTTATTGCCCGCAGATGCAATAGGGCGCGAAAAGGTTCGTGCCATAGCCGCGATGGTGGGGTGTGATATCCATCCTCTAAACAATAAACGTGTGTTGGAATACCTACGTCAAAATTTACAGTTTGATGATGCACAGATCAATGCATGGTGTAGCAGATGGATTCAAGATGGATTTAGCGCATTAGAGCAGATTTTGGTAGCAGATAAACAGCGCGACAAATTCTGTTATGGCAATCAGCCCACCATTGCAGATGCGTATTTGATTCCACAAGTGGTTTCAGCCCAACGTTTTAATGTCGATTTATCGGCTTATCCTCAAATTAACGAAATTTATCAACATTGCATGACGCTATCTGCGTTTCAAAAGGCTGCGCCTGAACAACAGGCAGATGCACGCTGATTCGCAACTTAATTATAAAAGGAATATTACGATGTCATTTATTTTTCAGCCGATGACCACAGCAGGTCTATTTATTCATGGTTCAGAACATAAATTTCCTGTACGCCGTGTGTATTGCGTAGGGCGTAACTATGCAGCACATGCACGTGAAATGGGTTTTGATCCTGATCGTGAACCTCCTTTTTTCTTTTGCAAACCAAATGATTTGGAATCGATTGTTCCTGTCAATCAGGATGCTGTCGACATTCCTTATCCGACTGAAACGTCAAACTTTCATTATGAAATTGAGCTGGTTGTAGCAATTGGTAAAGATGCTAAAAATGTTTCAGTCGAAGATGCTGTCAATTATATCTATGGCTATGCCGTAGGTTTAGATATGACTCGCCGTGATTTACAAATGGGAATGCGTGAAAAAGGTCGTCCGTGGGAAATCGGTAAGGCTTTTGACTTTTCTGCTCCAATTGGTCCAATTCATCCAATTGCACAAACGGGTGAAATCAATCAAGCCGATATTCATTTAACTGTAAATGGTGAAACCAAACAGCATAGTGATGTAAGTCATCTCATTTGGTCTGTGGCAGAAACCATTGCCAATTTATCCAGTTTATTTGAGCTAAAAGCAGGCGATCTGATTTTTACAGGAACACCAGAAGGGGTGGGCGCTGTAGTCAAAGGAGATGTTATGCGAGCGAAAATCGCGAGTCTGACTGGAATCACGGTCAATGTGAAATAAATTAATTTGATCTGATTTATTTGAAGGTGCTCAGCCTAAACAATAAATATAGCTGAGCATCATTGCTAAGGAATGCATATACGCCAATTAATTGGTGCAAGGAGCGATCATGTCTCAAAACGCATTAGACGTACAAAGTTTTATTGATGAAATACCACTATCAGCGCTACAAAAACGCATCATGTGGCTCTGTTTTTTAATTGTTGCGATTGATGGTTTTGATACCGCCGCCGTCGGTTTTATTGCCCCAGCACTTAAGGCTGAATGGGCGTTGCAGGCAACCGACCTCGCTCCTTTATTTGGTGCAGGTTTATTTGGGCTGATTGCAGGCGCATTAATTTTTGGACCATTGTCCGACAAACTCGGTCGTAAACCTATCTTAATTGGTTCAGTGATCGTATTTGGTTTAACCAGTATTTTTGCTTCTTTTTCACCTGATTTGCATACATTAATTGTATGGCGGTTTCTTACAGGCTTAGGTTTGGGTGGAGCCTTACCCAATGCAATCACATTAACCTCTGAATATGCGCCGACATCTAGACGTTCTAATCTCGTAACACTCATGTTTTGTGGTTTTACCGTCGGTTCTGCTTTAGGCGGGATTATTTCTGCTCAGTTACTGCCACATATTGGCTGGCATGGAATTTTGTTGATAGGCGGTGTAATGCCCTTAGCAACAGTCCCTTTCTTATATTTTTTATTGCCTGAATCAATTCGATTTTTAGTGCTTAAAAAGAAAAGTATTCAGAAAATTGAGGACATTATCCGTCGAATTGCACCTCATTTAACCACTATTCCAACATTGGTTCCAACAATCAATGAGGTAGAAAAATCAAGTTTAAAAGATTTGTTTAGCAAAGGCTTCGCTTTAGGAACATTTTTAATCTGGTTTACCTTTTTTATGAGCTTACTGATTATTTATATGATTTCGAGCTGGATGCCAACCCTGTTGACCAATGAAGGTTTTAATTTATCAAATGCATCATGGTTGACCTCAATTTTTCAAATTGGTGGAACCATTGGAGCCATTATTTTAGGTCTACTCATGGACAAAATGGATCCTACAAAGATTTTGAGTACAGCTTATGTATTTGGGGCGATTTTTCTGGTGTGCTTAGGGTTTGGTATCCAGCATACCAATACCATTTTATTAATGTTTGCAATGTTTGGAGTGGGTGCAGGTATTAGTGGGTCTCAAGTTGGTGCCAATGCCTTTGCATCAAGCTTTTATCCAACACATTGTCGTGCAACAGGGGTGAGTTGGGCCAATGCTGTCGGTCGTTCAGGATCAATTGTAGGTTCTGTCATGGGGGGATGGTTAATGTCACTCAATCTATCTAGCTTTCAAATTCTAAGTATTTTAGCTATTCCTGCACTCTGTGCGGCAGTTTCATTGCTATTGATTAACCACCTGAAAAAATCACGATCACAAGTCCTCACGACCTTTAGTTAAAACCCTTTTCAATTTTATAAAAATCTATCTCTGTGCCAATGGATGGCACAGAACTTTGCAAATGGAAGATGTGTTATGTTTGCTTTTAAATCTCAATGCTTTCCGATTTCTGTCTTTTTAATCTTGGGCGCTTGTAGCTGTGTGCTTCAAGCTGCAGAAATTAATCAACCCATGACAGATGAATGGAAATTTACTCTGAAAAATGCCTATATAAATCGTGACTATGACAATGAATTGCTAAAGGATACAGGAAGTTGGTCTCAGGCTGCATCTTTATTCTATAAATCAAAGATGCATGATACACCTCTAGAAATTGCAGATTTACCAATCACAATTGGCGCAGACGCATCAGTACAGTATGCAGTACGTTTAAGCTCTGATAAACATGTGGCAGATACAGTATTGCCGTTTGATCAGCAAAGCCAATCGCAAGCTTCGGACTTTTTAAAATATGGTGCAACTCTAAAGCTAGGCTATGACAAAACGCTATTGAGTATTGGCGAGCTTTGGTTAGATTTACCTGTAACCGCTGTTGATGCAAGTCGACAGTTATTGGCATCTTATTGGGGAACGAATTTAAAGTCCCAACTCACCGATCAGCTTTATGCTGAAATTGGTCGAGTAGAAAAAGTTTCACCGCGTAATGAAGAAGATTTTAAAAAATTCTCTTTCACCTCAAATGGGTTGACCAAAGAATCAGATGGTTTGAACTATATTGATCTGCGCTACCAATTCACCCCAGCATTTAAAGCCGAATATTACTTTGGTAATTTAGAAGATCTATATAACAAACATTATCTTGGTTTAGAGCATAGTTGGAAGCAATCAGACTTTGCATTAAGCTCCAAATTTAAATATTTCAATGCAAAAAATGATGGCAATACTTTCGATATTGATGCTCAAAATCTGGGCTTACTCGAAACGGTTAAAGTAAAAAACCATAGTTTTGGTTTAGGCTATCAACAAATTATGGGGCAGTCGGCCTATCCTTTACCTGATGGTTTTTTACCAGAAACATATTTTATTAACTGGAATGCCACAGGTTTTTTTAAACAAGATGAAAAATCTTATCACTTTATATATGGTTATGATTTTAAAGATTATGTTCCAGGCTTGAATGCAACGATAAAATATGTGTATGGCGATCATTTTAAAACGTCTAAAGGCGAACAAAATAAGGAAAGTGAAGCAAATTTAATTCTAAATTATGCTTTTCAACAGCCGTACTTAAAAGGTTTAGCCTTACAGTACATTCGTATTGATTATAATGTGAAGCATGGCAACGACTTTGATGAAGATCGATTATTTGTGAATTACACCAAGAAATTTTAATTTTATACCCCCAACTATATCTAGCTTGCAAGAGATATGGTCAGATTTAATTAGACACAAAAAAAGCCTGAATCATTTAAATTCAAGCTTTTTAGGACAACATGGAATGTTGTTAGTAGTCATCTTGGCGGGAGAGAGGGAATCAACTTTTTAATTTAATATACTGAAAATAAATATAATTTATTATGATGTTTTTTAATTTTACCCCCAGTTTTACCCCCAACTGTATGGAGGTAGGGAAACTGAATCGCAAAGGGAAAAATTTACATCGAGGCTCACCTTTGCTGTTCTTAATTATACATGAGTTTCTATTTTCACCTAAGTATCTTAAATATGAGTTGATAGACGCTAGTATAAGATCACTTTGAACTGCCTAACAGTTTAATATTTTGTAATTTAATCCCTACTTCATCATGAGCTGCCAATTTGGCGAAGTTTTCTTCCATACCAAGCACCGCCATTACTTTAATGTATGTACCAATAGCCACACTAGGATCACCAGTAAAAACTTTACTCACGGTTTTATTATCAAAACCTGTACGATCACAGATCAATTGTTTGGTCAGTCCACGGCGTTTCGCAGCAAGTAATAAATCCTCTCCAAAAGTTGTCAATGCCTTACGTTGTTTAGGGAATAATACCCTGTATAAATCTCTTCTTCCCATAAGTATCTCTGAAAACTGGGACTGTATTCCTAGATTTTGTAGTCAAATAGGAATACATTCCGTATGCGGGTAAAATTAAAAGTATTTATTCATCATCCTCAGAGAACATGCTTTAGGTCTCATCCAAGTTGGGTAGAATATGTTTCTTTTCAGTAACTTCAAATTGTAAGCCGACAGCATCCAATACATGCTCAAAAATATAAAAAGCTCCAGTAAAACGTCCATTCTCAATTTCGGAAATCGTAGTTTTATTAATCATTGTCAATTCAGATAAGTTCTGTTGTGTGTACCCCAAAGTTTTTCTTGCTGCCCGTACTTTTTTACCTATCTCTGTTTTACTTGCCATGGTCTTTCCCATTAATGAAACATTAGCTATATAGCTAATATTGATTATAAACATCTAATGTTTGCTATATGGCTAATAAAATAGAATTTATTAATTTACTATAAATAAAATCATTTATATTTAGGCATGAATATGCACTATGGTAAAAAATGCAGATAGCTTAACTTGAACTAAATCTATGGATTGCTATAAGGGGTAAATTGGTTTTCATCACTGGTTACAAGATGCAATAACTTATGATGTAAAAATAACTTTTCTTTGCCTACAGAGATTTCTTGCAGGACTCCTAACTTAACTAGTGTCTTTAGATAGGTGGATGCAGCCTGCCTTTTGGCTATGCCTTTTTCTACCAGATTGGCAATACGGCAGTAGGGTTGTTCAAAAATTACATCAACCAATTCCCTTGAGTAAACTTTTTCAGCGTGGGTTTTAATGTATTCAATGGCATGTTCTTGTAATTTTCGAATACTCTTAATCTTGGCGATTGTCCATTCACTGGTATTCTTGACTGCTTGCAACATGAATAAGATCCATTCTTGCCAGTTTTCTTGTGTGGTCACGGACAAAAGCAGTGCGTAGTATTTTGCCTTATTCATGATAATAAAACGGCTTAGGTACAAAATAGGTAGGGTGAGCAGCTTACAGTCCATCAAGTAAAGAATATTCAAAATACGTCCTGTACGACCATTACCATCAATAAATGGATGGATAGCTTCAAATTGATAATGTGAAATCGCCATTTTTACTAATGGATCTATATCTTCATGGTAGTGCAAAAATGTTTCCCAATTCGCCAGTAATCTCCGAATGACATCTTCTCCTACAGGTGGGGTATAGATGATTTCACCTGTATAGCTATTTTTAAGTGCTGTGCCTGTAGTTGTTCGGATACCCAAATCTACCCCCTTAATGGTCTGGCATACCTCAATGGCTGTGCCTGTACTTAACGGTCGTTCCCGAATTGCATTTACACCGTGATATAACGCCGCCCGATAACGTAATGCTTCTTTGGTTGCATGGTCGGCTTGATCTTCATTGCCTTGAGCATGTTGAAAAAGTTTATCTGTTGTTGTGACAATATTTTCAATTTCCGAACTGTCTTTTGCTTCAAGTAAGGGAATGATATTAATTAGAATGGTTTGGTTCGGGATGAGTTCACCTGCTTGTTTTAATTCAGCAAGTGCAGCACGAGCTTCGATACAGGCCTTTAAAACCAATTTGCTCTCCACGTCTTGAGAAGGTGGCAAAATAGGCAAACTATTATACGGTTCATTTGCTTTCCATGAGTTCATGTTTATAAAACACTAAAAAATCGACATGACATTCATGATATGTCGATAACGTAAACATGAGAAGCCCTTCATGTCGATAAAGCAGCGAAAAGTCGACATGAGGTTGAAGATATGTCGATGATACAAACATTAACTGCTTAACAATAAGAAAATGGAATGTATTTTTTATTAATTAATAAAAATAATGAATGTAAAATGATCATTAAGCCGACAGCATACAATACATGTTCAAAAATATAAAAAGCTCCAGTAAAACGTCCATTCTCAATTTCGGAAATCGTAGTTTTATTAATCATTGTCAATTCAGATAAGTTCTGTTGTGTGCACCCCAAAGTTTTTCTTGCTACCCGTACTTTTTTACCTATTCCGACTCTGCTTGACATAATTGTTGCTCAGTTTTTTATTAGCTATATAGCTAACCTTATATTGTGGTAGCTAATTTTTTGCAGCGAATTTTAATGAAAAATTGCGTTGTAATTTGTCCAGTTTCTATGTGTATTTTTATACTAAAAATCTATTCCACATCAAAAAAACAGAAGAATAAATCTAAAAAACCCCAGGAATAAGACTAAAAAACATTGGGAATTAATGACTTAAAACCCCAGAATAAGTATAGTGTTTTTAACTGTGTATGTTAGAAAATTACTGGGGAAATTATGAATAATTGCGATAATAATTCAAGTGAGCCAAGCCAAACTGAAAATGAGAATTCTGTAGGGCTGGAAGAAGATCAACAATTTAACTTTGAACAAAGCCAAAAAAATGAGGAATTAGCTAATTTAATCTTGGAAAAATTATTGTCCAATGACAGCATTGCAGAACTATTTTCTGATACCAAAATTTTAAAAAATAGATCAGAACGATCATCTAATTATAGCATCAAAGGTCCGCAAGGACGAAAAAAAACTAAAAATGAAAGGCCTAAGATTCTCTTCGATTACGTATCCGATGATAATCATTTAAAAAAATTAGATAGCCGTTTTGACTATGCAAATATTTATTTAGATGTAGTTGAAGTCACGAATAATGAGCTGTATGAAGATGCTACCAATGGAGATTTCCCTTCTAGTTCTGAATTTCCTCTTTCTGGCCTAGTTTGGGAGATAAATTTTGAGTTCTTAAATCGCATTGAAAGATTCATGGTAACTTTGGCCTTAAAACCTTTGCCTGCTTTTATTGAAGAAGAAATAAATGTTAATAGAAAACCAACATCTATTGGTAAGGAGTTCATTTATCTACTTTCTAAAAGCTATACTATTTCAAAATTTGATCATGAGTATTTAACAGGAAATGTCAAAATTTTTGTGGAATTTTTAGAAAACAATCAACTTTCTTCACAGCGTTACGCTTTCAATCTAAGAAGGGAGATAACGAATGAATCACTTCGTGATCTAAATGATTTACTCAAGAAATTATATGTTTCTTTGATGCAAGGTAGATATGACAAAGCTAATGTAGGCATTGCAAGAAACTGGTATATCGATCGTATGGGTACGCAGTTTAGAGATTTCAAAGAGTTAGAAAAGTTAATGGCTGGGATACCATTATGGGTCAAGCGTATGAAGGCTCCTCTAGTGCCACATCTTCATAAAGATATTGCTGTTTTTAGATTCCAAATTGAAATTTTTCAAGAGAATAATATTTCCCTCCGCTATAAGGAGTTTTCAGAGTTTTTTACAAGTCTAATAAAAAAGGCCAAGCTAGCGACAAAGTTGCCCGGCTTCCTTCAACACGTAAATGCTTGGAAGGAATTTGATGAAGAGGTATTACAATGTGACTTTACTATTTTTTTTGATGCCAACGAATTATCAGAATCTGATTTAGTAAACCTTTCATATTTCTATAACGTAAAGAATCGGTTAATAGACATCGCAGAGTCAATGAAGGAGTTAAAACAGGAAGGCGGGATAAAACCTTTTGTAAATTATGAAATTGTTATTCGTCAAATTCCAATCATAAGTGCTATTTCTAATGAAGAAGTTTGGTTACTAGAACGGGGGAGCTCTAGGTGGAAAGATGTAGATAATAAGCTACTTCCGTATTTTTATATGGTTGGTAGTTATGAGCGTGAATATGCTGATGATATTAAAAGCAGAGCGAGTGGTGGGCGTAAAAAGTCAGATAAAAAGCCAGATGCTGTCGATCCTAAAAAAACCGAAAGTTCTACAAAGTCATAACTTCCGCTTCCACCCAAAATCACTCAGCAGTGAGTCAATCACAGTTGGCTCACTTCAATTTGCCATGATTCAGGGCAAAACCGAAAAACCTGTCATGACTGGATCATGGGTTTTGACATGTAGCAGCTATTCTTATATTGGTAGGGCTGGTATAGGCTTAGTGGGTTATTAATATTATTAATCTATCCCGCTATTAACCACTCCACAGCAGTAAGCTCGTAAGTAATCAAATAACAATAATTCAAATACTTCATCATCAATATTTCATTTAATCATAAACACATATAGTACCTTAGCCAATCGATATGGCAGATTCTGACCTAACCATAGTGCCTACAGTGCATCGCCAGATAACATCAGTACACATACCCTGACTTGATCAAAGACCGATTACAACTCAAACCACGATAACCAGTTCATTTTCCGTTTAGCCTAAAAGTAACTTTAAACAGATTTGCCTTCTCTTATGTGAGTTGATCAACCATAGGAGAAATGCATGAATTCACAACAGAAGTACCTTAATCCTTCCAGAGTATTAATCAATATTGAACAGTTTGTCGAAAGAACCATCGCCTCAAGATACGCATGGCGTGAGTTTCATGATGAACTGATTGACTTGCTATTCGACCTACATACCATTTTTGATTTTGAACTTCAATATTCTGCCTATGTCGAAGCGATGCTGGAGCTGATTTTGCAAAATAACATAGCGTGTAAAATTGATATCGACCAGCTTAAGGCTTTAAGCTTTAAACAGGTACAGCAGGGATTTGATCGTTTTAGATCAGATAGGGAAAAAGAACTTAAAGCGTTTCATCGTTTAGAAAGCCATAACCGTGCAAGACTAAAGGACTATCTAGGTAATTTGATTGACCATTACAGCAAACTTTTATTTATTCGCGTGGACTTGGCCTATCTGAAGGACAAACAGCATAAAGTGAATGTATGGCAATTTCAGCATAATGTACGTGAGCTATTGGGTTTTATTCAAGATGGCGACAGGTGCTTTCGGGATTTAGAGGGCTATGCATGGGCATTAGAGCAGGGGGAGGAAAAAGGCTTTCATTGTCACCTATTACTGATCTATAACGGATCAACACGGCAGAAAGACTATTACTTGGCAGATCAAACTATTCAACGCTGGCAAGAGATTACCGAAGGTGATGGCTATGGTTTTAACTGTAATACCCATGAACATAAAAACCAATTTAGAAAAATGGATAGCTTAGGAATTGGCATGATCCATCGTGATAATGACAGGGAAGTGCAAAATGCCATTCAAGCTTGTAGTTATCTGGTCAACCCTGAAAAGTCGCATCAACAGTTACGGGTTAAGCCCATGAGAATGCGTAGCTTTGGCACAGGGAGTTATAAACGCAGTTATCGTCGCTATCGGTAACATCAAGGAAACGCATAAATTAAAACCAATCTGAAATATACAACATCTAGATGAGAATCATCTTCTCTTCAATGGGTTTAGCTGAATCAGTATCACTGTGTGAATGACTGAATGGTTAAGCCCTTTTATATTTCAGAGGTTTATATTATGAATATCACTTGCCCTTACTGTCATTCAGAACATATTGTCCGTGTAGTACAGCAGACCACATCGCAGGGATCACAGCAGCATCTAACTGCATCAGCATCGTTTGCTACCATGGGTGCAGCATTATCAAAAAGCCTGCCAGTATCCCCTTTAATTGGCGGTATAGCAGGAGTCGTAGTCGGTGGTTTATTCAATAGTTTATTTGATAATGCGCCGAAAACTCAGAGTAGCAATAGTTGCTTTCAATGTCAGAGCTGTGGTCAGTTGTTTTATTGAGGGTTAATTTGTTCAGGGAAAGATTCTCCCTGAACAATGACTAGCTTAAGATAAGAGTTAATTCGAATTTGAGGCTGTTTGAATTTCCTCGCCATCTTGAATATGAAGAGTATTTTCAGATTCTGGTGGTGTAGAAGTTTCAGTTTGATTACGAGGATGTGTGAAGGGTGGCATATCTTCTAAACGTTTTATTCGATCGAAATTATCTTGTTTAATTATTTCCGCAACAGAATGATCATTACTGATGACATCATTGATTGCACAGTGATCACTTTGGCATTCAAGTACAAAAATGACATGTCCACCTGAGGGGACATTTGCAAGGACATGTCCTTCAGGCGTCAGACTAAAACTATACTGATTAGAGGTATAATCAGGATAGTGGGTTTGCATGAGTAAATTATGTTCAAAACCGCAACCTGCTATGCCTGACTGAAGTTTTTTATCAAGAAGAGATTGAAAATAATCTGTCGAGAAATGGTAGAGGGTTTCATTTTCGAAGTGGTGCTTCTGATTGATGGCATACATTTTTTTGATCGTATCCAGTTTTAACTGGTCTTGGTTGACTTGTTCGGCTTCAGATGTATTCTCAGGTACTTCTTTTTTTGTGCAGCCTTGGAATGCTAAACAGCTCATCACCAGAGCCAACATGATTTTATGATTCATAAAGTATGATCCTATTAGACACCCGTTGTACTGATTCAGATGTCTCAAAAGATCAGTTCAAGAGGTCAATATGAAAATTAGAATAAATGCGATATTCGCAGTAGCTTCAGGTCAATAAACATTAGATCGATGCATGGAGATCATTGACCGAAACTACCGCTTTTTATTTTTCATCGAGATTTATGATTTAGGTTTTAAGGCGACGAAGACTAAAAACAACAATAAGAGTATGCCTCCTACAAATTTGCCAAAAGTTGGAAACATGGAAAAAGGCCATCCCAATCCCTGACCGATGTTGTAGGCAAAACCTTTATAGCTGGCCATTCCCCAGAAATGTTGGTAAATCGCATAGAAGAAGCCAATCACGAGATAGCCACCAATTAACACACCTTTTAAATTACTATTCATTTTATTTATCTCCGCCCAATGCGTACTGTGCTAAAACCACAAAAATCCATAAAACAATCATGACCCCGATGAAGGGTAATCCCAGAAAACAGATGGCTGCGATGACGCAGATGATTCCTGCTATTGCACGCATGGCTACCTCCTTGCTGCACACTGGAAGCTGGATTGCATCATGTCATGTTGAAAGTTCTCAGTTTGGGCGAGGGTGTAAAGATTGTCCTTTAAACCATCCTCACCATATTTGCTTTCCAACTTTTCATAGATACATTCACAGGTGCTGCTCTCAAGCCCACCTGTTTTACAGCCATTGACAAATTCACGTTCGGCTCGGCTTGAACATCCAGCCAAAGCTATTGTTGTAATACTGATGATGAAAAGACACGGTTTTATATTCATGATTTCCCCTGATATTTAATTATTGTTGCTTTGGTTAGTATTCAATTCACCGTATTTGTACCACTGCGTTTGCACTACAATGGGCAGACAGCAAAGATCATTCCTTCAATACAAAAGTATCAAAGCGTTGAGCAAAGACTAAAAACGGCTGAATAGAATGGGTTAGGCTAAAAAGATTGCCTAAAGCCAAGCCGATAAAGATCAGGGAATGGATGGATTTGAAAATAATGAGTCATGGCGACTACTCCTGTATGTATTAAGAAGTTCTACCAATTACTGCTAAATAATGGTGGTAGAACGAAAAGGGGTTAGCAGACTGGACATACAGAACCAGCACGCGCGAACGCGTCCCCCTCCCGTTCTACCGCAAAGGGGGACGAGAAGGTTTCGCACATGTTTCATACTCAGAAAATATGAAGCCTGATGCGCTGTATGAACGGTCTGCTAAAACCGACTGGCAGTGTAGGCCAGCAGGAGAATCATAATCTGTGCAATGAGGGGAGTCAATTTGTTGTAAAATTTATAGGATAAAACTCTACGTATTGAATAAATTGTATTTATCATCTGTTAATTTTTACTATCAGATAGACATTAATTTTCTAATAAAATAGTCTAGAAGAAACTTACTTCACTACAAGTTAATAATTTTATGGAATTTTCTCATTTTTTTAGCGTTATTACGGCTTCAGTTGCTATTGTTGGTATCTTCTTTAAGAGGGAGGAAATTCTAGCTTTAAAAAATAAGGATTACACTGCGAAGCTGGATTCGACAATAAGATTTTTTAAAGAGTTCTATGGGAATAATGATCACAGGAAGCTTGTATTGGATCGGGCGGCACAAGAAGTGGTTCGGTTGGATGTCGTGGACTATAGGCTTGTTGAGTATTTAATTATCTTGGATGAGCAATATTTGATAAATATTGATGAGATCTTGCAGCATTATCGTAATGGGCATAAATTCATTGAATATTTACCTTCATCTGAGAAATTATCAGCAAAAAGCTTTAAGTTGAAAATTAAGAAAAACCGATCACTGAAGAAGCAAATTTTTATTTACAACGCACAATATTTTATTTTTGCTTCTTTAATATGCATTCCTCTTGTATTCTCCTCTTGGTTTTATAATTTCTTAACAGCTAAGAATACACCTTTTCTTTTTGTTGTCTTTACAGCCATCTATAGTGTTTTTGGACTATTAGCAGCAGTCATGGCATTGTTTGAGGGTACAGACCTTAATCATGCAGATCAATTTATAACAAAACTGCAAAATGCAGATAAACAATATAGATTCTTGATTATTAAACAAAAGAAAGACACTCCTCGTGTGAAAATTCCATTCCTCAATTTAAAAATTAATTAAAAAAATCTCAGATATATACCATCTAGATGAATCCATTGCAGATTCAACTTCATAGTTTAATCTGCATACACAAGTTTGGCCTGCTTCCCCAGCAGGCCTTTTTTTATGCTGCACATTTCTATTGCAACAGCATTCATCTAAAACAGAGGTTTAAAACCATGGCACATCAACTTGAACAAATGGCTTATGTCGGCGATACCCCTTGGCATGGATTGGGTAACCAACTTTCACCCAATCAACCGATTGAAGTCTGGGCACAGCAGGCAGGCATGGACTGGCGGATTGAATCCTCCGATGTCAGTTATATGGCAAAGAATGACAAAGGCCAAAACATTATTCTACCGTTTGAAGAACAACGAGTCCTATATCGATCTGATACCCATGCACCTTTATCGGTAGTCAGTCAGCGCTTTCAGGAAGTCCAACCACATTCGATCTTGGAATTCTATCGTGATTTAACTGAACACTCAGGCTTTGAACTGGAAACCGCAGGGGTGCTCAAAGGTGGTAAAAAGTTCTGGGCCTTAGCACGGACAGGACAAACTTCAGCACTCAAAGGCAAAGATGTCAGTAATGGTTATATTCTATTGGCAACGGCGTGTGATGGCACCCTTGCCACCACTGCACAATTTACCTCAATCCGTGTAGTCTGTAACAACACTTTAGCCATCGCACTAAAAGCACAGCACTCTACATCGAACAATACTGGCGTGGTGAAAGTTCCACACAGTACTCGCTTTGATGCGGAGAAAGTTAAACAACAACTGGGCATTTCAGTACGGGGTTGGGATGAACACATGTACCAGATGAAACAACTCAGTCAACGTAAAGTCAGTCAGACCCAAGCCGCAGCTTATTTCGAGGCAGTATTTAACAATAGCAACCTGACTGTGATGGAACAGGAAGACAGCATTATCCAGTTCTACCAAAATGTTGCAGCGAAATCTGAGAATAAATCAGAACCGAATGGACGTGCCTTAACGAAAGTCATGCAAATGTTTAATGGGCAGGGACGGGGTGCAGAACTCAGTTCAGCCAAAGACACCGCCTATGGTTTGCTTTGCGCTGTGACGGAATATTGTGACCACGAACGCCGAGCCATGAGTCAGGATCACCGACTTGATTCAGCTTGGTTTGGTATGGGTGCTGCGATTAAACAACGTGGCTTGGAACAAGCGTTACGACTAATAGCGTAATCGCTGTTTAAGCTGATTTTAATTTATCCAGATTAATTTCAACTTCATTGTTATTCGTTAGCCTTTCTTTACTTTTATGATTCACGCTTGCGTCTGATTCACTTTTTAAAACATCCTGATTTTACCCGTTTATAGCCACCTCTCCTGAGGTGGCTTTTTTTATGCCGCAAATTTAATAAATCCGTTCCCCCTAAATTCAGCCATTTCCATATTCAACCGATTTAAATTTCAAAGGAAAATAACCGATGAACTCGATCAATCCGATTCAACAAATACAGGATGCACTCAATCATCCACCGTTACAGACTTACCAGCCTGATCTTGAAACAAACCCAAACCGAAAAACCCGACTCAGCCGTAAATCAACAGCGAAGTCTAAACGCAACAACTCCACCGCCAAACGCCTCGCCAAAACCACCCAGATGAATTACCAACAATGGCTAGAAGTCAGAAAGCAAGGCATTGGCAGTAGTGATGCAGCTACCGCCTGTGGACTGAATCCCTATATGTCGATGTTGGAACTATGGATGATTAAAACAGAACGCATGCAACAAAATATCGATGATGAAAGCTCAGGCTATGCCCCTTTATATTGGGGCAAACAACTGGAACCCTTAATCGCAGAATTCTACAGCCTGCACACCAATAGCAAAGTTCGACGGGTCAATGCCGTATTACAACACCCCGACCAAGATAAACACTTTATGCTGGCTAATCTGGATTATGCCGTGGTGGGCAATAAAGAGGTACAGGTGCTGGAGTGTAAAAGCGTCGGCGAACATGGGGCTAAACTGTGGCGTGATGGTGTACCCCTATATGTGCTGTGTCAGGTACAACACCAACTGGCAGTCACAGGTAAACAAGCCGCACATATCTGTGTACTGATTTGCGGACACCAGACCAAAATCTATAAAGTCATTCGCAACGAAAGCGTGATCAATCACCTGATCAATGCCGAACGGCATTTCTGGGAATGTGTCGAACAGGATCGACCACCCAGTGTCGATGCCAGTGAATCAGCAGCCAAAGCCCTACAACTGCTTTACCCTGAACATGTGCCTTTACAAACCGAAGACCTGACCGAAAACCCTTCTGCCAACCAGATGTTTAAACAACTGCTACAAGCCAAACAACAGATCGAGGTACAGCAACAGCAATTTGATGAACTCAAACATCAACTACAGATGCTGATGAAAGAGTCTGAACGTGCCATTTTCTTGGAAGGCTCGGTGACTTGGAAACGTGCCAAAGACTCGACCAGCTTAGATAGTAAGGCCTTACTGAAACAACACCCTGAATTGCTGCAACAGTTTCCACAAACCAAAGTGGGAACACGGCGTTTCAATATCTATGCACATGGGGATTAATAGCCTAAGTCACTCAATCATCAATATCCGTTGTTAGATCACAGCGACTAACTTCCATATTTTAATCCGACAACTACACCCAAAAAAACTGCAAAAGCCGCCCCTTACTGCCCACTCAATCAAGAGCGGGCAGGTGGAGAAGCTTTTGCGTGTCTCGATACAAATCAAGCGTTCCACGATTTCAGCAATTTATTTATTCACCATCGATTTATGCCATACGGGGAACGTCTCAAATAAAAGGCTAAACCCGTAAATAAATATATTCAGGAGTACCCAACATGATTAAAGGTTTAATGATTACACCACCGATACTGGGCCGAATCAGTATTGGTAAAGTGGTCGAGAAGAATGGTAAACGCCTGCCTGAAAAGGAGGATCAATTCACTATTACCAGTCAGATTCAAAGTAAGGATGGTTGGATCAAACATCCACTGGATGAACAACTGAGAACTAAACTTTCAACCAGCAATAACCAACAGTCCAATGCCACTAGCAATAGCAATTCCAATACCCCATCCCCAACCCCAAAACTACGCAGCATTCCAGTACGAATGATCTTTAACGATCCTGAACTGAGTCTACGCGCGGAGTACACCTTATTTGACCGTCAGACAGGACGACCACTGTGTATTGGCAATGGTGAAAGCTGTCAGCGACAAACCCCCAACGGTATTGAACAACATCCCTGTCCATCGCCCGAGCGTTGTGCATTGGCACAAGGTGGCTTATGCAAAGCCTTTGGTCGACTCTATGTCAATCTGGATGAAAGTGATGAGTTTGGCACCTTTATCTTTAGAACCACAGGCATTAATAGCATCCGAACCTTGGCCGCACGACTCAGTTACTATCAGGCGGCATCAGGAGATTTACTCTCCTGTTTACCACTGCAACTGATCTTAAGAGGCAAAAGCACCACACAAAGTTATCGTACCCCGATTTACTACGTGGATTTAACCTTAAGGGACAATATCAGTTTGCAGAAAGCCATCGTCCAAGCTCAAAAGATGGATGAACAGGCCAAGGCCGCAGGCTTTTATCAGGAGGCATTAGACCATGTAGCACGGGTTGGCTTTGCACAAGGATTTGCAGGCTTTGATATGGATTTAGGAAATATGCAGGGTGAGGACAACTTTGATGTGATTGATGAGTTTTATTCGGAGGAGGCTGTGGAGGGTAGCAGTGTGAATACGGATGTGGGAAATAGCAGTACGCCTGATAAAGCTGAAGCCCAAAATCAGCCCAATTTGATCAAGCCCCGGCAAAGGCAACGTCAAAATAACTTAAATCAGGTGCAGGAGATTCAGAATGGGTTGCAGCAGAGTGTGAGGGTGGTGGGTTAGACGAGGCTGGATAAATTCGGACTCAGTAAGATTTTATCAGATTACCCAATCATTTGAGCGAAATGCGCTCGCATCATTGATAGGAGAAAAACATCATGAATGCGTTCACAGGTCAAACCTTTCAAATGAATCAAATCATCAATCTCAAGGAAGTAATAGCATTCACCAGCATAAGTCGAGCCAAGATTTATGAAATGATCAATGAAACTTCAAAGTACTACGATCCATCTTTCCCTAAGCCTATTCGATTGAGTGAAAGCCGTATTGGTTGGTCAGCGTGGGAAATCCATCAATGGATTGAGGCTAAGATGCAGAGTCGATAGTAAGGGGGAGCTGTTGCTCCCTTATTTTTTTGTTTTACTGGGTGAAAAATGATCAGATATTTTGCTCTGGTTTAGATATGATTCTTTGCAATATTAAATTTTATATATTTGATTAGGCATGGCGATTAAAAAAACAGAACTATATTCTTCTCTTTGGGCAAGTTGTGATGAATTACGTGGAGGTATGGATGCAAGTCAATATAAAGACTATGTGCTTACCATGCTGTTTTTAAAGTATATTTCAGATCGATTTAGTAATGATGACTTTGCTGTTATTGAAATTCCTGAAGATGCAACTTTTGAAAAAATTAGTGCGTTGAAAGAAAGCAAAGAAATAGGTGATAAACTCAATATCATTATTCGTAAAATTGCCGAAGCCAATAATCTGCGTGGTGTGATTGATGTAGCTGACTTCAACGATGAAGACAAGCTAGGCAAAGGCAAAGATATGATCGACCGAGTGACCAAGTTAATCGGTATTTTTGAAGGGTTAAACTTATCAGATAACCGTGCTGATGGGGATGACTTACTCGGTGATGCTTATGAGTATTTAATGCGTCACTTTGCCACGGAGTCAGGTAAGTCGAAAGGACAGTTCTATACACCAGCCGAAGTTTCTCGTGTAGTGGCTAAAGTTGTAGGTATTAAAAAAGACACACAAAAAAATGCGACAGTTTATGATCCTACCTGTGGTTCGGGTTCATTGTTATTAAAAGCCTCTGATGAAGCTGAAAGAGGCTTAACCATCTATGGTCAAGAGATGGATAATGCGACGTCTGCATTGGCACGTATGAACATGATTCTACATGGTGATGTTGGTGAGGGTGCAAAAATTACTCAAGGAAACACACTGTCTTCACCTGAATATAAAGATGAAGCTGGTCAGCTTATGACTTTCGATTTTGCTGTTGCTAACCCTCCATTTTCAAGTAAAAACTGGACCAACGGTTTAACACCAAACAGTGATGAATTTGATCGCTTTGTATGGGGTGTACCACCAGAGAAAAATGGTGACTTTGCCTTTTTACTACACATTTTAAAAAGTTTAAAAAGCACGGGTAAAGCGGCTGTGATTCTGCCACATGGTGTTTTATTCCGTGGTAATGCGGAAGCACGTATTCGTGAAAACCTCATTAAGCAGGGTTACATTAAAGGCATTATTGGCCTACCTGCTAACTTGTTCTATGGTACAGGTATTCC
Organism: Acinetobacter guerrae; assembly: GCF_009372255.1. GTDB lineage: Bacteria > Pseudomonadota > Gammaproteobacteria > Pseudomonadales > Moraxellaceae > Acinetobacter > Acinetobacter guerrae. The sequence continues at coordinate 226,815 of NZ_LXGN01000056.1, forward strand.
AGCTTCAATTATTGTGATTGATAAAGCTACGGCTAAGCCAATTCAGTTTAATGAAGATGATAAAGTGATTGATGGTCAAAGCATCTTTATAATTGATGCAAGTAAAGGCTTTATCAAAGACGGCAACAAGAACCGCTTGCGTCATCAAGATATTCACAAAATTGTTGATGTATTTAATAAAGAGTTAGAACTAGACGGCTACAGTCGTAAAGTCGATATTCATGCCATTGTTGCCAATGAATATAACTTAAATATCCCTCGTTATATCGATTCGAGCGAAGCTGAAGACCTACATGATTTAAGTGCACATCTAAAAGGCGGTATTCCAGAGCGTGATATTGATGCACTACAAAATTATTGGGAAGTTTTGCCGAATGTTCGTGCCAGCTTATTTGAAAAAGACCGTGACGGTTATGGTCGTTGTTTAGTCGCTGCTAATGAAGTGAAGAAAACCATTTTAGAGCATGCTGAATTTAAAAAATTTGCTGTTGAAAGTTTAATGCCATTTAAGCAGTGGTTTCAGCGTAGTGACTTTAAGGCAATTGAACAAGATCAAAAGCCAAAAGACATCATGCTTCGTGTCAGTGAAGACTTACTGCAAAGTTATGCAGATTTGAGGCTGTTGTCTAAATATGATATTTACCAAATCTTTATGGAATATTGGGATGAAGTATTACAGGACGATGTTTCTGTCATTACTCAAGATGGCTGGGCAGCTGCAAAGCTGATTCGTAATTTGACTGTTGAAAAGGACAATAAATTAAAAGAAGTGCCCGATTTAGTGATTGGGAAAATTAAATATAAAGCTGAAGTGATTCCGCCACATTTAATTGTGGCGAAGTATTTTGCCTCTGAACAAGCGACTTTAGATGCCAAGCAGGCAGAGCTAGATATAGCAACGCAAGAGTTGGAAAGCTTTATTGAAGAGCATACAGCCGATGAAGGCTTATTGCTTGAAGCGTTAAATGATAAAGACAAAGTGACTTTGGCAACGGTTAAAGCTCGTTTAAAGCTTGCGGTTGATGCTGAAGAAAAGCAACTGTTGAAAAATGCTCAAAAGTTGTTTGAAGCAGAAACGGCTTTAAAGAAAAAAGTCAAAGAGTTGCAAGACGCATTGGATCTAAAAGTTTTTACCAAGTACCCGACTTTAACTGAAGATGAAGTAAAAGATTTAGTGGTAATAGACAAATGGTTTGCTACTTTAAATAGCAGTATTGAAGCTGAGATTGAGCGTGTCACTCAACAATTGGCAAACCGTGTAAAAGAGTTAAATGAACGTTATGCAGAACCATTACCGCAAATAACCCAAAATGTTGAAGCTCTGAGTTTAAGAGTGGCGGAGCATTTAAAAGCAATGGGTTTGGAGTGGTAATGATGATTCAAAGCAATTTAACTTTTACTGAAAATCAGAAGATTTCTGAAGGCTATAAAAAAACTGAAGTCGGTGTAATTCCTAATGATTGGGAAGTTTTATCTATAAATGATTTTGCTATCAAAGTTGGTAGTGGTAAAACGCCAAAAGGAGGAGCACAGATATATAAAAAAAGTGGTTATCCTTTTGTAAGAAGTCAAAATATAGGTTGGGGCATTTTAGATTTATCAGATGTAGTATATATATCCAAAGAAGTTCATGAGAATTTTCATGGTAATGATTTAAAAAATGATGACGTACTATTAAATATAACAGGAGCCTCAATCGGACGGTGTGCTAAAGCGGATTACCGAATAAGTGGAGGCAATGTTAATCAACATGTTTGTATAATTAGAAGTAATCCAGATACAGCTAATTCAGATCTTTTAGTTGAAATAATTAATTCTAAAATTGTTCAAACTCAAATTAATAGTTATCAAGCTGGGGGAAACAGAGAGGGATTAAATTTCTCACAAGTAAGACAATTACAGATCCCAATGTCTAAAAAGGCTGAAGAGCAACTTAAAATTGCTTTGGTATTAAATGATGTAAATGCTTTAATCTCTGAACTTGAAAAGCTTATTGAGAAAAAACAAGCCATTAAAACCGCAACCATGCAACAGCTTTTAACAGGTAAAACACGGTTGCCTGAATTTACTTTGCGTGAAGATGGTACGCCTAAAGCTTATAAAGACAGTGAGTTAGGGCAGATTCCTGAGGATTGGATGGCTTTAAGTATTGGCTCGGATACATCATTAAAAGCTAGAATTGGCTGGCAAGCTCTAACGACCGCTGAATATTTGAAAGAAGGTAATTATTACTTAGTTACAGGAACTGATTTTAATGGTGGGCTAGTTAATTGGAATAGTTGCTGTTATGTTTCTGAATGGAGATATAAACAGGATAAAAATATTCAATTACAAGAACATGACGTTTTAGTAACAAAAGATGGAACTATTGGAAAAGTTGGTTTTATTGAAAGTCTTCCGTTGCCTGCTACACTTAACAGTGGTGTCTTTGTAGTTCGCCCAAAATTAACAAAGTGCTTGCCAAGGTTTCTCTTTTATATATTAACTTCTAGTTATTTTGATGATTTTGTGAAGTTAATTACGGCAGGTTCAACAATTGTTCATCTCTATCAAAAAGATTTTGTGAATTTTAAATTTTATGTACCTCATAACATTGAAGAGCAATCTGCTATTGCAAATATACTGGCTGATTTAGATGCTGAATTAGCTAAATTAAATTTGAAACTCGATAAATTTAAAAATATCAAACAAGGCATGATGCAAGAGCTTTTAACAGGTAAAACTCGTGTAGTTTAAGTATGGCTAAAGATATTTGGGGGTAAATATGAAAATTGATGCACAAGTAAAATCTATTGAAAAATTAAAGGACTATTTTTTTCTCGTACCTGACTATCAACGTGAATACGTATGGAAAGCAGATGATCAGGTCGAGCAGTTTTTAACAGATATTGATAATGAATACGATGAAAATGCTGAACAACAAGAAAGCTATTTTATTGGTTCAATTATCATTGTTAAAAACAAAAATAAGTATGATGTAATTGATGGTCAGCAACGCCTGACTACGATTACACTTACATTGTGCGCAATTCGAGATTTACTCTCAAATCAAGATTTGACCGAACTGCAAAAGAACCACTTAAGTACCGTGAATAACTTGCTATATAGCTTTGATTTAGATACGGAAAAGCATCTACTCCGCCTCGAATTGCAATATGAAGAAAGCAAAAATTTTCTAGATATGCTGATTTTGAAAGAGAAATATGACGGCGAAAACACTGCCTCTATTCAGAAAATGCGTGCAGCATATAATCAAATTTATAATTATCTTGAAAATATTCTGCAAAAAGGTGTACCTGCCTTAACCAAATTTGCACGCTATTTCATGAGTAAAATTGATTTGGTATTGATTGAATCTGAAGATATTGGTAGTGCACTCAAAATTTTTGAAACCATTAACCAACGTGGTTCAAGCCTAAATGCGATGGACTTGGTTAAAAATCTATTGTTTAGACAAGCCAACGAAAGTCAGTTTAGTACCATTAAGGAAAAATGGAAAAATATTAATGAGGCTTTACTACGCTGTGGAGAACATGAAAATCCACTACGTTTCTTACGTTACTTTATGATGGCGCGTTATCACAACGGTATTTTGCGGGAAGATGATATTTATAATTGGATTATCACAAAATCAGGTAAAGCCACTTTGAAGTATGAGACTCATCCAATAGAGTTGGTTAAAGAAATTGAGTTTATGGCACAGCGCTATGCGGATTTAGTCATTGCAACGCAAAGATTGAGCGATGGAAGTGACTATCCACATGTGACTCATATTGGTTTCATTAATAAATATAAAGCTCGACAACATTTGATTATGCTTTTGGCATTGTCTAAACAGGCGAATAAAGCAGCAATTGATTATCTTGCTCAGCAAATTGAAAGTTTCTACTTTGTCACGAATACAGTAGGCATTTTAGGTAAAAGTAATGAACATTCATTTGCCAACTGGGTGGTGTCATTCCGTGGTAAAACAACAATAGAAGAAATTCAACAGGCCGTAGAAAAAACTATTGTACCGTATGTGCTAGATCGCTTAGAAACCCTGAAATTCAAATTCTTAAATATTCGTCATGATGGGTATAACCCACAATACCGTCAGCGTTTTATTTTGGGGTTATTAGAAAATCAGGTACGTACTCAAGCAGGACTATCCGAGTTTAACTTTAAACAAATCGGGCAATTAGAAATAGAGCACATTTTCCCACAAACACCAAAAGATGATGTGTTGCCAGAAGAATTTTTGGATAAAGCGGAATACAACAATACTATCTATAAGTTAGGCAATGTGACTTTACTTGAAAGTGTAATTAATCAAGCTATTAATAAGATGAATGACTTAACAACAAATTGGTTTGAGCAGAAGCAAGAAGAGTATGCAAAATCTAATTTGCTAACTGTTAATTTGTTAGATCACGAATTTAATATTGGTAAACAAACAGCAATAACCCGTTTTAAAGATAGTAAAAACTATATTTTTGAGAACTGGACTAAACAAGCAATTATTGATCGTCAAAAAATTATGTTGGATCTTGCTTTAGATGTGTGGAGATTTAATGATCAGAGATTAGATCAATATAAATTTTCAGTCAATGATATAGCGGATGCTTAACTATACAGCATTAGGAGCAGGGAATGAGTAAAGTTGGGCAATTAGAAAGAATCACGCAAAACCGTGTCGTTCAGCTGTTCAAAAATGATTTGGGTTATCGTTACCTTGGGGATCTACATGAAGAAAATAATAAAAATATCCGTGAGCAAGATTTAAAGGCGTGGCTGAAACAGCGTGGTGTCAGTGATGTTCTTATTCAAAAAGCCTTTCGTCAATTAGATACCGCATCAGCTTTGGGTGAAGGACGAAAACTTTACTATGCCAATAAAGATGTATATCAGTTATTGCGCTATGGCGTAAAAGACAAAGAAGGGGCAGGCGAGCAAAACCAAACGGTATGGCTCATTGATTGGGAAAACCCTGAAGATAATGATTTTGCCATTGCTGAAGAAGTATCTGTAAAGGGAGAAAATAAGAAGCGTCCTGATGTTGTACTTTATGTCAACGGTATTGCCTTAGGTGTGATCGAAATTAAACGTTCTACAGTTGGCTTAACTGAAGGGATTCGACAAAATCTCGATAATCAAAAGAAAGATTTTATTCGTGATTTCTTTACCACTATGCAATTGGTTATGGCTGGTAATGATTCACAGGGTCTACGTTATGGAACAATTGAAACTCCAGAAAAACACTATCTAGAATGGAAAGAAGAGCTAGAAAATCCTTATACAAATAAGTTGGATTTTCATTTAAGCTTGATGTGCAATAAAAAAAGATTTTTACAGCTAATTCATGATCTTATTGTTTTTGATGCAGGTGTTAAAAAGACTTGTCGTCATAATCAGTTCTTTGGTATTGAAGCCGCAAAAGAACGAATTGCTCAACAAGAAGGCGGCATTATTTGGCATACCCAAGGTTCAGGTAAAAGCCTAACCATGGTGTGGTTAGCCAAGTGGATTCGTGAAAATGTGACAAATAGCCGTGTGCTTATTGTGACAGATAGGACTGAACTCGATGAACAAATTGAGAAAGTCTTTAGTGGAGTTGAGGAAAAGATTTATCGTACTAAAAGTGGTGCAGATCTAATTCATACGCTGAATACTGTTAATCCATCCTTGATTTGTTCATTGGTACATAAATTTGGTCGTCATGCAGAAGATGAAGAAGACGATGAAGAGTCATCGGCTGATTTTATCTCTGAAATGAAAAGAGCATTGCCTCATAACTTTAAAGCGAAAGGCGATCTTTTTGTTTTTGTTGATGAATGTCATCGAACGCAGTCTGGTAAGCTTCATGAAGCAATGAAGCAGATACTACCTGAAGCCTTATTTATTGGCTTTACAGGTACACCATTGATGAAAAAGGATAAGAAAAAATCCATTGAGATATTTGGATCATATATTCATACCTATAAATTTAATGAAGCGGTCGAAGATGGTGTTGTACTCGATATACGCTATGAAGCAAGAGATATTGATCAGCGTGTAAAATCCCCTAAAAAAGTAGATGAATGGTTTGAAGCAAAAACACGGAAGCTTTCTGACTTAGGTAAAACCTTACTAAAGCAAAAGTGGGGCACCATGCAAAAGGTGCTTTCAAGCCGTTCAAGACAAGAACAAATTGTTGCCGATATTTTAATGGATATGGACACACGCCCACGCCTGATGAATGGACGAGGCAATGCGATGCTTGTTTGTTCGAGTGTCTACCAAGCATGTACTGCTTATAAGCTATTTAATGAAACTGATTTAAAAGGCAAAGTCGCGATTATTACAAGTTATCAGCCGTCTGCCGCAAGTATTAAAGGTGAGGAATCAGGTGCTGGTTTAACTGAAAAACTTGCGAAATATGATATTTATCGACAAATGCTGGCAGACTATTTTGAAAAACCAACAGATCAAGTCGGTGGTTTGGTTGAGGAGTTTGAAATACAAGTCAAAAAGAAATTTGTTGATGAACCTGGGCAAATGCGTTTATTGATCGTAGTCGATAAACTACTGACGGGTTTCGATGCACCTTCAGCGACTTATTTGTACATTGATAAAACAATGGCTGATCATAACTTATTCCAAGCGATTTGTCGGGTTAATCGATTAGATTCTGATGATAAAGAATATGGTTATATTATTGATTATAAAGATCTCTTTAAATCTATTGATAAGACCATTAAAGACTATACCTCAGAAGCTTTAGATGGTTATGACAAAGAAGATGTAGATGGACTTTTAAAAGATCGTATTAAAGCAGCACGTTTAGATTTAGATACGGCTTTAGAGGGGGTAAAAGCACTCTGTGAACCTGTGCCTGCACCAAGATTAAGCCAAGACTTTCAGCATTATTTTTGTGGAGAATCAGGTTTAAATTCTGATGAAATTAAAGAAAAAGAAGCTTTGCGTTTAAGCTTTTATAAGGCTATTAATAAACTTTTACGTAGTTATGCCAATCTTGCTAGTGAGATGGTTGAAGCAGGTTATACAGATTCTGAGATAGATTCGATAGAGCAAGATGTTAAGTTTTTTGAAAATCTGAGTAAGGAAATTAAAGCTTATAGTGGTGATGCTATAGACATGAAAGTGTATGAGCCAGCGATGCGTCAACTACTGGATATGTATATTGAAGCTGAAAGCAGTGAAGAAGTCGTCAAATTTGAAGAGTTAGGTTTAATTGATTTAATTTTACGAGAAGATATCGATTTTAAAGGTATCCCCGAAAATATTCGTAGAAATCCTGAATCGATGGCGGAAGCAATTGAAAACAACGTGAGGAAAAAAATTGTAGAGGAAAATCCAGTAAACCCTGCGTATTATGATCAGATGTCGGTATTGCTTGATGAACTTATTGAAATGAGACGTCAAAAAGCAATTGAGTATAAAGAGTATTTAGAAAAGATTCGTGAAGTCGCTCAAAAAGTGACTCAGCCTATGAGTAGAAGTAATTATCCAAAAGAAATTAATACTGTTGGTAAACAAGCGCTATATGACAATTTTGGCAAAGATCTAGAACTCACCTTAAAAATTGATCAAACAATTCAGTCTAATAAGTTGGCGGCATGGGTTGGTGATCATGCAAAAGAAAAGATTTTGCTTAGAGAACTTAGTCAAGCCTTGGGAAACCGAGACAGGGATATTTTAATAGCGTACATAGAGTTGGCTAAACAACATCAGGAATACCATTGAGCGAAACGCTAAAAATAGGTTCTATTGATATAGAAATTCATCGTAAGGATGTGAAAAATTTAAATATCACCGTACATCCTCCATTGGGCGATGTACGTGTTTCTGTACCTTTAAGCATGTCTGAAACTTCGATGCGAATGGCAATCATTGGACGCTTAACATGGATAAAGAAACAACAGGCTGATTTTAAAGAGCAAAGAAGGCAATCTAAACGTGAAATGATAAGCGGTGAAAGCCATTATTTATGGGGGAAGCATTACCGCTTGAATGTGATAGAGCGCAACGGAAAGCATGTCATTAAAAAACATGGAAAATGGCTAGATCTTTATGTAAGCCCTAATGCCACAGAGGATAATCGTCGTAAAGTTATTGAAGCATTTTATCGTATCGAGTTAAAGGCAGCACTTGATGATTTGTTGGTTGAATGGCAAAAACGGCTACACGTTAAATTGAATGCTTACGGTATCCGCAAAATGAAAACGAAGTGGGGGAGTTGTAATACTGATGCTGCTAGAACCTTGTTTAATCTTGAATTAGCAAAGAAACCTTACGAGTGCTTAGAATATATTGTGGTACATGAGTTGGTCCACTTATTGGTTCGTACCCATAATGATGAGTTTAAAGCTTTAATGGATGTGTATGTGCCAGATTGGAAACAACGTAAAGCATTGTTAAAGAATCAACCTCTTACAGAAGTGTAGTATTGCTAGAATTTTGTAAGCATCCGCTGAACCCTACTTGAACTCAAGTAGGGTTCCATTTATGCGGTAGTAATTCTTCGATATCTTTCATTTTATGCGTTGGTAGCCTTTTCAGCACATCACTGAGATAAGCATACGGATCAAGACCATTCAGCTTGGCTGACTGAATTAACGTCATGATGTTCGCTGCCCGTTGACCACTTCGCAAATAGCCAGCAAATAGCCAGTTTTTTCTGCCTAAAGCCCACGGACGCATCTGATTTTCCACCCAATTATTACAAATATGCAAATTGCCATCATTCATATAGCGGCTTAAGGCAGACCACCGTTTTAGACTGTAATTAATCGCTTTCGCTGTAGATGAACTTTTTGGTACTTTATCCTGATGTTCTTTCAGCCAGTCATACAGTTGCTGCATGATCGATTGACTATTCTGTTGCCTTCGCTCTCTTCGTTGTTCTGCTGTACAGTCTGGAATGTCTTTTAATTCTGCTTCAATTCGGTAAAGCTGTTGAATCAATTGCAGAGTGTAAACAGCAGAGCTTGCTCAAGCAATCAAACTTTTCCCAGTCACATGCAGCTCATGGAATTTACGACGGGCATGCGCCAGCAACCCACTTCAATCATCTGACCTGAGGCAAAACGTGCCTTATAACCACTGTAATCGTCACAAACCAAATGACCTTGCCAGCCTTTAAGGAAATCCTCGGCATGTTGACCTGATCGACTTGCTTGAAAGTCATACACGACCGCTTGAATCGAATTGTACTGTGTCGTGGCATAGGCCCAGACATAACCTTTCTTCGGCTTCTTCTCGCCAATCTGCATCACGGTTAATCGGTATGGCAATGAAATTTGATACGGGTTCTACGTTTGAGATGTCACTTTCAATGGATGCATTTTTAACCCAACGATTGAGTAAATTGGTATTGATCCCATGTTCTAATGCAACGCTGGCAATAGAAGTATGAGGATGGCGACATTTTTGGACAAGCTCGCATTTGAAGTCATCACTATATGTACGACGTTTTCTTTTTACAAACCCAGCTTCAATATCAACTAATTCTTGACTCACAAAGTTAGTAACCATTAATAAATAAGTGGGTACGAAAATAAGCATCTATGATTAATTTTAGTAGGGATGGTTCAGCGGATACTTACTTTGATTTAGACTGTGGCTCAGAAAGAGCTAAAAATAGCTACTGATTTTTTAGACACCTTTTGGTTAGAATTGGACTGCCACTACTCTCAGAAGATTTTCTCTGAAAATCTGCGTATGGTACATTTACTTAGATCTTTAATAAAAAAAATTAAAGTGTTATAAATATTAACTGATTAAATTTAATTACTTGAAGATGGTCATATTTATGAGCAAAAAAATAAAGGTCTTAGATATTTATTTGGATACTGACAATCCTAGACACGATCCAATAAATGATCAACCTGAAATAATTGCTCACTTGTTAAAAGAAGAAAAAGTAAAAAATTTGGCTAAGGATATAGCTGAAAATGGAATTAGTCCGATTGAATTATTGGCTGTTGTTAAGGGTAAAGGCAATAAATACATTGTGGTCGAAGGTAATCGTCGTGTTTGTGCATTAATACTATTGAATGATCCAGAGAGAGCACCTAATCAAAACTTAAAAGATTACTTTAAAAAGTTGAAGGCTAGGTCTGCATTAATACCAGACTCTGTCAATTGTGAAGTATTTGATCGAAGAGAAAAAGCAGATTTATGGATCGAACGTAGACATGAAGGAGAACAATCTGGCGTAGGAGCTAGGCAGTGGAATGCTGTACAAAAAACGAGACATAATGCTCGGTTACAGAGAAGTGACGATAATACTTTAGCGCAAGCTATTATTGATTATGCAATCAATAATAGCTTGGTCAAAAATAATGAAACTGGTCGTATATTGACAACTGCATCAAGATACTTAGGTAATCCTTTTTTTAGAAAAACTTTAGGTATTACAAGTTCGCGTTCGGACTTAAATGTACAAATTGCAACGCCTATTTTTGAATTTGAAAAAGTGATTACTAAGTTTTGTTTAGATTTGATTGAGAGTGCAGATCCAAATAGTTCTGAAATGACAGTTTCTTCGAGATCTAGCAGTGCGGATGTTGAACAATATGCAAGACAACTTATACATGATGGCTATGCTCCCATAACGCATATTGAGGCCTACTTATTAAAAGATGCTAATAGTAGAGAGCAAGGTTTAGTTGAAATTGTAACTGATACATCCGATATGGGGGATGTAGGAAATTTTGATGTAGACAAGGATGGCACACCTGATATGGAGGATGCAGGAAATTCTGATGGAGAAGGGGATGGCACATCTGATATGGAGGATACAGAAAACTCTGATGCTGATGAGACTGATACATCTAACATAAGTGATGAAGAGAGAGCGGATGAAGAGGTTGGACCAATTAGTACATCTGGACAACCAGGAACTACACAGGATCCAAATAAAAGAAAATATTTAGTAACCTCGAAGCTGATAGCCTGTATATCAGATAATACTTTGAGAAGGGTTTATGGTGAGTTAAGAAAGATTGAAATTGACCAAAGTCCCTTAGCAGTTATGTTGGTTGCAAGAGCTTTCTTAGAAGTAATTTACATCAAATATTTTGAAGATATACTTAAAAATAAATATGATAAAAATAAAATTAAGATGCATGTTGTGTTACAAAAAGTGTGTGATGCTCTTAGTTCTAAAAAGAATGAATTAAATCATTCACAGGTTAGTGCATTGGCTGTTTTGAAAAAACTGCCATCGGATCAAAATAAAATTTTTGCCGCAGGTAATCTAGGTCTTTATGCTCATGCGGTGGAATATCCAAGTAATAAGACACAAATTATAATCGAATGGGATAATATTTTAGCAATAGTCCAATATATGCTAGTAGAACTATATAATGCTAATGAATAAAAAGTTAAAATTAATATAGTTTTCAAGGATTTTACAATGGCGCATACACCATCACCTCTACGATACCCTGGTGGGAAAACATCTATTTGGAAGATGGTGTCTACAATTATAAAAGATAATGATTTAGAACGAGGCCACTACTGTGAACCTTACGCAGGCGGGTGTGGACTTGCTTTAACTTTGCTTTTTAAAGGCTACGTTCATGAATTGCACTTAAATGATATTGATAGATCAATTTGGGCTTTTTGGAATGCGGTTTTACATCAAACGGATGCTTTAATTGAGAAAATTTTGTTGACAGAAGTTAATGTAGAGGAATGGTACAGACAAAGGGAGATTCAGCTAAATAAGGATAGTTTTAGTGACTTTGAGTTAGCTTTTTCATCTTTTTTTCTTAATAGAACCAATAGATCTGGCATAATTTTAAAAGCAGGTATGATCGGTGGTTTTAACCAAAATGGAAATTATAAAATTGATTGCCGTTATAATAAGGGATCATTAATTGATAAAATTAAACGCATTGAAAAATATAAGCATAGAATTCACTTGTATAATTTGGATGCTTTAGAGTTCTTAGATTTTACGAGACCTTCTTTACCTCAAAATAGTATTTATTGTATCGATCCTCCATATTTCGAAAAAGGTCAGACTTTATATACAAATGCTTATAGTAAAAAGGATCATGAAGAAATCTCTAAAAAAATACTAGAATTAAGCAGGCCTTGGCTTCTAACTTATGACAATGCTGAAGAAATTAGAAATCTGTATAAAAAAAGTCCACAATATACTTTTGACCTAAATTATAGTGCCGCTGAAAAAAGAATTGGAACTGAGTTATTAATAGTTGATAAAAATTTAAAAATATCTAAAGAACTAGAAGTTCAAAATATTAATTTGTATTAACTCCAACTTAGTATTGAAATATAGACTAAAATGGATAATTTTGAGCTCTGATGTGAGATACTAGTATTCAAAACTATATTTAAATGAGTTATCTATTATCTCTCAACCCATCAACAAAATCAGACCATTCCTGCATCATCTTAACTCGATAGTCTAAATGCTGAGCGTGGTTATACGCCTGTGAAACAGCATTCCCAACCTTATGTGCAAGTTGAATTTCAATGGCATCATGCATATAACCTTGCTCATGCAGAGTTGTAGAAGCAAGCCCACGGAATCCATGACCAGTCATTTTACCGTTATAACCCATTGTCCGAATTGCACATAAAAGTGCATTACTGCTGATAGGCTTGGCTGTGCTGTAATTATAAAAAACATATTGTTTATTGCCCGTTAGAGGTTTCAATTCTTCTAATAGCTCAAGTGCTTGTCTGGATAATGGCACGATGTGTGGTTGAGCCATTTTCATTTTGTGTGCAGGAATACGCCATAAATAATTATTATAATCAATCTCATTCCACTCCATCATTCTAAGTTCTGCTGTTCGGACAAAGGTCAGGGTCATGAGTTGTAAAGCCGATCGAATAATAGGGCTACCATGATATCGATCCATTCGCTCAAGGAACGCAGGAAACTCAGAAATATCTATACGCGCCATATTCTTTACTTTACGCGGTTTAAGCGCTTCTCCTAAGTGAGGAGTCGGGTCATTCTCGATAATGCCTTTACGTATCGCAAAGCGGAAAATACGACCCGCTAAAGGAATGGAGCGTTTAGCCATTTCTTGCGCACCACGCGCTTCAATTTTTTTGGCACAAGCAAGCACATCTTTACCTTTGATCTGATCAATCGGCATGTCACCTAGATCAGGGAAAAGGTCTTTTTCAAATACCGATAAATCACGTAAGTAAGTCGCCTCTTTAATCACTGCTTTACGATCCTCCATCCATTCCATCGCGAGTGCTCTGAAAAGGGTGCTTTCATCTACTTGCAGTTTTCTCTGCTTTTTCGCTTCATTCGGATTAATCCCCTCTTTTATTTGTAATCGTGCTTCATCCCGAATTCTTCTGGCCTGTGCAAGAGAGGTATCAGGATAGGTGCCAATACTAAAAATATTTTCTTTACCAAAAAGACGAAACTTCATACGCCAGTGCATACCACCTGAAGGGCTAACTTCTAGATACATACCTTTTTCATCAGGATACTTGGTCTTCTTTTCTAATGGTTTTATTTTTCTGATCTTTGCATCTGTAAGCATTGTGATCATTCCGTTTAGAATCTGGGGGTAAAAATTTGGGGGTAAATTATTTTACCCCCAGTTATACCCCCAACCATATCAAGATTGCAATAGTTTGGGTCAGATTGTATTAGACACAAAAAAAGCCTGAATCCTTTAAATTCAAGCTTTTTAGGACAACATTGGATGTTGTTAGTACTTATCTTGGCGGTGAGAGAGGGATTCGAACCCTCGATACGCGTAAACGTATACACACTTTCCAGGCGTGCTCCTTCAGCCACTCGGACACCTCACCAAGGCGAGCGATAATAGCTAAAAAAAGACGTGCTGCCAAGCCGAAAACAATTGATTTGCAGAAAAAAAATGAACTTAATGCTAAGATGACGCAAAAATACTGTTCAAATATTGAAGATCGAGTATGCAAAGTCCTGCAAAAAAAGCCGCATTACCCGCAATTACGTTGGCAGCGTTAGGTGTGGTCTTTGGTGACATTGGAACCAGTCCACTCTACGCATTTGCACAAACCTTTACCAGTGCCCATGTAAATATATCCGAGGCAACAGTATTTGGTATCCTCTCCCTAATTTTCTGGTGCATTACACTTTCCATCAGTTTTAAATACGTCACGATTGTCATGCGGGCAGACAACAACGGTGAGGGTGGTATCATGTCATTACTGGCATTGTTGCTACGAATAAAAAAACTTGATCCTAAAAAGAAAATTTACCTCATTGCATTAGGCTTTGTTGGCGCCTCTTTGTTTTTTGGAGATGGAATTATTACCCCTGCCATTTCAGTCCTCTCTGCTATTGAGGGGTTGAGTATTGCGACGCCAGCTTTTGATAAATGGTTGATGCCGATAGGTCTGGGGATTTTAACAGCTTTGTTTGTGGTACAACGTCATGGTACGGCAACCATGGGTAAATTTTTTGGTCCAGTCACCATGGTCTGGTTTATTTCTATTGGCTTATTGGGGCTATGGAGTATTATCCAGACACCGCATATTTTATTGTTTGTAAATCCTTTATGGGCAATTGAGTTTGCCATCCATCAACCCTATGTTGCATTTATTGCAATGGGTTCAGTGGTATTAACGATGACGGGCGGTGAGGCACTATATGCAGATATGGGACATTTTGGTCGTCTCCCGATCCGTTTAGCATGGTTTATTATTGTTTGTCCGTGTTTATTGCTCAATTATGCAGGACAAGGCGCATTGCTTCTGCGTAATCCAGAAGCAGTTTCAAATCCATTTTATTTACTGGTGCCAGAATGGGCGCTATACCCAATGATTGGTTTGGCGACCGCCGCTGCCGTAATTGCGTCACAAGCCGTAATTACAGGTGTATTTTCAATGGTCAATCAAGCCATTCAATTACGCTATTTGCCACGTTTAAGTGTGATTCACACTTCAGATGTAGAACAAGGGCAAATCTATGTGCCGTTTATTAACTGGGTGCTGTATATCTCAGTTTTTATTCTGATTATATTATTTGAAACCAGTAGTAGTCTGGCCAGTGCCTATGGCGTGGCTGTCACCATGACGATGCTCTGTGTCACGATTTTGATTTCAGTATTGGCTTATGGCGCGTGGAAATGGCCATGGTGGAAAGTTGCAATGTTTGCAATTCCATTTCTGGCATTGGATGGAATATTTGTCGCATCAACCTCACTCAAGATTCTAGCGGGTGGTTGGGTGCCAATTGTGATTGGTATTGTTGTGTTTACCATTTTAATGACTTGGAAACGTGGTCGTGAAATTGTATATAACCGTCTGGAAACAGATGCTTTACCAATGAGCCTTTTTATTCAAAGTATTGGAGCAAGCAATGAAACCCATTTTGTTCCAGGTGAAGCCATTTTCCTGACAGGCAATCCGAATATTGTGCCGCATGCCATGTTGCATAATATCAAACATAATAAAGTACTGCATGAACGTAATATTATGGTGACGGTTTATACGCAGGATATCCCTTATGTTGCACAACAGGATCGAATTAAACTCGAAAAATTGAATGACCATTTCTACCGCATTTTTATGTATTACGGTTTTAAAGATCAGCCCAATATTCCACAGGCCTTAAAGCAGGCGTATGATGAGTGGGGTATTGATTTTGACATGATGCAGATTAGTTTCTTTATTTCACGCGATCGATTGATTCATACCGTTGGGGATGGAATGTCGCCGTGGCGTGAAAAGCTGTTTATTTCAATGCAACGAAATACCAGTCCTGTCAGCGATTTCTATCAAATTCCTCCAAACCGTGTTGTTGAGCTAGGTAGTCAAATTGAAATCTAAATTTTAATAATACTGAATGTAATAAAAAACCAAGGCTATGCCTTGGTTTTTTATTACTAGGTTTATTGAGCTTCAGGCTCAGCCATAGGTTGTTCTGGTACTGCATTCAAGTTTTGGTTGTTTAATTCAGCAGGGGCTGCCTGCATAGCTGGCGCTTCGGGATTGCCTGATTCAGGCATTGCTTGAGCAGGTGCATTTGCATCAAGCACTTGATTCGGCGCCGCAGCAGGTTCGGACATTGTTTCCTGATGTGGAGTCACGGCCTGAACATCCTGGGGATTTACAGGCTGAGCTTGAACTGAATTAGGTTGGGCAGAAATCAGTTGAACTTTGCCGCTGTTGACTAAATCTGCAAGTGAACCAGGTTGACCATTCACAGTGGTTGTTACTTTTGCCTTAGATAGACTTTCTAGCGTTTCACCTGCTTGTACAGGTTGCTCTGCAAATGCAGTCATGCTTAGTGAAGCGGTGATTAAAGCTGCACCAATGAATTGAAAGCGCATAAATAGACTCCTAAATATAATCATTCTTCATGTTTATCGTGGAGCTACCTTTGCACAGTAGGGGATAGATTTTCAATGAAAGATACCAAACATGACCAATCGCGTTGTGAATGATAAAAATAAAACGACAAACTGTTACGCGCATGGTATGTTTTTTAATCAATATGCGCCCATAGTTTAATCAAATGAAAAGTTGCTGAATATACAGCGAAAACTTGAATTGTTAAGCTTTTCACAAGACCTTAACGTATGTAGAAGATAGTGGCACGTAAAAAGACAAGAGCGAATTCAGATTTCTCTTGGATCAAACAGCATATTGGTAAATTATTTTTGGGCGCAGTTGCTGCTAGTAGTTTTGTGATGGCTTTTGGTGAAGGAAAAGTTTCGCAATGGATCGGCCCAATCTCAAGCAATAGCGCGTGTCTCAATCAGTTTTATCGCGACATTCCTCCAGTTTTGGTAAAGGACAGTCTTCAAAAGAATAGTTATGCACTGTGTTTTCATGATTTTAATGTTATGTATTCAGGGGTTTCAAAAACACCGCTTTGGGTAGCAGAAAAATTAACTCCACAACGTTTAAGTAATCGAATTAAACGCGAAGATAATTTTCATGAAGAAACCCGAATTCCAGAGATGCATCGTGCCTTATTAAGTGACTATCGTGCTTCGGGTTATGATCGTGGGCATATGGCGCCAAATGGTGATATGGGCAATACGACTGCTCAATATGATAGTTTTTCACTGGCTAATATGGTGCCACAAGCTCCTAAAAATAACCAACAAGTTTGGCGTGAATTAGAAGAAGCGACTCGGGCACTGGTCACTAAGCAGAAACAAGATGTCTATGTTGTCACTGGGCCTGTATTTGAAGGTCAAAAATTAAAAATCATTGGGCGCGGTGTGATTGTTCCAAGCGCAGTTTATAAGGTCATTTATTTGCCTAAAACGGGTGCAATTGGTGCGTACTATGCGCCGAATAATAATTCTTTACAGGTTAGGGTGGTAAGCGTTTGTTATCTGGAAGAAAAGTTGGGTATGAATCTTTTTCCACAATTGACTGAAGAACAAAAGCGAAATGTTTACCAACTGCCACTCAATGCAACTATGGTCAAAGCACAAAAATCATTAAACTATTTACACTGGGATGGTGAAAGCCAGTGTGCGGAAGACGTTGAGCAACAAACCCTGACCGCTGTGCAAAAGCAATTTACTCAGCAAAAACAGCAAGCGATACCAATTGAAGCGAAAGGAATTGACGAAGATACTAAACAAGCGATTATCAAACAGTTAGTCGATGCTTTATTGCATTATTTTTTACAAATTTTGAGATAAATCAATCGTGCAGAAATTGCAAAATAGGTTAATTTCAAATGATAGAAAACAACAAAGAGCCGTAAATAAATGTTTAAACCGTTTGAAAATGGAAATGAGTCATCCAGTATTGAAGATCTGACTTTGGAAAATCAGATAGATTACGTGAGTCTATATGGCAATTTGCAGATCACCAAAGATCAACATGGCTTGCAATTGGCAAAACAATTACAGGCATTTGTAAATGCAATGGTGACTGAACTTGAGAAACAGCCACTTCCCGAGAAAATTCAGATCCATAACGAACAAGAAACGGATAATCCATTTCTGTAAATCTAAGGATTAAAAAAACAGCCTTTAAAAAGACTGTTTTTTGACATTTAAATCTTAGTCTTTTTCATTGATCACCACTTTATAGATGAACGCGCCGACAATCGCACCTAAAATAGGGGCAACCCAGAACAACCATAATTGACTTAAAGCAGCGGTTTCGGCAAAAAGAGCAACTCCTGTACTACGTGCAGGATTTACAGAGGTATTGGTGACTGGAATACTGATCAAGTGAATGACAGTCAAAGTTAAACCAATGGCGATCGGTGCAAAACCCGCAGGCGCATTTCGATGTGTCGATAGTAAAATAATGATCAGGAAGAAAGCGGTGAGTACGACTTCAATTAAGAATGCAGACCCTAATGAGAAATGGTTAGGTGATAATTCGCCATAACCGTTGGTGGCGAAACCACCTGTACCTGAAAAACCGGCCTGACCTTGTACAATGATATAGAGTACAAAAGCAGAAACAGCCGCACCAATGACCTGTGAAATAATATAAGGAATCACCTCCTTGCCATCTAAGCGCCCACCAACCCACATGCCAACACTTACCGCTGGATTAAAATGCGCACCAGAAATATGCCCAAAGGCATAAGCACCTGTTAATACAGTTAATCCGAAGGCAAATGAAACACCTAGAAACCCAATACCCAGTTCAGGGAATGCGGCGGCCAATACGGCACTGCCACAACCACCGAAAACCAGCCAGAATGTACCTAAGAACTCTGCTAAATATTTATGCATTTTGTTTTCTCTTACTTTTGTTATTGAATTATTCAGTCACCCATTAAAATGAATATTTTTTGTGACTTTAGTCTTATTATTTACTCTGAGATCATATTTTAAGCAAGAGCCGAGAATCGATTTAATTGAAAAAAATTATTTTAATTTCAATAATGACTGCTGTCGCCATTGTTGCGGTGTGATTTGACTCCATTGTTTAAAGGCTCGCTGGAAAGCACTTTGTTCGGAATAACATAACAAGAGCGCAATTTCCTGTAAGCTTAAATGAGGATCTTTTAAATATTCAAGCGCAAGCATATAGCGGATCTGTTGGGTTCGTTGCTGAAAGGTCATATTTTGTTGTTGTAAATGCCGTTGTAATTGGCGTACCGATAATCCTAGTTGCGTTGCGATCTGATCAATTTGATATTCGTTCTTTTGTAAGCCTTTCAAAATGGCTTGCTGTAAACGCTGATCCAGTTGCGTGGAGTGGGGCAGTTGTTGTAACAAAGCCTGTGCCTGCCGCATAAGTAATTGTTGCAAGGTATGATCAGCATTTCCAATGACTTTATGAGTCTCACTCATAGGTATTAAAATTTGTGTTTTTGCCTCAGAAAATCGTACTCGACAATGAAAATAGCGTTCGTAAACTTGCGCATCTTTAGGAGGAGGATTGATGAAATGTATTTCATGTAACTGAATTTGTTCTTTACACATAAACTGCTGTAAAAATTGAACCATTAATGCAATTGCGATTTCATCGGTCAGTTGAGTGGGATGCAGTTCGGTTTCTTCCCAACGAATCGAAAAATAGGGCGATACGAACTCAACTTTTAAAGGACTGCCATCATAAACCAGTCGATGAAAATCCTGATAACGATTCAGTGCTTCGCCAAGACTTTCACATGACAGTGCAAGATAAGCCAAAATACCCAGATGTTTAGGCTGTACATATTCTGCAATTCGTAGTCCCAAACCCGTATGCGGTTGTAACTGATAAATCTGCTCAAGTAAGCTTCGCCAGATGACATAATCAAAGCGTTCCAGATTTTGAATCTCAAGCAAGGCTTGCGGTTCAGGTAAATGTTGAGATTCACAATATAGTTTTAAAAGATGCCCTAGTCCTCCATAGACCGATCCCGCATAATTTTTGAGTAAAGCCATCCTTGAGCACTCTTTTGTCGTGTTTTGTCAATGAACAATAAAAATACAGTCAATACATAGCATAGAAAAATTCTTATATTCAAGTCAAAGAGGAGGATGATTAAAATGATAAAAGGTTTTATAGCAGGTTTAATTCTGGCTAATGGCTTTGAGTGGGTTGCACATAAATATATTTTGCATGGTGTACATCGTAAAGGTCAGCCACGTTATAGTCCGGTTCCTAAAAGTATGGAATCGCATTGGGCGCATCATCGCGAAGTGCGGAAAACCCAATTCCATGATGACTGTTATGTGGAAGGATTGGAGAGCTGGCGTACTCGCAATGAATTAATGTCACTTGCAGTTGCCGCAGGTATTGCAAGTGCAGCGTTTTATCCTTTTTCGAAAGGTATGGCACTTGCTGCGGGTTATAGTGCGGTGAATTATTTTTATATTCATCGCCGTGCTCATCTTGAACCTGAATGGGCAAAAAGAAGCATTCCGTGGCACTACGACCACCATATGAACTCAAATCAGGATGCCAACTGGTGTGTGACAAAACCATGGTTTGATTATATTTTGGGAACACGTGTAGTTTCATCGGCGGATTTGAAAGAAGCAAATCCTCTGGGTCTACCGTTACCGACAGAAATGTCTAAAAAATTGACAATAATGATTGAGCGTATATTTCCTGCAAAATGGGTAGAACATAAACCTAAATTAGTGAATAGCGCTATTTCAGAAAAAACTGAAACCACTGCATCTGTGGCTTAAAATAAAGGGCAGTCGAGTTAACTGAACTGCCCTTGATCTGATGTAATTTTTAAAATAAATGCGCTATCAGTTAGAGGCGCATTTCAATGCCTTGTTCGGCTAAAAATGTTTTCGCCTCAGGAATTGTATATTGTCCAAAGTGGAAAATACTGGCTGCTAGCACTGCATCTGCGCCACCTTGTAAAATACCATCTGCCATATGTTGTAAATTTCCAACGCCACCAGAAGCAATGGTTGGAATTGAAACTCGATCATTAATCGCACGCATAAGTGCAATGTCATAACCAGCTTTAGTCCCATCTGCATCCATGCTGGTCACTAACAATTCACCAGCGCCATATTCTGCCATTTTGACCGACCATTCAAGCGCATCAATGCCAGTCGGTTTACGACCACCGTGGGTAAAAATTTCCCATTTATTTTCGCCCGTTTTTTTTGCATCAATTGCTACCACAATGCACTGTGCACCAAAACGCTGAGAAGCTTCTTGTACAAACTCAGGATTGAACACCGCCGCAGAGTTGATGCTGACTTTATCTGCGCCTGCATTGAGTAACGCACGAATATCTTCGACTTTACGCACACCGCCACCGACGGTTAATGGCACAAATACACTTTCTGCCATACGCTCTACAGTACGATAAGTGGTGTCGCGCCCATGATGTGTTGCCGTAATATCCAGAAAAGTGATTTCATCGGCACCTTGTTCATTATAGCGACGCGCCACTTCAACAGGATCACCTGCATCACGAATATCTAAAAATTGAACACCTTTGACGACACGGCCATTATCGACATCGAGGCAGGGAATAATACGTTTTGCAAGCATGGTGACATCCAGCGATATTGGTCAAAATCAATAAAGTTCACGAGACATAACAGAATCTTGGTAAACTGTAGCGCTATTCTATCAAACTTATAATTGTTACACGCAGGTTTTCTATGTCGGTTTATACGCCGTTGAGTTTAGAACAAGTTCAAACATTTGCTTCGCCTTATGGATTGGAGGTTACGGACTTGATTCCAATTCAGGGAGGAATTGAAAACACCAATTATTTTTTAGTGACGCAGGACCATCAACAATACGTGTTGACCGTATTTGAAGAACTGGATTTGCAAGGCGCAAATGAATTGCCGCCAGTATTACAATATCTAGGTCAGCAAGATATTCCTGTTGCTGTACCTTTAAGTTATGCGGAACAATTTATCCATATTATTGCCGATAAACCTGCTCAAATTGCTCCAAGAATTGCAGGAAAGCATCCAATTCCACCAACACTTAAGCAAATATTTGCGCTTGGTCAAGCACAGGCACAGTTACATTTAGCCTTGCAGAATTTTCAATTTGAACGTCAAAGTTATCGAAATCACGCTTATTGGACAAGCGTTGCAGATCAGCTTAAAGCCTATATGAGTCAAGATGATCTAGAATTATTAGATCGTGTCTATCGCTTATTTAATCAGCAGCGTAAGCAACATTGTGATTTACCACAGGGTTGGATTCATTCCGATCTATTTCGTGATAATACTTTGTTTGAGGGTGAACAATTACAGGGAATTTTAGATTTTTCTGAAATGAATCATGATGATCTATTATTTGATATTGCCATTGCGATCAATGATTTTTGTACCGAACATCCGACAGTACAACTTAATTCAGATCAATTAAATGCATTTATTGAAGGCTATCAAACAGCTCGTACACTGACTTCAGATGAACAAGCATGTTTGAGGGTTTATTTGGCGATGGCTGCTTGTCGATTTTGGTTATTACGATTGCAAGTCGCGCAGCGTAATGCGCAGGAAGTGCGAGAGAGTGAAGATATTTTGCAAAAAAATCCTTTAGAAATGCGACAATTATTGCAAAACCGTTTAGCCGCTTTAACACATTAAGGAAAACCATCATGCGTGATCAGGGACGATTAATTGAATGGTTCGATGAAAAAGGTTACGGTTTTATTCAACCCAACGATGCAGATAAAGATCCTGTTTTTTTACATATCAAGGATTTTGCTCGTTCTGGGCCACGGCCAATCGTAGGCTGTGCGCTCGAATATGAGGTGATTCTGGATGAACGAGGACGTTATCGTGCCAAGCAAGTTATTTATTTAAAAGCGGCACAAACTCGTGCTTTAGCCGCAAATAAAAAACGTCCAGTTTCCACCGCTCATACATCTTCACTTAAGCCGATGCAAATCGCAGCAGCGGTTTATATTGTGGTTGTTGCCATTCTAAGCTTTATACACATATTACCTGCATATAGTTTTATCTTTATTGCGCTGATGAATGTCTTGAGTTATTGGTTGTATGCGCAAGATAAAGAAGCCGCGCAACTGGGAAATCGACGTGTGCCTGAGCAAACCCTACATGTTATTTCATTTCTTGGAGGATGGCCTGCGGCAGGGTTAGCGCAACAAAAATTGCGACATAAAACACAAAAACAACCATTTAGGAAAATTTATTTTTGTACCATAGTGTTAAACATACTTTTATTGTTATGGCTAATTTCTCCTTTAAATGTGATGTTGCGTTAGGAGATCAATAAAATAAATCAAAAGGTGCATTTATGAATTTTCCCTCAGAACAACTTCAATCCAATAAAACATTAACGCTAGTTCTTTATATTTTATATATTGCCGCAATTTTTAGTGCAGGTTTGTTGGCGGTAGTGGCTCTTATTATTAACTATGTGAAGCGTAGTGATGTTGAAGGGACATGGCTTGCCAGTCACTTCACTTGGCAAATTCGCACATTTTGGTGGTATTTGTTCTGGAACATTATTGCTTTTGTACCGTTCTTATTTTTATTTTTTACTGGTGATAATGATAACTTGTTTGCAGGTGTAGCCTTATCTGCGAGTACTTTTTGTGTGGTCGTGATTGGTGCTGCATGGATCTGGATTGTATATCGAGCTATTCGTGGTTTAATCGCATTGAATGATGGCAAGGCAATGTATTAATAATTTTGAAGTTTAGTTGAAAAGGGAAGCGAATCGCTTCTCTTTTTTTGCTTAATAAGAGTGCATTTTGAACGGTATTGGTACAATTTTCTGCGCTATTTTGAAAAAAGTGTCAAAAATAACTAAACATTTTTAATTTAATTAATTTACTTTTTTATTTATATAAAATTACATTTTTAATATTTTAACTTTACTTTTTTATTTATATAAAATTACATTTTTAATTTAATTAATTTACTTTTTTAATAAATAAAATTTACATATTTAATGTCTGAAGCTTACAAAATAATGCCGCTATTTTTAATCGATAAATTTTATATTTACGCTAACCATAGAAGCGCCCTTTACGGCGACGTAAACCTAAAACATGGATCGCACGTACCAATACTGCATAGGAAACTGAATAACCAAATTCTTGTTCAAATAAGGGAATTAAATCACTAATATTTTGAAATTTTGTATTTTTTACAAATACTTGGAATGCATACCAGTCTTTAATATGCGTGGGTGCACCGAGTTTTTTGGTCGGTTTGGGGTTCAAACTTCCTGTCTCTTCTTCAAGCTTAATCCATGCATCCAGTGTGACTCTTGAGATATTAAATTCTTTACAAACGGCAAGTTTATAGTCGGTTTTTTTATAGGCTGCAATTGCGGCTTTACGAGTTTCAATCGAGTAGCGTGGCATTTTATTCTCAACTTTGTTCAAAATAATTTTTTTATTATATGGCATAGTTGTTGCAAAAGAATAATAACTGAACATTATTTTATTGCGAGTTACAATAAAATGGAAAATGAAGAATTTTCAACCAGAAAGCTAAGCTTGTGGCAAGTGGTCATTGTCGGGATTGCTTATATGACGCCTATGACGGTGTTTGATACTTTTGGCATCGTTTCTGAAACCACAGATGGGCGAGTACCCATGGCCTATTTATTTGCGCTGGTGGCGATGTTATTAACTGCAATTAGCTATGCAAGATTTAGCCGTTGTTCAGAACGACCTGGTTCAGCCTATAGCTACACGGCTGAAAGTTGTGGTGCAACAGCGGGTTTCTTTGTGGGATGGTGTGCCTTACTGGATTATCTGCTTTTACCTTTGATTAATGCTCTACTGGCAGGTATTTATTTACATGCTTTGATTCCTGCGATGCCATATTGGTTCTGGGTGATGCTAGCAGCAGCTTTGGTCACATTGGTAAATTGTTTTCGAATCCAGATTTTGGCGAACTTGAGCTTATTATTTGTCTTTGCGCCGATTGCGCTAATGCTGGTATTTATTTATCTGGTGATTAAAGGAATAGGGACGTCCGAAGGCTATGAGCATGTGCTTACGCTTACTCCACTTTGGAATGGCAATACCCAACTCATTCCATTAATCGCAGGCGCATCGATTTTATGCTTTTCTTTTCTTGGTTTCGATGCAGTCACGACATTGTCACAGGAAACAGAGCAACCAAAAAAAGTGATTCCTCAAGCTGTGATTTTAACCACGTTGGCAGGTGGTGTTATTTTCATCAGCGCTTCATGGTTTATTCAGTTGTATTTCCCAGATAACACACGTTTTAAGCATCCAAGTGAAGCTTTGCCAGAAATTGTGTTGTATGTAGGCGGAGCTTTTTTTCAGGCTATCTTTCTATGCGGGCAGATTATGAATACGGTGGCTTCAGGTTTAGCAACCCATGCCAGTGCCGCACGATTAATTCATATTATGGGTAAAGACGGTATTTTCTATAAAAAGATTTTTGGAAGCTTTAACTCCAGATTAGGCACACCCTTGTATTCCGTTTTGGTCATTGGTGCGATTTCCATGACTGCAATGTTGCTAGATTTAGCAACGGTGGTCAGCCTCATTAGTTTTGGTGCGCTCATTGCGTTTACTGCGGTTAATTTCTCGGTCTTTATGCATTTTTACATCAAGAAAGGAGAGAACAAAGGCTGGAACAATATTTTTAAAAATCTTGTGCTTCCGATCTTCTCTGTCGCTGCCATTGTCTGTCTGTGGTTTAACCTCGATGCTGCCGCACTGCATTTTGGTTGTGTTTGGCTCAGTCTGGGAATTGCTATTTTTATCTATAAAAAATTGAGAAAGCAAAGTGTTGTCATGAGCAATGCTTAATGAATATCTGAATCAAAGTGAGTTGAACAAATGAAAAATCTGTTAATGAAACCCGTGCTGTTGAATGATGTGGAATTTAAAGTTAGCCAAGCTATGACAAGTGACAAAGAGTGGAACTGGATTGCTCCACAACATGGACATATCGAGCATGCTGCCAATTATTATGAAAGTTCTCTGGCAGATTGGCATCAATTTGAAAGTTTACAAACTGATCTTGAGTGTGATGTCTTGGTCATTGGTGGAGGCTTACTTGGTGCATCTACAGCATTACATCTGGCTGAACAAGGCATTGATACCGTTTTAGTTGAAAAAAATCGGATAGGGAGCGGTGCTTCGGGACGTAACGGCGGGCAACTTACTCCAGGTCTTGCACGTTGGGAAGCCGAAGAAATGATTGAGCAACTTGGCCATGCCGATGCCAAAAAATTATGGCAGTTTACTTCAACCGAAGCTATGCATTTGATTGATTCAATTCTGGAGCGTTATCAAATCGATGTGGCGCGCAAACATGGGCATATTACCGCCGCAGTACATGAAGGACATTTGGTTGCATTGACACAAGGAGCAGATGCCCGAAAATATCTGGGTGAAAACCATACTCAGGTGGTGGGTAAACATGAACTTTATGAATATGTGAAGTCCGATCGTTATTTTGGGGGATTAGTTGATACCTTAGGCGGGCATATTCATCCTTTAGCATTCAATCGTGGGCTGATTTATGGATTTTGTCAGCAAGGTGGGCAAGTGTATGAACATACCGAAGTGGTCTCGATACAAGAACGGGAGGATGGGATTTATGTTCAGACCACGACAGGATGCATTAAAGCGCGAAAAAGTGTGGTATTGGCCGTTCATCATGCTTCTTTTAAATTGCTGGAACAAAAAAAACAAACCACTATTCCATTTTATACCTATGTCTGTACCACAGCGCCACTTAGAGTTGAATTGAATCAATTATTGCCACAGGATCATCCTGTGTATGACACCCAATTTCAAATTGATTATTACCGTGGGGTTTCCAATAATCGCCTACTCTTTGGTGGACAAGGTACAGGAACCTGCTGGAATGCTGAGAAAACAGCACAATATTTGAAAAGCCGTATATTGCATGTGTTTCCACAACTTGAACAGGTCGAGCTAGATTTTGTCTGGAGTGGCACAACTGATCTGACTATCAATGGCGCAACCGATAGCCGTAAATCAGGTCATAAATTTCCTTTGTATGCTGTACATGGTTGGAGCGGTCATGGCGTAGCGCAAACTGTCCGAATTGGGAAAGCCATCGCAGATGATTTTTGTGGGCAGTCAGATGACTTTGAGATGCTTACAAAGATTCAGCATCAAGATATTCTGTGGGGCAGAGCCTTAGCACCTCTTGTTATTCCAATGGCGAAAGGGTTTTATGGCGTTGGTGCTGCGATGAATCCAGGCAAAATGGTATCGTTCTAATCTAAAAGCAGGCTTGACTCAGGCAATATGAACTGAAATATATTGCCTGATCTGTGATTATACCAGTGTATAACGTACTGCCTGAGACAGGCTTATTGTGTTAATTTATATCCAAAATTAATTGAAAATAATAACGCCTCATATTTATGAATACACCAAAACATCTTGAATTTATAAAGAATTATTACTTTTCCTGTCAACTTGCCATGCAGCGATATCCACGCTTGAGATTAGACTTTATCTTGATGTTTTTACTGGTGGTCTTCGTTGCGATATTTGGGACCTTGTTTCCCTATCTCATGAAGTTACTGGTCGATCAGGTTGAAAAAAATCATCATATTGAAATTGCTCATTTGTTTAGTATAGAAAAACTCTATTTACTGGTGCTGGCTTATGCCGCAGCATGGCTCATGTCGCAATTGCTATCATGGTGTCAAAATTTATTTAGCATGATCATGTCTGTAAACTTTGAGACAGCGCTGATGTATTCAGGAGTCGAAAACTTTTTAGCCTTGCAAAAAAAGCATCAAGATCAAACGGAAATAGGCGCATTACTGACCGACTTGCAACGTGGGGCATTGGCGATGACCGAAATGACGTTTGCTTTTTTTATGTTATTAGGGCCAATTATATTTCAACTTTTATTTATTTTTGCTGTGTTGTTTAAAACGATTAATATCGTTTTTAGTGCGTGTTTTGTGGGGTCTGCCCTCATTATTTTTATTGTCTCTATTTTAATTAGTAAAAAGAGTAGTGGCTATTTTAATGAAATTTATCAGGGACGTAATTTAATCAATACGGCTATTTTAGAAAAAGTATCCCAAAGTTATGAAATTAAAATTAAACACTCACAAGTTTATGAACAGAATCGTTTAAAACAAAGTTTATCAAGCTATGCAGTCATCGTAAAAAAAACCAATCTTCGTATTGGTGGATTAATGATGATGCAGGTTCTTTTAATTTTTCTTTTTTTACTCGGATTTATGTTTTACACCGCCTATATTTCACAACATCAGCAAATTAGTTCAGGAGATTTTGTACTGATTAGCACCTATATTATCCAGTTGACTCTGCCCTTTTTGATGGTTTCGCAAAGCCTGATGCGGGTGAATGGCAATATTGTAGCGCTGAAAACTTATCGACAATATTTTGATTTAACGCGTGAGCATTATCAGCCTTGGGCATCAACAGCGTCTAGCACTTCTGTTTTATATCAATTTGAAGATGCCACACTGAACTTGGGTAAACATGAGATACAGCATTTTAATTTACAGCTAATGGCTGATACTCATTATGCGATTATAGGTCAGACAGGTTGCGGGAAAACTTCACTTATCAACTATTTAATTGGGATTTCAAAGATTAAATCTGGGCGACTTTATTATCAGGATTTGGATATTTCGGTACATTTTTCTGAAGAAATTTTTAATCAAGTCAGTTTTGTCGGGCAGCATGCTGTTATTTTTTCTGGCAGTTTAAAAGACAATCTGGTTTATAATAGTCCTTATGATTATACAGATGCTGAATTGATAAAATGGCTAAAAAAATTTAAATTAAACTCTATTCTTGAAAAGAATCAACTGACATTAAATGATGATATGGGAGATTTATATAAAAATTTTTCAGGGGGCGAAAAACAGCGAATAAGTATTTTACGTGGAGTTTTAAGGCAACCGCAATTATTGATTTTAGATGAGCCAACGTCAGCATTAGATACCAGTACTGCGCTAGAAATTATTGAAATGCTTAAAAAGCAAATACAATCATTGGTGATCGTTACACATTCACAGCAATGTATTGATCTAATGGATGAAATTATTGATTTGGATCGGCAATTTATCTAAGCTGTTTAAAACAGCGCATTATCATTAAATGAGGCAGATGAGAAATTGTATTCAGATGCTTTAAAATGTCAAAGCAAGTAAATAATTCACATTATTTTGTAATGATGATTCCATAATTTCTGCTATATTTTATTAATTATTATAAATAACAATATCTTATGATTTTTAATTTTAAGAAAAATTAAAGTAGACATTCTCATTTTTTAATCATTCATTAAGCCATTCTACATAGCATCTCAGGAAACAATAAACCTGAATAAGAAAATTAATTTTTAGGTCATTGTTTTCAATTTATATGTTTCTAATTGATTGCATATAAAAATACAAGAGTTTTATCCCGAACTTTGGTTTAGCAAAGATTTGAGATAAATAACGCGATGGCGAACATCTGGACATCTTATGAATGCAATTATTCATGCTACCTCTGTGATACGCGGCGATCAACGACCAGAGTTTATTCTAACTGAAGTCCTTTCAGACATTTTAGACCATACAGCCAACCAATATCCTACGCATATTGCCCTGATTGATCAGGATCGACAGATCAGTTATGCCCAATTGCAACAACAAGTTGATCAGATTGCACAACAGCTTATTCAGCGTGGTGTCAAAGCGGGAGATCGAGTAGGTCTATGGTTGCCCCGTGGTGCAGATTTACTCATTGCACAAGCGGGTATTTGTAAAGCAGGGGCCGCGTGGCTACCTTTTGATATGGATGTTCCTGTCGATCGTATTCAGATCTGTCTGGATGATGCGCAGGCAGTCGGAATTGTCACCAGTCAGGATTGGGCAACTTTACTTAATCAACTGGAACAAACGATCTGGACATCAGATGAACTGAATCAACCGAGCAAGCAACCGATTATTCAACAACGTGCGGCGCAAGATGATGCGGCTTATATTATTTATACGTCTGGTTCAACGGGTAAGCCAAAAGGGATTGTGATTGAGCAACGCAATATCTGTCACTTCCTGCGTTCAGAAAATTCAGTTTTGGGTGTACGTCACGAAGACAAAGTCTATCAGGGTTTTTCTGTGGCTTTTGATATGTCCTTTGAGGAAATCTGGATTTCTTATTTGGTCGGTTCCACAATCTGGATTGCCCCCAAAGATTTAGTGACTGATCCTGAGCGTCTATGTAAAACCCTTCAACAGGAAAATATTACAGTTTTACATGCAGTGCCAACTTTACTGGCATTATTTCCAGAAGATGTGCCGAATTTAAGAATCATCAATCTAGGGGGTGAAATGTGTCCCGAAGCTTTGGTGGCACGTTGGGATTTACCGCATCATCAGATTTTTAATACCTATGGCCCGACTGAAACAACTGTCACCTCAAGTCTGGCACGTGTTTATGCCAATGAACCTGTCACGATTGGCGTGCCATTGCCCAACTATGGCATGTTAGTCTTAAACGATCAGCTTGAGTTGTTAGCGCAGGGAGAGGTGGGCGAACTTTGTGTGTTTGGCCCAAGTGTAGGGCGTGAATATCTAGGACGTCCAGAGTTAACAGCCGAAAAATTTATTGATAATAGATGGGCACAAAATGAGCATGAGCTTAAACTGTATCGCACAGGAGATTTAGCTCGACTAGATGAAAATGGTCAAATTCAGTGTTTAGGTCGTGCTGATGATCAGGTCAAGATTCGAGGTTTTCGTGTTGAACTGGGTGAAATTGAAGCGGCGCTGTGTGATTTAAATGGAATTGGTACAGCGGCTGTGGTTTTACGCCGTGATGACGAAATGGATCAGCTAGTGGCTTTTATTGTTTTGGATCAGGAGGCTAAAAACCAGATTCAGGTGAAAGATATTCGTGCATATCTCAAAGCGCGTTTACCTGTATATATGATTCCAAATCGATTTGAAATTGTAGAGCAAGTTCCGCGTTTATTGTCGGGTAAAATTGATCGAAATGCATTACGTAAGATTGAGCTGACCACAAGCGTTGAAAAAGAAATTTCAGATGAGCCACAAAATGAAGCAGAACATATTTTGTTTGGTATTTTACAGAAATTATTTCCTAACCAAGCGATACGTTTAAGTGCAGATTTTTTTGATGATCTGGGTGGGCATTCACTTTTGGCAGCCGTACTTACCTCTGAACTGCGTGAATATCCTGAATATGCGCAAATCACGATCCAGAATATCTACCAAAATCGAAAAGTTGGTGCAATTAGCCAGTTTATGCTGGCTCAGACCAAACAGCAGCAAATGCGCGAAGTCGGCAGTTATGAAATAAATTCACTTAGTCGAATTCTTTGTGGTACAGCACAGTTATTTGCTATTCCTGTATTGATTGCGCTTACTATGTTGCAATGGCTTGCCCCATTCTTTAGTTATCACTATTTTACAGGTAGTCCAACAGATAGCATCCCCAATGCAATTGCGATTTCATTAGGTGTTTATGTCGCGAGTATCATTGCCAGTTTTGCAATTTCAATCTTAGGTAATCGGCTTTTATTGAGCGGTATTCAGGCAGGGCAATATCCACTTTGGAGTAGAACATATTTCCGTTGGTGGCTTGCCGATCGTTTGACTAATATTTCACCCGTTTACTTGTTGGCAGGTTCGAGCTTAAATCGTCTGTATTTACGCGCACTTGGCGCTAAAATTGGTCAGAATGTTCATGTAGGTTCAGTCTTTGTACGGATGCCCGCATTATTGCGTATTGATCATGGTGTCAGTGTTGGTTCGCATGTAAATCTGGAAAATGCCAAAGTAGAGCAGGGACATCTTGTTTTGGGAACGATTCATTTAAAACAAGAAAGTTATGTTGGTTCTTACAGCGTGTTAGAGGAAAATACCTGTCTTGAGGATTATGCACATTTAAAAGCACTTTCAGCACTGGCAAATGGACAAACTATTCCTGCACACGAAATCTGGGATGGCACACCTGCCAAATATCATAGCCATATCAATGTTGAGACATTATTACCACGCGAAAGAGTGAGTCGTGTACGTCAAACGCTGGAGCCATTGTATTATGGTGTCAGTGGTCTTGTGATTGCTTGTTTGTTCTTTATCCCGATTTTTCCAAGTTTTATTTTAGTAGATTGGTTTGATATTAAATATTTCAGTGATTGGGAAAGCCATCATATTGTGATGACAGCACTGCATTATTTCCTACTCGCAATTCCAGCCAGTGCGCTGATGATTGTGGCAACCGCATTATTTGCAGCATTTATACGAAAACTCATATTGCCAAGTTTAAAAGCTGGAACTTATTCGTTACATAGCATGACGTATTATCGCAAATGGTTTGCGACCCAGATTCTGGAAACCAGTTTGCAAACCTTGCATGGTTTATTTGCAACTGTATATGCGCCAGCATGGTTCCGTTTACTGGGTGCAAAAGTGGGGAAAGACAGTGAAATTTCAACTGCAACAGGTGTCGTGCCTGAATTATTAACATTGGGTGATGAAAGTTTTATTGCTGATGCCGTGATGCTAGGCGATGAAGAAATTACCCGTGGCTGGATGATCTTACAGCCTACGACCGTAGGCCGCCGTAGCTTTGTTGGAAATAGTGCATATATTGCTGACGGAACAAATTTGCCCGATGGTGTGCTGATTGGTGTTCAATCAAAAATTCCTGAAAAGGATCAATTACAAAGTGGTGAAACATGGTTTGGTTCACCTGCATTACGCTTACCAGCGCGTGAAACGATGGCAGATTTTCCCGAACATCTGACTTTTAAACCAAGTGCTGCACGTCGTATGATGCGTGGATTTATTGAAAGTTTGCGTATTGTCCTACCTTCTGCTTTTGCAATTGGTGTCGGGTATATGATCGTCTTATCCGTGATTGATACCGTTGTCGCAAAAGGCTGGTTTTATGGCTTACTGGCTTTAACTTTATCGGGCATTTTGTATGGTGTTGCCAGTTTCTTTTTGATTGTGATTTTAAAATGGGCGTTTATTGGTCGTTATAAAACTCGTTCAGCTCCGATGTGGACAATGTTTGTCTGGCTAAGTGAGGGCATTACTAGTTTATATGAATCGATTGCCATTCAAAACTGCCTAAACTACGTGCGTGGTACGCCATTCTTGCCACCGCTATTGCGTTTATTGGGTGTAAAAGTTGGTAAAAATGTTTATCTGGATACCGCAGATATCACTGAGTTTGATTGTGTGAGCATTGGTGACTATAGCGAACTGAATAGTTTTAGTGGCCCTCAAACGCATTTGTTTGAAGATCGGATCATGAAAATCGGTGAGGTCAAAATTGGCAGTCATGTCACTGTACATTGTCGCAGTATCGTACTTTATAATGCGGAAGTTGCTGATCAGACTCTACTTGGGCCATTGACGCTCGTGATGAAAGGCGAAAAAATTCCAACTAAATCTGCATGGATTGGATCACCTGCCCAACCTTGGGTAAATGGTTAATCCCAGTTTAAATTTAGGTAAAAAAAATGGGCGAAGATATCGCCCATTTTTTTACTTTAATTTTCTAAAAAGATTGTTCATCCAGTAAAAGCTGTGCTTCACGTAAACTTAAACTGCCCTCATAAATGGCACGACCCGTAATTGCACCTAAAATACCAGGCTGACCTTTGAGTAAACGCACATCTTCAAGATTGGTCACACCACCAGAAGCAATCACAGGTAACCCAGAGTATTGAGCCAGAGTTACAGTTTGTTCGACATTGACACCTTGCATCATGCCATCACGAGCAATGTCAGTATAAACAATACTAGATACACCCGCATCGGCAAAACGTTTGGCTAAATCTATTGCTTTGACATCAGTTACATTCGCCCAACCATCTGTTGCAACTAAACCATCTTTGGCATCAATCCCAACAATGATGTGTCCTGCAAACTGCTTACAGGCTTGTTCAACAAACTCAGGATCTTGAACGGCTTTTGTACCAATAATGACAAAAGATACACCTGCATCCAGATAGTGTTCGATCGTCTCAAGCGAACGAATACCACCACCAATCTGAATCGGTAATTCTGGCTGTGCTCTGGCAATGGCTTCTACAACAGGTTTGTGAATAGGTGTACCCGCGAAAGCACCATTTAAATCAACCAAATGCAAACGGCGCGCGCCTTCATTCACCCAATGCTGTGCAGTTGCGACTGGATCATCTGAAAATACCGTATCATCTTCCATACGGCCTTGCTTTAAACGGACACACTTACCATCTTTCAGGTCAATTGCAGGGATGATCAGCATGCTTTCGCTCCTTGCTTCATCTGGGAAATAAAAAATTGCCTCATCTTAGCAAACTCTATCGTAATTGCTAAGTCAGCAGTGTGAAGATTTCGTTTCTAATCCAGATGATTTTTCAATTGTTTAGTCATTTTGCTTATTGTAGATAGTGTTGATATTCAGGAATTATCAAAGCTGCTGCCAAACCAATGAGGATGCCAACAGGCACCAAAATAATATAAATCCATCCTAAAGTTCTTTCCCATGCACAAGTTGTACGTACAGGGCCAAAATCATTTAATCGTTCATTACCTTTGGCACAAAGTAAATAAATCATAAAAATAATATTCACCAATGGCACGAGATAAAGTAAAGATAACCATCCATTTTGATTTCGATCATGTAAACGACGAACAATAAAAACAAAATTATAGTAAAGGAAAAAAATATAGAGACTGCCGATGGAGAAAAACATGAATAGCGAAAATTGTGAAGAAGGTGTGACCTGACGCTGACTCATTTGGTAAATACCAAAGCCAAGGGCAAGGCAAGCCATTATAAAAAATAAACTGCTGATCAAAGTCCATGCAGCATAAGATAGACGGCCAAAACGACCATGTGAACTGAGCGGAGAATCATTGGCTAGGTGAGTCCCCTGAACCGAAGAACGCATTGTGATTTCCCTAAAAATAGTCTTTTATTTTAATAAAACAATAGTGAGACTAAGTATAAGGTATAAAGTAAAAATATAAAGTAAATAAAAGTATTTGTATTTTTTGTGATGAAATTAAAAGATCAAGCCAATAGTTTGGCTTGATCTCGATATGACTAAATGTCCCATTCCACAAAATTTTTAAGAAGTTGTAAGCCCGCAGTATGACTTTTTTCAGGGTGAAATTGGGTAGCAAACAGATTGTCCTGATGAATCGCAGTACAAAATGCAAGTCCATAATTACAGGTCGCTGCAATTAAGTCACTTGTTTGAGGTTCAACATAATAACTATGCACGAAATAAAAACGTGCATCCTGTTCAATGTTATTCCACATAGGATGAGAAGGATCTGCCTGATGTACCTGATTCCAGCCCATATGTGGCACTTTTAAACCTTCAATTTCAGGAAAATGCTTCACCTGACCCGCAAAAATCCCAAGAGCATCTGTACCGCCATTTTCTTCAGAACGTTGCATGAGCGCCTGCATACCGACACAAATAGCTAAAACGGGTTTATTAAAAGCAGCCTGACGCACCACTTCATCAATCCCTGCTTCATGCATGCCTTGCATACAATCACGCATAGCCCCAACACCAGGGAAAACAATTTTATCTGCTTTGGCAATCAATTTAGGATCATTGGTAACATCTACAGTCGCACCAACATGCTCTAGCGCTTTGGCGGCCGAATGCAGATTTCCCATACCATAATCAAGTAGAGCAATGCGAGTCATTACAGGCTACCTTTGGTTGAAGCAATGGTTCCTGATGCACGTGGATCAACTTCACAGGCCATGCGGAGTGCGCGTGCAAATGCTTTAAAGACACTTTCAATCTGGTGGTGGCTATTTTTGCCTTTGAGGTTATCAATATGCAAAGTCATGAGCGCGTGATTGACAAAGCCCTGAAAAAATTCCGAGAACAAATCTACGTCAAAACTTCCAATACGAGCGCGTGTAAATGGAATATCCATAAATAAACCAGGACGACCTGACAAATCTACAATCACACGAGACAAAGCTTCATCTAAGGGTGCGTAAAAGTGCCCATAACGTCGTAAACCTTTTTTATCGCCCAAAGCCTGTGCAAATGCCTGACCAAGCGTAATTCCGCAATCTTCAACTGTGTGGTGATCATCGATTTCTAAATCACCGTCACAATGAATATCAATATCAAATAAACCATGACGCTTGATTTGATCAATCATATGGTCTAAAAATGGAACTCCAGTGTTCAGTGTGCCCTGACCAGAACCATCAAGGTTCAAACGAACTCGAATTTTGGTCTCATTGGTATTTCTTACCACTTCACTGATACGCTCTGTCATGGACACGTTCCTCAAAAAACGTTAAAAATGATGAATATAAAGATCAATTCGCTGTGGCAAAATAAAGTCACAGCATTATCGCTTGCTCTGGAGGGTTAACCCATGCCTATAACCGTACATGCTTATACTTCACTCGAAAACGAAGAAATGCGCAGCCAGCTTGAGCGACTGTATGACACAAGTCCTGAATTTGGCGATGGGCAAGATGCGGTTGAGCAGCTAGAACAAAATCTGGCGCAGTATACCACGGTCTATACAGCTGAATTTAACACCAAGATTATAGGTGCAATCTGGTGTACAGGACAAGGTGAAAGCAAGATTCTGGAATATATTGTTGTACATCCTGCCAATCGGGGCAGAGGTGTGGCTGAACGACTAGTGAGTGAAGCTTGTCGACTGGAAGAAGAAAAAGGAGTCAAATTCTTTGAGCCAGGCTGTGGTGCGATTCACCGTTGTCTTGCACATATTGGTAAATTATCTGTTCAGGGCTAATCTTTTAGTGAAATGCTGCTGTAAATTTAAACATTCAAGCAAAAAAATCTCAGTGCTGCTTGACTGAAACACTTGAACATTGTTTAATACGCCACATCGGCGCGATAGCTCAGTCGGTAGAGCAACGGATTGAAAATCCGTGTGTCGGCAGTTCGATCCTGCCTCACGCCACCATATTTAAAACCTTATTTGTGTTTTCAATCCCTGATTCCCATCAGGGATTTTTTTTGAGTAAAAAAAAGACATTCAATGAAAAAGTTACTGATTTTGATTGACTAATTAGACAGGATACGGCTTAATACACGCCATCGGCGCGATAGCTCAGTCGGTAGAGCAACGGATTGAAAATCCGTGTGTCGGCAGTTCGATCCTGCCTCACGCCACCATATTCAAAAAACCCTAAACATTGTTTAGGGTTTTTTTTGTCTAACAATTTAAGCCCTATTGGTTATTTTTTATTTTATAGTCAAAGATAAGGAAGATATTCGATAAAGGAACTGAGTAATGAAGGATTTGTTCTCAGCACAGAGTCAGCTTTATCAACAGGCTAGACCAGTTTATCCACAGGCTGTAATTCAGGAGCTACTCAAGCACGTACCTTCGCGCGAATTTGCTTGGGATTGTGGTGCAGGCTCTGGGCAGTTCACTCAGTTGTTAGCCCCGTATTTTGATCAGATTGTGGCAACTGATCTGAGTGCCAATCAATTACAACACGCTCCTTATTTTGAAAATGTCAGTTATCAAGTACAGGCTGCTGAGAAAAGCATTTTTCCAGCACAATGCTTTAATCTCATTACTGTTGCACAAGCGATTCACTGGTTTGATTTCGATGCTTTCTATGCTCAAGTTAAACGTACTTTAAAGTCTGATGGTTTGTTTGCGGTATTAGGTTATGCTTTGATTGAAGTCGATCAGACAGAGCTTAATGAATCGATCCAGTATTTATACTATGTAACGCTCAAGGACTATTGGGATGCCGAACGTCATTATATTGATGAGCATTATCGAACTATTCCCTTTCCATTCAAAGAAATTAGAATGCCTGAGTTTAAAATTGAATTGAAATGGTCTTATGAGCAATTGATTGATTATTTAAATACTTGGTCTGCGGTAAAACATTATCTAAATAAAAATCAGAAAAATCCAGTGCAGATGATCTTAAAACCTGAACGGTTTGAAGGATATATCGCTGTCAGTTTTCCAATTCTTTTACGGGTAGGGATACTATAGTTTAAGAAAATATTATATTTAAAAAATATCATTTGAATCTGTTGTTTATATTTTTTCAACTCGTAAATTGCGTGTATTTTCTATAAAATCTGATCGTTAAAATAATAGATCTCTTTCATAAATCAAAAATTAGTCATCTTTTGATTAATATTTGTACTGTAGATTTTCTGGTATTCGTGCATAACCGTATTTATGAAGAACGTGGCGAGTTAAATTTCTCTGAAAAATTCCAAAAAAGTAAGCAAGATAAAATCCAGTGGTTGATTGATCATCAAGAAGAACTACTGGATACACAGTATAAATACCCTGATAGCCTTTATCTGCAAGAATAAATGAGCTTTTGGAGACTAAATGCAGATTGCGTTTAAACAGTTCAAAGTCATATACTGGTGCATAAACTGAGTATTTGCTGCGTTTTATAGTGAATGAACGCCTGCACTTTAAAGGTGTAAGTCTTTTTCTTACCACTATAGCAACTCGATTGTTTTTTTAGGCTTTTGAATTGGAATTTCAGTGGCATCTACAATTCAACATTCCAGTCTATGCCTTCACCTTCGGGGATATCCTTAGGTAAATTAAACAAACCTGACTGAATTAAACTATCTTCAACTTGACGAACAATTCTGGAAGGTGTCGGCTCTGATACACCATAGCTTGTAGCAACATGAAATAAGGTTCGGTATTCCTTCCCAATAGCTTAAACAGAGTAAAACTTGATCTTCAAGGCAGAGTTTTGGAGTTCTGCCTTTAGAAGTAATCTGCATTTGTTCAACCATTAGAGAAAATGTTGAACGAGATATGCCTGTATAACGTTTAAACTGAGAATCAGAGAGCTTCTTTGAGTCGAGATATTTCATCGGTTGATTATGTTTGAAAAGCATAAATTTTGCAGGATGAATATTGAACAAAAAGATGAGCATTTTTTGATTTATGAAAGAGGTCTAATACTTGGGTTCGATCTGTTCAGATTACCAGAGTTTTGATTTCCAACAATAGAACACTGAGAAAATTGAAGATTTTTTCGGATAATGCCGTGATCATTTAAACGTCAATTTAATTTTAGATACAATTCAAGATGGATTAATCAAGTATTTATAAATTTGATTGTAGGACCGAACTAAAACGCAAAACTAAGGCATCTCCCCTTATTTAATTTCTATAATCTAGATTGTTTTTTATACTAAAAATAAAGTGGGAAGTGACAAGATTTGTACGTCCCCTTTTTCTAAGATAGGAATAAATAACAGACACCGCGAAAAAACCATGCTGCATAATATTTACAATATATTAGATAAATTAAGCATTGGAACAAAAAAAAGCGCCATTAGCGCACAATTTTCTAATTCACAACTCAATTCTCAAATGATGCTACAGCGCATTGATGGTTACCATGGTGTGAATGAAGGATTGTCAGCAGAATTAATCTGCCTATCAACGAATCCATTCATAGAACTTAAGCAGTTCATTGGCTGCCAAGTGGCAGTGGATCAAGTGACTGACTCAGGTAGATTGTTTAGAACAACTGGTATTATCACAGGTGCTTCGCAAGGACAATCTGATGGTGCTTTGAGTCTATACCGCTTGACAATGCAAGACCCAACAAGCTTATGGCATAAACGACGTAACAGTCGTGTATTCATGAATAAGAATGTTGTTGAAATTATTGAAGTAATTTTCAAAGAATGGCAGTCTATAAGTTCATTATTTGCTTCAAGTTTAAAACTAGACACGAGTGGTTTAACCAAGACTTATGATATCCGTCCATTTTCGATGCAGTCAAACGAAAGCGATTATGCATACCTAACCCGATTAATGCGTGAGGAATCAATTAATTGGCTTATTGATGAGGCTAGTTATATTGTATCGAGTAATAGCCAAAGTATTGAAGCACAAAAACTACGTTTAATTGATGATAACGCTCAATTTCAATCGCTTGAGCGTAGAACCATTCGCTACCATCGTTCAAATGCGACTGAACAATATGACAGTATTACTAGTTTTATCGCACAACGTAGTTTACAACCTACAGCGATACACGTACAGCGTTGGCAAGCTGATAGCTTAAGTCAAGAAGATGCCAGTGGATCAGTACTCAGTTCACATAAACACAGTTCCAATAGGGACAATGAAAGTTTAAGCCTAGAACAAGCATGGAGTATCTCCCCTGCATGGATCAGTGATCTTAAAGGTAAAGATCAAGCCACAAAATCAGCCAATAATCAACTTGATAAGTTGAATAAACAAATGAACCAGTACCAAGCCTTACAAGCCAAATACTTCACAGCACGCAGCAGTGTCCGTGATAGTCAAGTCGGTTACTGGTTTCAACTCTCCGATCATCCAGAGCTTGAAAAAAATCATAGTTCGGATGATCGTGAGTTTTTGATACTAAATAAGCACTTTTACAATCAAAACAACATTCCGAAAGACA
This sequence comes from Acinetobacter guerrae, assembly GCF_009372255.1. Classification (GTDB taxonomy): domain Bacteria; phylum Pseudomonadota; class Gammaproteobacteria; order Pseudomonadales; family Moraxellaceae; genus Acinetobacter; species Acinetobacter guerrae. The sequence continues at coordinate 267,124 of NZ_LXGN01000056.1, forward strand.
TCAAAGATCAAGTTGAAAATTTGCTTATACTCAGTCATTGGCAAACAAGTAAAGACAGCGAACAAGAACGTCAAGCCAATGAATTGATGGTGGTGCGTAGAAGTATTGCCGTTGTTCCTGAATATGATCCTCTACAACATCGCGCTACTGCATATGTACAAAGAGCCAAAGTCACTACAGATGGTGAAGAAATTCATGTGGATGAATGGGGACGGATTAAAGTTCGTTTCTTATTCACCCGTACAGATGATCATCATCATGATGGTGGTGCAGGTTCAAATGACAATGATACCGACTCAGCTTGGGTGGATGTGCTTACCCCTTGGGCGGGTGAAGGCTACGGTGCTAGATTCTTACCGCGTAAAGATGAATTGGTTGTAATTGACTTCTTTGATGGAAATATAGATCGGCCATTCGTTACTGGTCGAATCCATGAAGCAGAGCGAAATCCAACTAAGTTTGATATCAAAGGACAATTGCCCGATACCAAAAAACTCAGTGGTATTCGTTCAAAAGAAGTAAATGGTGAAGGATTTAATCAACTTCGCTTTGACGATACTACTGGACAGATCAGCGCACAATTACACAGTAGTCATGGAGTAACACAGCTTAACTTAGGAAATTTGAGCCATCCGAAAGAAATCGCGACAAGTGAGGGTCGTGGTGAGGGATTTGAATTACGTTCAGATGCTCATGGTGCTATACGTGGTGGTAAAGGCATACTCATCACTACAACTGTTTCAGAAAATGCAAAAGGCAAACATCTAGATCGTGCTGAAATTCAAGCAAATCTAAAAGTTACACATGTCACAAATGAAGCTATTAAAAAAGCTGCAACTGCCCATCTGGTGGATGATCCGGAAATTGAACAACATGTAGAACTTGAATCCACACTTCCAGAATGGAGCGATTCAGATTCAACACAATATTTAATCGCTCATTCTGCAGATACAATGCTTCTGGACAGTCAAAAAGGCATATTAACTCAAGCTCAAGCCAACATTGATACTAGTACCCCAAGTAGTGTTCAATTCTTTGCAGGTCGCAACTTCTTAGCAAATGCTCTTGAAAAAATAAGTATTTTTGCAAAAACGGCTGGAATAAAAATTAAAGCGGGTAAAGGTCCAGTCGAAATTCAGGCCCAAGATGATGTGATGACAATTTCCTCTCAAGAGCTTATGCATGTCTATGCGGTGAATGATTATGTAAAAGTTGAGAGTGGCAAGGGTGTTTTAATCACTGCTGGTGGCGGATATATCAAACTCGAAGGTGGCAATATTGATATTGCGTGTCCGGGTTTGATGACACTAAAGGCTGGTCAAATTAAAACTATGAGTGGTGCTTCTTTATCTAGTGATCTTGCCGCAATGCCACAATTACAGATGGATTATGATGAGCAATATATCGTTAAAAATAGAACTGGAAAACCTTTGCCAAACATAAAATATAAAATGACAACAGCAGATGGCAAAGTGGTCACTGGCGTGACCGATAGTGAGGGTAAGACCGAAAAAGCTACGTCACTATCAATGGGTAAAGTGGTGCTAGAGATTTTAGGACACGCAGATTAAAGAAAATATTTTAAATTGAGCTTTTTAACAGATTTTAATAAAACATTAAGTAACCAACGGATAAACACCATGAATAAAAATTTTAAAGCTGCTTTTTTATTTTCAGCTGTCATTTTATTTTCAGGTTGTTCTCCAGCACAAAATAATGAGGAAACCAATTCAATGCTTGATCTAAAAAATACCAAAGATTGGTGTGTTGGGCGATACACTTTTAAATTACCAAAAAATGCTGTTTTAACTGGCGGTACGGATTTTTATAACTCTTTTCAAATTACAAGCTATATAAATGCAAATACAGCTAAATTGAATTATGAATATAAAAGTGCTTTTGAAAGGTATAGCGGAAATTTAGGTGTTAGAAAGGTCATTTTCGAGTTACCCACTAAAGTATCTGGCACAAAAACAATAAAAATATTTAGTGGTAAATTTGGTTCACATCCAAGAGGTCCAATGGATCTTTTTGGGTTTGTTTTAGATCGAGGTACCTTATTTAAGATTGAAATTAGTTATGTTAAGGAAAATAAGGATTTAGTTACAGCTGAGTTCAATAGCTTAATTGATTCTATAAGTGCTAGGAGTAATAACACTATCCCAAAGGATAAAGGCATATGCATCACCAATGGATTTATTCTGGATGATGGGCGAGAATTCCGAAAAAGCACCAATACCCTACCTTTTGATTTATCTGGCTATCCATCAGTAAAAATGAGTTTAGAGGCTGAAGCATTGTTGAATCCGCAAGCTGACTTAATCACAACAATAAAAAGCAATCTAAAAGAACGAGGAATTTATAGCCTCACCACATCAAGCTTTAAGACCATACGCAAAGGAAATAAAAATCAGACTGGCGGTGATCAACTCACGGGTCAAGAGTGGTTGTCACAAGCGCCTATGCAAGGTCAAAACGGTGCAATCGCGACTTGGGAACATGCTGGTACAGTGCAAAATGCGTTAGATCCAGCGATACAGCTTGATGTAGATAGTGGTTTTGATGGCAATAATATCAAAACATCGAGTTTGCATGAAAAAGAGACCATTCAACTTTATGAATTCATTTTAAATTCAATTAAAAAATTTTAGGAACTCAAATGGCTATAGATAAAGCACCACAAAAACAAAAAGGTGATAGTTTTGAATCCACAACAACACCGACTTCAAATGAAACACTTACTCATGCGGTTTTAGGTCCTAAATACGTTATTCCTATCATATTTATTCCGGGTATAATGGGTTCCAATATAATGAATGATAAAGGAAAGAAAGTTTGGTTTCCACCTAACGGATTGCTTGCAGGGGCTGGTGCAGCTTTCTATGGAAAGTTTTTTAGATCTGCTAAAACTCGACAGACTGAGCTAGATCCAAAAACTACTTCTGTTAGCAATGAGGGTGATATAAACATCAAAAAGAAAGCAATTAAAAGATTTGGTGAGAAAGAAGCCCGAGCAAGAGGCTGGGGCACAGTTTATTGGGATGGTTACGGTGAAGGGTTGGTTTTTTTAGAGAAGTTCCTGAATAGCCAATTAATCAGATCTCAAGCTGCTAATAATTCTCATAACGAAGACAGGGATGGCTTTGCTGGGTCTGAACCATGGCAACACATAACAGAGATACCTGAATCAACCGCACAACAAAAAGATGAACTTAAGCAACTCTTTAATCCCGCGAAAGTTTTTGAATTTTTAAAAAAAGAAGAATTTGAAAAATTGGCTGACTATGCATTCCCTGTATTTGCACTGGGATATAATTGGTTGCAATGCAACAGTGTTTCAGCAAAATCTGTGAAAGTAAGACTAAATTCAATGGTTAAGCCACAGATTGCCAAAGAATTTCCAAAAGCCACCTTTAAGAAATATATCATCGTCACACACTCCATGGGTGGCCTAGTCACTAGAGCATTAATCCAAGATGCTGAAGTGGCTGGGGATATTTTGGGTGTTGTTCATGGTGTAATGCCAGCCAGTGGAGCACCAACAGTCTATAAGCGGTTGGCCAATGGTTGGGATGGTAAGGAAGTTACAGGTAATTTTGTAGATAGTATTGCTAAACACGTTTTTGGAGCAACCTCTGCAAAATTAACCCCAGTACTCGGCAATGCACCGGGTGGGCTTGAACTATTGCCATTTCCAAACTTTATGACCACCCATGATGACAACCCAACAGTGAAAGTAAAACCTTGGTTAAAACTTATCGCAAAAAATAAGAATGGTAAAACTATCACCGCTACCTTACCAAAGAGCGATCCATATTCCGAAATTTACTACAGAACGGATACTTGGTGGAGGATGATCAATACGGATTTCCTTGATCCCAATCAATCCATTAGAAATGAAGCATTTCCTAAGCCTGAGAAGATGCCAGTTGAATTCGGCAATATCGCAGAAGTAAAAGCTAAGCAAGAGGCGAATAAGGAAGTAAAAAAACCAACAAAGTCTGATTTGGATTTAAGTTTGCAGGATGCATTAATTAAAAACTTAGGAGTGGTTCAAGACTTCCAAGGGGCAATCTCTGATAGTTATCATGATAATTGTTATTCCCACTATGGCAATGATACGAAATATCTCGCATTTAGTGAGGTTGTGTGGGAAACAGATCAAATCTTAGAAATTGAGACTGAAGATGATCTGATCGAATACACTGGTATTGCTCGTCTCACTACTGCTAAAAATACAACTCCCGATAAAACGTTGGAAGACACCTCTTCTGGAGGGGAGACTACTGGGCAACCTATACAAAAAATGTCGAATCTCATTTTTACAGCAAGTGGCTCTTCTAATGATGGATGGGATAAAGAACTGTTTAATGAAGATGGTGAACGACGCATCAAAAGAGAAGGAAAAGAGGATGTTATATTTAAATTGCGTGTAGCACCTAACCCTGCTACGGGAGCTGGTGATGGAACAGTCTGTCATCAATCGGCTCAAGATGTACTTCGTGATAAAATCTTACAAGTTTTTGAAATCAATGGATATGACCATGCTAACAGCTACAAGAACCCAAATGTTTTACATAGTGTACTTTTCTCTGTGGCCAAATTGATGAATAAGGTTTGATATAGCATTCTAATAATTGGTCTGTGTAATCATTGCAGGCAAAATTATTAATTAATGGCGATTCGATTCTCAAAATTAATAAAATTCTAGATTTAATTAAAAAAAAAGCCAAGAACCGAAAAAAATAGGAACTTGGCCAGAGTCAAAACATGATATTTATTGAAATTAATTATGTGACCAATTTTTGCACTGCATTATAGTTTGCACTTTTTACTTTTTTGGTAAGTCTCAATATTTTCGATATTGGTTTGAGCTTTATTTTTAAGTGCTTGTTGTAGTTTTAGATTATTTTCGTCCGATGTATCTTCTGAACCCACCAAACTGTTGGCCATATCTTTGGCCTTAGCTGCATTTTCAGATTTTCCGCCGAAAGCACTTAAAGCCCCACTGGCTACACCAGCCCATTTACTAATGGTTTTATTCGGTGTTTCAGTCTGGATATTCGTTAGATTTTTTTCAGCAGTTGCAAGTTCACGTTTTGCATTGGTTTTTTCGACACTTAGGTCTGTACAGCTTAGTGCTTTAAGTTCTGTAGTGGTAAAGGCTTTGGTATTGACCTCAGCTTGAACAATATTAGATGCGGCGAGAGAAAGCATGGCACAGCATAAAATTTTAATTTTCATATCTAATTTCCCCTGATGAGTAAAAATTCAGGCTTAATTTTAATCAGATACTTATTTTAATAATTGTCATCTTATCTGTATTTAATTGGCATTTAAAACCTTAGTCATTTCATTGGCTTAATCGCTTATAAAAAACTTAATCCTGAATCAGACGTTTCCCCAGACAAATTACCTCTTCTTCTTCATAATCCAATTCTTCGTAGAAGCTTTGTATCTCCAGATTATCTTTGCGTACCAAAAGCTGTAATTTAGGGCAACCACGCGCAATTAAACGTTTTTCAAGCTGTTGAACTAATGCAGTTGCAATGCCTAGACGTTGATGTTGAGGATGTACTGCGAGATAGTTCATCCAACCTCGATGCCCGTCATAACCACCCATTAATACAGCTATTAATTGTTCATCTTTGATTGCGACTAGAAACAGATCATCTTGTTGAACCAGTTTACGGAAAATATCAATTTCTGGATTATTCCACGGGCGGGTTAGTCCACAAATTTCCCAAAGATGAATGACATCATCAAGATCGGACTGGATAAATTGGCGAATCATAAACATGGAATTTTCTACTTGTTATTGTATTGCTTTAAGATAATCGAAAATAATCTATTTGATAAGTCGCTAAAGAATATCTATATAAAAAAAGCACCCAAGGGCAGTAGGGTGCTTTTTTAACTGATTAAATCTGGAGATTAAGCAGATTTTGCCTGAGCTTCTGCAACCAGCATATGACCAGTTTCTTCAAAGTTGCTATGCCATGACAATGCTTCACGTAGGATATGTGGAGTATGACCACCTTTAGCACATGCACGATCGAAGTAGTCATTTAAAGCCCCTTGATAAAGTGGATGTACACAATTATCAATGATGACACGAGCGCGCTCACGTGGTGCTAATCCACGTAAGTCAGCCAGACCTTGTTCAGTCACTAGGATATCGACATCGTGTTCGCTATGGTCGACATGAGAAACCATTGGGACGATTGAAGAAATATCGCCACCTTTAGCAATTGACTTGGTTACAAAAATGGCTAAATGAGCATTACGGGCAAAGTCGCCTGAACCACCAATACCATTCATCATTTTTGTACCGCAAACGTGTGTTGAGTTCACGTTGCCATAGATGTCAAATTCAAGAGCAGTGTTGATCCCGATAATACCTAAACGGCGTACCAACTCTGGATGATTTGAAATTTCCTGAGGACGTAATACCAGTTTATCTTTATAGGCTTCAATATTACCAAAGACTTTTTCACCACATTTTGCAGAAAGCGTGATTGAGCTACCTGATGCAAATTTCATTTTTCCTGCATCAATTAGTTCGAATGTACAGTCCTGTAATACTTCTGAATACATGACTAGATCTTCAAAATTAGAATCTTTTAGACCTGTAAGTACGGCATTTGCGATTGAACCAATACCCGCTTGTAATGGACCAAGATTTGTAGGCAAACGACCTTCTGCCACTTCTTTTTCAAAGAAAGTGATGAGGTGATTGGCAATACCTTGAGTTTCGTCATCTGGCAATGTCACAGTGGATGGTGAATCAGCAGTGTCATTAAATACGATACCAACAATTTTTGCTGGATCGATCTGGATTGCTGTTGTACCAATACGTTCATCGACTTTAGTCAGTGGAATTGGCTGACGCGTAGGACGATAAGTTGGAATATAGATATCGTGTAAACCTTCAAAAGCTTCGCTTAAAGAGGTATTGATTTCTACAATTACTTTTTCTGCAAAAATTGCAAAGCTAGCAGAGTTGCCTACAGAAGTTGTTGGGATAATGCCGCCATCTTCAGTAATTGCAATCGCTTCAATGACAGCGACATCAGGACGTTTTAATTGTAGATTACGCATTTGTTCAACAGTTTCAGACAAATGCTGATCGATAAACATCACTTCGCCATTATTGATGGCACGGCGTAGAGTATTGTCGACTTGGAAAGGCAAACGACGAGCCAAAACACCTGCTTCGGTTAGTTGTTTGTCTAAATCATTACCTAAACTGGCACCTGTAATTAAGGTGATTTTTAAAGGATTGATTTTGGCGCGATGAACCAAAGCTTGTGGAACAGCTTTCGCTTCACCTGCACGAGTAAAACCACTCATACCGACTGTCATGCCGTCTTGGATAAATTCAGCTGCCTGATCGGCACTGATCACTTTGTCATGGAGGGAGGCTAATCGAATACGATCTAAAGACATGGCTTACTCTCAATCTTGTTTATTACATAGGAGGGGATTGTACCTACTCTGCAATAGATATGGAGGCTTGTTAGGCTAAGGTCTAATTTTTATAATAAATGTGGGTATAAATATTATTTATGATTACAAGTAATTGATTTTTAACAAATAAAAAATGATCATTTAATGGTCTGACTGAATTGTTTGTTGTTTTTTTAGACAAAAGTCTTAGAAGCGATCTGACAAGGTCTGCTTGATTTTATTGAGTGGATTGGCCGGTAATATTTCTTCTTGTAAGTGTTTGGGTAATGGCAAAGAAATAATCGCTTCAAGCCCGCCTTGTGGACGATTATGAATCAGTAATTCGCCTTGATGAATATCTACAATTCGTTTGACGATAGCAAGTCCTAAACCACTGCCCTGTACTGTACGTGCGGCGTTGCCACGAACAAATGGCTGCATCAACTCTTCGATTTGGTCTTCGGGAATACCTTCACCATGATCTGCAACACTGATTAAAATATATTCATTTTCCACATGCGCACTCAATTCAATTGGTTCGGCGCCATAACGTTTCGCATTATTGATCAGATTGGCAATCAGACGTTTTAAAGACAAACTACGTGCAGGAATAATCGGCACGTCCTGCGCCTGAAAGCGAATATCCAGTGGCTTAAATTGCACGACCAATTCTTGTAACAAGATATTGATATTGGTTTCGCGAAGTTCTTCATCTGAACCATCACGCATATAAGAAATAAACTGATTTAAAATGGCGTCCATATCATCGACATCATAAATTAAACCTTCACGGAAAAATTCATCGGGCAGCATTTCGGCTGTTAAGCGAATTCGGGTCAATGGCGTTCTTAAATCATGCGATATACCAGCCAACATAATACGGCGATCACGTTCAGTTTGCTCAAGGGTATAAATCATATGATTAAAAGCCTGATTCACTTGGCGAATTTCTTGTGGGCCATGATTCGTTTCAAGATATGGAGCTTTACCTGTTTTACTATATTCATTGGCGGCATTCTGTAAACGGCGTAATGGGCGGTTTAATTGTCGAACGAGCGTTAAAATAATAATACTGGCAATGATAGGTACGCCAAGCAACCAACCGAAAATTAACTCAGGACTATAATTCGCATAGGTTTTAAGCGGCTCACGAACCCAATTTCCATTCATTTCTGGTGTTTGAATCCAGATGCGTGGACTAGGTTTAAATTGAAAATAGACTGTTACGTCTTTGACATTGAGTTCTTTGGCAAGCTTATCTTCGACATTATTGGTAAAGAAATCCGCGATCACTTTGTTGCGAACATTGGGATACTCTTTGGGATCGGTAATGTATTCGATCCCAATCCGATTTTTCAGCCATGTATCTATATCAACTTCATTATTGCGATGAAAAATACGAATGTCAGGATTGTTGACTAACTCTAATTCAACTGCTAAGTAGCGTGCATGTTGTTGAATTTCAGGCAAATAAAGAGTGCGCCAGAAAAACCAAAGTGACATCACTAAACTAAAAATAACCACGAAACCCACCAGCACTGCTGTACGCATGGCAGCAGAGCGTGGTTTTATTTTGTCAAGAAATCGTTCCCAGCGCGTACGTTTACGCTCTGAGTAGGCTACAAAATCAGTATAGTCCTGTGGACTGACTGGGTCTGGCTTCAATGCATTATCCTAAAGCAGTGGGTAAGTTATTCAGCACCATCTGGTACAAATACATAGCCTACGCCCCAAACGGTTTGAATATAACGTGCACGTGCAGGGTTTTCTTCAATGAGGCGACGTAAACGTGATACTTGAACATCGATTGAACGTTCCATTGCCCCCCATTCACGACCGCGTGCCAGATTCATCAGCTTATCGCGTGTGAGTGGTTCACGTGGATGTTGTACCAATGCTTTAAGAACAGCAAACTCACCAGTGGTTAAAGTCACGACTTGACCTTCACGGGTCAGGGTACGAGTAGATAAATCCAGTGACCAAGGACCGAAGCTGACCACTTCCATTTGTTGGCTTGGCGCACCTGGAACTTCACGCACTTGACGACGTAACACTGCACGAATACGTGCTAATAACTCATTTGGATTAAATGGTTTTGGCAGATAATCATCAGCCCCCGCTTCCAGACCTGCAATACGATCTGAATCACTGCCTCGAGCGGTGAGCATAATAATTGGAGTATCAATATTAGACTGGCGTAAACGGCGACAAATACTTAAGCCATCTTCAACAGGTAGCATGAAATCCAGAACAATCAAGGAAAATAATTCGCGTTGCAACAAGCGATCCATTTGGGTCGCATCGTGCGCAGTTTTAACGACAAAACCTTTATCTTCAAGGAACCGTTGTAAAAGGGTGCGTAAACGCACATCATCATCGACCACCAAAATGCGCTCGACACGGTCGGTTTCGTTTTGTACAGCTTCATTATTTTCAGCAGGTACAACTAAACTCATGATGTACTCCCTTAATTTAAGTCAATATTTATAGCTTATTGGATCATTGCAGTATAATGCGGATAGTCTTATTAAGACTATGTATCAATTTGCTCAAAATTACAATTTTCCGCGTGATTTGAAACCAAAAAACAACATGTTAAAGCGATTTTGCTGCCGTAGATTTTGCAGTTTTTTATGAATTTGATTTTATCATGTTATATGTGTCATTTTTTTGTTTAAATCTTTGTTTTTTTAATTAAATTTACTTGTGTGGAGTTTAATCTTCTTATTTTCAATCTTAGATTATACTCATGGGCTGATATCTAAATGTGAGTTTATAGAAATTAGAAGACTTTATTTCTACCGAAACTGGATTGGCAGAAGCGCTGAATTCTGGATTTGATGAAGCGGGTTTTGGGAAAATATGACTTTTTTAGGGAAAAGATTGAGCTAGGTCAAATAAAAATGCCTAAAAATTGAAAAAAATGCAGGTTTGATTCAAAATTTCGTTTTTAATACGCAAAACAATTGTGGATTTTATAGACTCGGTCTTTATAATCAGTGCTTTGAAACTTTAGCCTTGTGGAATCAGATACGATGACTGACTTAGTTCAGCAGTTGGCAAGCGAACTTGCCGTACGTCCAAACCAAGTAGAAGCTGCCATTCGTTTAATTGATGAAGGCGCCAGTGTTCCATTTATCGCACGTTACCGTAAAGAAGTAACGCAGGGCTTGGATGATACGCAACTGCGTCAGTTGGATACTCGTTTGGCTTATTTGCGTGATTTGTACGAACGCCGTGAAAAAGTTATTGAGTCTTTAAAAGAACAAGATAAATTATCAGATGATTTATTGGCCCGTGTTAATGCGGCTGAAACCAAAAATGCGTTAGAAGAAATCTATGCGCCGTATCGTCCAAAACGAACCAGTAAATCGTTTAAGGCCAAAGAAGCAGGTCTTGGACCAGCCGCAGAAAAAATTCTAAACGAAAATATTGAACTTGCGGATGCATTGACAGGCTTTAGCCATGAAGACTATCCAGATTTAGAAAGCCAACTGGATGCTGTACAGCATATTATTATTGACGAATGGGCACAAAATATTGCGCTAACGACTGAGCTCAAAGCACTTTTTGCCAAAACTGCTATTTTAAAAAGCACTGTTGCTTCTGACGAGAAAAAAGAAGTAGGTAAAAAATTCCGTGACTACTTTGAGTTTTCTGAAAATCTAAATAAAGTCCCTTCGCACCGTTTGTTGGCTATGTTACGTGGTCGTCAAGAAAATGTATTGGGTTTAAAAGTTGATGGTGAAGATGATGCGCCATTGGCACGAATTGAAACAGAATACAATCTCGATCAAGTTCAACCGCAAGCACGTCAGGATTTCCTCAAGCAAACGGCAAAATTATTTTGGTTAGGTAAACTTCGTCCGCAAATTGAACATTCATTATTGACCGAAAAGCGTTTAAATGCTGAAGCAGAAGCGATGGATGTTTTTGCTGAAAACTTGCGTCATTTATTATTGTCTGCACCAGCGGGTGGGCGTACCACTTTAGGTGTAGATCCTGGAATTCGTACTGGGGTAAAACTTGCGGTCGTAAGCGATGCAGGCGATGTCTTGGCACACAGCACTATTTATCCATTTGCACCAAAAGAAGATAAAGAAGGCTCAATGACTGAGTTGGCACGTTTGTGTCGTGAATACAACGTCGACTTGATTGCGATTGGGAATGGTACTGCTAGCCGTGAAACAGAGGCCGTTGTTGCAGAAATGATGGCTGCAAATCCTGATCTAAAACTTACACGAGTTTCAGTCAGCGAGGCGGGTGCTTCAGTTTATTCAGCGAGTGAGCTAGCTGCGGCTGAACTTCCTGAGCTGGATGTATCAATCCGTGGTGCAGTTTCGATTGCCCGCCGTTTGCAGGATCCTTTGGCTGAACTGGTTAAGATCGATCCAAAATCGATTGGTGTGGGTCAATATCAGCATGATGTGAACCAGACAGGTTTGGCTAAAACGCTAGATGCCGTGGTTGAGGACTGTGTAAACGCGGTTGGTGTGGATGTAAATACTGCTTCTTCAGCTATTTTGGGATATATCGCAGGCTTAAATAAAGCGATTGCTCAACAGATTGTAGAATATCGTAAAGAAAACGGTCGTTTTGAAAATCGTCAGGCTTTGAAAAAAGTACCACGTTTGGGTGAACGCACTTTTGAACAGGCGGCAGGTTTCTTGCGTATTCAAGATGGTTCAGAGCCATTAGATGCATCTGCGGTGCATCCAGAAAGTTATGGTTTGGTCGAAAAAATTGTCGAAGCTAAAGCGACGACAGTAAAAGATATGATTGGCAATACTGAAATTATTCGTCAGGTAAAAGCCGATGAATTTGTAGACGAAACATTTGGTTTACCGACTGTTCAAGATGTCTTGGCTGAGCTTGAAAAACCGGGTCGTGATCCGCGTCCAGAGTTTCGTACAGCTAAATTCCGTGAAGACATTACCGAAGTTGCGCAGTTGACCGAAGGTATGCAGCTTGAAGGGGTGGTGACGAACGTGACCAACTTTGGCGCATTTGTCGACGTTGGCGTACATCAGGATGGCTTAGTGCATATCTCTGAGCTAGCAAATGAGTTTGTGTCAGATCCGCATAAAGTCGTAAAACCGGGTCAAATCGTACAAGTTCGTGTACTTACAGTCGATGCTGAACGTAATCGTGTGAATTTAAGTATGCGTCCTGAGGGTTCTCAGGCGCCTGCAAAATCACAGCGTCCACCACGTCGTGATCAACAAGAGCAACGTGAAGAACGTAAACCTCAGGGCAAACGTCCGCAAGCGGCTCGTCAGAATGATCAATCGAAAAAACCACAACGTCCTAAACAGGATAAACCACAAGAAAATAAAATCGGTGGTTTTGGTGCATTGTTGTTACAGGCAGGGATTAAAGGATCGAAGTAATCTTTTAATTTAGTCACCATAAAAAAACCGCCAGTTTGATTCAAACTGGCGGTTTTTTATTTTAGCAATATATTCGAACTTACCAATGCTCTCCTGGGAAAATTCGAGCATATGCTTTTTGCATCCAGTTTAGTTTTTCTTGTTTTTGTCCAATTGCAGCATCGGAACTTGGGAACAAATTAAAGCCAATGGACATTAATAAATTATTGACCTCAGGGACTAGCGAATACGTGACCGAAGCTAAACGACCTAAATTTGTCGCGATACGTTTAGGGCGTTTTACTACAGCATAGGCAATGAGATCTGCGGCTTGTTCGGGTGAAAGCGTTGGAACATAGTTATAAATTTTGGTTGGTGCAATCATTGGTGTGCGAACCAAAGGCATGTAGATCGAGGTAATCGAAATTTTATGTGAATGTACTTCGGCCGATAAACAACGGCTAAATGCATCTAGTGCTGCTTTAGACGCGACATAAGCAGAAAAACGCGTTGCATTGGCGAGGACACCAATCGAGCTAATATTGATAATTTGACCGCCTTTACGATTGATCATATGCGGAAGAATATTTAACACTAGACGTACAGCACCAAAATAATTGAGTTGCATGGTACGTTCAAAATCGTGGAAACGATCGATTGACTCATGTACAGCACGACGAATAGAGCGTCCAGCATTATTAATTAGAATATCGATATGTTCGACCTTCTGCATAATCTCTTTGGCGACGCGATCAATCGCTTCCATGTCACTTAAATCGCACGGAAAGATTGAAGCCTTTCCACCTGCTTTTACTATCTCGGTTTGTACTTGTTCAAGTGTTTCTTGAGTACGTGCCACTAATAAGACATGAGCGCCTGCTGATGCCATTTTTTTTGCGACTGTCAAACCAATACCACTAGATGCGCCAGTAATCAGAATGACTTTATTTTGGACTTTCTCTAGAAAAAGAGTTTCAAGTTTTTTATTCACGCGTTTTTCCCTGAGCTCGAAGATTAATCCGAAAGCTTTACTTGTTTTTTTACCGTCTTGAGTTTTGGCGAACATCTTATTCAACCAAAGTCTAGTTCATTATTATTGGATTTAATTTTTAAAATGTCTATATTTAAGTATATGAATTTACAAATGTTTTTAGAGTAATTGCTCTAATTTTATTCTCTGGTTACTAGACTTTTAACATAAAAATATCAAGATTCAAAATAAAAAAGTCCACCAGTGGGCGGACTTAAGCACAACTGATTATATTTTGTTAAACGGTGGCTAAGGCTTGTTCCAGATCAGCAATTAAATCATCAATATGTTCAATCCCAACAGATAACCGAACCATATCTTCGCTAACACCTGCTGCTCTAAGTTCTTCTGCATTTAATTGGCGATGTGTTGTAGTCGCAGGATGGCAGGCCAGACTTTTTGCATCGCCAATATTGACCAAACGCGTGAACAGTTGCAGTGCATCAATAAAGCGGGTTCCACCTTCGCGGCCATCTTGTACCCCAAATGAAAGAATCGCAGAGGGTTTACCTTTCACGTATTTTTGTGCAAGTGCATGCTGTGGATGATCTTTTAAGCCTGCGTAATTGACCCATTTAACTTTAGGGTGTTGCTTTAAATATTCAGCCACTTTAAGTGCATTTTCAGTATGACGTTCCATACGTAAAGATAAGGTTTCTAGCCCTTGTAAAATAAGGAATACACTCAGTGGGCTAATTGCTGCGCCAGTATTGCGTAATGGCACAACACGGGCACGACCAATATAGGCGGCTGCACCCAAAGCTTCGACATAATTGACACCGTGATAGCTTGGATCGGGTGTATTTAAAACTTTAAAACGCTCAGGATACTGTCCCCACGGGAACTTGCCGCTATCTACGACTACACCGCCGATACTGTTGCCGTGACCACCAATATACTTGGTAAGCGAATGCACAATAATATCTGCGCCAAAGTCGAATGATTTTTGAAGCACAGGCGTGGCGACAGTATTATCGACAATGACAGGAACACCGTATTCATGCGCGATTTTAGAAATGGCTTCCAGATCAATAATATTACCCAGTGGATTTCCAATCGATTCAACAAATACGAGTTTGGTTTTATCATCGATTAAGCGACGAAGGCTCTCGGGCTGTTGGTAATCAAAAAAACGTACCTCAATGCCCTGTTTAGGAAGGGTATGTGCAAACAGGTTATAAGTTCCGCCATAAAGCGTAGAAACCGAAGCAATATTGTCTCCAGCCTCAGCAATAGTTTGAATGGCGTAGGTAATTGCAGCCATACCTGAAGCTAAAGCCAATGCGCCTATGCCGCCCTCGAGTGCGGCAATACGTTGTTCTAATACCGCTGTGGTTGGATTCATAATACGGGTGTAAATATTCCCCTGAACTTTTAAATCAAATAAATCTGCCCCATGTTGTGTATTATCAAAGGCATAAGAAGTGGTTTGATAAATTGGGACAGCGACAGCTTTGGTTGTCGGTTCTGGTGAATATCCTGCATGTATCGCAAGCGTTTCATCTTTATAAGTCTGTGTCATTATAATATCCATCAAAGCGTAAATTTTAAGCAAGATCCTGTTTTAGCATATTTCATATATTCAATTTATATATTTTTTGGAAACTTTTAGCTTTTTTATGAATAATATCTTTGCACATTATATGTTGGTTTTTATCTCAAAAATAAAATGAATTCTCTCCATAGCACAAAATAATAAAGAATATTCAGAAAGTTTCATGAGGTTTCAATTAAAGCCAAAATACAACAATATTGAGTCGTGAAATTTTAAGATTCAGCTTACATGATGTTTATATAACGCCACAAAAACCTACTGGCGATTATGGGCTTGCAAGACCAGTATAAAAACAAAAGAGACATTATTCTTGATAAAAAAACTGGAGAAGTCACGTAATGAGTACTCAAAAAGTATCTGATATTATTATAGAAGTACTGGAACAAGCTGGTGTACAGCGTTGTTATGGTATTGTCGGAGACACTTTAAACCACGTCACCGATTCAATGTCAAAAAGCAGCATTGAATGGATTCATGTGCGTCATGAAGAAGTCGGCGGTTTTGCAGCAGGGACAGATGCCTTACTGAGTGGTCATTTAACTGCGTGTGCAGGGTCATGTGGGCCAGGCAGCTTGCATTTTATTAACGGATTGTATGAGTCACATCGAAATCGTGCTCCTGTGATTTTGATTGCCAGTCAGATTTCGACTGAAATGGCAGGATTTATTGATTTCCCACAATATGTCGATTTTAAATCGGTATATGAGAAAAACTCGGTATTTTGCGAAGAAATTACTCAACCCTCACAAGCCCGACATATTATGAGCATGGCTTGTCAGGCCGCGATGAATAAACGCGGTGTCGCTGTCGTGATTGTGCCTGCAAACATTAGTGAGGCTTCTGCTGAAGCAGGTCTGCCTTTTATATCACATCATGCTGAACCTGATATTTTGCCAAATAAAGCTGAACTTCATCAGATGGTTGACTTAATCTCACAGCATCAAAAGATTGGAATTTATGCAGGGGCGGGTTGCGAAGGTGCGCATGATCAGCTGGTGGCGTTTGCTGAGAAATTAAAAGCACCCATTGCGCATACATCTCGCGCCAAAGATTTTGTTGAATATGACAATCCTTATAACATGGGCATGACGGGGATTTTTGGTAATAAAGCGGGTTATCACACCTTAATGGATTGTGATTTATTAATCCTGCTAGGGGCTGATTTTGCTTGGGCGCAGTATTATCCGAGCCATGCCAAAATTCTACAAATCGATATTGACCCAACGCATTTGGGACGACGGCATCCAATTACACTTGGGGCAGTTGGTAAAATTTCATCCACTTTAAATGCTTTGCTGCCCTTGTTAGAAACTCGGCAGGATCGAGATTTTCTGGATCATTGTCTCGCATTAAAACGCCAAAGTGATGAAACTCGACATAAAGAGGAAAGAGTGGGTAAAGATGGTTTAATCCATCCACAATATCTGGTGTCATTATTGAATCGTTATGCTGATGATGATGCGATCTTCTTTGGCGATGGTGGTTCCCCAATGGTTTGGGTGTTACGTCATGTGGATGTCAACGGAAAACGCCGTACCTTTACCAGTTTATTACATGGCACGATGGCAAATGCCATGCCACAGGCTTTGGGCGCACAAAAAGCGTTTCCAGAACGTCAAATTATTGCCTTGTGTGGCGATGGAGGATTAGCCATGTTGCTTGGTGACTTACTCACCACCATTCAGGAAAAACTACCGATCAAAATTGTGGTCTTTAATAATAGTTCACTAAATTTTGTGGAACTTGAACAAAAGGTTGAAGGATTACTTGATCATTATACCGATTTGCTTAATCCTGATTTTGGTCAACTTGCCAATGTGATTGGTTTGCATGGACAGACAGTGACACATGGCGATGGACTGGAGCAGGCAGTGGAAAATTTCTTGAAACATGAGGGGCCTGCTTTACTGGATGTGCATACCAACCCAATGGAATTGGTGATGCCACCCGATCCTAATCTCAATCAGGTTTCCTCAACTTCACTGTATGCGATTAAAGCACTGATGTCAGGTCGTGTTGACGATGTGAAGAATCTGCTGGTCAATAATTTTGTCAAATAAGCCATAATGACGTTAGATTTTTAGAAATTATTGAAATCTGCATTGCAATTGCTGGCTTTTTTTCAATAGCCAAGCAGTTGCAATGTGAATGTTTGTAGATTGAATGGCAAATTATGATTGTTTTAAAGATTTAATCGAGTCGATAGAAATTTTGGGCATTTTGATAAAAAACGCGTGATAATGCTTGTGTACCATACGGTTCAATTATATCGATATAGGCACGTATAAGATCATCTAATCGAGCAGATGGTTTATCCATCGGATAATTGGAAGCAAACAAGACCCGCTCAATACCAAAACTGTCTATGGCATGGTCAATCAGTGGTCGGCAATCATGAACAATTTCACTGACTGAGGCTTTTTTTCTATTTAAATGATAACGATGTCCTAGAACAGGCATCATCAGTCCTGAAATTTTGGTGTATACATTGGGTTGTTGCGCAAGTTGACTCAAATGCTGTTTCCAGTCCTCAAAAATAACGTTACGCATATCTACAGTTCGCCCCGTTGTGTTGCCGACTGGACCAAATAAACCTGCGGGTGTGCCCAAATGGTCAAGCATGATTGCGGTTTCAGGGAATTGTTGTGCCAGATAGAGCACATCGGATAATTGAGTAGAATAGCACCAAGCATCAAAACTCAATCTGCGCTTGGCAATTTCTTCAAAACCTTTCAGAAATTTTTTATCACGATACAGATGGGCTTGGTCGCACCAACGATAAATTCCTTTGTCTGAATGGAAGGATGCCATTTTACGAATGCCTTTAAATAAGGGGCTTTCCTGCTGATGCATATCCAACACTTGTTTAAAGTGCTTACTACGTGGATCTGCCGCAGCCACAATAGCAGCAAGTTTAAGATCTTGAGCATTAAAATTCAGGGTTTTAAGCCACCGTGTCTCGCCCACCGTGCCTGTATCTTTGTGATCATGCCAATTGGCTTCTACATGAATCACGCTCTCTACCTTAAATTCGCCTAAGTCTTTTGCATAATCTTGGGGTAAATACGGCGCAAGTATGTGATCTGTTTGTCCAATGGTCTCAAGCAATGGTTTGGGCTTGATGAGGCGTAGCAACTTATCCATCAGTTTAGGATGCTTTCCAAGTGATTTGACCAAATGATAGGCAGCATGCGGTTTGTGATATGGATTCCATTGATGAATATGAGGATCGATCATGGCAAAATTTTGGATTTTGTTGTTTTGTGACATTGCAAGTCCTGAGCGATGTTTCTTAGTTTTGAGAATCATAAAAATATAAAATAGGTACTCGTTATGCATCAAATGGTTTATTTGAATAGTAGGTTATGCATGAGCGACATAGTTTAAATGTTAGATATTTATGGCTGTAAAATAGCAAAAGACTTTGATCTGGTGATTTTGCCGTTGTGCTGTGTATTTATATCAGGAAACAATTTAGCCGACATTTATCAGTCATAAAGTCTGATTAAACTCAATCATGCCTTATTTTTTTGCCGTATTCAGCATATAATAGCGGCTATTTTTTCGCTCACTGCGATGTATTGGTTTTTCTATTGAGGAGTCCTAAGTGGCCCAATATATTTATACGATGAACCGAGTCTCCAAGATGGTTCCGCCGAAGCGCGAAATCCTCAAGGATATCTCTTTATCATTTTTTCCGGGTGCTAAAATTGGTGTACTCGGCTTAAACGGTGCAGGTAAATCGACTTTGCTCCGTATTATGGCGGGCGTGGACAAAGATTTCTCAGGTGAAGCTCGTGCGCAACCGGGTATTAAAATTGGCTATCTTGAGCAGGAACCACCACTCGATCCAAATAAGGATGTACGTGGCAACGTAGAAGATGGCGTGCGCGAAGCACTTGATGCACTTGAGCGTTTAGATCAAGTTTTTGCTGAATATGCAGATCCAGATGCCGATTTTGATAAACTTGCCAAAGAACAAGAAAAACTGGAAGCAATTATCCAGACTTGGGATGCGCATAATTTAGATAACCAGTTGGAAATTGCAGCAAATGCCCTGAACCTTCCAGCTTGGGATTCAGATGTATCTTTACTTTCTGGTGGTGAGCGCCGTCGTGTTGCTTTGTGTCGTTTATTGTTATCTAAACCAGACATGTTGCTGCTTGATGAACCGACGAACCATTTAGATGCTGAATCAGTATCATGGTTAGAGCGTTTCTTAAAAGATTTCCCTGGTACGATCGTAGCCATTACGCATGACCGTTATTTCTTGGACAACGTTGCTGAGTGGATTCTTGAGCTTGACCGTGGACATGGTATTCCTTATCAAGGAAACTATTCTTCTTGGTTGGAACAAAAGAATGCGCGTTTAGAGCAGGAACAGAAACAAGAAGAATCTTTTGCTAAAGCACTGAAAAAAGAACTTGAATGGGTTCGTTCAAATGCGAAAGGTCAGCAAAAGAAAAACAAAGCACGTATGGAACGTTTTGAAGAGTTGAACTCGAAAGAATTCCAACAACGTAATGAAACGTCGGAAATTTATATTCCGCCTGGACCGCGTTTGGGTAACAAAGTGGTGGAAGTTGAAGGGATCAGTAAATCATTTGATGGTCGTCTTTTGTACGAAAATCTGACCTTTACTGTACCGCCAACTGCGATTGTCGGTATTGTTGGGCCAAATGGTGCAGGTAAAACGACGCTATTTCGTATGATGACGGGTGAACAGCAACCTGATACAGGGACTGTGACATTAGGTGATTCGGTTAAAGTTGCCTATGTTGGTCAGATTCGTGACACTTTGGATAATGACAAAACCGTTTGGGAAGAAGTTTCTGGTGGTTTAGACATCTTAAAAATCGGTGATTACGAAATTGCATCACGTGCTTATATTGGTCGCTTTAACTTCAAAGGGCAGGATCAGCAAAAACGTGTAGGTGAATTGTCTGGTGGTGAACGTAACCGTTTACAGCTTGCCAAAATCCTTCAGATGGGTGCAAATGTCATCTTACTGGATGAACCATCAAACGACTTGGATATCGAAACTTTACGTGCGCTTGAGGATGCTATTTTGGTATTCCCAGGTACAGTCATGGTGGTATCGCATGACCGTTGGTTCCTAGATCGTATTGCGACCCATATTTTGTCATTTGAAAATGAACAACCTGAATTTTATACAGGTAACTATGCCGAATACGAAGCTTATCGCCAATCGCGTTTAGGCGAAGATGCGGTACAAAAACGTGGTAAATATAGAAAGATCACAGGTTAATTTTCTGTGAATAAAAAACCAGCTTTCGAGCTGGTTTTTTTGCTTAACGTTTTTTTGAAAAAAACTAAGAAAATGCAAGTTGGCTATAAGCATCATACAAGCAGCGTTTGGCATCGGGATGACCATCTTTTGCTGCTCGTTTGAGCCATTTTTCAGCTTTAATATAGTCACGATCTAAACCTAATTGACCATTTAAATAGCCAATCCCCATTTTATATTCAGCCTCTGGATGACCACGTAATGCAGATCGTAAAAAACACCAAATTGCGTTGCGTTCATTAAGATAGGCAAAACTGGTTGTATGAGTTTGAGTTTCATCATTTACGTGGCGATAAATATGATGACGCATAAAATGGTGATACTGGTCATTTAGTGCTAATTGTTCAAAATAAAGACCCTGTTGATATTCATGCTCTGCATTAGTATCTAAAAGTAAAAAGACATCATTTTTAGAGTTTTGCGCTTGAAACAACAGTGTCCATACTGTTTTTAAATAGTCAAACTTCATAATATGCTCCTTGTTGCTCATAAACTAAGCTAACACTTTCAATATAAGCTAGTTTTTTGAAAATCGCATCCATTTCTTGTAACAAGCAATGAGTTTGTTGCGCAAAATAAAAAAGAGTTACACTTCACATAAAAAAAGGCCAAACGAGTATCCGTCTGTGAGCAATAAAAAGAATATTTTTACCAAATGTAATTTTATTAACTTGAATTGACTTGCTATATTAGGACGCATTTTTATTTTTGATCTTTATGAAGCGTTCACTGTTTATTGCAATTTTGCTGAGCACGTTCATGTTCCAGAGTTTATGGAACGTGGCAACAGCTTTTTGCGCACATGAAACAGCTTCAAAAAATAGCGTGACAGCTTTTCACTTTGGGCATCATTTTGATTCTGCAACAGATCATCAGTCAGGCTCTAGTCTATTAACCGCTGAAAGCAAAAATCTTAAAAATACAGTGATACATAGCCCTTCCATATTTATGGATCATCATGACCATTTGCCGACTTGTCTTCATATCGTGATGGCTGAGATTGGACAACATGCAAGGGAACCTTTTAGAAGCGGTTATTTAACCCGATCGGTGTATGATTGGGCGAACTCCTATCAATCTCCGCATCTCTCTGGATTGAATCCACCTCCTGTTTTAACCCCGCTATAGGTGGGGTAGCCGAAAAATAACCCACCTTTTCAATGATCAAAACATGATTAAAGCGAAAGGGTTATTTTATGTACATTCGTATCATTCAACAGGCACGGCGTGCGATATTGCCAAATAAAGCAATGTCGATTGCCGTATTCGCAGCACTATTGCCATATTCAGCAATCACTGTGGCTGACACTGAGATAGCTCAGCATAAAAACATTTCTGCACTCGAACAATCCTCCCTGAGTTTTGCTCAGGTACTCGAAAAAGTACGGCAATATCAATCTCAATTAGGTGTGTGGCAAGTGCAGCAGAAACTAGCCGATGCACATATTCAGAAAAGTCATCTTTGGGAGAATCCCACTTTTTCTATTCAGCAAACTGGATTTAAGTCAGATCAGGATCGTGAACTAGAATTTGGCATTTCACAAAAACTGGATGTATTTGGTGAACGTAAAGCGGCGACTCAACTGGCACAAGTTCAGCGACAACAAGTTGATTTAAATAAGAATTTGTATGAAGCACAGCTTGAGCTTGTAGTGAAATATCTATGGTCACAAGTTGCCGTATTCGAAATGGAAAATCAGATTGCACAACGACAATTGGCAAATAGTCAGGCTATTTTGGAAGCAACTCGCTTGCGTTATCGTGCAGGAAGTATTGCTCAGGTCGATCAGGATCGTACCCTTATGGCACATATTGAAAATCAGCGCGCCGCTCAAGAAGTCGAACTCAATCTGAATATTGCCAGAAAACGACTGGCCAATTTGTGGGGTGAAACCACGCATTCATTTCGTTTAGGTTTAAATGGTCAAAATGCATGGCCTAGCCAAAGCAAAGCAGATGTTGCCGATCATTTACAGCAGAATTTATTGCAACGTGCGATTCAACTTCAGTTGCAGCAGCAGCGTTCCAATGTGGACTATCTGAAAGCAAAACGTCGTCCTAATCCAACGCTGAATGTTGGCATGGTGACGAATAAAAGTGCGGAGACGAATAGCAGTGAACAACAGTTTAGGATTGGACTGGAAATTCCGCTCAATATTTTTGATCGTCAGCAATATGCATTACAAATTGCACAGACACAGCAAGATTTTTTAGTGCAGCAACAGCGATTTTATACTCAGCAAAACCTCAATAGCATTGAAACCTTACAGAGTGAACTGGTTGGATTAAAGCAGCAATATGACTTGATGAATGATCAGCAAATTCCTTTGTCTGAAGATGTGCAAAACAAAATGTTGCTCGGTTTTAAAGTGGGGAAATATGCGATTACCGATGTGCAGCAGGCAACTGCTCAGTTACAGGATCAGCGTTTAAAAAAGGTTCAACTTCTTAAAAGTGCATGGCAAAAAGCCATAGAAACCGAAAGCTTGGCACTGGGTGTTGCTCCTGAGCAAGTCATGTCCAGTGATGCATTGAATCAAATTAATCAAACACTCTGGCAAAACACCCGTAATTTTAATGCCATTTCAGGAGCTGAATAATGTCGACTAAAAATATTCAAAAACAATGGCTCTGGGCAGGGTTGGTCATCGTCATTTGCGTTTTATTGAGTGCATGGATTGTGTTTAAGGGTTCATCTAGCAAAACAGATTCACACGATGAAGGCGAACACGGCAAAGCAGAATCTACACATGCCGATGAGGCAGGAGAAGCGGAGCACACTGAAGACACTAAAGTACTGAATCTAACCTCGCAGCAGATGCTAGAGTTTGGCGTGAAGCTGGCACAGGTTGAGCAAGGTCAAGTTTCTCGATCGCTGGAATATCCTGCCAAACTGGTTGCCAATACCGATCAGCAAGCGCATGTTGCTTCAACTTTTACGGGACGCGTAGAAAGTGTCAATGCCATGCTTGGACAACAGGTGAAAAAAGGACAGATTTTAGCGACTGTATTTATTCCAGAACTGGTCGATCAACAAGCAAATTTGAGTATTGCTCAGGAAGCATTGACATTGGCACAGCAGGATTACCAACGTGAAAAGCAGTTGTTTGATCAAGGAATTTCGGCACGTCAGGATTATCAAAAAGCGTATAACACCTATCGTCAGGCACAAATTCAGGTACAGGCCGCACGCAGTCGACTCTCTGCTTTGGGTGCAAATGCAGGAAGTCAGGGACGTTATGCATTAAAAGCGCCTTTAAATGGCGTGGTGAGTCAGAAAGATATCGTGGTAGGTGAATACATCACTTCAGATAAACAATTATTTGTGATCGATCAACTTGATCAACTGTGGCTGGAATTTATCATGCCAAGTGAAAAGAGTATCAGCATACAACCTCATCAACAGATTCATTTTAAGTCATTACAAACTCAGAATCGCTTTAAGGCGCAGGTTCAGACTTTAAGTGCTGAAGCAGATAGCCAGACGGGACGCTTGCAAGTCCGTGCGAAAGTACTCACACCTGCACAGGAATTACGTCCGAATTTGATGGTTAATGTTTTATTAGAGGCGCAGGACAGTCAGCCTGTACTTCGAGTGACTCGCAACGCTCTTCAGCAGATCGATGGTAAATCGGTGGTGTTTGTTGCAAAAAATCAAAAAAATAGTGTTCATTTTCAGCCCGTAGCGGTTGAGGTTGGTCATTATTCAAGTGATGGTCAATGGATCGAGATTAAATCTGGTTTAACCCAGAATCAACAATATGTCAGTCAGGGCAGTTTCCTTTTGAAATCAGAAATGGAAAAAGGAGAGGCTGAACATGGACACTAAACCAGAAATTGATTTGCCATCTGCACAAAGTTTATTTGACCGTATCATTCAGTTTTCTATTCGCAATGCCATTTGGGTCATGTTATTTACCCTGACATGGATTGCGGTAGGACTCTATAGCTATCAAAAATTATCTATTGATGCTGTTCCTGATATTACCAATGTACAGGTACAAATTAACTCTCAGGCCAATGGTTTTACTGCAGCTGAAGTCGAGCAACGCATTACCTACCCGATTGAAAATGCGATGTCGGGGATGCCAAATCTTGAGCAAACCCGTTCTATTTCACGTTATGGTTTATCTCAGGTGACCATTATTTTTAAAGATGGTACAGACATTTATTGGGCGAGACAGCTGATTAATCAGCGCTTACAAGAAGCTCAAAGTGCTTTACCTGACGATATTGATCCGCAAATGTCACCGATTTCAACTGGATTAGGCGAGATCTATCAATGGGTCATTAAAGCTGAGCCGAATGCTAAAAAAGCAGACGGCAGTACTTACACAGCAATGGATTTACGTGAAATCCAAGACTGGATTGTACGTCCACAATTACAGCGGGTAGCGGGTGTTGCTGAGGTCAATAGTATCGGTGGCTACAATAAAACTTATATTGTTTCACCAGATTTAAAACGTTTGCAGCAATTACAGATTCCTGTGACAGACTTGCAAAGCGCACTCACTGAAAATAATGAAAATCGCGGTGCTGGTTTTCTCGAAGAAAATGGTCAGCAGTTTACTGTTCGTGTACCTGGTACATTAGATACGATTCAGGACATCGAAAATGTGATGCTGAGTCAAAAAAATGGTCTGCCGATTCGGGTTGCAGATGTTGCAACTGTCTCGATTGGACATGATCTCAGAACTGGAGGTGCGACATACAACGGTGAAGAGACAGTACTCGGTATTGCCATGATGATGATGGGGGAGAACAGTAAAACCGTTGCTCAAGCGCTTGATCGTAAGATGCAGGAAGTAAAGCGTTCTTTACCCACAGGCGTTGTGGTCGAAACAGTGTATAACCGCAGTTCACTGGTCGATAAAGCCATCAAAACTGTGGCCAAGAACCTGATTGAAGGTGCAATTCTGGTCATCGTCATCCTGTTTATCTTTCTAGGTAATTTTAGAGCAGCTCTAATTACGGCTTGTATTATTCCTCTATCGATGTTGTTTACCATTACAGGCATGGCGGAGCAGAATATCAGTGCCAATTTGATGAGTTTAGGCGCGCTGGATTTTGGCATTATTGTCGATGGTGCAGTGGTGATTGTGGAGAACTGCATTCGACGTTTGGCTGAAGCTCAACATGCCAGAGGTCGTCTACTCACCCGCCAAGAACGTTTTACGGAAGTTTTTCTGGCGGCTAAACAGGCACGACGACCGCTGATTTTTGGTCAATTGATCATCATGGTGGTGTATTTACCTATTTTTGCACTTTCGGGTGTGGAAGCCAAAATGTTTCACCCAATGGCAATGGCAGTGGTCTTAGCATTGGTGGGTGCGATGATTTTATCCGTCACTTTTGTTCCTGCCGCTGTGGCGTTATGGGTTACAGGTGAGGTCAAGGAAAAAGAAAGCCGCTGGATGTTGGCGCTAAAAAACAAGTATGCCGATGTGTTGAATTGGGCGTATCAGTTTAAATATGTTGTTGCGACTTTGGCAGTGGGTATTTTAATCATGAGCGCTGCTATTTTTACTCGAGTAGGGAGTGAGTTTGCCCCTCAACTGAGTGAGGGAGATTTTGCCTTACAACTCATGCGGGCGCCGAGCACGGGGATTGAAGAATCTTTAAAAATACAGGAACAGGTTGAAAAACAATTACTTCAGGATTTTCCTGAGGTGAAAGCGATATTTGCCAGAACAGGAACGGCTGAAGTAGCAACTGATGTCATGCCACCTAATATTTCTGATGCGATTGTATTACTAAAGCCTCGTGAACAATGGCCTAATCCTAAAGAAAGCATTGATGAGTTGCGTGGTCGGATGCAGGCATATGTTGAACATATTCCAGGTAATAACAGTGAGTTCTCACAGCCGATTGAATTGCGTTTTAATGAATTGATTTCAGGCATACGCAGTGATATTGGGGTTAAAGTTTTTGGCGATGATTTGCAAGTCTTAAATCAGGAGGCTGAAAAAATTGCGCAAAAGTTGAGAAAGATTGAGGGTGCAACTGAGGTTAAGGTTGAGCAAACTGATGGCTTACCGTTGTTGAATGTCGACATTGATCATGCTTTAGCTGCTCAATATGGTCTGTCTGTGAAATCTATTCAGGATCTTGTCGCGGCAAGTATAGGTGGACAGGCAGTTGGACAGATTTTACAGGGTGATCGACGTTTTGATTTTGTCATTCGTTTAAATGATGAAATGCGTACCCCCCAGCAATTGGCGCAATTACCGATTCAACTTCCCAATCGTGGCTTGATCCAATTACAAGATATTGCAAAAGTCGAAAATATTTTGGGGTTGGCACAGGTGAGCCGTGAAAATGGTAAACGTCGAGTCGTGGTGACAGCCAATGTACGTGATCGTGATTTAGGCTCTTTTGTCAAAGAAATGCAGACAGAACTGGCGCAGCAAAAACTGCCAAGTGGATACTGGTTAGGTTTTGGTGGACAGTTTGAAAATCTAGCTTCTGCTAAAGCACGAATGCAAATCGTGGTGCCTTTGGCTTTAATCATGATCTTTGTGCTGTTAATGGCTGTGTTTCATAATTTTAAAGACAGCCTACTTGTATTTAGTGGAGTACCATTTGCTTTGTCGGGTGGTTTAGTTGCGCTCTGGTTACGTGATATTCCTTTGTCGATGTCTGCGGGTGTAGGCTTTATTGCACTCTCAGGTGTTGCGGTTCTAAATGGTCTGGTGATGCTAACGTTTATCAAGGAACTACGCCTGAAATATGATGTCGCAACGGCGACATGGCAGGGGGCAGTATTGCGGCTAAGACCTGTATTAATGACCGCCTGTGTCGCCTCGCTAGGTTTTATACCAATGGCTTTGGCCACAGGAACAGGCGCAGAAGTGCAGCGACCTTTGGCAAGTGTTGTGATTGGTGGCATCATTTCTTCGACTTTATTGACGCTGATTTTATTGCCTGTGATTTATCGTTGGATGAATGAATCTTCAAGAGCCAAGTCATCCACATCTCCGCTGTCTCATTAAGTGGGTTTTCAGCTAAATTATGCTATCTTCATGGAGAGTTGATCCCTGAAGATAGTCCTATAAAAAATAACAAGCCTCACTGAGAGTGAGGCATTTTGAAAAATAAGGAATGAAGCATGAGTGAACATCATGGGCATGACCATAGTCATGCTGTTGTGACCGAAGAAAATGCAAAAAAACTCACCATTGCACTATCACTCACGATTACATTTTTAATCGTAGAGGTGATCGCAGGTTTTATCACTCAAAGTTTGGCATTGTTGTCTGACGCGGCACATATGTTTACCGATGCTGCTGCACTTGCCATCGCACTCGCGGCCATCAAAGTGGCTAAACGACCTGCCGATGATAAACGTACTTTTGGTTATCAACGTTTCGAAATTTTAGCGGCATTGTTCAATGCTTCCATGTTGTTTGTGGTCGCAGTTTATATTCTATTTGAAGCCTATCAGCGCTTTACCCATCCGCCTGAAATCCAAAGTGTTGGCATGATGATTGTTGCCGTGATTGGACTCATCATTAACCTGATTTCCATGAAAATTTTGGTCTCAAGTGCGCAAGATAGCTTAAATGTCAAAGGAGCGTATCTGGAAGTATTAAGTGATGCGCTAGGGTCTGTGGGGGTAATTATTGGAGCGGTTATTATTTATTTTACCCAATGGTATTGGGTCGATACCATTATCGCTGTTTTAATCGGATTTTGGGTGCTGCCAAGAACATGGATATTGCTTAAACAAAGTATCAATATTTTGCTAGAAGGCGTGCCTGAGGAAATTGATATTGAAAAGTTGCGTCAAGATTTATTAGCATTGGACGGTGTAGAAAGTATTCACCAACTGAAAGTTTGGGCAATTACATCTAAGAACGTACATCTTACGGTACATTTATTTGCACCACACGCAGATCGTAATCAACTCTACCGAAATGCTTATGAAATGCTGTCGCATCAGCATGGTATCTCTGAAATTACCCTGCAAATTGAAGAAGATGAATGTGTTGTACATGAGCACGAACACGATACAACACATGATCATGAAACCCAAAGCCATTCACATTGAAATGGCTTTTAATTTTGATCAGTCAACAAACAGTTAAATTTGCCATTCGTGATGACATTCACGACATTTCCAGTGCTTTTGAGATTGCAGGAATGCCTGCATGCTCAGTTTAAAGTTGGGTAGATCACGCCAAAACATGAGACCCGCACCTGCTGTGATCACAAAAACCACAACGGTTGCAATCTGAAGTTTTGGACCTGCACCACTACCAAAAATCCACATTCCAATACTCATCAGTACTAGAAATAACAGAATAAAAATAGCAGGTAGTAAAATGACCAGACTTTTGGGAATAACAGGGCGAGCAGAAGTTCCGCCTTGCCCGACAGGCATAATTTTAACACTTTGACATTTTGGGCAACGGTACTGCATAAATGCTCCAGAATCTTATTTTCTCTATTTTAACCAAGAGTTGCTAAAATAAAAATAATAAAAAAGCCGCTGTCTGTGCAGCGGCTTTTTAGAAATTTGGCGTCCCTACGGGGATTCGAACCCCGGTTACCGCCGTGAAAGGGCGATGTCCTAGGCCTCTAGACGATAGGGACTTATGAGGCGACACATTCCAAGATTTGGTGGAGCCAAGCGGGATCGAACCGCTGACCTCTACAATGCCATTGTAGCGCTCTACCAACTGAGCTATGACCCCAGTCTGTGTGAGCGCCATATTAGGGCTATTGTGTTAATGCGTCAATAAAAAAATCAATTATGCTTCATCAACTGCATCATTTTTCGGCAATTTTAGCGATTCATTAAGTTTTTCCCAGACTCTAAGCTCTTTTTTGCTTGGTGCACCTACAATTTCTAGTGCGCGGCGCAAACGAGCAAAGGTTAAATCAGGGCCAATCGTGACCATAGACTGCATCACAGGCGTAGAACTGGTTGAACCTGCAATCGCAATAAAGAACGCAGGCATAAAGTCACGCAGTTTAATGTCCATTTGATTGGCTAAATCCATCAAAGTCTGGCTAACTGTCTCATTGTTCCACGTGAATTGGCTTTCCAGTCGCCAAATTGCAAACTGTAGGCTTTGTCGAACTTGCTCTTGTGACAGTTTTTTGCTTTCAAACATCTCTGCTATAATAGTTGGCATATGATTGAAATAAAAACCAGCCCAATTGACGGCTTCTGACAACAAATGAATTCGTGGTTGAATGGCAGCAGCAATATCTTCCAATGTGTTACGATCATTTTTCCATGCCAGTAAACGATCAAGCAGTTGTCCAGGTGTTAGGGATTTAATCCATTGACCATTTAGCCAGTTGAGTTTTTCTACATCAAAAATTGGTCCGCCTAAAGATACACGTTGAATATCAAAATGCTCGATCATTTCATCTAAAGTAAAAACTTCACGTTCGTCTGGCATTGACCAACCCATACGACCTAAATAATTCAACAAAGCTTCTGGTAATACACCAATATCTCGATAATAGTTGATCGAGGTTGGGTTTTTACGTTTTGATAATTTTGATTTGTCAGGATTACGCAACAGTGGCATATGACAGAGCACTGGCATTTCCCAACCAAAATATTGATAAAGCAATTGGTGTTTCGGTGCAGATGGTAGCCATTCTTCACCACGTAACACGTGGGTAATTTCCATCAAATGATCATCGACCACATTAGCAAGGTGATAAGTGGGTAAGCCATCCGTTTTCAACAGAACCTGCATGTCCACTTGTGCCCAAGGAATTTCGACTTCACCACGTAGTAAGTCATTAAAACGACAAATACCTTCTTCGGGCACTTTCATTCGAATGACGTGCGGTTCTCCCGCAGCCAAACGCTGTTCAACTTCTTGTTTTGAAAGTTTTAAACCGCGACCATCATATTTAGGTGTTTCACCACGAGCCATTTGTTCGGCACGCATTTGATCCAGCTCTTCAGCGGTTGCAAAGCAATAAAATGCATGACCTTTTTCAATCAGATCCAACGCATATTGCTTATAAATCCCCATACGTTCTGATTGACGATAGGGTGCATGTGGGCCGCCAATATCTGGACCTTCAGCCCAATTAAGACCTAACCAGCGTAGTGAATCCAGAATCATTTTTTCTGATTCAGGTGTTGAGCGAAGCTGATCTGTATCTTCA
This sequence comes from Acinetobacter guerrae, assembly GCF_009372255.1. Classification (GTDB taxonomy): domain Bacteria; phylum Pseudomonadota; class Gammaproteobacteria; order Pseudomonadales; family Moraxellaceae; genus Acinetobacter; species Acinetobacter guerrae. Next base: position 297,975 of record NZ_LXGN01000056.1, read on the forward strand.
ATACGTAGAATAAATTCACCACCATGCTGTCTGGCAAAGCATAGATTAAATAAGGCAATATAAGCAGTTCCTACATGTGGGAAACCAGTAGGAGATGGGGCAATACGCGTACGGACTTTCATCATTTAAAAATAAAATCAAAAAAGAAATTGGACTTAGTATAACGGAAAAAACCTAGCGTCTTGACCATTATTTGAGTCAAAAGTCACTAGGTTTTTTATGAATTTTAATGAACTATAAGAACGGTTAAGAAGTATGTGGCTGAAAAAATGACTGTACAAAACGTGAAAAACGTTGATGCTGAGTGGCAAAGAAGTTTTGAGTGGGAGCCACACGAATCGTGTTCAACATTTTAAGTTCATCATCTGTTGTAGGTAATGATGAAAGATTACGTTTTTGTTGATCGAGTGCCTTTTCAACCATTAAATTTTTTTCAGTTGGTTTAATCTGAGTATCTTTAATGACGGCAGCAGTACCCATCTGAGAAACCAGTCCCAAACTTAAACTTAAACCAAGTACTTTAATTAACTGCATTTTCATACAAACATCCCCAGCATGTGTATTTTTTTATTGCTGATATGCAAGTCTACAATAAATGTAAACTAAAATAATTACTATTCAGCTATAAATATACAATAAAAATGCGCATTGTGTCACATTTTTTACAAAAGTATAAAAAATATCAGTCAAGATATCCCTTTAAAGATACTTAAAGCTACAACATCTCTCTTTTAACAAATAAATGTGGATAAAGCGTGGAGAGATTTTAAACAGTGTCGCTTTAATGCGTATAAATAGTATCCAATGTTTAGCGGCAGAGTTTAGCATAAAATACGATAAACATTTAACAATATGTTATAGGCACATGATTGTAAAAGATATTTTATAAAAATATAGTGAATAAAAATAAATTTGGAAAAAGACAATGAATAAAATTGTATCTGTCATATTGCTTACATGGTTGGGGACGAGTGCAAGCGTGGTTTATGCGGCAACTTCTTTTTTGAATGTATCTTACGATCCAACTCGCGAATTTTATCAGGAATATAATAAAAGCTTCGGTGAATATTGGAAAAAGCGCACAGGTCAGGAGGTCGATTTTAAGCAGTCACATGGTGGATCTGGTAAACAGGCGCGTGCGGTGATTGATGGTTTGCAGGCAGATGTTGTCACTTTGGCATTGGCAAATGACATTGATGAAATTGCCAATACAGGTCTAATTAAAAAGAACTGGCAAAAAGAGTTTCCTCATAATTCGGCACCATACACCTCGACGATCGTTTTTTTGGTACGAAAGGGGAATCCTAAACAAATTAAAGACTGGAATGATTTAACCAAACCGGGTGTGGAAATTATTACACCAAATCCAAAAACAGGTGGAGCGCCACGCTGGATTTATTTGGCTGCGTGGGGTTATGCCTTGAAGCAGCCGGGTGGTAATGATGCTAAAGCAAGAGAGTTGGTCAAAAAACTTTATCATAATGTCAAAGTTCTTGATTCTGGTGCGCGAGGTTCTTTGACTACTTTTGCAGAGCGTGGTATTGGCGATGTCCTGCTGTCATGGGAAAATGAAGCTTTACTTGCCACTCAGCAAGGGCTGGGTAAAGAGCAGTATGAGATTGTGTATCCTTCTATTTCCATTTTGGCTGAACCTTCTGTTGCCATTGTCGATAAAACTGTAGATAAAGATGGCAATCGTAGTTTAGCTAAAGGCTATTTGAATTATTTATATTCACCACTTGGTCAGGATTTGGCCGCCAAATATAATTTTAGACCACGCGATGCCAAAGCCGCAGCCAAATATGCGAGCAAGTTCCCCAAAATTAAACTATTCACGATAGGTGATGTGTTTGGCGGTTGGGCTAAAGCGCAGAAGACACATTTTGTAAATGGTGCGATTTACGATCAAATTTCGGCAGAAAAACCTTAACGTCATACTTTGATTTGATGGGAAAAACTAAGCTGATCATGGAGAATCAGCTTGGTTTTTTATATAAGAAAAATAATTTCAAAAAATATTTTCGAACTTGTGATCATACTAAAAGTTCGTACTTATTGTTCATTTGCTTAGAACATTGGCAATTAAAACGGTTTTGTCTATACAAAATAAGAATTCCCAACAAAAAGTCGTTTGGAGCTTTAACAAAACAAGGTAATAATGTGCAGTTAAATTTTTAGCTTTTTATGATCTTGCCCTTATGTCACATATTTCCGTTTTACTTCATGAAACTGTTGATGCTTTACTGGCTGAACGTGACACGGGAATTTATGTAGACGGCACGTTCGGTCGCGGTGGTCATACACGGGCATTGCTGGAAAAACTAGATGCCAATGCGCGTGTTTATGCTTTTGACAAAGATCCACAAGCTTTGTCTGTTGCGCATGAATTAGCGCAACATGATTCTCGCTTTCAAATTATTCATGCGAGTTTCGCAGACTTGCAAACAGAGTTGAATCGCATTGGGATTACTCAGGTTGACGGTATCATGGCGGATCTGGGTGTATCTTCACCGCAATTGGATCAGGCAGAACGTGGCTTTAGTTTTATGCAAGATGGCCCATTAGATATGCGTATGGATAATTCACAAGGTCAGACAGCAGCAGAATGGTTACTCGACATTAAAGAAGAAGATTTAGCCAATATTATTTATCAATATGGCGAGGAACGTTATAGTCGACGTCTGGCTAAAGCGATTAAGCAAGCAGGATATCTTGAAACTACAGGGCAACTGGCTGAACTGGTAAAAACTGCTCACCCTAAATGGGAAAAACATAAGCATCCAGCAACCAGAACTTTTCAGGCGATCCGAATTGCCATAAATAAAGAGCTAGAAGATATTGAAATCTTTTTACCTCAAGCGGTAGAGTTGTTAAAACCGCAAGGTCGTTTAGCTGTGATTAGTTTCCATTCATTGGAAGATCGTTTGATTAAACAGTTTATTCAAAAAGAATCAACGCTTGCGGAAGATACGGGTTGGGGGATGCCACAGCCACAAATAGATACTCGACGTTTAAAGAAAGTTGCGCGACTACGTGCCAGTGAAGAAGAAGTAAAATCCAATCCACGCTCACGCAGTGCATGGCTTCGGGTTGCCGAACGATTAGTATGAAAAGGCAAATCATGGAAACAGAAGAACAGATCTCATTCACAAATAAAACAGCTTTTAGAAGAGTAGTTACTTATGCGATCTTAATTACGCTGGTATTTATCAGTGCCATGATGGTGGTGTTTCAGGTATTTGAATATCGCCATGATTATCGTGATTTGAGTTCTTATATTCGTGAGAAAGATGACCTGAATGCAGAATGGGGACGTTTACTGATCGAGCAACAAACCTTTGGCGCGACAGCACAAATTGGAACACGTGCAGTCACACAACTGCGAATGTTTTCTCCTCCTGCTGCACAAACCGTAGTAATTTCATTACCCATGACTCCAGAGCAAAAAAAGTAAGGCATGCTGTATGGTAGATAAGCGAATTAAGCAAACACGAAAAAAACAGCAGTCCATTACTGAAAAGCCAACGCTTGCTTTTGATATGTGGCGTTTTTATTTGCTTTGGGGCACGGTACTTTTATGCTTTGTAGTGTTGGTAGCGCGAGCATTTTATGTTCAGGTTATTAATAAAGACTTTTTGCAAAATAAAGCCAATGCCAATATTTTGCGTACCGAACAATTAAAATCGATGCGTGGTGTAATTAGCGATCGGCATGGCGTACCACTGGCGATAAGCACACCGATTATGAATGTCGTGATTGATCCGCGTGATTATTTTGAAACAAAAAAACAATACGAAGAAATTTCGGAAAAAATCAAGCAGGAACCTGAAAATGCACGTCGTTTAAGACGAGAGTTGCCTGATAAAAATTTAAATCTGGATGAACTGGCCGACGTGGTGGGTATTGATCGCGCTATCTTAAAGAAAATGATGAATGATCGTCCGCGTTCACGTTATCTGGTTCTTAAAAAAGAAGTACCGCCACAGCAGACCGATGTAATTTTAAAACGTAATTTTCAGGGCGTTTATACTGAAAAAAACTATAAACGCTATTATCCACAACCTCAACCAAATGCCCAAATTATTGGATTGACCAATAATGATGGCAAAGGGATTGAAGGTCTGGAAATGCAACTGAATAAACAACTTTCAGGTATTGATGGTGAGCAAAAAATCATTCGGGATAAGCATGGCAATCGGCTAAAAATTTCCGAAGTGATTAAAGAAGTGGAGCCAGGTGAGAATGTCACTTTAAGTATCGACTCACGGTTACAATATATTATGTACCGCGAATTAACCGCGGCAGGTGTAGCGAACAATGCGCGTTCTGCCTCAGCAATCGCTGTCGATGTCAAAACAGGCGAAATCTTGGCGATGAGCAGTTGGCCGTCATATAACCCAAATGACAAAAATGGTCTTTCCAATAAAGATGCCATGCGTAACCGCGGTGCAATTGATATGTTTGAGCCTGGCTCAACCATGAAGCCATTTACCATTTCCGCTGCGCTAGAAACAGGACAATACACTCCCAATAGTATTGTAAACACGTCACCGGGTTCGATGAAATTGGGTTGGCATACGATTCGTGATACCCATAACTACGGCACCTTAACCGTGAGTGGCGTGATTATTAAATCTTCTAACGTGGGTTCTGCCAAAATAGCATTATCTCTACCTAAGGATACTTTACCTACATTCTTCCGTCGTGTTGGTTTCGGACAGCGATCGGCTGTGAAGTTTCCCGGTGAAAGTGGGGGATTACTGCTGCCTGCCAATCGTTTAAATCCATCACAATTGGGTACTATGGCCTATGGCTATGGTCTAAATGCCACTATTTTGCAGGTGGCACAAGGCTACGCGATGCTTGCCAATCATGGGGTAAAAATGCCCCTTAGCTTGCGTAAGTTAGATGAAGTTCCAAAAGGTGAACAGGTGTTATCACCTAAGATTGCTGATGAAGTTTTATTGATGTTGGAGCAAGTTACCATGCCAGGTGGTACGGCACGACAAGCCAATATTCCAGGTTATCGTGTTGGTGGTAAAACAGGGACGGCACATAAGTTACGTGCAGATGGTAAGGGCTATTCTAACAATGAATATCGGGCTTTATTTGCAGGGGTTGCGCCAGTGAGTGATCCGCGTTTGGCGATTATTGTTGTGGTGGAAAATCCACAAGGTCGTTATTACGGTGGTCTGGTTGCCGCCCCCGTATTTGCGAAAATCATGCAGGAGTCGTTACGTCTGATGAATGTGCCGCTGGATAAACCACTCGATACCCCAACTATTCAGTAATCAGGTGAAATATGTCGATTTCTTTTCAAGATATTTATGCAAAAACAGTTGATGCTGAATGGTTAAAACAGCCATTTTCTGGATTTAATCTAGATAGCCGCAAGGTGCAAGTAGGGCAAATTTTTATTGCATTAACAAGTTATTCTCAACCTGAAAAAACACTGGCTTTTGCGCAAAAAGCACTTGAATCTGGTGCGCTAGGGGTGATTAGTGAACAGTCTTTAGGTCTTGAAAATGAATGGGTTTGCCCAGATGTTCGTGTGCAAATGGGCCAATGGCAGCGTGATTATCTGCAAAAAACCGATCCCGTACGCCCTGCCCGTGTTCTTGCTGTGACGGGAACCAATGGTAAAACCACCATTTCACGTTTGATGGCAGAGTTAATGAGTCTGCAACAACAACGTTGTGCGGTATTTGGTACGACGGGTAATGGTATTTTGCCTGATTTAAATCCATCGACACATACCACTTTAGATGCTTTGCAATTACAAATTTTATTGCATGATTATGCTAAACAGGGCGCAGGTTTTGCTTCGCTCGAGGCTAGTTCGCATGGCCTTGAACAAGGGCGTTTAAATGGTTGCGAAATTGAAATTGCAGTCTATTCGAACTTAAGCCGTGATCATCTGGATTATCATGGCACGCTACAAGCATATGCAGAAGCAAAGTCAAGATTATTTGCATTTGAACAACTTAAAGTTGCGGTCATCAATCTGGATGATGATTACGCAGATTTAATGCTCAAGGTGGCAAAAAACAATCCATCTCAACCTAAAATCTATACGTATTCCCTGCAAAATCAAAGCGCAGATTATCTGGTACAGGCGGTCAATTATCAGTTAGAAGGTGCGCAGATCCAATTGCGTAGTCCGCAAGGTGTGTTTGATATTCAAAGTCCATTTTTGGGACAATTCAATGTTGAAAATCTGATTGCGAGTCTTATTGCGGTTGAGGCTGCGGGTTTTGATCTGGCTGATTTGATTCAAACCGTGCCTAAACTTCAAGGTGCGCCCGGACGTATGCAAGTGATTCGTGATGGTGAGCGTTTATTTGTCGTAGATTATGCGCATACCCCTGATGCATTGACACAAGTGCTAAATACCTTAAAACGACATACGCGTCATCAGCTCTGGGCATTATTTGGTTGTGGTGGTGATCGTGACCGTGGTAAACGACCACTAATGACACAGGCTGCGCTAGATGCAGCAAATCCAGTCGTTTTGACTTCAGATAATCCTCGAACTGAAGATCCAACACAAATTTTTTCAGATATGCGACAAGGCATAGATTTTAGTTTGCATGATACCTTTGAAATTCGCGATCGCCGCGAAGCGATCAAATTTGCAGTCAATGAGGCCAAAAATGGTGATATTGTGGTGATTGCGGGTAAGGGACATGAAAATTATCAGGAAATTGATGGTGTGCGACACTGGTTTGATGATGTCGTAGAAGTTCAGGCTGCAATTGATGCACAGGCACATTCAGTTCATAGCGCGTATCCAGCACAATAGGCTTTTTTATGCATACATCGACGACGAGTACTGTAGAGCTGACTCCTTGGGCGGCAGAACAGTTGCAACAGGCAACGAATGGCTATTGGTATCAAGATAAAATACCTACTCAAACGATCAAACGGATCTTGACTGATTCGCGCCATGCGGAATTGGGTGATGCATTTTTAGCACTCAAAGGTGAACGCTTTGATGCACATGATTTTGTTGCACAAGTGGCTCAAAATGGTTGTCAGGTTGCAATTGTACAACATCCTGTAGATGTTGATATTGCTCAGCTTGTGGTGCCAGATACGCGTCTGGCATTGGGGTATTTAGGTGCATATCGCCGTGCCCAATATCCAGATTTAAAAGTTATTGCTTTGACTGGAAGCAGCGGTAAAACCACCACGAAAGAAATGTTGGGAAGTATTCTTGGTCAACTTGCACCAACTTTAGTGACTCGCGGTAATCTAAATAATGATTTAGGTGTGCCGATGATGTTGCTTGAGCTTAGACCTGAGCATCAATATGCAGTGATGGAACTGGGTGCAAGCCATCAAGGTGAGATTGATTATACTTCCAAACTGGTACAGCCACAGGTTGCAGGTATTCTCAATATAGGGACTGCACATTTGGGTGAATTTGGTGGGCGAGAGGGAATTTGTCGAGCAAAGTCAGAAATTTATAGGCACATTGCAAAAAATGGTGTATCCATTATTCCCGCAGAAGATGATTTTACTGCACAAATTCGTCAAGCTGTGCAAACCACCCAACAACTTTCTTTTGGTGCAGGAGGCGATGTCTTTGCAACCAATATTCAGTTGAATGCCCAATCCAGTGAATTTGAATTACATACACCACAGGGCGTAAGTGATATCAACTTACCTTTTGCAGGTTTACATAATGTGCATAATGCCACTGCGGCTACGGTTTTTGCACTTGCTATTGGCATTAAGCTTGATGATATTGTCAAAGGTTTGGAACATGCAAAAGGCGCAAAAGGTCGGCTGAACTTTCTTCAACGGCAACAATATCTCTTTATTGACGATACTTATAATGCCAATCCAACATCCATGCGCGCTGCGGCTGAAGTACTCAGTCAACAAACCGGCTTTAAAGTCATGGTCATGGGCGATATTGGTGAATTGGGCGATGCTAGCCTGCAAGAGCATCATGATCTAGGGCGTGATCTGGTTGATTACAATCTAGATATAATTGTGGCGGTTGGTGAATTTGCCCAAGCAGCCTTCGCGGGAGCTTCACAAAGTGGTAATGCCTCAAAATTGAAAGCATTTCCAACTCAAGCAGATGCGCTTACTTTTTTAATTAATTTAATTCAACAACATCAACCCGAGTCAATGAGTTTCCTGTTTAAGGGCTCTCGTTATACCCATATGGAAACGTTGATGGCAGATTTGATGGAGAAACTTTAGATGCTGTTATGGCTATTTGAACATCTTGCGGGCTATAACAGCTCGTTTCAGGTGGTTCGATATTTAACCTTGCGTTCTTTACTCAGCATATTGACTGCACTGGCAATTGGTTGGCTGCTTGGCCCTGTGATGATTCGAAAATTACAGGCACTCAAGTATGGCCAAGCGGTGAGTTCATATGCGCCTGAAAACCATGCCAAAAAAATGGGTACACCGACCATGGGTGGCGTACTTATTCTTTTATCAATTGGTATCAGTACCTTGCTTTGGGCAGATTTATCCAATCCATATGTCTGGATTGTGCTTGGCGTGATGGTGGTCTTTGGTGCAGTGGGTTGGGCGGATGACTGGATTAAAATTCGTTATAAAGACAATGCTGGTTTGCCTGCACGTAAAAAGTTTTTCTGGACATCGCTGGCTTCAATTGGTGCGGGTATTGCACTATATGTGATTGCGGTTCATCAGCCGAATCCGATTCATACCGCCAATATGTTGGACTTGTTGATTCCTTTTTTCAAAAATCTCTCGATTCCATTGTCTGCTGTGCCATTGGGAATTGCATTTATTATTTTCACTTATTTAGTGATTAATGGTGCTTCCAATGCAGTCAACTTGACCGATGGGCTAGATGGTCTGGCGATTATGCCGATTGTCATGGTTGCAGCAGGTTTAGGTGTGTTTGCTTATTTGGCTGGTGACATTCGTTTTGCCAACTATTTACATATTCCTTATGTAAAATACACTTCTGAACTGGTCGTGATTTGTTCTGCGATGGTTGGGGCTGGTCTTGCATTTTTATGGTACAACGCACATCCTGCTCAAATCTTCATGGGTGATGTCGGTGCTTTGGCACTCGGTGCAATGCTTGGTACGATTGCGGTAATGGTGCGTCAGGAAATCGTTTTTGCGATTATGGGTGGCGTATTTGTGATGGAAGCGATTTCAGTCTTCTTGCAAATCGGTTCATTGCGCATGCGTAATAAGCGCGTGTTTTTGATGGCGCCGTTGCATCATCATTATGAAAAACAAGGTTGGAAAGAAACGCAGGTCGTGATTCGGTTCTGGATTATTACTATTATGCTGGTGGTTTTTGGTCTAATGACTTTAAAATTACGTTAAGCTGAAAGCGTTCCAAAGAGCCAGCGTTGCTGGCTTTTTTTATATGAGAGAAAATCATGAGTGTGTTGATGTGTCCTGTGTGTCGTCAGGCTTTAAATTTGGTACAGCGCACATGGCGATGTGAACAGGGGCATAGTTATGATCTGGCCAAGCAGGGCTACGTTAACTTACATGTAGTTCAACACAAACATAGTAAAACACCAGGGGATACACCTGAATCTGTGTTGGCACGTCGTTCTTTTTTATCGAATGGTTTTTATCAGCCTTTACGTGATGCAGTCGTGGCTCAATTACAGCAGTATCAACTTGATACTTTGCTAGATATTGGTTGTGGTGAAGGTTATTACACGTCTGCGATGCAACAGCAAGTCCAGCAATGTATTGGGCTAGATATTGCAAAAACGGCAGTTCAGCGCGCCGCTAAACTTAACCCTCAAGTCACTTGGGTGGTGGGAACGGGAGCGACCTTGCCTGTACTCGATCAAAGTATTGATATTTGTACAAGTCTATTTAGCCCGATTCCAAAAGATGAAATTTTAAGGGTGTTAAAATCAAAGGGTTATTTATTGGTGGTGACACCAGCACTAGAGCATTTATATGCGCTACGTGAAGCTTTATTTGATGAGGTAAAACCGCATCAACCTCATAAGTTTGTTGAACAGCTACAATCAGATTTTGAGTTGGTGTTGGAGCAACCCATTGAGAGTTCATTTAGCTTAGAACAAGATCAGTTAAAAAACCTGATTGCCATGACACCATATGCTTATAAAGCCAAACCTGAAAAAAGACAGCAATTGGAACAGCAAACCCAGTTTAAACTAACAGCGCATTTTCAAATATATCTTTTTCAAAAGAAATAAAGCCATCTTAGAAGATGGCTTTAAAATTGTCGTTTGATTGACTTAGGTGACTTGGTGAATTAAACCTTCAAGTGCATCGCGTTTGGGAGGTTCCTGATGTTTAGGTTGGTTCTGATTCAGGGCCGGTGGGGTCTGTTCAGAAGGAACTAGAATTTCCTCTCCTGGTAAGTCAGCAAAGTCATTATCAGGTGTGGTCACAGGTGCTTTTGGCGCAGGCACATATAAAGGGCGCGCAAGCGGTGGTGAAGTGCGATTTGTACTGCTCTTACTGCTATTTTCTTGAAGGCTTGGTTGTTCGCGGGAAATAGGTGCTTTGGCATCTTTATCAAATTGAACCCATGAGGATGCTGTCCCTTGTAAGGATTTATCCATAAAGTTAATCCAGATTGGAAGTGCCGCAATACCACCATATTCGCGTCGTCCCAATGTAGTTGGGCGGTCAAAGCCTACCCAAGCTACAGAAACTAACTTGCCATTGAAACCTGCAAACCATGCGTCTTTGGCATCGTTGGTTGTACCAGTTTTACCACCTAAATCATCACGACCAATTTTGAGTGCTGCACGTCCTGTACCGTGTTGAATTACATCACGTAAAATATTGGCCATATCATAGGCCGAGCTAGATTTTAAAATACGTTGCGCCTGACGATAATCACCAGAATTACTTGTTGCTTGGGTTTGTGATGCTGTGTTGTTTGTCGCTTCGGTCTGCATATTTTGATTGGTTACTTCAATCACCTCATCATCAGGAGTTTGCGCTTTTTGCTCATCCGTAACGGTGTTTTCAGTCTCATTAATGCAAGAAATACACGCATATTCAGGTTTGGCCTCAAAAATTACTTTACCGTAAGCATCTTCAATACGGCTAATAAAATAAGGTTGTACACGATAGCCGCCATTGGCAAAAGTGGCATAACCCGTCGCCATTTGTACAGGAAGTACCTGTGGCGTTCCAAGTGCAATTGTAAAGTTACGTGGAATCTGATTTTCCTGTAAACCGAAGTCCATGAGTAATTGGCGCGCACGCTCAACGCCAACACTTTGTAGTAAGCGTACAGAGACCGTATTTCGTGATAAATATAAAGCACGACGTAACGGGATCATCCCCAAGTAGCGACCATCTGAGTTCTTTGGTGACCAACGACCAATACTAATCGGGTTATCATTGACCATTGTATAGGGTGTCATGCCACGTTCTAATGCTAATGCATATATAAACGGCTTGATGGTTGAACCAGGTTGACGCCAACCTTGTAACGCACGATTAAATTTGGATTGATAAAAATTATATCCCCCAACAATGGCTTCAATCGCACCATCATTTGGGTTTAAAGCAATCAGTTGTCCTTGCGCACGCGGAATTTGTACTAACGCCCAAGAGGTTTTTTCTGCATTTGGGCGTAAACGGACAATATCTTTAACTTTAACGATCTGTGAAGCACGGCTTGGTGCTGCTCCTACGCTATTGGCATTTTGATAAGGTCTGGCCCAAGACATACCTGACCAAGGAACAGTGATCGTTGATCCATCCTGCATTAATGCTTCAAAAGTCGAGTTATTGACTTTAGTCACTTGCGCAGGATACGTATTGGCATAAGCCATAAATGAATTTAAAGGTTTATCGTGTGCTTCAGCACCACGCCAACCATGACGACGATCATAGGCTTCCAGACCATCCTGAACTGCCTGTTCGGCATAAGCCTGACGTTTGCTATCAATCGTAGTATAAACTTTGTAGCCTGAATCGATTGCTTGTTCACCAAATTTTTCGACCAGTTCAGAACGCACCATTTCACCAACATAAGGAAAACGATTAGCAATTCCACGGTCTGGCATATCAAGTTTAATGGGTTCAGCAACTGCAGTTTGATACTGTGCCTGAGTGATATAACCCAGTTGTAGCATACGACCCAAAATCCAGTTACGACGTTCTAAAGCTCGTTCAGGATTCGCAACAGGATTGAAACGCGACGGTGCTTTAGGTAAACCTGCTAGCATCGCCATTTCTGCAATACTGAGTTGATCTAATGTTTTGTTATAATAAATTTTTGCAGCAGCGGCGATACCGTAGGCATTTTTACCTAAAAAGATTTTATTGACATACAACGTCAAAATTTCTTCTTTACTTAAATTTTGTTCAATTTTCCGAGCTAAAAAGATTTCGGTAAGTTTACGCTTTAAAGTACGTTCTGGGCTTAAATAATAATTCTTGGCCACCTGCATGGTAATCGTAGAGCCACCTGTCTGCACATCAGAACCTGTAATGGTTTCACTGACTGCGCGACCTAAACCTTTAAAGCTGATGCCACTATGCTCAAAAAAAGAAGAATCTTCGGCTGCAAGAAAGGCATGGATAAAGGTCGGTGGGATTTGATTATATTCTACGGGCACAGAAAGTTTGCCGCCATATTCTGAGATTAGCTCATTATCAGCCGTATAAACTTGCAGCGGTTTAAGTAAAGGCGCTTTTTTTAAAGAGCTCATTTCAGGCAGTGATGGCGCAATATAGAGATACATGCCATAAAAACCCATAGGAATTGAGACTAATATAATGATAAGTACCAAAAAAAATGGATGAACATGACCTGAACTGGATAGCTTTTTCATAACAAGTAAGTTTTAATAAGAGCTAATAGCAAACGAATTGATGGTCAGTATATCCTTTAGACATGCGGATTGTTAGATGCCTTATTGTATCCGTATAAAATTAGAGACCGAGATCAGCTTGTTGTTTTGTTTGGGGATAAAAAAATAATAGGATAATGCTATCGTGCGCAGGTTATATCGTAAACCAAATAAGGGGTTAGTAGGGGTCGATATTAGTTCGACTTCTGTTAAGTTATTAGAACTCTCTGTAAAAAACGGTCGCTATTGGGTGGAAAGCTATGCCTTGATACCCTTACAGGAAAATAGCGTGGTCGAGAAAAATATTCTCAATCCAGAAGCGGTGGGGGATGCGTTGGAGCGAGTCATTAACTTGGCCAACCCACAATCAACCAATGCTGCTATCGCAATTCCGACTTCAATGGTGATCCATAAAATCATCGAAATGGATGCTGATATGACGGATGATGAACGTGAAGTTCAAATTCGCATGGATGCAGAGCAATATATTCCGTTCCCACTAGATGAAGTTAGTCTGGATTTTGAGGTTTTGCCTGATCGTTTGGCCAACACTGCTCGTGTCAATGTCTTATTAGTTGCTACTCGAACTGAAAATGTGGAAACACGCGTTGAAGTATTGGAGCTTGCAGGTTTAACGCCAAAAGTTGCTGATGTCGAAAGTTACGCAATGGAACGTGCTTTTGGGGTGTTCTCTGATACTTTGCCGATGGGTGTTAATACAGTAGGTATTTTAGATATCGGACATACCATGACCACGCTTTCGGTGATGCAAAATGGCAAGATTATTTATACCCGTGAGCAGGTTTTTGGTGGTAAGCAACTGACGCAAGACGTTCAGACACGTTATGGGTTATCTTTTGAAGAAGCAGGTCGTGCCAAAAAAGAACGCTCTTTACCAGATGATTTTGATACTGAAGTGCTTGAACCTTTTTTAGAGGCGTTGGTTCAACAAGCTGCGCGATCTTTACAATTTTTCTTTTCTTCGTCTCAGTTTAATGAAATTGATCATATTTTATTAGCTGGAGGCAATGCCAATATTCCTGGTTTGGCAAAACTTTTACAACAAAAATTAGGTTATCGCGTTACGACAGCCAATCCATTCCTGCAAATGGGTTTTTCTCCTCAGGTTGATATTAAAAAAATTGAAAATGATGCCTCTTCTTTAATGGTGGCATGCGGTCTGGCATTGAGGAGTTTTGATTAATGGCAAAGATTAACTTACTCCCTTGGCGTGATGAGCTAAGAGAGCAGCGCAAGAAACAATTTATTGCATTTAGTGCTGCCGTTGCAGTGCTTGGGGTAATGACTGTGGTGTTGGCTTGGTTGTTTTATGATCATAAGCTTAATGATCAGGAACAGGCCAATCAATTGGTTGTAAGCACCAATCAAAATCTGGACAAACAGTTAAAATCATTGGATGGTTTGCAAGAGCGCCGAAATGCAATTGTAGAGCGTATGAAACTGATTCAAGGTCTGGAAGGTCAACGTCCAGTCACTGTACGTCTTATTGATGAATTGGTACGAGTAACCCCAAGTAATATGTATTTGACCAAATTCAGTCGTGTTGGCGATAAATTTACCATTGAAGGAAAGGCAGAAAGTCCAAATACTGTTGCAGAATTATTGCGTAATTTAGAAGCGTCACCGTGGTATCGTAATGCTTTTATGAATTCATTTTTGGCAGCAGATGATAAAAAAGATCAAAATCAAAGCTCTGTGGTACCGCGTGTAGAAGAAAGTTATGGCACTTTCGTTGTGACAACAGATTTAGGTGAAATTGGGGCACCTGTCACAGAAGATAATAACAATCAACAAAATTCAAATACGGGGGCAGCGCAATGAGTCGTGATGAATTTAATGAACTGGATCCTGAGGTTGCTGCGCCAAAGAAAAAGAAATTGACCTTAGATAAATTTTTCCAGCAATTTAATACGCTGGATATGAATAACTATGGCAGTTGGCCACTTTCAGTCAAAATTACCTGCTGGATTTTTATTTTCTTTGCAGTATGTGCTTTAGGGTATTTTTTGGCAATCAAACCAAAGCTTGATGCGATTTCAACAGCACAGGCACAGGAGCAAAATCTACTCAACGAATTTCGTGAGAAAGATTCAAAATTGCGTAATTTACAGCAATATCAAGTGCAGTTGCAGGAAATGGAATCGAATTTTAACCAGCAACTGGCGCAACTTCCTAAAGAAACAGAAATTCCAAGTCTGGTTGAAGATATTAATATGACAGGCGTAAATTCTGGACTTAAATTTAAAAATATCCGTCTCGAAAATGAAGTTAGACAAGAGTTCTTTATTGAACAGCCAATTTCGATTGACGCAACTGGTGATTATCATGCATTTGGTGCATTTGTAAGCGCAATTGCGGCATTGCCTCGTATTGTAACCTTGCATGACTTTGTGATTGAAGGTAAACAGGTTAAAGAAAAAGCAGATATTCCTGAAATTAGCTATTCCGTTAAAGCAAAAACCTATCGATATATAGGTGCTGATGAACAGGCTAGTGGTGCTTCTGCTCCAGTTGCAGCGGGGGCAAAATAATGAAAAAACATTATATTTTCATGGTCATGCTGAGCTGCGGTTTAGTGGGGTGTGATTCACGTATTGATGCAGTCAATGAGCAAATGGCAGCGATTCGTAATCAGCCACCTTTGCCGATTGAACCTGCACCCATTTTTACACCTGTTCCAACATTTGCTTATTCAGCCATGCAGCTTAAAAGTCCTTTTTTACCAAGTTCATTGGCTGCTGAACTCAGAATAATGGCGGGTAAACGTGTTTATCCAAACTTTAACCGTCAGCCACAACCGCTTGAAAGTTACGCACTCGAATCTCTAAATATGAAAGGCAGTATGCGTAGCCAAAATGGAAAGATTCTTGCATTAATTCAGACACCTGATGGGCAAGTAGAGCGGGTTCAGGTGGGAAGTTACATGGGAATGAATCAAGGGCGAATTGTGGGAATCAGTCCAACACAAATTGATTTGGTTGAAATTGTACCAGATGGTCGCGAAGGTTATGTCGAGCGACCACGTACATTGGTTCTGATTGGGCCTGAGCCTTAAGTATTAAAGGAATAACAATGAAAAAGGGTTTAAAAAAATTTCTGATTGGGGATGTTGAATCGATGAATCATGCAGTTCGACAATTTTCAATGGGGGCGGTTGCATTTGCAGTCATGCAAGTTGCCAATGCACAGGTCAGTATTACCAATGTAGTACCCATGAATATCGCAGGGCAAGGAACAGAAATCCGTGTCATGTTCAATGGTTTGCCACCGCAACCACAAGCATATCAAATGGAACAACCGTCCAGATTGATTTTAGATTTTGATAAAGCACAACAAAGTCTTAAACAGAACAGTATTGCTGTGGCGACCAATGAAGCCAGCAGTGTGGATGTCATGTCTGATGCGCAGCGTTCACGTTTAACCGTCAACTTAAAAGATGCGGGTGCATTTACCACACGCGTTGAAGGTAATACTTTTGTTTTAAAAATTAATAGTGCTCAACAAGCGATGACACCTGCCGCAGTTGCTACGCCAGTGGCTTCTAGCGCTCAACAAGGCGTTTCCAATATTGGTTTTCAGCGTGGTTCACAGGGCGAAGGTCAGGTTGTGATTGATTTGCTTGGCAGTAATACGCCTGTAGATGTGCAGCAACAAGGTAGTAAAATTGTTGTGCGGATGCTTGGCAATAAAATCCCAACTAATCTGGCAAGACGCTTAAATGTTAATGATTTTGCCACACCCGTTGCCAGTGTTGATGCTTACAATGAAGGTGGAAATGGCGTAATTGTAGTGCAGTCTTCTGGTAGCTATGAATATATGGCGTATCAGGCGGAAAATAAACTGACCCTAAGTTTGAAGCGTCCTGAAGAGCGTAATCAGTTACGTACTCGTTCTACACCAAACTATAGTGGTAAAAAAATCTCTTTAGACTTTCAGGATATTGAGGTACGTCGTGTACTTCAGTTGTTAGCTGATTTTACTGACATCAATATGGTCACGGCTGATTCAGTACAGGGCAATATTACCTTGCGTTTGAAAGATGTTCCGTGGGATCAGGCACTGGATATTATTTTAAAAACAAAAAATCTGGATAAACGCCGTAATGGTAATGTGATTTGGATTGCTCCTGTTACGGAGCTTACAAAAGCCGAAGAAGAAGAAGCTAAAGCAATTGCGCAAAGCGTCAAGCTTGCGCCATTACAAACTGAATATATTCAACTCAGTTATGCTAAGGCGGCAGATATTGAAAAATTGATGACGCAAGGAAAGAATAGCTCAAACTCAGGTTCATCAAGTTCAGGTGGTTCAGAACCGCTTGGAGATAGTGTTGGTAGCTTGTTAAGTCCAAGAGGTACGGTTTCCATTGATCCAAGAACTAATACTTTGATCATTAATGACACTGCACAGAAAATTGATCAGATTCGTAAAATGATTGATTTATTGGATGTGCGAGTCAAACAAGTAATGGTAGAAGCACGTATTGTGAGAGCAAGCACCTCGTTTACCAAAGAAATGGGCGTAAAATGGGGTGTTCTTTCACAGGGCATTACTAAAAATAATGATTTATTGGTTGGTGGTAGTGAAACCACTTTATGGAACTTACGTGATCCAGATGACGATGGTAAGTACACCATTGAACGTCCAGATAACCTGAATGTAGATTTAGGTGTCACCTCTGCAGGTGCGAGTAAAATTGCATTTGGTCTGATTAGTCTGTCTGACTTTATGCTGGATTTAGAACTTTCTGCATTACAAGCAGATGGTTATGGTGAAGTGATTTCTACGCCAAAAGTCATGACCGCAGACAAACAAACTGCCAAAGTTGCAACGGGTCAGGAAGTGCCTTATCAGTCCACCACCAACTCTGCGGCGGGTTCCACTGCAACCACTTCATTTAAGGAGGCTTTACTCAGCTTAGAAGTGACGCCAAGTATTACGCCTGATGGAAAAATTCAGATGTTGTTGAATATTTCTAAAGATTCAGTTGCTGACCAAGCACCAAATGGTGAATTGATCTTGAATAAAAACACGATTAATACCAATGTGTTGGTCGATAATGGTGAAACGGTGATTCTGGGTGGAGTGTTTGAACAAACCACAGCGAATCAACAGACTAAAGTGCCGTTCTTGGGTGATTTACCTTGGATTGGTCGTTTGTTTAGAAAAGATCTCAAATCAGACAATAAACAAGAGTTGTTGATCTTTGTGACACCAAGAATTGTTAATGACACTCAGGTGAGAAATCAGTAATATAAGTTTAATTCAAGTTATACAATAGGTGACTCCTTGCTAGGCAAAGAGTTTAAAGCTCTACCAAATATCTATTTGGTAGGGCCGATGGGGGCAGGAAAAACAACAGTAGGAAGGCATCTGGCTGAGCTTCTCGGGCGAGAGTTTCTGGATAGTGACCATGAAATTGAACGAAAAACGGGAGCAAGTATTCCGTGGATCTTTGAAAAAGAAGGTGAGATCGGATTTCGCTTGCGGGAAAAAACGGTCATTAATGAGTTAACCCAGCGTAAACAATTGGTTGTAGCCACGGGTGGAGGTGCTGTTACTCAAGCCGAAAACCGTGAATATTTGAAAAAACGCGGCATTGTAATCTATCTCTATACGCCTGTTGAATTACAATTACAGCGTACCTATCGGGACAAAAATCGTCCATTATTGCAAGTTGAAAATCCAGAGCAAAAACTCAAAGATTTACTTCAGATTCGTGATCCGTTATATCGTGAAGTTGCGCATTATGTGATAGAAACACATCAAGGTGCTGCACGAGAATTGGCACAGCATATTTTACGTGTGATCCTGACAGAAGAATCATACTAAGTTATTTATTTTATTATTGGCATTAAAGTTTCATGCAAACACTTCATGTTGAACTCGGTGATCGTCGTTATCCTATTTTTATTGGTAGCCAGTTAGATCCAAAAACCTTGTTAGCACCTTATATTAAGGGTCAACAAGTGATGGTTGTGACCAATACGACATTGGAACAACTGTATTTGTCCCATTATGTTCGTGATTTGGAATTATTGGGTAAAAAAATAGCGACCTGTATTCTTCCAGATGGTGAAAAATATAAGAACCTTGAAAATTTGAATTTGATCTTTAATGCTTTGCTCGAAGCTGGTTTCAATCGGGATTGTACCGTATTGGCGCTTGGTGGTGGGGTGATTGGAGATATGGCTGGTTTTGCATCGGCCTGTTTCCAGCGAGGTGTTTATTTCATTCAGGTGCCAACTACATTGTTATCTCAGGTAGATTCTAGCGTAGGCGGTAAAACGGGTATCAATCATCCGTTGGGTAAAAATATGATCGGGGCTTTTAAGCAGCCTGAAGTGGTCATGGCGAATATGGCGCAGTTGCGCACTTTACCTGCACGTGAGTTATCTGCTGGATTGGCTGAGGTGATTAAATATGCCTTGCTTGGTGATCTCGAATTTCTAGCTTGGCTTGAACAGCATATGGATGGCTTACTTGCAGGTGATGAAAATTTATTGGCTCAGGCGGTTTACCGTTCTTGCGCACATAAAGCACGCATTGTAGCCAATGACGAAAAAGAGCAGGGTGAGCGCGCACTTTTGAATCTGGGTCATACTTTTGGCCATGCCATTGAGTCTTATCTTGGTTATGGTGAATGGTTACATGGTGAAGCTGTAGCAACTGGAATGGTTATGGCAGCGGATTTGTCACAGCGTATGGGGTGGATCTCACTTGATGATTTGCAGCGTACAAAAAATATCATTCAACGCGCAAAATTGCCGATATCATGTCCGAAAATTCCACTGGATGATTTTTTGTCTTATATGGCACATGATAAAAAAGTCTTGAACGGACAGCTAAGGTTAGTACTTTTAAAACAATTGGGTCAGGCAGTCATTACCAAAGAGTTTGATGTCGAAAAAATGAAACAGGCCATTTTGGCCAATCAGGCACAGTAAAATTGGGTGTAACATGACGGTATCGCGTACACTGTGGCAGAATATTCAGCACTATAGTTGGTTGGTGTTAGGTCTTCTGTGTTTATTGCTGGCATTGATTTTCTGGGCAATCACCAGTTCAGACAAAGTAGTACAAGTTGAAAAACAAGATATTGCAGAAACACAGACCCAGATTCAGCCTCAAAAAGTGACCGCCACCACCAACTTGGGAACTTTGTCTGATGAAGTTAAGCCATTGGATTTAACCATGCGTGTGATTACTGCCGGGAACCATGAAGCTGAATTTCGTGGTACTAAATTTATGCAGGAAAACCAACGAAATTCCACCATTGAATTGTTCCGCTCATCAGATGAAAACATTGTTAAAAACTACCTAAAAAGTCAGGCCGACCGTAAGAAATTTATTTATTTTCGCCTAAGTGGTGAAGATCAGGAAGAACAATACGTTTTAGCCTATGGGATATTTAATCGGGAAGCTGAAGCTCAGACTCAACTTGCACAATTAAATTTAAAATTCCCTGCGTCAGTTCATCCTCGGGTTGTTGCTTTGGCGAATTATATGCCATTAGTCAATGATTTAGGTTCAGAAGAAATTCAAGGAAGTGCAGGACAGTTATATAGTGTTAATTTAAGGAATGCACCTATTCCTGTTGCACCCGTACCTGCTCCTGTGGCAACGCAAGAGGCAACTACACCGACCACTTCGACGACGATTACTCGTCGTGATGAGCAAGGTAATGTGGTGGATGTACAGCGACAGTCGAATACAGTGGTATCGCCTTCGCCAGCCTCATCAAATGTGACAAATACTGAAAATAAGCCTGCCCGAAATGGTGAGCGTGAGATCAGTGATCCATTTAATTAACAAACGCACCTTAATGGTGCTTTTTTGTAAATCCATACTAATTTTGCACAAATATGGTTCGATAATATTTATGTTTTTGGTGCATTACAAAAATATAAAATTATTTATTTTTTAAAATTAAATCACTTAGTTAAATTAATTTATTGTTGGCACTTTTTTTGCATTGTACATGCGCTAATTGATCACTTTGTCCCTATTTTGGCGCTAAAAAAATCTATTAGCATGCGAAATCGTCATTTTCCACTGCGTTAAAACAGTGCGAAATAACTCAACACGTTTTTGCCCAGAAAATTACTGCCTACACGTGCCAAACGGCGTATAGTCAGGGAGTAACGCAGAAATGAATTGTGAAACATTTAGCTTTACGTGAGTAATCGACAACGTCGCGAAGAAAATTGATCGTTTTATGCTCGAAAGAGCCATGTTGAAAGAAGGGTACGCTATGCACTTGCCATCGCCTCATACTGTAGCTCCCGCTCAAGGTTTATATCAACCAGATGAGTTTAAAGATAACTGCGGTTTTGGTCTGATTGCCCATATGAAGGGCCAGTCTAGTCATCATCTTGTCCAAACCGCAATTCACAGTTTAAGTTGTATGACCCATCGTGGTGGTATTGCCGCAGATGGCAAAACGGGGGATGGTTGTGGTTTATTACTGGCTATGCCAAAAGCGTTTTTCCGTGATGAAGCGAAAAAGCTCAGTGATATTACCTTAAGTGAAATTTTTGCTGTGGGTACGGTCTTTTTAAATGTCGACCCTGCACTTGCACTCAACGCCAAAAATACCTTAAATAAAGAAATTGAAGCAGAAGGCTTAAAAGTCTTGGCTTGGCGTGTTGTCCCGACAAATAACGATGTATTGGGTGAAATTGCGCTTCAGTCATTACCTGTGTTTGAACAAATTATTGTCAATTGTCCAATGGGTGTTACTGAGGTTGAATTTAACCGTAAGTTATTCTTGGCACGTCGTCGCGCAGAACAAAAACTACAAAATGATTCCTCATTTTATGTGACCACTTTATCTTCAAATGTGATCAGTTATAAAGGCTTAATGATGCCTGCGGCAATTGCCGACTTTTACACTGACCTTGCTGATGAGCGTTTAACTTCACATATTGTGGTGTTCCATCAACGTTTCTCAACCAACACATTGCCACGCTGGCCTTTGGCACAGCCGTTCCGTTATTTGGCGCATAATGGTGAAATTAATACCATTACAGCTAACCGTAACTGGGCTTTGGCACGTACACCGAAATTTGAAAACCCATTATTACCAGGTTTAACTGAGCTTAATCCTATTGTAAATCGTACGGGATCAGACTCATCAAGCCTTGATAATATGCTAGAGATTCTGGTTGGCGGCGGTATGGATTTGTTCCGTGCGCTTCGTATGCTGGTTCCACCAGCATGGCAAAACGTTGAAACTTTAGATGCTGACCTACGTGCATTTTATGAGTTCAACTCAAAACATATGGAAGCGTGGGATGGGCCTGCGGGTCTCGTGATTCAGGATGGTCGTCACGCGATTTGTATGCTGGATCGTAATGGTTTGCGTCCTGCACGTTGGGTGATCACTAAAAATGACTACATCACGCTTGCCTCTGAAATTGGGGTGTGGGATTACGAACCTGAAGATGTGATTTCCAAAGGCCGTGTGGGTCCAGGTCAAATTCTGGTGGTCGATACCTTTACTGGTAAATTACTTGACACAAATGATGTCAGTACGCATCTGAAAAAAATGCGTCCATATCGTGAGTGGTTGCGTGAACATGCCTTGCGTTTACAGGCAGATCCTGAGCTTGAAGAAAAATTATCTGAGCAGGGATTGGCTGGCGATGAGTTAAAGACAGCACAGAAAATGTTTATGGTGACGTTTGAAGAACGTGACCAGATGCTACGTCCGATTGCTGAAAGTGGTCAGGAAGCAGTAGGCTCAATGGGTGATGATACGCCAATGGCAGTTTTATCACGTCAGGTTCGCCATGTTTCTGATTATTTCCGTCAGCAATTTGCACAGGTTACCAATCCTCCAATCGATCCATTACGTGAATCGATTGTGATGTCACTAGAAACCTGTTTAGGTCGTGAACAGAATGTCTTCGAGCAAGGACCAGAACATGCAGATCGCTTGATTATTTCAAGCCCTGTACTTTCAAATTCGAAAATGCATCAATTACGCAATTTAAACCGCGCAGGTTATGAAATTGCAGAAATTGATCTGAACTATCTTGCAGAAGAAGGCTTACAAGCTGCGGTCAATCGTATTTGTGAGGAATCTGCACAGGCAGTTCGTGATGGTCAAACTTTATTGATCCTTTCTGATAAAAATTTGCGTCAGGGTTATTTACCTGCAAATGCGGCTTTGGCGACAGGCGCAGTACACCATTATTTGATTCAGACTGGTTTGCGTACCGACGCCAATATTATTGTTGAAACGGGTGTCGCACGTGATGCGCATCAATTTGCAGTTTTGCTTGGTTTTGGTGCAACGGCAGTTTATCCATACCTTGCTTATGATGTGATCAATGATTTAATCGCAAAAGGTGAGTTACTTGGTGATCCCGTACATGCCCAAGCAAACTTCCGCAAAGGTATTGATAAAGGTCTATTGAAAGTTCTCTCTAAAATGGGGATTTCAACAGTCGCGTCTTATCGTGGTGGACAGCTTTTTGAAGCAGTTGGTTTATCATCAGAAGTGGTGGATAAATGCTTCCTCGGTGTACCAAGCCGTATTCAGGGTGCAACTTTTGTTGACCTTGAAAATGATCAGAAAAAACTCGCAGATTTGGCATGGAAAACACGTAAGCCAATTGATCAGGGTGGTTTGCTGAAGTTTGTATTCGGTAAGGAATATCATGCCTTTAACCCAGATGTGATCAATGCATTACACAAAGCGGTACGTTCTGGTAATTACGCTGACTTTAAAGAATATGCGGAACTGGTCAATAGCCGCCCAATCGCGACGATCCGTGATTTATTCAAGCTCAAAACCACGAATTCAATTCCTGTTGAGCAGGTTGAATCGGTTGAGGCAATTTTGCCACGATTTGACTCAGCGGGTATGTCATTAGGGGCATTGTCACCAGAAGCGCATGAAGCGATTGCGATTGCCATGAACACCATTGGCGGTCGTTCAAATTCAGGTGAGGGTGGTGAAGATCCTGCGCGTTATGGCACGATTCGTAACTCGAAAATTAAACAGATCGCATCGGGTCGTTTTGGGGTAACTCCTGCTTATCTAACTTCAGCAGAAGTATTACAGATCAAAGTTGCACAAGGTGCAAAACCGGGTGAAGGTGGTCAGCTTCCGGGTGGTAAAGTAAACAGCTTAATTGCACGTTTACGTTATTCAGTTCCGGGCGTTACTCTAATTTCTCCGCCGCCGCATCATGATATTTATTCGATTGAAGATTTATCACAATTGATTTTTGACTTGAAGCAAGTCAATCCTCAGGCGATGGTTTCAGTTAAGCTAGTTTCTGAACCGGGTGTAGGAACAATTGCCGCAGGTGTTGCCAAAGCGTATGCCGACTTCATTACCATTTCTGGTTATGACGGTGGTACAGCGGCTTCTCCACTTTCATCCATTCATCATGCGGGTTCACCGTGGGAGCTTGGTCTGTCTGAAGCGCATCAAGCACTACGTGTAAATGACCTACGTGGTAAAGTTCGTGTACAAACAGATGGTGGTTTAAAAACTGGTCTGGATGTCGTAAAAGCCGCTATTTTGGGTGCTGAAAGCTTTGGTTTTGGTTCTACGCCAATGATCGCATTAGGCTGTAAATACTTGCGTATTTGCCACTTGAATAACTGTGCGACGGGTGTTGCAACACAACAAGACAAACTCCGTCAGGATCACTATATTGGTGAACCTGAAATGCTCATCAATTTCTTCCATTTCATTGCTGAAGAAACCCGTGAGTGGTTGGCTGCATTAGGTGTTGCTTCCCTGAAAGACTTGATTGGTCGTGTGGATTTACTTGAAGTATTGCCGGGTGAAACTGATAAACACGCACATCTTGATTTGACACCATTGTTGCAGTCACATCCTGCGGCAAATGGTAAGGCACAGTACTGTGAAGTTCAGGGCAATGAGCCATTTGATAAAGGCTTACTGGCTGAGCGTATGGTAGAAGAAATGCTTCCTGCCATTGAAGCGGGTACAGGTGGTGAGTTTAATTTTGAAGTCGGCAACTGTGATCGTTCAATTGGCGCACGTGTTTCTGGTGAGATTGCGCGTCGTTATGGCAATCTGGACATGGAATCACATCCAGTCATTATGAACTTAAAAGGTACAGCAGGTCAGTCACTTGGTGTATGGAATGCGGGTGGTTTGCATATCAAACTTGAAGGTGATGCCAACGATTACGTTGGTAAAGGTATGGCAGGCGGTCGAGTTTCGATCTTCCCACCAAAAGGTTCACCATTCCAAACCCAACATACTGCGATTATTGGTAATACCTGTATGTACGGTGCAACAGGCGGTAAGTTATTTGCAGCAGGTACGGCGGGTGAGCGTTTTGCAGTACGTAACTCTGGCGCGTTTGCCGTGATTGAAGGTGCAGGCGACCACTGTTGTGAATATATGACAGGCGGGATTGTGACTGTGCTCGGTAAAGTCGGTCATAACTTCGGTGCGGGTATGACAGGTGGTTTTGCTTATGTACTCGATCTGGATAATGACTTTGTTGATTATTACAACCATGAGTTGATTGACCTGACTCGTATCTCGACTGAGTCGATGGAAGAGCATCAACAATTCCTGCTTCGTATTCTGGATGAACACATTAAAGAAACAGGTAGTGCTTGGGCGTATAAGATCCGCAATGAGTTCGATTTTTACAGTCGGAAGTTCTGGCTTGTAAAACCAAAAGCTGCTAATTTGCTCACGCTTTTGAAAGCAACTCAAGCTGATCCTCAATAATTCCACTACTGCATATACATAGGCAGGTGCAGGTAACAGCGAACTCTGCACCTACCCACGGAGAGAGACATGGCAGAACGCCTAAATAATGACTTTCAGTTTCTGGATGTAGCACGCCAAGATCCAGAGAAAAAAGATATTACTGTCCGCAAAGCAGAATTTGTGGAAATTTATAAGCCTTTTACTGCTGATGTTGCAGCGAATCAGACACATCGTTGTCTGGCTTGTGGTAACCCGTATTGTGAATGGAAATGCCCAGTGCATAACTACATTCCAAACTGGTTAAAACTGATTGCTGAGGGTCAGATTTTCCAAGCAGCAGAACTTTGCCATCAAACCAATACTTTACCGGAGGTTTGTGGTCGTGTTTGCCCACAAGACCGTTTATGTGAAGGGGCATGTACCCTGAATGACGGTTTTGGTGCAGTGACGATTGGTAATGCTGAAAAATATATCAATGATACCGCTTTTGCACTGGGCTGGCGTCCAGACATGTCACATGTAAAATGGACAGATAAAAAAGTGGCGATTATTGGTGCTGGACCTGCGGGTCTTGGTTGTGCTGATATTCTAGCGCGTAATGGCGTAAAACCCGTCATTTTTGACAAACGTCCTGAAATTGGAGGTTTGCTCACATTTGGTATTCCAGAATTTAAAATGGAAAAAGACGTAATGAAACGCCGCCGTGAAATCTTCACGGGTATGGGGATGGAATTCCGTTTAAATACTGAAATTGGTACAGATGTTACGATTGAACAACTGCTTCAAGAATATGACGCAGTGTTTATGGGAATGGGAACCTATACCTATATGAAAGGTGGTTTCCCCGGTGAAGATCTGGACGGTGTCTACGATGCACTGGATTTCCTGATTGCAAATGTCAATCGCTGTCAGGGTTGGGAAAAAGATGCTGGTGAATTCATCAGTGTCGAAGGTAAAAAAGTGATTGTACTGGGCGGTGGTGATACCGCGATGGACTGTAACCGTACTTCGATTCGTCAGGGTGCTGAACAGGTGACCTGTGCATATCGTCGCGATGAAGCCAACATGCCGGGTTCACGTCGTGAAGTGAATAATGCGCGTGAAGAAGGGGTGAACTTCCTATTTAACCGTCAACCGATCGAAGTTGTTGGTGAAAATGGCAAAGTGACTGGCGTTAAGGTTGTTACCACTCAATTGGGCGAGCCTGATAGTCGTGGTCGCCGTAGTCCTGAGCCAATTCCGGGTTCTGAAGAAGTTTTGGCAGCCGATGCAGTTTTACTGGCATTTGGTTTCCGCCCAAGCCCAGCAGACTGGTTCACTGGTGCGAACATCGGCTTAGATGGTTCAGGTCGTGTGATTGCGCCTGAACAACAACAGTATAAATTCCAGACCTCTAACCCGAAAATTTTTGCGGGTGGTGATATGGTACGCGGTTCTGACTTGGTGGTGACAGCCATTTGGGAAGGTCGCCAAGCAGCAGAAGGAATTTTGGATTATCTTGATGTTTAAAATCTAGAGATTCAAAAGCGATATGAAGCCCGCAGTGATGCGGGCTTTTTATACTGCGCCAAAAGGTAAAAGCTGAAGAAAATGATCAAGTAAAATAGACGAGCTACGTTTATTCCAAATACAGTGTGTTTCAGAAAGAATGTCATTATTTTCAATTTCAATAAATCGCACATGATCCTTTTTTAATGACTGCATTGATTTAGGCACGAGAGCAATTCCTAAACCCAATTCGACAAATTCTACAATGGTTAGCCAATTTCGTACTTCATGAACAAGATGAGGACTAAATCCCGCATTCACACAAATTGCAGTAATTTGGTCATGATAATAAGGCGAGACAGCGCGGGGAAATAAAATAAAGGGTTCACGCTGTAAGTGTTTTAAATCAATACTATTGCGCTGAGCTAACGGATGTGATTTTGGCATACAGCAGATAAATTCTTCGGCGAGAAATAAACGATGTGAGATTTGCTCAGTATCATTGAGTGTATGAACAAAACCGAGATTAATTTGTTCTTGTTTAATCGCCTGAAATTGTTCATACGAATTAAGTTCTCGAAGGCTAATCTCTACTTGCGGATATTGCTTCTGAAAACTTGCAATATATTGGTTTAATCCACGAAATAAAGTCGAGCTGGTAAAACCAATCCGCAAATGACCAATCGTTCCCTGTGCAACCCTTTCACCAATTTGCTGCATATCATCTGCGTGCTTCAGTAACATTAGCGCCTCACGATAGAATAATGAGCCTGCATCTGTGAGTGCTACATTCTTATTATTTCGTAAAAATAGAGCGAATCCTAAATGAGATTCTAGTTGTTGAATGCTCATGCTTAAAGGGGGTTGAGAAATATGTAAACGTTGTGCTGCTCTGCCAAAATGAAGTTCTTCTGCGACGGTCACAAAATAACGTAATTGCTTTAAATTCATTGACTTACCATATTATTTTATTAACTATCGATCCTGACAGTTATATTTCATTCAACCCAAGATTAAAGCATATTTTTGATATATTTTTTATATCAAACTATGTAAATAATATATTTTACACATCGTTGTTCACTCTCTAAGCTAATTTTAATTAGGAAATAAGCACATAAAAAGAGTGGAACTCACAATGGTTAGTTTGAATGTTATTCATCAATTAGAAGCAGAGCATAATATCCCTGATCGTCGTGGACAGAATTTTTTTAATCAGGATCCAACCTTTAAGAAGTTATTGCAAATCTATCTAGCTACACCGCTATATCAATATTTATTACCGCATTTTGAGCAACTTGGTGCCGATGTAGGTGGCATGCTAGATGACTTGGCTTCCAGTGCAGACAAAAATCCGCCAACCTTACAATATCGGAATCGTCGTGGTTTTAATGAGCAAAAGATTAAAAAACATCCTGATTATATTGCTCTAGAGAAAAAGGCTTATATTGATTTGGGTCTGGCCAGTATGTCACATAAAAAGGGAGTATTAGGCTGGCCTGAGGTTATGCCACCTATGGCGAAATATGCGCTTACTTATCTTTTTGTACAGGCTGAATTTGGCTTATGTTGTCCAGTCAGTATGACCGATTCATTGACACATACCATGTGCAAATATGCAGCACCTGAAATCATTGAAAAGTATTTACCCAATCTGTTGACTTCAGATTTTGATCGCCTGACTCAGGGTGCCATGTTTATGACAGAACAAGGTGCGGGTTCAGATGTATCTGCAATTACGACGCTTGCAACACAAAAGAATGGTGAGTGGTTTCTAACTGGAGACAAATGGTTTTGTTCTAACCCTGATGCAGGTGTGGCGATGGTACTGGCGCATGTTGATGGCGCAGAACAAGGCATGAAAGGTCTTGGTTTGTTTCTAATGCCAAAGTTTTTAGACAATGGCTGCCATAATCATTACCAGATTCTACGCCTAAAAGACAAGTTGGGAACACGTTCCATGGCCAGTGGTGAAATTTCGCTACAAGGTGCCAAAGCCTATTTACTGGGTGAAATAGGCCGAGGATTTCAACAAATGGCCGATATGATTAATTTATCGCGTTTGTCTAATGGTGTCCGTGCCGCAGGCTTAATGCGTCGTGCTGTGGGCGAGGCTTTGTATATTTGTCAAAATCGTCAAGCCTTTGGCAAATATTTACAAGATTTACCTTTGCAGCGTAAGCAGTTATTGAAAATGATGCTGCCTAGCGAACAAGCGCGAAGCATGATGCTACATATTGCACGTTTGCTACATGCGTCTAAAACGGGCGATGAAAAAGCTGCAAGCTGTGTGCGTATTTTGACGCCTTTAATTAAATTTAGAGCTTGTCGTGATGCACGTAAGGTCACGGGCGATGCGATGGAAGTACGTGGTGGTTGTGGTTATATCGAAGAATGGTCAGACCCACGTCTTTTACGCGATGCACATCTAGGTTCCATATGGGAAGGCACCAGTAATATCGTTGCGCTAGATGTGATTCGTGCCGCGCAAAGAGCTCAAGCACTGGATGTACTCAAACCTTATCTTTTACAGTTACTTGAAGACAAAAATATCCCAGAAATGACTGGTCAAATTTTAAAACAGAAACTTGAGCAGGTTGAAGGCTTGATCATCTCAATCATTGATGAAAGAAATGAAGCAGATACTCGTAAAGCCGCGTCAGCACTTTATCACATTACAACCGCAATCATAATGGCATGGGAATCTGTGCAGATCGAACAACATTGGCAACGTCTAGCATGGGCGCATCTGGTGGTGAAATTTAAACTGAGCGTGATTGATCCATTGCAACCTGATCATGCACAACAGTTTGAGGAAGCTGAAAATCTACTGATTCAGCAAACAGAGTTAACGCTTGAGCAAGCCATGTCGATTCTAAACTAAGGAGCATTCAGGGATGAATATCAATACAGGCGCGCTAAAAGGTATAAAAGTTCTCGATTTAAGTCGGGTACTGGGTGGGCCATTTTCAGCACAAGTCCTTGCCGATCACGGTGCTGAAGTCATTAAAGTTGAACCTCCGCAAAAAGATGAAACTCGTTTTTGGGGGCCTCCATTTCGTCAGGACAGTGCCGCTTATTTTTCTGGAATCAATCGTAATAAACAGGGAATTTCAATTGATTTGAATCAAGCAGAAGGGCGGAAAATTTTATTTAAACTACTCGGTGATGCAGATGTTTTGATTGAAAATTTTAAAATTGGAACACTGGAAAAATGGGGGTTAGGTTTTGAAGAAGTCCTTTCCAAACAATTTCCAAAATTGATCCATTGTCGCGTTACAGGTTTTGGTGCAGACGGTCCTTTGGGTGGTCTGCCAGGCTATGATTCAGTGATACAAGCAATTTCAGGCATTATGAGTGTCAATGGTGAAGCTGACGGAGAGCCGTTGCGTGTCGGGTTGCCCGTAGTCGATATGGTCACAGGGTTGAATGCAGTGATTGGGATTTTGCTGGCTCTACAAGCACGTCAAGTATCAGGACAAGGGCAATTTGTAGAAGCTGCATTGTTTGATACAGGTGTATCGTTACTGCATCCTCACCTTCCAAATTATCTATGGTCAGGCAAAGTACCAGAACGAACAGGTAATGCCCATCCTAATATTACGCCATATGATGCCTACCAAACTAAAACCAGCCCAATTTACATTGCGGTGGGAAATAATCAACAGTTTGCCAAACTCTGCCAACACTTGGATTTGGCTGAGTTGATGCAGGATCCACGCTTTGCAGATAACGCAGCACGTTGCCAAAACCGCAAAGTATTTAAGCAACTTTTGGAAAATCGTCTAGCGGAGTTAGATGGTGATCGTCTGGCATACGACTTGATTCAAACGGGCGTACCGTGTGGTCCGATTTTAAATGTCGCTGAGATCGTTCAGCATCCGCATACCAAACATCGTGAGATGGTGGTCGAGATTGGTGATGAATATCAGGGCATCGGCTCACCGATTAAGCTTAGTCAGACTCCTGCCAGCTACCGTCAAGCACCTCCTGTATTTGCTGAACATACGGTTCAAGTTTTACAACGAAAAGGTTTTAGCGATGAACAAATCGAATTGTTGATCGAACAAGGCATTATTTCTCAGCATGTTATGAGTGTGCCTGCATAGAGAGCGAAGCAGACTACACGCCGAAATGAATCAGGATTGAGATTTACATGATCCAGATGGATAACGATAAATATAGACAGTAAGGATAACTGTAGCGACGATTCAGATAAGAAATGATTTTAGATCGTCATGGCAAAACTTGCTGTCGGGAGACAGGGAAAACGATGGAACAAGTCAGCGAATTAGAAAAAACACGTGCGGCGAAGAAAGCAGGAATGGCTTCTTTTGTCGGAACTACGATTGAATGGTATGACTTTTATGCTTATAGCACAGCTGCTGCATTGGTGTTTGGAAAAATTTTCTTTCCATCTACCAGTTCTGCGACAGGAACTTTGGCAGCATTTGCAACTTTTTGGATTGGCTTTTTAGCACGTCCTTTGGGTGGCATGATTTTTGGTCATCTAGGTGACCGCATTGGACGTAAAAAAACCCTGATCACCACACTGATGTTGATGGGTGTTTGTACTACAGCCATTGGTCTATTACCTACCTACAATAGCATTGGTGTTGCTGCGCCCATTTTATTGATCTTGTTACGATTAATTCAGGGTGTAGCCATGGGCGGAGAATGGGGAGGTGCTGTGGTACTGTCCGCAGAACATGCACCCAAAGGCAAGGAATTACTTTATTCCGCTTTTGCACAGCAAGGTTCACCAGTGGGGAACTTACTTGCGACGTTTGTCTTTTTTATGTTTTCTTTCCTGCCAGATGAGCAATTTCTAAGTTGGGGCTGGCGTATTCCATTTTTATTTTCTGCTTTATTGGTGATTACGGGCTTATGGATTCGCTTGGGAGTAGAAGAATCTCCAATCATGAAACAGCTACAAAGCAGTAAAAATTTGGTTAAAGTGCCGCTCAAAGAAGTTTTTGCCAAATATAAAGTCATGGTCGCTTTAGGTATGGGCGCATGCATTATTGGCTTATCTGCGACTTATTTTAAAACGACTTTTGCTTTGTCTTGGGCGGTCAATGAAATTGGTTTTACTCGTTCTGATTTTCTGGGAATTGTGACGATTGCTTTAATTACTCAAGTGATTTTTCAACCCTTTGGAGCAATTATTGCTTCTAAAATCAGCTTAAAAAAAGCGGTTATTTTTATTCTATTACCTGAAATTATCTTATTGCCTTTGGCATTTTTATTGATAGCAACCAAATCTTATGCTTGGGCTGCTTTTGGTATGGCAATCGCGACGATTCCCCACTCGATGTATTACTCATTTTTAGGCGGTATTTTGGTGAAAGCCTTTCCAGCCAATGTACGTTACACAGGCATTTCCATGAGTTATCAGTTATGTGGAATGATTTTCGCGGGTTCAACTCCAATTGTGGCGCAATTCTTGTTAAATCAAACAGGTTCTATCATTGCGGTGATCGTACTTGCACTGGTTCATGTCGTGGTCAGCATGGTCTGTGCAGTGTATCTGATCTCACGCTATGAAGCAGTACAAAGGACTTATGCACTTGATACAAACTCACTGGCACATGATAAAGGATAATATATGCACCTTAATACACAACGTATTTTAATTACAGGAGGTGGCTCTGGCATTGGAGCTGCCATTGCTGCTCAGTGCCGTGCCAATGGTCAGCAAGTCATCGTACTAGATCAGAAAAATGCCGATTATGAGGTTGATTTATCCAATGTTGAACAAACTCAGAAAGCCTTAGCAGATGTTTTATCTCAAGGTGTAATTACGGGTTTGGTCAATAATGTGGGGATGGTCAAACCTGCCAGTATTGAGCGACAAACCCTAGACGAATTTGATCAGGTTATGGCATTAAATACTCGTTGTGCCTTGCAATGTATTCAAGCGGTGATTCCACAAATGAAACAACAGCAGTTTGGGCGAATTGTGAATATTTCATCGCGGGCGGCGTTAGGTAAATCTATGCGTGCAGCTTATGCTTCTAGTAAAGCAGCCTTGATTGGGCTGACACGAGTCGCAGCTTTGGAATTAGGTGCTTATGGCATTACCGTGAATGCAATAGGACCTGGTCCAATCGAAACAGAGCTGTTTAAACAGGCAAATCCAAAAGATGCACCGCAAACTCAGCAGATTTTAAAGAGCGTCCCTGTAAAACGTTTTGGGCAACCTGAAGATATTGCACACGCCTGTGATTTTTTTCTCAGTGAAAAATCAGGATTCATTACAGGGCAAATTTTATATGTCTGTGGTGGGATGACCGTGGGGGTCGATTCGATTTAATTCACTTAAATTACAACACGCTTTTAAAATCTTTGGGACGATTTTGAGGTGACTGTGATGAGTTATTTCAAGAACATTGAAAATTTGTACATTGGTCAGGATGAGCACTTTGGCAAATGGCTGGGGTTTTATGCAATATACAAATGTATAGAAATCTCTAATACTGATTTTTTAGTTGTATTCTTGAGGAATTCTCATGAGCTTATCTCAAGTGACGAAAGAAAAATCATATTTAAATCGTCCGAAAGCGCTTGGTATTACAGTACGCCGTTTGCAATTTCATCCTGAAAAAATTAAGCGACATTACTTTGCCAACTCACCTGTTATGTCTCATTTGCTTACAGCATTGTCTTCCACCTTTCCTGTCGGTGAGCAGTTTTTTGTAAATAGTGTGCGTAATGTTCGGGATAAAGTGACAGACCCGCAGTTACAGGCTCAAATTGCTGCATTTATTGGGCAGGAAGCAATGCATTCCAAAGCGCATACTGAGTTCAATGATGCATGGCGACGTGAAGATTACAATCTGGATCGTTTTCAGGCATGGTTGAAAAAGCGCGATAACATTTTGCGAGGCATTCACCCAAAACTACAATTGGCTTTGACCTGTGCTTTCGAGCATTTTACTGCTTTACTCGGAGGTTATATTTTGCGCCATCCTGAAGTGTTAAGCACGCTCGATGAAGATGCCATGAAGCTTTGGGTTTGGCATGCAATTGAAGAAATTGAACATCGTGCAGTGGCTTTTGATGTTTATCAGGCTGTGTACGGCGATGACCGTGTTCGTCGTTTATTGATGCGTAGTGTTACAACGGGCTTTGCCAGTTTAACGCTTTACTCAACGACGCGGTTGTTCTGGCAGGACAAATGGAGTAGCTTGCCTAAAATTGGAGGCAATCTATTTGGATTATATTTATTAGGGAAAATGTTTATTCAGCTTGTGCCAGAATATTTATCTTATTACAAAGCAGGTTTTCATCCAGCAGAACATGACTACAGCAAGATTGTGCAATACTGGAAAGAGAAAATGGCAGATGAATATCAAATGGAAAGCTTTCAAGAGCAACTTGCCCCAAGACTTTACAGTTAAATAAATTGAATATAAATCAAGGCTTCAAGTAAACGGACTAAATGTCCGTTTTTTTTATCATGTAAAGAAAAGAAACAAACACTGCTTTCATTCCTCGTTAAAATGCGCTTATGTAAAAAAAATTCCAAGAAATACTATGAGGATAATGAACATGAATCTATTAAAAAAAGTGGTTGTTGCAACTTTATTGGCAAGTACTCTTACTTTTTCAGGCTGTGGTTATAACACCTTGCAAGCCAAAGATGAAGCCGTGACCGCGTCATGGTCAGAAGTGCAGAACCAGTATCAGCGCCGTTCTGATTTGGTGCCTAATCTTGTAAATGTCGTTAAAGGTTATGCGACACATGAAGAAAAAGTATTAACTGAAGTGACAGAAGCACGTTCTAATGTTGCGGGTTTAAAAGTAGATCAAAGCGTTCTGGAAAATCCTGAACTATTTAAAAAATATCAGGAAGCACAAAGTCAATTAACAGGTTCGTTATCACGCTTGATTGCCGTTTCAGAAAACTACCCTGACCTAAAAGCCAATGAACAATTCCGTGATTTACAGGTACAGCTAGAAGGCACAGAAAACCGTATTGCAGTGGCACGTAATCGTTATATTACGACAGTTCAAGACTACAATACTTACGTGCGACAGTTCCCACAGGTCATGACAGCCAAAGTCATTGGCATGCATGAAAAACCAAACTTTAGTGCCGAAGCTGGCGCAGAAAAAGCACCGACGGTTTCGTTTAACTAAACCCTCTATATAAATAGGTGCTGTGATGATCAAAACTGTCATGCTGGAGCTGCAAAATAGCTGGAAAAAAACGGTTGTGATGATGCTATGTTTTTGCAGTTTGCTACTCTCTACTACGGTTTGGAGCGAAGTGGCGACTGCACAGGACTCAGATGATGGTGAAACGATTATTGCAGGCAAGATCATTCAGCAGCAACAAAAGTCATCTATATCCAAACCGCAAAGCTCGACGACGGTGCAACAACCTGAAATTGCCAATGATATTGCAGAAGGTGAGTCGATTCGCGGTTTACCCAGTATGAATGAGCCTGTGATTGATCAGGCAAACTTACTCACAGCAGACCAGAAACAGGCAATTTCACAGCAGATTTTAAAACTTTATCAGGAAAATAAAGCACAAATTGGCATCGTGATTGTCCCAACGACTGGACAGGAAGATATTTTTGACTACGCCATGCGCGTGGGAGAAAAATGGCAGCTAGGTTCAGCTAAACGTGACAATGGTTTGTTGATGGCAATTGCGGTGAACGATCGACGGATTCAAATCTTGACAGGCTATGGTCTAGAAGGCGTGATTCCAGATATTGTAGCAAGTCGTATTATTCGCAATCAAATGACACCTTACTTTCAACAAGGACAATATGCACAAGGCATTCAAGCGGGGTTAAACGAAATTGATAGGGTTCTGAACCTTGATCCTGAAATTGCCCAACAAGCTGCGGCTGACTTAAAAGAACGTCAGGCACAGGCCATGCATGAACAAGAAGCCCGTTCACAGATGATGATCTATTCACTGATTATTATCGTGATCGGCGTATTTGCCTCTTTTCTTGTAGGCAATCGGATTAGTGCTGCTACAGCAGGTGTCGCAGCTATCGCAGCAGGTATTGTGAGTGGTGTAGGCTTAGGCACCAGCATATTAGCGGGTGTGGGGATATTCTTCTTATTGATTACTTCACTGGCACAGCTAATTTTGCAAATCTTTGCTTCGGGCGGTGGTGGACGTGGAGGCGGCGGAGGTTACGGAGGTGGTGGCTTTGGTGGGGGCGGTGGTTATAGCGGCGGAGGCGGCAGTTTTGGCGGTGGGGGCGCATCAGGATCATGGTAACTAAAACAGATACAACACAAATCATTACCCAGCCCAAACTGGATGAAAAAGCACAACCGAGTTTAAAGCGATGGTTCAAACATGCATTTTATTTTTCACCCAGTAAACATTTCTTTTCAAAACAGGATCAAGTTACGATAGCAGATGCCGTTAAACAAGCAGAACATGGTCATGTTGGTGAGATACAGGTCGTGATTGAGGGGCATATTCCATGTTCCCACGCGTATTATCAAAATACCCGTCGCCGTGCTGAACAGCTTTTTGCTGAACTAGGCGTATGGGATACTGAATATAATAGTGGCATATTGTTATATCTAAACTTGTGTGAACGGCAGGTCGAAATCGTAATTGATCGGGGTATTTGTGCATTGACTCATGAAGCTGAATGGCAAGCAGTTTGTCAGCAGATTGTGGCTGAGCTTCAGGCCAAAAAATACCGACAAGCGGTGGTCAATGGTGTTTTGGAAATTGGGGAAATTTTAGATCAATTTTATGATAAGCAGATCACAGATAAAGATGATGAGCTGGATAATTCACCAATTATTTTAAATTAACGAGAAATATCTGAAATGCTTTAAAGTGACAATATTTGTCACTTTTTTATTATTTGCATAACTAGAAAAACATAATCAAAAAAAACTTTTTATAAACTACTGTTTTTTCTTCTGAAATGATTATAATCAGAGTTGGCATATTTTATGCTCATATAAATTAGCTTACAAAGCTTTATAAAAAATACACAATTCGTGGAGAATGTTATGAACGCACAAAAAGGTTTTACCTTAATTGAGTTGATGATCGTCGTGGCGATCATTGGTATCTTGGCAGCAGTTGCACTGCCTGCTTATCAGGATTATACGATCCGAGCTAAAGTATCTGAGGCTATTTTAGCTGGTTCAACTTGTCGTACAGCTATTTCAGAAGCGTACCAATCGGCAGCTAGTTTACCAGCTGCTAATGGTTACGGCTGTGAGCAAAATGTTACTGGCGCAGCAGCTTCAAATCCATCAAAATATGTATTATCTGTAACTACAGGTGCGGATGGCGCAATTACTGTAACTACAACAGGTGAAACTAGTTTAAAAGATGCGGGTTCAAAAACAATTCTTATGACTCCTTTAGCTGCTGGTGGTGGAGCTGCTGCTCTTAATACACCTGTAGGTGCTTGGAGATGTGGTGCTGGGGCTGGTGCTACTGGTATGCCTGTTAAATATTTACCAGCTTCATGTCGTGGTAATTAATATTTAGATTTTTTGAAAAAGGGATATTTTTAATATCCCTTTTTTACTGGTATATATCTGTGAAAAAAAACATTTATTTTTTAGTATCGATTTTTATAGTTATTGGTTTTTCTTTTTTATTGCCTAATCACTATTATCCCTGGATTTCAAGCTGCCAAGATTTTTCAGCCTTTTTAGCATTGGCTATAATATTTACTTTTTGTCTAAAAAAAAAATTCGTATTAGACCTAAAATTTTTATTCATTTTATTTATTTCTTTAGTTCCTCTAATTCAAATTTTGTTTCATAAAATATATTTTTTAGGCGATGGTTTTATTGCTTTTATTTATATAGCGTCATTTGGTTTAGGTTATATAGTAGCTCTAAATTTAGGAAGAAAAGATGGTATAGCGCCGTATCTATATTTTATTTCAAATATCTTTATTTTTAGTTCAGTTGTTTCACTTTATATTATTCTAAAGCAATGGCTGCTATTAACAAATGGTGGAATCTGGATGGCAGATTTACCGCCTAACGGTCGCCCCTTTGCAAATTTTGGTCAACCCAATAATTGTGCGACTTTTCTGTGTATAGGGCTAATGGCATGTTTATATCTATACGAAAAAAAATATATTAATCAGTTTTGTGGAGTATTACTTACAATCTTCATTTTATTTGGAATTACGCTCACTCAATCTCGTACAGCATGGGCGTTTACACTTGCTTTTTTAATTTGGTGGTTTTGGAAAACTCGATATTTTCAGACTCGATTATCTAAATATTCAGTTTTTTATTTTGTAGGAATATTCCTCTTTTTTATTTTTACAGTTCCCTATATTTCTGATTCTTTAGGTGTTACCAATACAGTAGATGCAGTCACACGGGCAAGTTCGGGTTATTTAAGAATCCCAATGTGGCATCAAATGTTATTAGCAATCAAAGAGCAACCCTTATGGGGATATGGCTGGAATCAAGTGAGTGTTGCTCAACTTTCGGTTTATCTGGATTATCCAACCACTGAGTGGACTGAACATAGTCACAATATTCTTTTGGATTTACTGATCTGGAATGGTATTCCATTGGGGCTTATAATTATTGGTTTTTTTACATGGTGGTTATATCGTTTAAGTCAATTGGCAATATCAATTGAGCCTTTTATTGCGCTTTCAATGATTGGGGCGGTATTGGTACATGCCATGCTTGAATATCCATTAGATTATGCCTTTTTTCTATTGCCTGTAGGCTTTTTACTAGGTTTAGTACAAGCTCAAGATAAAACGATAAAGATAATTGAAATTCCAAGAACAGTGGTAGCAAGTTTATGGGCTATTTTCGTTGTTTTATATATTTGGATCTTTGTTGAATATCAAATCATAGAGAAAGATGTGCAGTTGGTTCGATTCGAGGCACTTAATATCGGTACTTTACATGCAGAGCATGATGCACCAGATGTGATTTTACTGACGCAATTAAGAGAGCAAATAAGATTTATTCGTACGCCACCTAAGGAAAATATGACCCTTGATCAGTTGGATTGGATGAGAAAAGTAGCTTATCGTTATTCAACTTCAGCCGCTTTGTATCGTTATGCACAGGCTTTAGCACTTAATCATCAATCTGAACTTGCAAGAAAACATCTATTAATTTTAGAAAAACTGCATGGTCAAAAATATAGTGTTGAGTCGTTATATCAAGTTAATCAATCTTTGGCCTTTGAATGGCAAAATAAAAGTGGATCTAAACCATGAACGATCGTTTATCTAAGAGACAAAAGTTCTTTTTAGGGCATTTAGGCTTATCTTTGTCATTAGCTGTCATTATTTTAATGTGGGTATTTTTCTGTTGGTATCCATCTCCATTAGCTAAAGCTGTGGGCGTGACTCACATCTTTTTAATGATGCTGGCAATTGATGTAATTGTCGGACCAGTTCTTGGTTTTATTGTTTATAAAGAAGGGAAAAAGACCCTTAAATTCGATCTAAGTATTATTATCTTAATCCAAATTTCTGCATTATGTTATGGGGTTTATAGTATTGGTCAAGGTCGCCCTGCATGGTTGGTGTATAACGTTGATCGTTTTGAGTTGGTGCGTAATAATGAAATTATTGATCAAAATATCCAACGTGCGAAACCTGAATACCGACACCCTTCTTGGTTTAAACCACAATATGTAGCGACTGCATTTGCTCAAGATATTAAAACCCGTAATGATGATATGTTCGCAGAAGCACTGGGTGGGGTTTCTTTAGCGCAAAAACCTGAGCGTTATGTGGCTCTTAGCGAAGTAAAACAACAGATACAACAACGTGCCCAAAGTTTAAATGAACTAAATCAATTTAACGCTAAACAGGATACAGATAAAATCTTAAAGCAATATCCTGAAGCAGATAGTTGGGTTCCACTAAAAGCTAACACAGTCGATATGGTCGTTTTAATGAATAAAGAAAAAGGCCAAGTGGTTAAAATTGTCGATTTAAGGCCATGGAAGTAAGAGAGGATTTTCCTCTCATCATTCATCAGAAAAATCCGTGTATAATCCCCACACCCCATTTTTCGCACTATACCTATGCGCGCTTTTTTCCTGCTTTTAGCGTCTATCCTCATTAGCCTTGCATGGCTATCTCCCGATCATGCTTTTCCATGGCTGACATTTTCCAGTGAAATGCTGAGTTTTGCAGCCGTGCTGAGCTTATTGGCGGGACTGTGTGATCAAAACTTTAAAGTTCCTAGAATTCAATGGATCGCTTTAGCAAGTACCCTTATTCCATTAATTCAATGGATGTGTGGGCTAGTTTTAGATCTAAGTAGCGCTCTGTTATTTAGCTTTTATTTACTAGGTTTCTGGTGGGTGACATTAGCAAGTTATAACCTTGCTATACAAAGTGATCGAAAAAAGCTTTTTACTCGTATTTGCTATGTTCTAATGATAAGCAGTGTTATTTCCAGTGTGATAGCGGTATTGCAATGGCTGAATCTGGATCAACATATTTATGGGGTAATGGAACTTCGAGCAGGCAATCGCCCATTTGCTAATTTTGCCCAACCGAACAATATGTCGACCTTTCTGGTTATGGGGCTGATGGCATGTTTGTATTTATTTGAACAAAACAAACTCAGAAAATTATTATTAATTTCAGCATCAGTTGCTATTTTATTTGCAATCGCTTTAAGCCAATCACGCACCGCTTGGGTGGTGTGCTTATTCTTTATGGTTTACTGGTCGTATAAAACCTATAAATACCCAGTGCGTTTACGTATACCTTATATGCTACTTTGGGTGATCGGCTTTATTGCCATGATCTCCTTGCTACCAAGTTTATCTAGTTTTATTGCATCTCTAGGTGCAGAAAAAGTGGTTGAGGCGAGTTCAGTTGCCGAACGAGCAACTTCGGGCTATTTGCGTTTTGATATTTGGACGCAAATGTTATTGGCAATTCAGCAGCATCCCTTAAGTGGTTCTGGCTGGGGGCAAACCAGTCTGGCACAGCTTACGGTGTTTAATTTACATCCATCGCATGAATGGGTGACCAGTGGACATAATATTTTGCTAGATATTATCGTCTGGAATGGTTTACCGCTTGGTCTATTGATCATTGGTTATATGACGTGCTGGATTTTATGGCTGAATCACAAAGCAAAAAGCTTGGAGTCTGTTGTTGCTCTACTTATGGTGAGTGCCATTTTAATTCATGCCTTACTCGAGTTTCCGTTGCGGTACGCCTATTTTTTATTTCCTTTGGGTTTCTTACTTGGCTTCGTACAATCACAATCTCCTGAACTTAAAGCATCAATTTTGTCCAAGTATGTAGTGAAGGGTGTTGTTGTTGTCGGTAGTATTTTGATGCTGCTGATTTGGCGTGATTATACGGTGTATAAACTCAATAATGGCTTGGCTTTTCGTGGTGAACAGCCTACACAAACCGTGTGGGGAAGTACCGATATTTATGTGCTGACACAAT
This sequence comes from Acinetobacter guerrae, assembly GCF_009372255.1. Taxonomy (GTDB): domain Bacteria; phylum Pseudomonadota; class Gammaproteobacteria; order Pseudomonadales; family Moraxellaceae; genus Acinetobacter; species Acinetobacter guerrae. The sequence continues at coordinate 339,452 of NZ_LXGN01000056.1, forward strand.
TTAAAGATCGTATGCTTTGGCTGCAAATGAATCCCACTATGCAATTGAGTGATGAGGAACTGATTCAACTGGGTCAAATGGTAGAAAATCGCGCGTCGCCTTATAATTTACATAAGTATGCACAGCTTTTACTGGCAAATGGCAAGGCACACGAAGCAGGGCAATATTTGTATTATTTAAATATGTTGCATCATGAGCAATACACACTTCAGGATTTAAGTGCCGAAAATGCAGCATCTGCGATTTATGGTGAAGATGAAAAGAAGCGTTAAATACAAACTTTTAGTCAAATGGAAAATCTCTGCCTTGAATCACACGAATGAACTCAACATTGGCGGTAATATTATTTGTAGGTTTATCATGAGTCATTAAATGACTTTACCGTTTATCTGGGTTCTGATGAGTCAAATGTGACTTTGGTGTAGCCTATTTAATGATGCTTTTATTTAATTTACCCTTTTTAAAGGGTGAATGATGTTTGGAGCAAGCAATGAATATTCTAAAACCCTCAGTCTTGATTTATGTATTCGCTTTATTAGCGATGCCCATTGTTCAGGCAAAAGAGGTGACTTCCTTACCCAGTATTCACGTCATGGCGGAATCGGAGTTGCGAGAAGAAGCTGGTATTGTTCCTTTTCAAGAAGATAAAGCAGTACGTCAGGCGCTTAGACATCATATTGATAAAATCCAAAATGAGATACAAAATCCTAAAGTTAATCAGAACCCTTATATCGCGATTGATTATCAACCTTCAACTTCACCTGATATGAGTCAACTTTCTCCATTTTTGCAGCAATATATTTTATCGATTACATCGGGATTGCAGTCATCAGATCCAGCCAGTGGTATCTTTAATATGCTTGCACCTTTAAATATCAACCGAAATAATGTCGATGCATTTCGTGATGGTACGATGAAGGTGAATTTAGAGGATATTTTGAGATTGCAGCAACAAATTAAAGATGGATTGAATCCTCCGCAAAACCCTTGGTTTCCGCGTTAAAAATCTTATCTTAGTTATAAAAAATCCCCGCAATGTGCGGGGATTTTTATTTTATCTTAGTGTCGATTAAACACGTTCAATAATTGTCGCGATACCTTGACCAAGACCAATACACATTGTCGCAAGACCGATTTGTGTATCTTGTTGCTCCATCACATTCAACAAAGTTGTTGTGATACGAGCACCAGAACAGCCTAACGGATGACCAAGTGCAATTGCACCACCATTTAAGTTGATGATGTCTTGCTTGTCATACACGCCTAAACCTTTCATGACTGATAAGCCTTGAGCAGCAAATGCTTCGTTTAACTCGATGGTTTGGATGTCTGCCATGCTTAAACCAGCACGTTTAAGTGCTTTTTGAGTTGCTGGTACAGGACCATAACCCATGATTGCAGCATCACAACCTGCAATTGCCATTGAACGAATGACGGCACGTGGTTTTAAACCTAAGTCTTGCGCACGTTGAGCAGACATGAGTAGCATTGCAGATGCGCCATCAGAAAGTGCAGAAGACGTCGCAGCTGTAACTGATCCGCCTTTAGGATCAAATACAGGTTTCAATGCTTTAAACGCTTCAAGATTTGCATCTGGACGAATCACTTCATCAATATCACATAGGATTTTGAAGCCAATGGCATCGTGACCTTCAACACCTACGATTTCGTTTTTAAAACGACCTTCTTGTGTTGCAGCCCATGCACGACGGTGAGATTCAACACCAAATGCATCTTGTTCTTCACGAGAGATACCATTCATGCGACCTAACATTTCAGCAGTTAAGCCCATCATGTTTGATGCTTTGGCATAGTGTTTAGATGCTTCAGGGTTAAGGTCGATGCCGTGCATCATCCCAACGTGACCCATGTGCTCTACACCACCAATGATGAACACATCACCTTGATTGGTTGCAATTTGTGCAGCCGCAGTGTGGATTGCCTGCATAGATGAACCACAAAGACGGTTGATCGTTTGACCACCAGCCGTTTTAGGGATATCAGCCAATAAACCAATATTACGAGCAATGTTCATACCTTGCTCTAAAGTCTGGTTTACACAGCCCCAAAGTACATCTTCAACTTCATTGGTATCAAACTGGTTACGAGCAACAAGGGCACGTACTAATTCAGCAGATAAACTGTCGGCACGTACATTGCGGAACATACCGTTACGTGATTTGCCCATGGCAGAACGAACGCCATCAACAATCACAACGTCACGTGGATTTAAAGTAGCCATTCACGTCGCTCCTTAACCGTAGAATTTTTTGTTGTTAGCAGCCATGTCACGCAACATTTGTGGCGCTTCATAAGCTTTACCTAAGTGTGCATATTTGTCGCAAAGCGCAACGTATTCAGCAACACCTGTCTGATCGATGTAACGGCATGGACCACCACGGAATGGAGGGAAACCAATACCCATAATCATCGCCATATCTGCTTCACTTGGTGTTGCAACAATATTGTCTTCAAGGCAGCGAACGGTTTCATTGCACAATGCAAGCATCATGCGGTCGATGATTTCTTGTGCATCAAACTCACGTTTTTCACTCGTTGCCATAGATGCAACAAGTTCATAAGCAACTGGATCAACCGTTTTTGCTTTTTTGCCTTTACGATCTAATTCGTACTTGTAGAAACCAACGTCATTTTTTTGACCAAGACGTTTGTTTTCATACATGACTTCAATCGCACCCTTATAATCAGGTTTCATGCGATCAGGGAAGCCTTCAGCCATGACTTCTGCGCCATGTACACCTGTATCGATACCAACAACATCGATTAAGTATGCAGGACCCATTGGCCAGCCAAATTTCTCCATGACTTTATCGATTTGCTGGAAGTCAGCACCATCTTTAAGTAAGAGATCAAACGCACCAAAGTAAGGGAATAACACACGGTTTACAAGGAAGCCTGGGCAGTCATTGACTACGATAGGGGTTTTACCCATTTTCTGAGCCAGAACGACAGTCGTTGCCACAGCTTCTTCAGAGGTCTGTTCACCACGAATGACTTCAACCAGTGGCATCATATGTACTGGGTTAAAGAAGTGCATGCCGACAAAGTTTTCAGGACGTTTTAATGCTTTAGCCAAACGAGTGATCGAAATGGTTGAAGTATTTGAAGCAATAATCGTGTTATCACGTACTTTTGACTCTGTATCAGCAAGAACAGCTTCCTTGATTTTAGGATTCTCAGTTACTGCTTCAATGACGATATCGACTTCTTTAAACTCATCATAGCTTAAAGATGGGCGGATACGCGCCAGAGTTTCACCCATTTTAGCAGGGGTTAATTTTTTGCGTTCAACTTGTTTGGTTAATAAACCATTGGCTTCTTTCATACCCAGTGCAAGTTGTGGATTACCAATATCTTTCATGATAATTGGTGTACCTTTGCTTGCTGCCTGATACGCAATACCACCGCCCATAATCCCAGCACCCAAAACGGCTGCCTGATTCACAGGATGGGCACCTTTTTCATGTTGTTTAGACGCTTTTTTCACGATCTGATCATTAATGAATAGACCAATCAAAGCACCTGCTTGAGGAGTAACTGCTGCTTTGGCAAATCCTTCAGCTTCAGCTTTAAGTGCATCATCACGCCCAAGACTTGCACCTGCTTGTAATGAATCAAGCATAAGTTTAGGAGCAGGATATTGCGCAGGATTCGCTTTAGCCAGCACAGCACCTTTAGCTGAATTGAACGCCATCATTTGTTCGAGTGGATTCAGTTTTACAGGTTCAAGTTTTTCCTGACGTTTTGCTTTCCAGTCTAAACGACCTGCAAGTGCTTGTTTCACCAAGTCAATCGCAGCTTCTTGCAATTTATCTGCTGTAACTACAGCATCTACTGCGCCATCTTTTAGTGCAGCAGCAGGTTTCTTCGGTACAGCCATCGCAATCCATTCAATGGCATTGTCGATACCAATAACACGGCTTAAACGAACCGTACCACCAAAGCCTGGGAAAATTCCTAGCTTGATTTCTGGTAAGCCTACTTGTGCTTGTTCTGACATGACACGGTAGTCGCAGACCAGACACATTTCAAAACCACCGCCCAAAGCCATACCATTAATGGCAGCGACTTTAGGAATATCTAAATCTTCAAAGCTATTGAAAATTTCATGAACGGGCAAAGCCCAATCAACAATGGCTTTTTCACCCTGAGCAAAGTTTTGTCCAAATTCGGTAATGTCTGCACCGACAATAAATGTCGATTTGCCTGAAGTGACGATTAAGCCTTTAATTTCAGGATTGGCTTTAACCGCTGCAATCGCTGCTTGAAAATCTTCAATAGTTGCTCGGTTAAATTTGTTGACTGACTCACCTTGTAAGTCAAAGCGGAATTCTGCAATTCCGTCCGAAAGCATTTGGACGGTAATGGCATTGCCAGCGTGGATCATGCCTGATCTCCTTTATTTTGGAGGACTTCTACGTTGATGTGATGAAGCGTGTATGCATTTGCTGCACACAGTTATGCTCCGCTAATCTTACGATAACTATATCCAAAAACAGCATAACAAGTTGTATCAAGCCGTGACGCAAGGGTCATCTATTTTTGTTACCTGTTATTGCGAGTTTTTAGAAATGACGTTCCATAAGTATAATGGTAGATAATGAACTTCCTGTTTCAATTCAAGTTTTTTCGTTATATCTGTGGTTTTTATAATAGATTCAACTCAAAAAAAGTAGCCCTATTTTTGTAACCATTCTGTCAAAAAGGTCAACTCATTTAAATTATTATTGCAATAAACTTATAAAAAAATGCCAGAAAGCAGCAAGGGTAGCGTTTTGAGTTCTACTTTTGCTAGAATCTTTCGCCATTAAAATTGAACCTGAGCAGACCAAAGCCTAGCATTTAGGGCCTCTCCCAAGTCTGCCATATTTTGAAAAGAGTAATAGTATGATTAAGTGGATCATATTAGCGATATTTGTGATTTCTGCCTTGTATATCCAGAATCGTGGAAAAGTACGTCATTCGTTCTATCGTCAATTTTTTGATCATTCAACTATATTGGCCCCAATTAATTTTTTGATGTACATCTTTTCAAAAGTCCCGAATCAACCTTATATCGATACCCAGTATTTTAAAGATTTAAAAGTGCTAGATGATAACTGGGAAATGATTCGCGATGAAGCAAAAGCTTTGTATGCACAAGGTGGGATAAAAGCTTCAAGTACTTATAATGACTTGGGTTTTAATTCATTTTTTAAAACTGGTTGGAAACGCTTTTATTTAAAATGGTATGACTCGGCGCATCCTTCTGCTGCTGAACTTTGTCCGAAAACAACGGCTTTATTGAAAACTTTACCTACGATTAAGGCTGCCATGTTTACTGAACTTGCACCACATAGTCGTTTGGTGCGGCATCGTGATCCTTATGCAGGGTCATTACGTTATCATTTGGGTTTGATCACGCCTAATGATGATCGTTGCTTTATTGATGTCGATGGGCAAATTTATTCATGGCGCGATGGCGAAAGTGTCGTATTTGATGAAACCTATATCCACTATGCTGAAAATGGTACAGATGAAAACAGGATTATTTTCTTTGCAGATGTTGAACGTCCACTGAAAACCCGATTGATGGAAAAGTTCAATCACTGGTTTGGTAAAAATGTCATGACGGCTGCTAGCTCACCCAATGAAACAGGTGACCAAACGGGCGGTTTAAATAAAGCATTTGGTTATGTTTATCAACTTCGCTTAAAAGCCAAGGCTTTAAAGGCTCAAAACCGTAAATTATACTATTTCCTGAAATGGTTTTTGATGCTCGGAATTTTTTTCCTGATCTTTATTCGACCTTATATGTCACAAATTATCGAATTTTTCCAAAAGCCAATGTAATAAAATGCCCGAAAGGGCATTTTTTCTAAGTATAAAGTAAATGTTTTGAACAGAGCATGATCAATGATTTTGTATATTCTTTACCCTTGCAATATGTTCATGAGAAGATAAAGCTAGATCTACAAATGAAGTAAAATTTTAAAATTAATTGATATTGATTGGGGAGTTGAGCATGCAGACCTTTCGCTCTAAAAAAGACTGGTGGATATTGGGTTTCATCATTGCAGCAACAGGAATTTTATTGCAAATGCTTTGGAGTATGCAGCTCAGGGGAACATTGGAAGAATACCCAGAACACGGCATCGTGTATGCGTTGGTAATTGTGATGATGTGGTGGCCTGTTGTGAATACACGTTATGTTGTGACTCAAGATTATCTGATCATTCATAGTATGTTTTTGAAATGGAAAATTCTACGAAACCAAATCCAGAATATTACGCCAAGCAATAATCCTTTATCGTCTCCTGCATTATCACTGGATCGACTCAAGATCGATTATCAAAAAGATGGAAAAAACAAATCTGTGTTGATTTCGCCTAAAGATAAGCAGAAATTTATTAAAGTATTACAGCTTGATCATCAAGCTAATTAAATAGGTGGCTTTTGGGAGTGAAAATGTTTCTTTCCTGCAAACAATAATATAAATGCTTGAAAAGAGAATGTTTGAGCACAACATACACTGATGTAGCCAAAGGAAAGCCAAGATACAGTGAATTCAAACGCCCGCCCACATATTGAAAAAATTCTTGCTCATATGACCCAATTACCCGGCGTTTATAAAATGCTAGGTAAAGAGGGTGAACTATTATATGTAGGCAAAGCCAAGAATCTAAAAAATCGGGTGTCGAGTTATTTTGTTAAAACCATTGATCACCCTAAAACTCAGGCATTGGTTGCACGTATCTATGATATCGAAACATTGGTCACACGTTCAGAAACAGAAGCTTTATTACTAGAACAAAACCTGATCAAGCTGCATCGTCCACCGTACAATATCATGCTGCGGGATGATAAATCCTATGTGTACATTTTTGTTTCGGCAGATAAACCTTATCCACGTATTGCCAGTGGACGGGGCAAGGGAAAGCATCAGGTCGGGAAGTTTTTTGGGCCTTATCCAAGCGCTTACAATGCCCGAGATACTTTATTGGTGCTGCAAAAATTATTTAATGTACGTCAGTGTGAAAATAGTTTTTTTTCGCAACGCAAACGTCCTTGCCTGCAATATCAAATCAAACGCTGTACGGCGCCTTGTGTGGGTTTGATTTCTCCACAGGATTATAAGGAAGATGTGGATAACTCCATCCGTTTTCTACAGGGCGATACCAGAGAACTCAATCAGGAACTGATTGCGAAAATGGAGCAGGCGGCAGAACAGCTTGAATTTGAAAAAGCGGTCTTTTATCGTGATCGTTTGGCATTGTTACGTGAAGTTCAAGCGCAGCAAGCAGTGTTTAAAGTAAAAGGTGAAGCAGATATTTTGGCGATTGCGCATCAAGCAGGAGTGACTTGTGTGCAGATTATGCATGTGCGCAATGGTCGCATGTTGGGTGGCAAAAGTTACTTTCCAGATATGCTCAGTGATGATTTAGGGCAAATGCTGAGTGACTTTATGGCTAACTTTTATTTTCAGGTGGCAGATGAAGTTCCAAGTGAGTTAATCATTAATGTCGCATTGCCTGACAGCAAAGAGTTGGAACAAGCGCTACATACCGAATTTGAGAAAAAAGTACAGATTAAACATAAGGTACGTGAAACTCGTGCTGAGTGGTTAGAGCTTGCTCAGATGAACGTGCAGCATGCGATCAAAGGTCAACTGAGTAATCACCTAGAATTGAATGAACGTTTTCACCAATTAGAACAAGTGGTGGGACGACCGATTGATCGGATTGAATGCTTTGACATCAGTCATACCATGGGCGAAGCACCGATTGCATCGTGTGTGGTCTTCGATCAGGGCGGCGCACGTAAGCGTGATTATCGTCAGTTTGCGATTCAGGATATTACGGGTGGCGATGATTACGCTGCTATGCGCCAAGCCTTAACACGCCGATATAAAAAGCATTTGTTGCCTGATTTACTCTTGATTGATGGTGGTAAAGGACAACTGCATATGGCGATGGAGGTGATGCAAGATTTGCAACTGGATGCCTTTATGGTGGGTGTATCTAAAGGCGAAGGACGTAAACCGGGACTTGAAACGCTGCATTTTACCGATGGCACCAAAATTCAATTACCAGAAGATCATAAAGCATTGCATTTGATTCAACAGGTGCGTGATGAAGCACATCGTTTTGCGATTACCAAACACCGTGCTAAACGTGATAAACGCCGTGCAGGTTCAGTGTTAGAAGCGATTCCCGGGCTTGGGCCAAAACGTCGCCGCGATTTACTGACACACTTTGGTGGAATTCAAGGCGTACTTAAAGCCTCGGAAAAAGAGCTGACTTTAGTTCCCGGACTTGGTCCAGCAATGGCGCGAACCATCTATAAAATTCTGCACGAATAATATTTGATCTCTTTTGTGGGAATGACAGTACCGCCAAAGAGTGACCAAAATATTCAATGACTCATGCGTCAATGATCATTTACATCTATAAAAAAGCATCACAATATGTGAAAGATCAATAAACTGGAAAAATAACATGTCACTCGCAACGTTATTTCATGAAATTGAACAACAGGAATGGATTGATTTACCTGATGGATGGTTACAGGGCCGCACAATTTTTGGTGGTCTGGCCGCAGGGGTTTTAATGCATAAAGCATTGTGTACCATTCAGGATGAAACCAAGCGTTTATTGAGTTGTAGTATTACTTTTGTCGGGCCAGTACAGTCGGGGAAAGCACGTTTATCGGCTGAAATTTTACGTCAAGGCAAGTCAGTGACCACAATTGAAGTACGGTTATGGCAGGAAAATGCAGTACAAAGTATTTTGATCGCAAGTTTTGGTACAGATCGAGAGTCGAGTATTCATGTCCGTCAGGAACCTATGATCCCTGCTTATCCACAACCTGAGCAATTAGCACCATTACCTTTTGCTAAAATGATGCCAGAATGTTATCAACATTTTGAACTACGCTGGGCAGAAGGAAAATATCCTATGATGGGGAGTTCAACGCCAGACTTTGGTGGATGGGCCAGATTTGCCCCAGAGCAGGAAGCGAATCGTAAAATGACTCTGGCAGATTTTGTAACTTTGACTGATATCTGGCCACCCGGTGTACTCAGCATGTTTAAAACACTTGCACCAGCGAGCTCATTGACTTGGCATATAACATTTATTCATTCTTTAAAAGAGCAACTACATGACTGGTTTAAATATAAAGTCGTCACTGAATATGCCGAGCATGGTTATTCAACCGAACATGCCTATGTCTGGAATGAACAAGATCAATTGATGGCGATTTGCCGTCAGACAGTTACTGTATTTGCCTAGTCGACACTATTGGGTATTTCGTATAAAGTTGGGTGTAGAAAATATCTTGCCTTTTTTTAAATGTTGCATACGCCGAATGGCGGCAATGAGGGGAATAAACTGGCGATGTCTATGACAACAGGACGCATCCTGAATATCCCAAATATCTTAACTCTTGCGCGAATTGCGCTTATTCCAGTGTTTTTATTAATTGCTTACTGGCCACCTGCGATTGGAATAAATGAGCACGAGGGAAGCTTTTTTAGGCATCTGATTTTGACTGCAATCTTTGTGCTAGCTGCAATTACCGATTGGTTTGATGGTTATCTGGCTCGCGCATTGAATCAAAGTTCGGCTTTTGGGCGCTTTTTAGATCCAGTTGCAGATAAGTTAATGGTGGCAGCAGCTTTGATTGTATTGGTGCAATGGCAACCGACTATTGCAATGGCTTTTGCCGCGATTGTGATCATTTCGCGTGAAATTACCGTGTCTGCATTGCGTGAGTGGATGGCCGAATTGGGAGCAAGAACCAATGTTGCTGTGTCTACTGTAGGTAAATATAAAACGGCATTTCAAATGATTGCGATCAGTGTCTTTTTACTTAACTGGCAACCACTTGAATTACTGGCCTATGCATTATTATATACAGCTGTTATTTTAACCTTATGGTCGATGTTTATTTATTTAAAAGCGGCATGGCCGTATCTTAAACAGCCTTAAGTCTCTAAAGCCTTTCTGATGAAGGGCTTTTTATTGAGTGCAAGAATCGGGTCGTCAGGGTCTAAGCTTTGATTTACAGTAAAACTGAATATAGGAGTTTTTGACGATGAAAAACTTATCTTCCAGTCAGTTTGCTGTGATCGCGAGTATGATTGAATATGCTTACCAGCATTTTGATGATCAGCCAAGTCTTGAGCAAATGGCTGCAACTGTAGGTTTAAGTCCGAGTTATGCACAGCGTCAGTTTCAGCAATGGGTGGGTATAAGCCCAAAAAAGTTTGTGCAATACTTGAGTTTGCAACGAGCCAAAGCTTTATTGAGTCATCGCTATAGTATTTTAGATACTGCACTTGAAACAGGCCTGTCTGGAACTGGACGTTTGCATGATTTATTTGTACACATTGAAGGAATGACACCTGGAGAATACAAGCAGCAGGGTGAGTCGCTGTTGATTGATTATTCCTGCGAAAAAACGCCTTTTGGCGACATTTTTATTGCCAGTACCGATAAAGGCATATGCTCCATTCAATTTTTATCAGACTCATCTTCGGATTTGATCGCGCTTGAGCAATTGCAACAGCGTTTTACTTTAGCTGAATTTCAGCAGCAATCCACTCAACTGCATCAGCAGGTTGTTGGCTGGTTTCAGCATGATTTTAAGTTTAATTTACAGCAAAAAATTCCATTACGTTTACAAGGCACATCTTTTCAGCTCAAAGTCTGGGAAGCGCTTTTAACTATTCCAGAAGGTCAATTACTTAGTTATCAGCAGGTTGCAGAAAAAATTGGTCATCCTAAAGCAGTTCGTGCAGTTGCCAGTGCCGTCGCACAAAATCCGATAGCTTATCTGATTCCGTGTCATCGTGTGATTCGATCTACAGGTATGATTGGTGAGTATCACTGGACAAAAGCACGTAAACTGGCACTTTTGTCGTGGGAAATGGCGAAGCAGGAGCAGGCTTTATGACACTTGATTTATTTGCTCCAGAACCACAAATAAATTTGCTGCCCTATGAGGGGGAAGTGCAGGATTATGGTCTATTCCTCAACCCTGAACAGGTTGAGTTTTACTTTCATTATTTGCTTGAACATTTGCCTTGGCGGCATGATGAAGCCAAACTTTATGGAAAACATTTTATTACGCCACGTAAGGTCGCGTGGTATGGCGATGCACATTATCGCTATGCCTATTCGGGTGTCATGCGCGACTCATTGCCGTGGGATGATCAGTTATTTACATTAAAGCACGATATTGAGCATTTGCTTGGAGAGCAGTTTAATTCTTGTTTGGCCAATTTATATGAAGAAGGTACACAAGGAATGGCGTGGCATAGCGATGGAGATATGTCTCTGGCTGAAAAAACCACAATTGCCTCTTTGAGTTTGGGAGCGACTCGAAAATTTTGTTTTCGGCATATAGATACCAAAGAAAAAATTGAAATGCTGCTGCAATCTGGTCAGCTCATCGTCATGCGGGGTGTCACCCAACAGCACTGGCAACATGCGATTATGAAGTCACAAAAAATTTTGCAGCCCCGTATCAATTTAACCTTTAGACAGTTTTTGCTTTAAATCGTTTTACCATAGTTTTAACTATGGGTTTCTTCGTCTTCAAGAGTTTTGGCAATTTTGTCGATATTTAAACTTTTCGCCATGGCATCAAAGATATCTTTATACACCCCAGTTTGCAAATACAACTGTTCGTGTTCACCATGTTCCACAATTTCACCATCCTGCATTACATACATATAATCGGCATCGATAATTTGTGACAAGCTATGTGAAATCATAATCACGGTACGACCTTGTTTGATTTCATCCAGACTTTGCTTAATTTGCTCAGTGGCAATGGCATCCAGACTTGCAGTCGGTTCATCCAGAAAAATAATTGGTGGGTCTTTTAAAAACATACGAGCCAGTGCGATACGTTGTTGTTGTCCACCTGAAAGCATCAGTGCATCGGTATCATAACCTTGTGCCAAATGACTAATTTGATCATGAATAGATGCTTTTTTTGCTGCAACAATGACTTCATCCAGACTGGCATCCATTTTTCCATAGCGGATATTGTCCAGAATGGAACCCTGAAAAATATGATTTTTTTGCAGTACTAGGCCAATATGATCACGTAAATAGTGCGTATCGATCTGATTGAGATTGACTCCATCTAGTAGTATTTCGCCAGATTCAGGCAGATAAAATTTATCGAGTAAACTAATTAACGTAGATTTTCCCGCACCCGATAGTCCGACTAACGCCGTAATTTTATTTGGCTGTATCACCATATTGATATTTTTTAATGCCTGATGTCCATTTTCATAACTAAAATTGACATGTTTAAGTTCAAATTGTCCGTGAATGGTAGGTTTGAGATGACCACTATCTTCAATTTCGTCATCGGCATTTAAAATTTGAAAGAAACTTTCTGAATAAATCATGGCATCATTGACTTCATCATAAATTCGATGCAGCGAACGAATGGGGGCAGAAACATTATTGAACAACAAAATATGGTACATGATCATTCCAATACTCATTTGTCCTGCCAGAACAAAATAAGAAGTCAGGATAATAATCAGCACAATGCCAATCTGTTCAAGAAAAGTTTTGACGCCATCAAAAATAAAACTGGTCTGACGGGTATGCATTTGATTGTCAGTCAGATCGCGCTGTAGCTTAAGTTGCTTTTCGGCTTCTATTTCTTCACGATTAAACGATTTAATTACGGTAATCGACTGGATAATGCCTAAAATACCCTGACTCTTTTTTTCACGACCATCACGTAAACGACGTCGCCATCCCCCCAGTTTTTGTGCTTGTTTAAAGGTTAACCAAAAATAAATTGGAACAATCATTAATGCGACTAGACCAATCCAGAAATTGGCGTAGAACATAAGTCCCAAAGCAATAATCGCACTGGTAAATAGCGGTAAAATATCAATAAAGAAAATTTGTACCAGACGAGTCAGCGAGCCAATCCCCCGATCAATACGGGTTTGCAATTTGCCTGCCTGATTTTTTTCCTGATTAAAAAAAGTCAGACGATAAGTCAGAAACTTCTCAATAATGCCTTGTGCCAAATCTTGCGAAACATAAATACGCAGTTTTTCACCGTAATATTTTTGTCCAAATTGAACTAAGGCATTGAGGATTTCTTTACCCAGTAAGATCGCTGAAATCGTAGCTAAAATAATCCAGCCTTCGTTGAGTCCTTTTCCTGCTTCGACCAACGCATTAATCCGATCAACTGCATATTGCAGAGTGAGCGCATTGACCTGAGCCGTAAGTGCGCCAATCAACGTTAAAATGAGTGTGGCGATGACCAATAGCCGATATGGTCGTACAAAAGGGCGTAATTGTTGAAAAAGATGCCAGAAATTCATGTGATCTTTATTGTTGTATGGCTTAGAGTCAATCTACATTAGCTTCAGTCTAAAAAGCAAAAATAAGATGTTCAAGAGGGTGTTATGTAACAAGAAAAAAAGCCCATGAAATCAACATGAGCTTTTTACTCTGAGGAGGAGTATCTTCAAATGAAAATGACTTAATTTCATGGAAAAATTAAGCGATATTGAAGAGTAGTTTCATTATATGAGAATATGAATAATTTTTCAAATGGTATATCTAATAAAAATTAGATCAATTGTCATATTCCGTTAAAGTTGCTATTTAGCCTTATACTTTCTCATTTTGAGAAAGTGTTAAAAATCTATGCTCAATTTGTGCTGCATTGCTTTTCAAAATTTCAATAAGCTTGTCGATATTAATAAATTCAAAACGATTTTTTGAAGCCACAATAGTGAGTGCTAAAGGTGATTCTTTATTGGTGGACAGCTTAATCGGCACAGATAAGCCTGAAACATTGGGATCAAGTTCGCCGTGAGATAAGTAGTAACCCTGCTTTTTGATTTTCTTCATGCGTGTAAGAAAACTTTCTTCATCCTGCGCAAAGCCAACCTCAGCCAGTTGTGTTGCAAAACGATAATAATAATCTTGAATCTGGCGTTTAGGCAGTTGAGCAATAATCACTTTAGGTGATGAACCCATATAAACAGGACGTGGACAGCCTCGCCCATAGGAAAGTAGATCGGTGTTGCGGAAAACTTCATGATGAATATCAATACAATAATCACGATTCAAATGTGTCAGCAAACAACACAATTCGATACGTTCAGCAATTTCCTGCATAAAAGGGCTACTAATTTGTACCAGAGGATCTGTGGTACGTGAAATATAGTCCAATACTGCAATTTTTGAACCCAGTGTGTAATCACCTGAAGTACCACTGATGCGCTGTAAAATATCAGCAGAAACCAGTTCTTTTAAATAACGGTAACTTGTGGGTTTAGATAAACCCAATTCATCACAGATATGATCGACGTTAATCACAGGCCGTGATACCGAAAATAAATCCAGAACCGTTAAAATTTTGCCAAAGCTTGAAAGCGCCATGATTACCTACTTTGCTAAAGAACCATCAGAAACACGTGCATAATCGTCTTTTATAACAAATTGTGCCACGCCTTGCAGTCTAATTTCATGAGCCATTACTTCTTTGAATTATTAAAAATCGACAAAGTATAAAGCTTAAAATTTGATTAATTATCATAATAAGATATTTTGTTGACTATTTTTAGTTTTTTTGTCAAAATTATTTAGATAAAATATCTAATGAAGAAAGTTGCTAATGTGCTTTTTTCACCCCATCTATGATTGGTCTCTAAATGTCATATTTAGCTTTTACGACAAAAAATATGTAAAAGTTGAATTTTTGACGCTGTATTTAGCGATAATCTGACTATTTAAATGATCTTTAGCTAGCAGTTGTAAGCTTTTAGCATGCAACCCTTTTAGACTATTGCTGTTTAAAAGTGCAATGCGCATATTGATCATGAGTATAAACTAAACATTATGGAATCCTTGTTTTGAGATCGTTTCATGTTATTTAAACAGATACTGGCCTTTAGACCGTCGCGAATGGATTTGATTTTTGCAGTCAAAACCTTTATCGCGATGATGTTGGCTCTGTATACCGCATTTGTTTTGGACTTAACTTATCCAATGTGGGCAGCAGGGACAGTCATCATTATCGCACAGCCTTATGCGGGTATGGTGTCATCCAAAGCTCTGTATCGTCTTACGGGCACAGTGTTGGGTGGGATTCTGGCTATTTTCTTTACGCCACGTTTGATTGACATGCCAATTCTCTTCACATGTATTCTGGCGATATGGGTTGGTTTTTGCTTATATATTTCATTGTTAGATCGTACACCAAGAAGTTATGTCTTTATGTTGGCGGGTTATACCACCGTCATGATTGCCTGTAGTTCGATTTATAATATAGATAGTCACAGTGTTTTTGACATGGCCTTAAGTCGGGTGTTAGAAATTTCAATCGCTGTGATTTGTAGTGCAGTTGTCTCTGCAACAATTTTTCCTGCACATTTAGGCGCACAGCTTCAGCAACGTGTGCAAAAAACATTGGATGATACCCGTGATGTATTCACCAGTATTATGACCGATCAGAAACATAGCCAAAGTTATACTCAGCTCTTGGGAAGTATTGCCCGCGATACAACTGATATTCATGGTCTTGCAGTGCATCTGGCGTATGAAAGCGGTGAATTGCACGGTATGACTAAACCGATACAGGAATTATTGCATCAGGAAACTATGGTCGTCGCTAATCTGGTCTCAATGTCCGAACGGATTTATCAACTCGATCAGATTGATTTGGAATATCGACGCAGTTTAGTGGTTTTATACGAGCATGTACTGCAATTTTTACGTGGGCAAACGGATATTGAAGATGATCAATTAAATCAGTTACCACCTGAATTTGAACAAGATTTTGAGCAACTATTTAGTCTATCAACACCAGCACAAATAGTGATGATGGATGCTCTGAAAATGGACACTCGTCATTTTATTCAAAATGTCATGGCAGTGAAATTATTATGGCAATTGATCCAGCGAGGGGAAAAACGTATTCCGACCACGATCGCTGCGATCACAACTCAATATCCAAGTTTGCATCGTGATCATGGTATTGCAGTACGTAGCTCTGTTGCTGCGGCATTGGCGACAGCGACTTCATTTTTAATATGGATTTATACAGGTTGGCATGCTGGCTATATGATGGCACAACTAACGGCGGTAAGTGCATGTATTCTCTCCATGTTAGATGACCCGATTCCTGCATTGAAAACGTTTATCCGAGGGTCGATTTATGCAGCCATACTCACTATTTTTTATGCTTTTACCATCATGCCACAGGTACATGAGTTCTGGCAGTTAGCACTGGTTCTTGCACCACTTGTGATTTATCTGGCGAGTATGTTTCCAACACCCATGCTCATGATGCTGGCGCTCCCAATGCTAATTAACTTTATTATGAGCTTAAATCTGCAAAACCGTTATGCGATGGACGCTGTTATTTTAATGGATACGGCAATGGCAGGCGTGATCGGGCCGATCATCTCGATTCTGGCCATTTATTTTATTCGGTCTATGTCTCCAGAAACCAGTGCAAGGCGTATTTTGAGTTTGCATTATCGGGCATTGAGAGAGGCGCTTTACATTCCATATGGCGTGAATTTTCGTATTCATTTACGCAGTATGTTAGATCGGATTGGGATATTAAATAGTAAACTGGTACAGTCAGCCGAGTTAAAGCACGCCATGAATCTTGCGCTAATCGAAACCAGTGCTGTGATTAATCTCAGTCGTATTGCCGAGTTGAGCCAGAATAATAAAACACTGCCAGAACTAAAACAGGCCTTGAGACATCTACAACAGTTGCTCGAAGCCAGTTTTCGCGATCAGGAAAAAAATATCGTGCTGGATAGCGTGCTAAAGGCTAAAGTTCTTGCTCAAATTGATTATATTGAAACATTGGTCTTGAATGAGCCAGATATTGAAGTGAGACATCGGATTCAAATGGGTATGAATAATATTCGTAGTAGTATTTTCCATGTACAAAAAAATGATTCAGATAAGCAAGTGTTAAACGGAGCAGTACATGGGTGAATTGAATCTGTACGGCGTTTATGTCCCGACACTGCTAATTCAGGCAATTTTGGCCTACGTGTTATTCAAAATTGTGACTTTGGCGACCAATCGATTGATTGAGGCAGGCTGGATTGGATTTTCAGGTATTTTTAATTTAAGTCTATATGTGTTGATGTTGATGATTGTGCATTGGGTATTTTTAACGATTCAGACGTGATATCTCTGTAGTTAATAAAATGAATGTGCCATGAGTCACAAAGGTTTTAACGAAAGTTTAAGGCGAAATTTAAGGTAAGCAACATGAGTTCTTTTGATGCACGGAAAATTGTCCGTCCACTGGTTACACTGGTCATTGCGATATTAGCGATTTTTGTCATTGTTCATTTGTGGAATTACTATAACTCCGCACCGTGGACACGTGATGGGCGAGTCCGTGGCGATGTGATTCAGGTTTCTTCGGATGTATCTGGTTTAGTCACTGAAGTGCTGGTACAGGATAACCAGACAGTAAAAAAAGGACAGCCTTTATTTCGGATTGATGTGGCACGTCAACAACTAGATGTAGAGCAGGCTCGTTCTGATCTAGCCAAAGCCAAAGCAGGTCTTGCTCAGGCTGAGGCGAATGAGATTGCTGCAAAGGCCAATCTTGAGAAATCCCGTGCGACAACACAACTCGCTGAAAAAAATGCAGCGCGTTACTCAAACTTGATGGACGGTGCAATCTCTAAGCAGGAACAAGATCAAATGTATGCAACACGTGATCAGTCCAAAGCTGAAGATGCACAAATGACAGCAGCGATTGAGCAAGCGCAGGCGACCATTAAGCAGGAACACGCATTAATCGAAGTTTCGCAGAGTGCATTGAATCTGGCATTGCTTAATTTAAAACGTTCAGAAGTTATTGCACCTGCAGATGGCACATTATCCAACTTTAGCTTACGTGTTGGTAATTATGTCAAAATTGGTGACGCGGTTGCGGCATTGGTCGATCGTGAGCAGCTTTATGTGGTGGGTTATTTTGAGGAAACCAAACTCAATCATATTCATGTAGGTGATAAAGCGACAATTCAGCTTATGGGTGATTCACAAAAAATTCGTGGACATGTACAAGGGATTGCCAGTGGGATTGAAGATCGTGAGCGTTCTAGTAGTTCAACCCTACTTGCCAATGTTAATCCTACATTTACATGGGTGCGTTTGGCACAACGTGTACCCGTTAAAATTGTTCTAGATGAAACCCCTAAAAATGCCTTGGCATTTGTGGCAGGTCGTACTGCGACAGTAAGGATTGAAAACTAAAACGCCGTTTAACTTTGCTTACCTTAAAACAGGCTGGTCAATACCAGCCTGTTTTTTTAGGGTTGAATACCTTGAGGATGATGATACCAACTCTGAATCAAAAGAGCTGCGGCTAAACTATCTGCCGATAGACGCTTACCACGTCCCTGATGATGGTAATGGTCTAATTCATCACGTGCTTCACGAGTGGTCAAACGCTCATCGACCATCCATGTTTCAATATTGGTCTGATGGCGTAAACGTCGTGCGAATTTACGCGCTCGAGTAGACAATTCTGATTCAGAATCATCCATATTTAAAGGTAATCCGACCAGAAATAGGTTCGGCTGCCATTCTTTGACAGTCTTGAGCAATTGATCCCAGTTTGGAATTCCATCTTTCATGGGAAATAAGGCCAGTGGATTAGCACTTTCAATAGCGGATTGACCGACTGCAATCCCCATTTTTTGTGTGCCAAAGTCAAAGGCCATAATCATGTGCATACTTACAGTTTCAGGCATGACCAATCTCGGAAGAGAGCCATGTCCGATCTACTCCAAGCTTCTTGTACGCAGCATCCCAACGCACGTCATAGGGTAAATTGAAGATGAGATCCATATCGGCATCACAGACTAACCAGTCGCCTCGTGAAATTTCACTCTCAAGTTGATCTTTGCTCCAACTGGCATAACCCAGTGCAATTTGGTAACGCCCGACCCCTTCGTTATGTGCAATCGCATCTAGAATATCTTTACTTGTGGTAATACATAGGTTTTCACCCACCGCAATAGAGGAGTGCCAAGTGGGCTGTCCAGTATGCAATACAAAACCTGCTTCAGGGCGTAAAGGGCCACCTTGTAAGACTTCGTGAGGTTGTACATGGTCGGCATCGATATCCAGATCATTGAGTAATTCTTTGACTTGGATTCCAGACGGACGATTGATAATTAAACCCTGCGCACCTTCTTCATCGTGACGTGCCAAATAAATAACAGTATTTGCAAAAAAATCATCGGCCATTTCTGGAGGAGCAATCAGACAGCGGTGTGTCAAATATTGTTTGGTCACCTAAGCGGTTCTCCTTAAAACGTGGTCGCTTTTGTATCGATATAGGATGTTCTTATCAACATACAAGAGTAAATGGATTTCGCCAATCATTTTTCAGTGATTTACTACAGAAAAATGATGTCGATAAAAGTCAAAAATGTGTGATGAAAAGATTAGCTGTGTTGAAATTTGAGTTGGCGTAATTGTTTGGCATGTTGCAAGGTTGTGTCGTTGATCTCGACACCGCCTGACATTCTGGCAAGCTCTAGTACGCGCTGTTGTTCATCTAGCTCGATAATGGTACTGCTGGCTGGATCGGTTTGTTGTTTTTTTACCAGTAAGTGTTGATCAGACTGTGCTGCAACTTGTGGCTGATGGGTAATACAAAGAAGTTGTACATGTTGTGCCAAATCTGCCAGTAAACGACCGACCACTTCGGCGGTACCGCCACTAATTCCGACATCAATTTCATCAAAGACCAAAGTTTCTGCTTCAGTTTTTTCAGCATTCATCACCTGCATGACCAGTGCAATACGTGATAATTCACCACCAGAAGCGACGCGCGCCAAAGGCTGCGGAGGCATCCCTTTATTTGCTGTAAATAAAAGCTGAATAAAACTTAGCCCCTCGGCATTGGGTTGTTCCAAAGGTTCAAACTTAAATTCAAAATGTGCCTCTGGCAGTGCCAATGGTTTAACTTGTTCTGTTAATTGTTTGGCTAATGGAATTGAGGCGTCACGGCGAATTTGATCGAGGTGCTGTGCTTTCTCCAAAAAGATACCATGTGCAATTTCAACTTGCTCAGCCAATGTTTCAGGATCTTCTAGTTGGTGTAGCTTTTCCAGTTCAAGCTGCCAGTTGTCATATTCCTGTTTAAGTTCTTCGGGCTGAATACGATATTTGCGAGCCAGTCGATGGAAAACTTCCAGATGCGTATTTAACTCTTCCATTCGCTCTGGATCAAAACTCTGACGATCCATGAATTGACGTAGATTTGAAGTCGCATCGTCTAACTCACTTTGTGCATTGACGATCGAATTATAAATTTCAGAAAGTTGCTCGCTACGACCCGAATGCGTTTCAATTCGTCTTAAAATAGACGCTAATTCCTGATTAATACTCGGTTCAGCTTCATCTAGCGCATTTAAACTATATGCACAGTCCTGCATGATATGTTCATGATGACTGAGACGATCAAATTCCTGTTCAGTTTCTTTATAATCTGTTTGAACAATATCTTCGAGTTCTTCGAGTTGTAGTTCTAGCGTTTGAATACGTTGCAGACGAGTTGCCTGAGCATCTAGTGCTGATTGATGTTGGCGAATTGTGGCTTGCCAATTTTGATAAGCTTCTTTCACTTCCTGAGCAGGTTGATAAAAATTACGATAACGATCTAACCAGTGCTTAGGGTAGGGTGGCTCAAGCAATTGTTGTTGGCTATGTTGACTATATAGCTGCACCAACAAACGCCCCAGTTCTTTGAGTTCCGATAAACTACTTGGACGGCCGTTAATCCATGCTTTACTGCGCCCTGTTGCAAAAATTACACGACGCAGATGAATTTCACCCGTATCATCATCTAGCTCATGCTCTTTGAGCCAATATGACTCTGGACTTTGCGGCTGATAACTGAAACTTGCAGTAATATCAGCTTTTTCTGCACCATAGCGAACATAATTGGTATCTGTGCGCTCACCTAAACAGGCAGAAAGTGCATCTAGCAGAAGCGATTTTCCTGCACCCGTTTCACCTGTTAAGACATTAAATCCCTGTTCAATATCGAGTACAAGGTGATCAGCAAGCGCAAAGTTAATCAGTGTTAAATGAGTCAGCATACACGCGTCCAGAGCGTTAGTATTTTTTGTTTAAGATAGATAAATTTTATCGTAGCCACAAGGCATAAACTTAATAAAATGCCACGAGTGCATGGCATTATTAAAATTATTGCTTATGCAGTTTAGCAAGATTTAAACTGAATAGAAATGTTGTTGAAATCGACTCCATTTATTACAAATCTGTCATAAGATTGTCTTGCTTTCACTGTAAAATAATAAAAAAGAGTTTCTGTGTCATATTTTAAAATATTGAATGATAAAAATCAGATAAATCTGTGAGCATGGATGTTGATCAAAATTAAAATGACAAAGATATAAAACTTGCTTGGATAGCAGACTCTAGATAAAAGAGATTGATTAGTTATTTGCCCAGAATTAAACTACGTCAGTCATCACCCCTAATACAAATGCGGCGAAATTGGAGAGTTACGCATGAGTTCAGCTCAGTTTGATCATGTAACGGTAGTAAAAAAATCAAATGTTTATTTTGGCGGTTTGTGCATTAGCCATACGGTTCAATTCGAAGATGGAACAAAAAAGACACTGGGCGTAATTTTGCCAAGTGAACAAGCATTAACCTTTGAAACTCATGTACCAGAACGTATGGAAATTATTTCGGGTGAATGCCGTGTAAAAATTGCCGACAGTACAGAAAGCGAATTATTTCGTGCAGGGCAGTCATTTTATGTGCCAGGCAATAGCTTATTTAAAATTGAGACAGATGATGTGCTCGATTATGTTTGCCATTTAGAAGGTTAACCTGTTTGCCTTAAAATCGGTTAAACTAGCCGCATAGATGAGTAAATCAAGAAATCCTGTGAAGTTGGCTTTACGGGATTTTTATTTTGAGTTAAATAAAGTATATACAGAGGTCGGGCATGGCAAAACCAGAATATTATTATGGCGTACATTCGGTTGAATCATTGCTTGAGCTTGAGCCTGAACGCGTCTTGACGTTATTTACCTTAAAAGGGCGGGATGATCAACGCTTACAAAAGATTCTGGAGTTAGCTGAACCTTTTGGTATCAGTGTGCAAAAAGCCAGTCGTGATAGTTTAGAAAAATTGGCAGGCATGCCGTTTCATCAAGGCGTGGTGGCAGCCGTCCGTCCACATCCAAGTTTAAATGAAAAAGATCTGGATCAATTATTGCAAGCCACGCCAGATGCATTACTTTTAGCATTGGACCAAGTGACTGATCCACATAATTTGGGTGCATGTATTCGTACTGCCGCAGCAATGGGTGTACAAGCCGTTGTTGTACCGCGTGACCGCTCCGCTGGTTTAACGCCAACTGCTCGAAAAGTTGCGGCAGGTGGTGCAGAAAAGGTCAAATTTATTCAGGTGACAAATCTGGCGAGAACATTAGCACATGTCAAGGAACAGTTTTTCCTGCGCGTCATTGGGACTATGCTGGATGAAAAAGCCCTACCGATCCAGAAGTGTGATTTAACAGGTGGTGTGGTGATTGTGATGGGTGCAGAAGATACAGGACTGCGTCCTATTACTCAGTCACAATGTGATCAAACCGTTTATATTCCAATGAGCGGCAACCTGCAAAGTTTAAATGTGAGTGTAGCAACAGGTATGGCACTCTATGAAGCAAGTCGCCAACGTCATCCTGCATAGAATCATTTTAAGCTGATCTGATGTTTTAAAGAAGAACGCTATGTCTCCGCGAGCCCAAGGCTATGTTTTTATTGCCATTACAATGTGCATCTGGGGCGGTTTTACTATTTTCTCCCGTTTAAATGCACAATGGCATATCAGTGCATGGGACATTACCGCACTGCGTTTTGCCATTGCATTTGTAATTTTAATGCCGATTCTAGTGTATAAAAAAGATTTGGCTTTTTTATGGACAAAAGAGTCGGTGATTTTGGCTTTAATCGGTGGCGTCGGTTATTGTCTTACGGCTTATAGCGCCTTTCTTTATGCCCCTGCGGCACATGCAGCAATCTTTTTAAATGGCTGCATTCCTTTGTGTACTGCGCTTGCAGCTTATTTACTATTCAAACAACCTTTTGATCGGCACACATGGTGGAGTGTCGGGATTATGTTGACTGCAATTGCACTGATGAGCTATTTGATGTCACGGGATCAACAGTCTCATTTTGGTCTAGGCGATATTTTATTTGTGATGAGTGCAATCTGGTGGGGTATTTTTACTGTTTTATTGAAACAGTGGAAGCTTTCTGCATGGCATTCGATGGCGAGCGTCGCGATTTGGTCAGCAATCATTTATTTACCAATCTACCTACTATTTCTTCCTAAACATTATCATGAGGTTGAGCCATTACATTTAGCGATTCAAGGTTTATTTCATGGGGTTTTTGTGGTGATTGTTGCCACCATTACCTATGTGGCGGCGATTGAGCGTCTAGGTGCATTTAAAACAGGTAGTATCGTCACACTTGCACCTTTTATTGCCGCAGTGATTGCTGTGCCATTATTGGGTGAACCTTTAAGTCTTGCGATTGTATGTGGTCTTTTGGGGATGGGAATCGGTGCTTTACAACCGTGGCGTTGGCGTTTTAAAGATACATTAACGGTACAACTGGAACGCCAAAAGAATCAGGAACGTTCCAAATAGTTTTGATGTAGCTTTGAAAGCTGTTGATATAGATGATCTAGATGACCATCATTGATCACGATATCATCTGCGATATTGCGCTTTTGCTCACGTGGCATTTGTGCAGCAATAATTTTTTTAATTTGTTCTGAATCTTGACCATCACGTTGACTGGCTCGCTCGATCTGAATAGCTTCACTGGCATCGATTAGCAAAGTACGATCAGCAAGTTGATGTTGATCTGTTTCAAACAATAATGGCGAAACCAATATCACATAAGGGCTGGTCGCATTCTGTAATTGCTGAATAATAGATTGGCGAATAGCAGGGTGAGTCATTTGTTCTAATTGATGGCGTGCAGAAGGATTCTTAAAAATATGCTCTCTTAACGCTCGGCGATTTAGGCTACCATCAGGACTGAGTACCCAATCACCAAAGCTGTCATGGATTTTCTTTAACACTGGTTGCCCAATTTCAACCACTTCTCTGGCGACCACATCCGCATCCACCACAGTAATCCCTTGAGTTTCAAACCATTGACTGGCAGCGGACTTTCCACTACCAATGCCACCTGTTAAACCAAGTATGAAACTCATCATTAGCCTCCCAGATAAACTTTCATAATTTGCTCACCCCATAAAAAGGCGATCCATCCAGCAATTGCGATATAAGGACCAAAGGCAAAGGGCTGATTTTCTTTACGGATTTTGAGTAAAATAATCCCAATAATCGCACCGACCAGTGAAGAAAGTAGCACAATGAGTGGAAGCATCAAAGGTCCCATCCATGCGCCAAGTGCAGCGAGCAACTTAAAGTCGCCATAGCCCATCCCTTCTTTACCTGTGATGATTTTAAATAAATAATAGACAATCCACAGACATAAAAAACCAATCAGATAGCCCCAAATCGCGGCGGTTGGTGAGACATAAAGACCATAGCTATTAATCCCTAGCCCCAATGCTGCTAGCGGTAGAGTAAAACGATCGGGTAACAGTTGAGTATCAAAATCAATAAATGTCAGTGCAATAAGCACCCAAGTTAAAATCAGACCAAACAGCATTTGAAAGCTCGGGCCAAAGACAGCCACGATCATCAGTGAACATAGCATGGTGAGCAGTTCAATCAGGGGATAACGGATGCTAATGGGATTTTGACAATTGCCACATCTCCCTTTTAAAAATAGCCAACTTAACACTGGAATATTTTGATACCAACGAATACGGCTATGGCATTTGGGGCAGGTTGAAGGTGGTGAACTTAAGCTGAGTTTTGGTTGATCAATGATCGCTTGATCAGGATGTAATAACATCTGGCACTCAGTGTGCCAGTCCTGTTCCATCATTTTAGGCGTGCGATAAATCACAACATTTAAAAAACTACCAATGCACAAGCTAAAAATCCCAACTGCAAGATAAAGCGCAGTTGGGGTTTGGATAAAATAATTGATAATTTCGGACATTAAACCACTGAACCCATCTGGAAAATTGGAAGATACATAGCGATGACCAGACCACCAACCAGCACACCGAGAATAGCCATAATCAAGGGCTCCATCATGGAAGTCAGACCATCTACAGCATTATCGACTTCATTTTCATAGTGTGTAGCAACTTTATCTAGCATTGCATCTAGTGCGCCAGATTCTTCGCCAATGGCAACCATTTGAACAGCCATAGATGGAAATAAGTTAGATGTTTTCATGGCAAATTGTAATTGTTGTCCAGTGGCAACATCTTCACGAATCTTCATAACTGCATCTTCGTAAATCACATTATTGGTCGCACCAGCAGTTGATTTTAGAGCATCAATTAAAGGGACGCCGGCAGCAAAAGTCGTTGCAAGGGTGCGGCTATAACGTGCAATAATTGACTTGTATATTAAATCACCAAAAATTGGGAGTTTTAACGCTAATTTATCTAACGTATTACGAAATTTTTTACTTCGTTTCTTTGTTTCTAAGAAAATAGCAATAACTACACCAATTCCGATAATCATAATAAACCAGTAGGATTGCATCCATTTTGACATATTCACAACCATCTGAGTGAAAGCAGGAAGTTCTGCACCAAATGAACTGAATAAATCCTGAAATACGGGAACTACTTTAACCATTAAAATAATGGTTACAATCATTGCAACAACGATAACAGTAAGTGGATATTTCAGAGCTTTTTTAATCTTTTGTTTTAATAGTTCGCTTTTTTCCTTATAGATCGCAACTCGATCCAACATAGTTTCCAACGCACCAGATATTTCGCCCGATTCTACTAAAGAACAAAATAAAGGATCAAAATATTGGGGATATTTGCTTAAAGCATCTGCAAATGTACTCCCTCCTTCAACTTCTCGTTTTAAGCTGATAACTACGTCTCTCATAGCAGGATTTTCTAATCCTTCAGCAACGATTTCAAAGCTTAAAATTAATGGGACACCAGCTTTCATCATGGTCGCGAGTTGGCGGGTAAAAATCGTAATATCTAGTGTGGAAACTCTTTTTTTAAGAAGCCCTTCTAGAATATTCTTACGTTTTTGACGAATCGTTTTAATGGTGATGCCTTGCTTGCGCAAAGTTACTTTTGCTAAAGCTATATTTCTTGCAGATAGCTCTCCTGTAATTTTTCCCCCTTTACGATCAACCCCTTCATAAGCAAAAGTTGGCATCATTTGTGTTTTTTGAATTGCCATAGTTTCATCCTTAATTTTTAGAATTTCATATTTTATTCATTAGTGACACGGTTGACTTCCTGTAAAGAAGTAATCCCTTGCATCACTTTTTTTAAACCTGATCGACGAAGACTATTAAACCCCAATTTTTCAGATGCATCAGCAATTTGTATTGCATTGCCATCTTCCATAATAATTCTCGAAATTTCAGGTGTAACTTTCATCACTTCATAAATCCCCACACGGCCTTTATATCCTTCTCGACATTCTGAGCAACCCACAGGTTGATAAATACGGAGTTTGGGATTGGATAGGTCTTGTTCAGTAAACCCCATCTCTATTAAGCTATTTTTGGGAATCTCAATAGGTTGTTTACATTTATTACAGAGGCGTCGAGCAAGACGCTGAGCAATTACCAAGTTGACAGATGTCGCAAGATTAAAAGAGGGAACCCCCATGTTACGTAAACGGGTTAAAGTTTCTGGAGCGCTGTTAGTATGCAGTGTGGACATTACCATGTGACCTGTTTGTGCAGCTTTAATTGCAATTTCAGCCGTTTCGAGGTCACGAATCTCACCCACCATAATAATGTCAGGATCTTGACGTAAAAATGACTTTAATGCTGCAGCAAAAGTCAGCCCAACTTTAGCGTTCACATTCACCTGATTAACCCCTTCAAGATTAATTTCTACGGGATCTTCGGCAGTAGAAATATTTGAACTCTCGGTGTTTAGAATGTTCAGTCCTGTGTATAAAGAGACCGTTTTACCCGAACCCGTAGGTCCTGTAATTAAAAGCATACCTTGTGGTTTATTTAAGGCCTCTAAAAATAATGCTTTCTGGTCTTCCTCATATCCAAGTGCATCGATACCCAATGTTGCACTAGATGCATCGAGGATACGTAACACTAATTTTTCACCATATAATGTAGGTAGTGAACTGACACGAAAATCGATAGATTTAAATTGTGACACTGGTAACTTTATACGACCATCTTGTGGTGAACGTCGTTCTGAAATATCCATCTTAGCCATAATTTTTAGACGGACAGTGAGCCTTGGTGCTAGGACTAAAGGTGGAAAGGAAATTGCGTGTAAAACACCATCGATTCGGTATCTAACACGATAAATCTTGGCATAAGGCTCAAAATGAAGATCAGATGCCCCCATTTTAATTGCATCATAAAGTAACTTATTCAAATATTTAACAACAATAGTGTCATCTTTTTCATGATCAGCGTTTATATCAAAGCTAAACTCACTTAGGATGTCGTCAGTATTTTCGTTATCTTCGTTATGTAGGTTATTGAGAAATTCAAGTTGAGCATTTGTGCCATAAGTTTCCTCGAGTGCGCGTTCCAATTTGTCATGTTCAACAATGACAAGTTCTAGTTTTTTCTTACTGTTAAATCTAATGGTATCTAAATCTTGAGTAAGAGAGGGATCTACAACAGCGACATATAACGTATGGTCTTTTACGCTTAGAGGTAAAATTTTATGCTTTGTGATTAATTTTTCATCGATAATACCATGAGGAATTAAAGAGAGATTAAATGTATTAAGATCAAATTGAGGTTCTTCATATTCAATTGAAATAGCTTCAGCAATAATTGATGGCTTTATATCAAAAGCTTCTACAAGATATTGGACAATAAATTTATTATTCTTATTTATTTCATAAAACATCCGATGGATCTGTTCTTTTGTCAGAAATCCAGTCGCTACTAAACGATCCAGGTAGGTTGGATATTTTGACTTTAGTTCGTCATCCGCCATCAGTTAACCCCAAAATTAAAAAGTATAAACATTATTAAAAAACTTTATTTAGAAATTATACGTATACTATTTTTATTAAACAATCTTCAGTTGGCAAATCTACGGTTGCTTTATTATCCATTTATAAGGTCATTTTGCTTAACATTTAACAGAAAATGTTATTTTCTATTAAATGGTTGGGGGTGGTGAAAGTAGGTTTAAATAATTATTTTTGAAATACGAGATTTGCAAAGAGCACTTCAACCAATGTGGTACTGATTAATTAAAGAAAACATTCTAAGTTTGTCTAAAATGCGTGTAGAATGTGCAGCATTTTCGATAAAAGGTTAGCAGTATGTCGGGTTCGACTATTATTCCTTGGGTAGTTGGCAATTGGAAAATGAACCCAATACAAGCTGATGCCACACAACTTATTCAACAATTTAAAACTTTATTGACGCAATCGACCATCGATTCTGATGCTTGTCATATCGGGATTGCACCTACATTGATTGCATTGGATCGTACACATCAGGCATTGAGTTCAGCCCCTTGTAAAGTTTATACCGTTGCTCAGGATGTTTCTCGTTTTGCAGGAACTGGCGCTTATACAGGTGAAACGAGTGCTGAGCTTTTGGTAGATAGCCAGATTCAACATGTATTGATTGGTCATTCAGAGCGTCGTGACCTGTTGGGTGATTCAGTTGAAATTTTGAAAGCTAAACTCCACAATGCACTTCAGGCTGGCATGACTATTATTTACTGTGTAGGTGAAAGCCTTGAACAACGTGAACAAGGCTTGGCTGAACAGGTGGTCTTACAACAAATCTGTGATATTGCCAGTGTTGTAAATGATGAGCAATGGTCGAAACAAATCGTGATTGCCTATGAGCCGATCTGGGCAATCGGTACTGGAAAAACAGCCTCACCGCAAGATGCTCAAGCCATGCATGCCAAAATTCGTGAAGGGTTATGCCAGATGACTGCACATGGCGCGCGTATTGCCTTGCTATATGGTGGTAGTGTTAAACCCGAGAATGCGGTAGAGTTGGCGGCTTGTCCAGATATTAATGGCGCGTTGGTCGGCGGCGCATCATTGAATGCACAATCGTTTTATCAAATTGCTCAGGCATTTGCCCAATCAAAACAATAGGAGTTCAGCATGCATACTTTTGTGCTGGTCGTACACATTATTCTCGCCATTTTGATTATTGCACTGGTGCTGGTTCAGCATGGTAAAGGTGCAGATGCAGGTGCATCATTCGGCGGTGGCGGTGCTGCAACCGTATTTGGTGCCTCAGGTTCAGGTAACTTCCTGACGCGGTTGACAGCTATCTGTACTGCGCTGTTTTTTATTACTAGTTTGACGCTGGCAGTTTTTGCCAAAAAACAAACAACAGATGCGTATAGCTTACAATCTGTACAAACCGCACCTAGTCAGCAACCAACTTCGCCTGAAACTTCACCAACTGCACCAAAAACGAGTGAATAATTAGAATTAACGCTTTCTTTTTGTGATTGAAGCGAATAGAATGCCTCCCACAAGCTGCGGTGGTGGTGGAATTGGTAGACACGCTACCTTGAGGTGGTAGTGCCTTCGGGCGTGGGGGTTCAAGTCCCCCCTTCCGCACCAACTTGATCCAGAAAGAAAGTTGGTGTTGCAGTGATGTTGATGCGGGATGGAGCAGTCTGGTAGCTCGTCGGGCTCATAACCCGAAGGTCGTTGGTTCAAATCCAGCTCCCGCTACCAAGTTTTAGGTAAATGTGAAAATAAAGCTTTAGTCTAACGACTTTTACTTTATAAAATCATTAAAGAGTTTTTTGAGAACTCAATACCTAGTACTACCAAGTTTTAAAAGTGTATTGATACCGATTTAGTTGATTTACACCTTTAATTGACTAAGGGCAACAACTTAGTCAGCAATTATTAAAATTGACTTTTTTTGATAGTTGTATATAATGTTTGCACGTTGATGCGGGATGGAGCAGTCTGGTAGCTCGTCGGGCTCATAACCCGAAGGTCGTTGGTTCAAATCCAGCTCCCGCTACCAAGTTTCTAAGAGGGCTCACAAATAGGTGGGCCTTTTTGCACAGTGAGCTATAGTTTTCTGTGTAAAATATAGGGGCGATTTAACGCCCTTTTTTATTGGCTATCGTGTAGCGGTGAAACAAGACATAAGATGTCGTAAAGGTGAAATAGTCGTGCTTCACTATATAGATTAGTCTGAATTGGCCATGAGCCGATTGAACCGCGCGAGAATGACGAGAGTAAATGAAGCTATCAAATAAAACTCAAGCACTGCATGATTTAATTGCACCCGCAGTGCAAGCTTGTAATGTTGATCTGTGGGGAATCGAATTTGTTCCTCAAGGTAAGCGTTCACTGTTGCGTATCTATATCGATAAAGCTATCGATGATAATGCTGAACCTGTCATGAATGAAGATGGTGAAGTTGAACAGGGGCGTGGTATTGGTGTGCAAGACTGTGTGCTTGTGACTCAACAAGTTGGCGCAATGTTAGATGTTCATGATCCGATTTCTGGCGAATATGCACTGGAAGTCTCATCTCCTGGTTGGGATCGTCCTTTTTTTCAACTTGAACAAATGCCAGAATATATTGGGCAGCAAGTTGCATTACGACTGATTACCGCAGTTGAAAATCGCCGTAAGTTCCAAGCAAAATTGCTCAGTGTCGACCTTGAAAATGAAATGATTCAGGTTGAAGTTGAAGGCAACCATGTGCTTGACATTGATAGTCATAATATTGATAAAGCAAACTTGATCTATCAGGACTAAATTCATTTAAATTTATAAGAATCTGTAGGTGACTTATGAGCCGTGAAATTCTTACCGTTGTAGAAACGGTTAGTAATGAAAAAGGTGTTAGTCGTGAAGCGATCTTCGAAGCATTAGAACAAGCACTGGTTGCTGCAACGAAGAAGAAATTTTACGAAGGAACACACTCTGAAGAAGCGCAGTTACGTGTTGAAATTGACCGTAAGACTGGCGATTATCGTACTTTCCGTCAATGGGAAGTCGTTGCTGATGAAGATCATGAAATGCCAGCGTGTCAGGATGCGATTTCTGATGTCGATCCTTCACAATGGTCAATTGGCGATATTCGCGAACTTGAGGTTGAATCTATCGAGTTTGGTCGTATCGCAGCGCAGATTGCCAAGCAAGTAATTGTACAGAAAATTCGTGAAGCTGAACGTGCTTTAGTTGCCGATGCTTATGAAGCCAAAGTGGGCGAATTGATCTATGGTGAAGTGAAAAAGCAAACCAAAGACGGTTTTATCATTGATTTGGGTGATAATGCAGAGGCTTATTTAGCACGTGAAGAAATGATTCCTAAAGAATTACTTCGTCCTAAACAGCGTATGAATGCGATTTTATATAATGTAAATCGTGAAGGTCGTGGTGCACAATTATTGTTGTCACGTGCTAAACCTGAAATGCTGATTGCCTTGATGAAAAAGGAAATTCCAGAAATTTCTGAAGAAATCATTGAGATTAAAGCAGCAGCACGTCAACCAGGTGTACGTGCCAAGATTGCAGTCAAAACCAACGATCATCGAATTGACCCAGTTGGTGCGTGTATTGGTATGCGTGGTACGCGTATTCAAGCCGTACAACAAGAACTTAATGGCGAGCGTATTGATGTTGTGGTGTGGTCAGATGATCCTGCACAATACATTGCGAGCGCTTTAGAACCTGCTGATGTATCAGGGATTGTACTGGATGAAGATGCACGCAGTGCAGACATTATCTTTGCAACCAATGATCAATTGGCACGTGCGATTGGTTCTCAGGGACAAAATGTGCGTTTGGCATCGGAATTAACGGGTTATAAACTCGACATGATGCTAGAAGATGAATATCGTGCACGTCAGCAAAATGAAGCACAGCAATATCTGGACATGTTTGTAGAGCGTCTTGATATTGAAGAAGATTTGGCGATGGCATTAGTGGAAATGGGCTTTACTTCACTTGAAGAAATTGCCTACGTACCAGCTGAAACTTTTGACGAAATTGAACTTGATGCTGATTTGGTTGAGTTACTACAAAGTCGTGCAAAAGAGGCAGCATTAACTGATGCATTAAAACAGCAGGAAAATATTCAGGAACCAAGTGCGGAACTTCTAGAAATGGAAGGGATGACTCAGGAGCTTGCTTATGCTCTTGCAGCGCGTGGTGTGATTACAGTCGATGATTTGGCCGATCAGGCAACCGACGATATCTCTGATATTGAAGGGCTTGGTGAAGATAAAGCGGGTCAGCTCATTATGAAAGCACGCGAATCATGGTTTAACTAAGGAGTAGCGTATGACAGACAAAACGATTCAAGACTTGGCTCAAACAGTTGGTCGTCCTGTCGACAAGCTTCTAGAACAGGTTCGTGAAGCAGGTCTACCACAGCGTAACGCAAATGACACAATTACCACTGAGCAGCAAGACACGCTTGTGAACCATTTGAAAAAGGTACACGGTCAAGATGCCAGTGGCGCAGGAAAAATCACGTTGAAACGTAAAACAACCAGTACGGCGAAAGTGGCCAGTACTTCAGGTAAGGCAAAAACGATTAACGTAGAAGTTCGTAAGAAACATACGTTTACCAAGCCTAATCCTGAGCAAATTGCGGCTGAAGCAAAAGCACGTGTTGAAGCTGAAGCAAAAGGTCGTACTGATGAAAAAGTAAACCAGCAAACGACCCAGCAACCTCGTGAAAAAGCTGAAAACAAAGCACAAGCAACATTAGACGCAATGCGCGCTGCTCAGAAGAAAGAAACAGTGAAAGCTGAGACTTCAACTACAGAAGTTGTGGTGAAGCGTCGTTCAACCAATAAGCCGATTAAGCCGATTGTTGTAAAACCAACAGAAACAGCTGAACAGAAAAAAGCACGTGAAGCTGAATCTGCAAAGTTGAAAGCAACTGAAGAAGCCGTTCGTCGTAAAGCAGCTGAAGAAGCGCAACAGCGTACACTTGAGCAAATGCGTCAAATGGCATCGAAATATTCAAATGACGATACTGGTGCGACCATTCGTGTGATTGATGATTCTCCATTGGCTGCTGGTCTTGTAGGTCAGGCTTATGAAGATTCCTTCAATCAGGAAGACCGTGAAATCAAACGTGGTGGCGCAACAACCAATCCACGTGCTGGTAAAAAAGGTGGTCGAGGTGGTGATGCACAAGCTGAGCAAAGCTTTAGCAAAAGCCATCATAAGCGCGGCTTAAAAACCAGTCAGGCGAATAAACACGGTTTTGAAAAACCTGTTAAAAAGCAAATTTATGATGTTGAGATTGGTGAGAAAATCGTTGTTGCTGATTTAGCACAAAAGATGGCGATTAAAGTTCGCGAAGTTATTAAGACGCTCATGAAAATGGGTGAGCTTGTGACTCAAAACCAAGCGATTGATCAAGATACTGCGGTACTCGTGGTCGAGGAAATGGGACATAACCCTGTTTTGGTTTCTGATACACAAGCCGAAGATAACTTACTTGTCGCTGCTGAAGAAGCACGTGGTGAGCAAACAACTCGTCCTCCAGTAGTCACAATCATGGGTCACGTTGACCATGGTAAGACTTCATTACTTGATCGTATCCGTCGCTCTAAAGTAGCAGCAGGCGAAGCGGGTGGTATTACTCAGCATATTGGTGCATATCACGTTGAGACTGATAAGGGAATTATTACTTTCCTTGATACGCCGGGACACGCAGCATTTACTGCGATGCGTTCACGTGGTGCTAAAGCAACGGATATCGTTGTATTGGTGGTTGCGGCTGATGATGGCGTGATGCCACAAACAGCAGAAGCAATTGACCATGCACGCGCTGCGGGTACGCCGATTATTGTTGCCATCAATAAGATGGATAAAGAATCGGCAGATCCAGACCGTGTATTGAATGAATTAACCACAAAACAGATCGTGCCTGAACAATGGGGCGGTGATGTTCCAGTTGCGATGGTTTCTGCACATTCTGGACAGGGCATTGATGAACTGCTTGACTTAATCTTGATCCAAGCTGAATTAATGGAATTGAAAGCATCAAGCGAAGGTGCTGCTCAGGGTGTCGTGATCGAAGCACGTGTTGATAAAGGTCGTGGTGCTGTCACTTCTATTCTGGTACAAAACGGTACGCTTAATATTGGTGATCTTGTTCTTGCGGGTTCATCTTATGGCCGTGTACGTGCCATGTCGGATGAAAATGGTCAACCAATTAAATCGGCAGGTCCATCAATTCCAGTCGAAATTTTAGGTTTACCAGATGCGCCAATGGCAGGTGATGAAGTTCTTGTTGTAAATGACGAGAAAAAAGCACGTGAAGTGGCAGATGCTCGTGCAGACCGTGAACGTCAAAAACGTATTGATCGCCAAAGTGCAATGCGTCTTGAAAACATTATGGCATCTATGGGCAAAAAAGATGTACCAGCAGTGAACGTTATCTTAAAAGCAGATGTTCGCGGTACGTTAGAAGCCTTGACTGTTGCTTTGGATGAGCTTTCAACTGACGAAGTTAAAGTACGCGTGATTAGTTCAGGTGTTGGTGCAATCACTGAGTCTGATGTAACACTGGCTGAATCTTCAGAAGCAGTTTTACTCGGATTTAACGTCCGTGCTGATACGACTGCGCGTCAGAAGAGCGATCAAGATGGTATCGATATTCGTTACTACAGCATCATTTATGAATTAATTGATGATGTGAAGAATGCCATGAGCGGTAAGCTTGCACCAGAACATCGCGAAACGATTCTGGGTGTGGCTCAGGTTCGTGAAGTATTCCGTTCAAGTAAGTTCGGTGCTGCTGCGGGCTGTATGGTGATGGAAGGTGTCATTCACCGTAATAAACCAATTCGCGTCCTTCGTGATGACGTGGTGGTATTCCAAGGTGAGCTTGAATCATTACGTCGTTATAAAGACGTGGTGGATGAAGTTCGTGCAGGTATGGAATGTGGCCTAGCGGTGAAAGGTTATAATGACATCAAAGCGCTCGATAAGATCGAAGTTTATGATGTACAAATGGTGAAACGGAGTCTTTAATGGCGGGTGGACAACGCTTGAAACGCATGGCGGATTCGGTACAACGTGAGTTGTCAGAGTTGATCCGTCAGGAGTTGAAAGATCCGCGTTTGGGTGGTCTAGTGACCATCTCTGCGGTGAAAGTTAGCGCAGACATGGGATACGCTGAGGTTTATGTCACAGTAATGGGGCGTGAGCTAGGTGATGAACAAAGTGAAGCCGCAAATAAAGAAACTTTAGATGTATTAAATAAAGCGTCTGGTTTTTTGCGTCACGAACTCAGTCGTCGTATCAAAACACGTATTACACCGCGCTTGCGTTTTCATTATGACAAGACAAATGCTTATGGCAACTATATGTTTGGTCTGATTGAGAAAGCAGTACAGGACTTACCTGATCATAAAAAAGAAGATGATTCTGAATAATAGATTTAGATAAAAAAATGCCACCTTCGGGTGGCATTTTTTTATCTTGTTTGTTTTTGCTTTATGCAGATTTTTTGTTGCCACCATGTACGCTAAAAAATTTAGCTCCAGACATTTTTTGGCCTACTGCTTTTTCATAAGCCTCTCTTACTTCTTTGGGTTGTCCTGCTTGTCCAATAAAATCATTGAGATAAGGTCCAAGAAGAGGATGGGCTGCAAGTTGTCCGCGTGGTAAACCTTCTTTCAACTCTTTACTACAGGCAGATGGTAAATAAATATCCTTATTCTTTTCTGGATTAAAAATCAGAGCCTTAGGAATAAAATCAGGGTTGTTTTTTAATTCCTCTAACTCTTTAAAGAAACGTTTACGTAGCATAATAATGCCACGATCACTTTGCCCTAGAAATTCGCGTTCACGATTAGTAATTCGTCCTTGTCCTACCCAGACGGCAAAGTCTTGGTTAGCAACATGGGTGGTAATCCATTTCCCATTTTCATCATATAATGGACCATACCAAGAAGGAATTTTTTCTTGAACATATGGTTCCTGTTCTTTAGGAACTTTGCTAAAGACCCAAAGTACGCTTAAGGTATTATAGTCATCAATTGGCACACGCCATTCGAAATGATGCCCTAGATAGAACCCATTTGGCCATAAAGTAACTCGTCCTTCAGTCCACATTGGGTTATCTTCACTTTCGCCCTCTCTTAGACGTTTGTAAGTAAAACCATATTCAAATTCTTCAAATTTGGTTTTAATATGAGTTGCCACATAGGGTTCATCAGTTTCTGCTTGGCGTATAGTCCAGTTATTATGCGTCCATTCAAAATGAATGGGATCAATTGAGTTTTCCTGGCATTGAAACCAGTTACAGGGTAATTCGGCAAAAATTGCTTGCGCAAAACCATTTTTATAATTAAATAAATCCCAATCTGGAAGCTCTGGTACCGGATCCGACCCCATATAGGCCCATAATAATCCAGCCTTAGCCTGCACCTTATAGGCAATAATTTTGGTCATTTTGCACATACGTGCAGTGGGATCACAAACTTGTTCGTAAGGCTGGTGAATACATTCACCAGCTAGATTAAACTGCCACCCATGATAACTACAACGGATACCTGTTTGTTCAACATATCCATAAGACATATCTGCACTACGGTGAGGACAATGACGTTCAACTAAGCCATAGTTGCCACTTAAATCTTTATATAAAACTAAATCTTCACCTAAAATCCGGATGGGTTTTATAGCTTGATTGTCAAATTCAGATTCCCCTGCGATAGGATGCCAATATCTCCTCAGATATTGTCCCATTTCAGTATCTGGTCCTACTTTTGTTAAGCGATCATTTTTTTCCTGAGTTAGCATGTAGGTGCTCCGCATCTTTTAAAATTTTAATAAAAATATATGTTTTATTGGTGAAACATGTATTTGTATATCAAATATAGATAACATATTTTTTTTAAATAGTCTAAAAATTTTTAGAAGATAAAAACATTTTTTATTCAACAAAAAAAAGTGAATTTTTATAGTGCATTAATTTTTAAATTTATTTTAAAATTTTTTCAGTTTTGCTGCAGATAATAGAATTTAAGAAAATTAATTTAAATAAGATACTGATATTAATAATTATATTTTTTTTGATAAAAAATAGTGCATTTAAATTTAATCAATTTTTTTCAAATGTTCCAATTATGGGCGGATGAAAAAGACTGTTTTTTAGTCGTTGACAAGCTTTTTAAAAAAACGTTATAAGTTTAAAAAATGTTTTAAATGAAAATTAATGTTTTGTATATAAAACATGAATTGTATATTTAAAATTGTCATAAGCATATTGTGTCTCGATTTAAATTCAGAGTGCGCGATATCTAATGAAAATTATTGATGAGTTTTGAACAGCTCATGATTTTTTAGCAAAAAAATTGAAAAAAGGTTAGCCACATAATCGGAGTACTTTTCTGGTTAGGCCATCAATGATCAGGATAAAAACATTAATTTTATCGGTGTAAGAGAAAATTAATGTTTTTCTTGACTAAAAAATTGAATGAAAAGTTCGATCAAAAAAATAAACGATTTTCTGATTTTTAAATATCTAGAGAATAAAAGGGGAAAAATACAGTGAGACAAAAGGTAATAATTTGTTCAATGTTAGCTTGTAGTTATGCTAATGCTGAACATTTTTTTAATGATTCCAAAAATAGTTTATGGACACGTAATTATTACTATGATCGAAATTATACAGAGGTATCAACTACGCCTGCGCTAAAAGAATGGGCTCAAGGTTTTATTTATAGTTTTGAGTCTGGTTATACGGCTACAACCGTAGGATTCGGATTGGATATTCAAGCAGCTGCAGGTTTTAAGTTGCATGCGGATCGAGATCAGACTGGAGCAGGGTTGTTACCGGTTGATAAAGTAACGCGTGAAGCAGCAGATAGCTATGGAGAAATTGGTTGGACTGTCAAAGCAAAGTATCAGCAAACTGAAGTGAAAGCAGGAACCCTTATGCCTTTTACTCCTGTAATTTTTTCATCTAGAGCAAGACTTTTACCACAAACTTTTAGAGGGGTGGAATTAAAATCTAAAGATATCGACAATACTAATCTAACGCTAGGCTACGTGGATAAAGTAAATCAGCGTGATTCTACTAATTTTGAGAATATTCGTATTTCGACTGCCAATGGTAAGTTTAAAGCAGCAGAAACTGACAGTGTTTATTATGGTGGTTTTAATTATCTATTTGATAAATCAAACTCTATTGGATTCTACACTATAAAGCTTGATGATATTTATCAACAACACGTATTCATGTCAAACAATGTGATTCATTTGAATGACAGTTTGAGCTTAATTCCAGACCTTAAATATTACATTAACCGTGCAGATGGTAAAAAATTGGCAGGAAAAGTCGACAATGATTTGATTGCTGCCAATTTTAGTCTTCAACACGATACTCATGCATTCTCTCTGGGTTTTTTAAAAAGTTATGGTGATACGGCATTTCCATATATTACAGGAGGAGAAGTTTTATTTTTTCTTGATGGTATAAGTACGGATTTTCTTAATCCTCGTGAAGATGTTTTTAGTATTCGTTATGACTATGACTTTAAAAATTATATTTCAGGGCTTAAAGGAATGGTGCGCTATAGCGAAGGTCATAATATCTATTTGCCAAACTTGGGTGGAACAGACTTAAAAGAAAAAGAGACTGCTTTTGATATTCAATACACCGTTCCTGAGGGAAAGTTAAAAGGGTTATCTGTCAGAGCAAGATATGCTTTGTATGATAATGATTTTGCTTCAACCGCAGCATTTAAACCTGATCATGAATTTCGTTTAGGCATTGATTATACATGGAATTTTTAATTAAGAGATAAATATTATGAATATGGTAGTTTCGGTGGTTAGTACTAAGAAAAAATTAAAATTTAATATCACGATTGTTTTATGTTTTCTCATTGCCATCATTGAAGGGATGGATATACAGGCTGTAGGGGTTGTTGCAACTTCTCTCAAAGAAGCATTTGGATTAGATAAATCTCAACTTGGATTGGTCTTTAGTGCAGGTATTTTGGGATTGTTACCTGGATCAGTCATTGGTGGATACTACGCAGATAAAATTGGTCGAAAGAAAGTCCTGATTTTTTCAGTATTACTTTTTGCACTGTTTACAATCTGTATGGTTTGGGTTCAAAGTTATCATAGTCTATTGTTAGTACGGTTCTTGGCAGGATTAGGTTTCGGTGCAGCCTTACCTAATTTAATCACTTTGGCATCTGAGTCTGTAACTCCCCAAAAACGCGGTAAGGCAGTGGGCTTGATGTACTGTGGGATGCCTGTTGGAGCTGCATTAGTCGCATTATGGGTGGCGTATGATTTTAGTGAAAACTGGAAATCGATTTTTTATATTGGCGGTATTATTCCCCTATTACTGATTCCTGTACTGATTAAGTTTTTACCAGAATCCAAAGATTTTATGGGAGTAAAAACTGAAAAATTAAAAAATACCAATATGTTTAGTGCTTTATTTCAGACGAGCATGAGATCAAAAACAGTATTGTTCTGGGTTAGTAATTTTTTTACGACTATGGTGCAATATATTATGTTGAGTTGGCTTCCTTCACTCTTTGTTGAATTAGGTTTCACTAAACAAGAAGGGAGTAAAGCACAGCTATTTTTTCTGATAGGTGCAACGATTGGAACAGTTTTACTAACGTATTTAATTGATCGATGGAATAAATCGTTTGTAATTTTAATGATGTACGTTGGTATTTTATCAGGATTATTTTTACTGAGCGGATCAACTCACTTAAATATGATGTATTTAGCTGCTGCATTCACAGGAATCTTTATGATTGGTGGTATTGGGGTAATGTACGCTTTTGGAAGTTTTGTGTATCCCACAGAATCTCGTGGACAAGGCATTGGCGCTGCATCATCTGTTGGTAGATTGGGGGCTATTGTTGGACCAATGGTTGTAGGTCAATTACTTTTTTTAGGAAGTGGTACATCAACAATTTTTCTAGCAGCTATTCCTTGTATTGTAATTGCAGCAATCTGTATGTTTATTTTGTCTAAGAAAATTGCAGCATAATTGATTTTAGATCTATTGTTTAAAAATAGATCTAAATTATAGGACATGTACACAATTTCATTAAATATATGGAACTATGCGGAAGCTTAAATTGTATTAGTCAATTTAAGCTTCTTTTATTTTTAAATTTCACTCTACTCTTTAGGAGGTTCTGAATGGGAGTCAATTGTTGAATTTCTACGACGATTTAAAAAAGAATACCGATCCCACGGCAGTGGACGATTGAGTGTTTCAGGAACCTCACCGCTCAAAGAACGTAACCGCAAATGTAAAGCTGCTTGTGCCATCAAGTTGGCTGAAACAGGTGCAGTAATAAAAGCCAGTAAAGTGATTAATAATTCTGAAAAACCAAAACGTCCATGAAAGGCAGAGTAAACAATGGATGCCAGCAAAAAACTCCCTAAACCGAGTGTACTGGATTTGGTTGGTGCATGAAGACGCATAAACAAGTCGGGTAGCCGAATCATGCCAATACCGCCGACTAGCATAAAAAAAGCACCAACCAACAGAAAAAATGAAACTAAAATTTCCATAAATAGCTGCATGATGCTTCTCCTAATCGATCACATGACCCGTGGTGAAATAACGTGCCAACGCTGCGGTAGAAACAAAACCTAACATGGCAATTAAAAGTGCACCTTCAAATAGATTGGTACTGGTCCAGTAAATACCCAAGACCACGACTAAACAGGTGGCATTCAAAAATAAAGTATCTAAAGCCAGCAGTCGATCTACTATAGAAGGGCCAACGACCAGTCGAATCAGACATAGAAACATGGAGATGGTAATCGCGACCATACAAATGCCTAGAGCATAGGGTAAGATGATCATGTCGGTTCTCCTTCTTCAACCGTCTTTACATCAAAAATGGCGATCAATGGTGCTTCATAACGTGATTTGATTTCTTGAATATCCAGTTCTTCATTATCTGTACTGAGTGAATGTACCAGAATGTCACCACGTTCCTGATCGATTCCTGCGGATACAGTGCCAGGTGTCGTGGTAATAATCATCGCCAAAATACTATTGACCTGCTCATGTTGGGTTTCTAATGGTACGCGATACCATTTTGGATGTAACCGATCTGTGGGTCCAAGTACCAGTTTTGCGACACGAATATTTGAAATAACAATATCCCATAACACCACAAAGAACAGATAAATGGCCTGCTTCCAATGGATATGAGGAGTACGAGTGATAAAAGGCTGTACCAGACGCGGAATCAAAATAGCCAGAACAATCGCAATGAGAATGTTATCGGCGGAAACACTATGTGCCAGCATGACCCAACTTAAACCGACAAGAACTGAAACAAATGGATGGGGAAACCAGCGTTCTAGCAAAGGACTCTTTTTTTTCATTTCAAGGCTCCATCGGTTTGAGTTGGCTTTCATTTGGTACGATATCTTGATCCTTTTGTTCTTGCTCAATTTGACGTTTCTTATATTCTGAAATGTGCTCGCCTTCAAGCGTATCATCAGATATGACATCGGGAATATAATGTGCGTATGGATCGATCGTTTCACCACCATATTTGGTTTCAGGAACATAGCTTGGATCATAAGGTTGTACACTGATCACTTCACCAAAACGGTCTTTGCTTAAAATAGAATTGGTATAAAGTGCATGATCCTGAATTTGTGTCGCTGTACTTAAGGTATAGGAATAAATAGCAGGCGCGCAAATGACATAAATAATTAAACCTGCCAAGAGTGTATAAATTGTCAAATCGTTACGTGCAGGAGCATGTTCAGGTAAATCCTGATATGCAGCAAAAGCAGGTTCCTTTTCATTTTCTTCAGGCGCAGTCGATCGCCAGAACAAAACAAAACCAACACGGGTGAGAGCAATAATACTGAGCAAACTGACAATCAGCACAATCGCAATGATCCAAGCTTGATAAGGCTGATCATGAGTGGCTTGTAAAATAAATACCTTACCCAGAAAACCGCTAAACGGAGGCAGACCTGCCATCATCATCGCAATGACGAAATAAACCAAAGCCACTATTTTGCCTTGTTTCATTCTTGGGGCAACTTTGAGATGATCTTTAAAATTACCACGTTGAGACGTAACCCAACCACAGAGTAAATAAAAAGCGGCTGCAATCAGCGTACTATGTACCAGATAATATAAAGCCGCAGCCCATGCTTGGGTATTAAACATGGAAATCGCAATTAAAATCGTCCCGATAGAAGACAGCACCATAAAGCCGACAAAACGTCGTAAACGATCTGCACCAATAGCGCCAATGACTCCATATAATGAAGTCACTAAACCAATGGGTAACAACCAGTACTTCAAAATATTTTGTGCAAATACATCATCAAATACTGTTCCATTGACCCTTAAAATTGCATAAATACCGACTTTAGTCATAATGGTAAAGATGGCTGCAACGGGTGTTGTTGCCACCGCATAGGTTTTTGGTAACCATAGTCCAACGGGCAATATTGCTGCTTTAATGCCAAATACAACAAATAAGAGCAATCCGCCTGCAATGGCAAGTTTGTGTTGATCTGGCTCAAGCGTTGGCAAAAGGCGTGATACATCAGCCATATTTAAACTGCCAACACTGCCATAAATCATGCCTAAACCAATCAAAAAAATCGCAGATGCAAGCAAATTGATCGTGACATAATGAATGCCCAGTTGAAAGCGCGCTTTGCCTTGTGTATGTAGCAGCAGTACATAGGATGCCATGAGTAAAACTTCAAAGAATACAAACAGGTTAAACAAATCGCCTGTTAAAAAAGCACCGCTAATTCCCATGAGTAAAAAATGAAACATAGCATGGAAATAACGACCTCGTGTATCCCATTCTTTGCTTGCAAACCACAGTACAGGTACAGCGAGTACATAGGTCAACAGCAGCATAAAAGCAGAAAGCTGATCTAAAACCAATACAATACCAAATGGTGCAGACCATTCGCCGAGTTGATAAACTGTAATTTGACCTGTATGTGCAATCAAAAAATAACTGACCGCAGTGGCAAGACCGAGTAAAACAGAAACTAGGCTGATGGCTCTGCGCCACGGTTGGCGACGATCTGTTTCTAAAGCACCAGAACCAGGGTTGCCTAAAATAATTAAGATAAATGCAGTAAATGCAGGAATAAGAATGCTAAAAATAGGCGCGTGCATGTTCCAGAAATTGATAAA
The DNA here is from genome assembly GCF_009372255.1 of Acinetobacter guerrae. Lineage (GTDB taxonomy): Bacteria > Pseudomonadota > Gammaproteobacteria > Pseudomonadales > Moraxellaceae > Acinetobacter > Acinetobacter guerrae. The sequence goes on from NZ_LXGN01000056.1 coordinate 382,810, forward strand.
GTCAATCATCAAGGTTCATCCTCACGCGGGTCATAATTTAAGGCTGGGTCTTCTTTGGAATCGACATGATCTGTGCCCGATTCGTAACGGCTTCGAATTGCAAGCTGTACAATAAATGCAGTTGTAGCAAAACCAATGACAATCGCTGTTAAAACTAAGGCCTGTGGTAAAGGATCAGTCGCTTTAACCGTTTCTGTCAAAATGGCAGGCGCATTCATTTGAATGCGTCCCATCGCAAACAAAAAGAGATTCACAGCATAGCCAATCATGGCAAGTCCCAGTACCACAGGAAAAGTTCTGGCTCGTAAAATTAGATAAATACCTGAAGCGACAAGCAAACCGATTGCAGAAGCAAGTAAAAATTCCAGACTAATCATGACGAATCTCCTTCACGCGGAACTGGACCAGTTATGCTTGAGTGACGTGAATCTCCAAGTACCGAAATTAATAACATGGTTGCGCCGACTACAGTGACATAGACACCCACATCAAATAAGGCGGCCGAAGCGAGATGCGATTTTCCAATCACTGGAATATCGACATAAATATGTGCGCTGGTTAAGAATGGACGTGACCAATACCATGCGCCGATACCCGACATACCCGCAATAAGTAAACCAATACCAATCCAGAGTTCATATAAACGACCAGATTTTGCTTTTAGCATGTGTTCGGCACGATCTTGACCTTGTGCAATGTACTGGATAATTAAAGCCATTGAAGTCACTAAACCAGCAATAAAGCCACCACCTGGGTAATTGTGACCGCGTAAAAAAATATAAAGACTGACCACTAAGGCGATTGGTAATACCCATGAGGCTGTTGTTCTTAACATCAGTGGTGATGGATTAAAACGATAGGTGAGTCCTTGAGTCACGCTCGTACCATGAATCCGCATACCATCCATCAGACAGAGTGCCCCAATGGCAGCAATACCCAAGACTGTGATTTCTCCAAAAGTATCAAAACCACGGAAATCAACCAGAATCACATTGACCACATTTGAACCACCACCCAAAGGTAGCGATTGCTGCATAAAGAACCATGACAGCGAGTTATGATCACGAGTTAGAATTAGCCATGCAATCCAACCAATGCCTAATCCCCCTATAATGGCAATCATGGCATCACGCCACCGTCTTGAACGCCTAGATTCATAAGGGGTGAGTTGCGGTAGTAATGATAAGCTCATCAATAATAAGACAGTGGTCACGACATCAACGGTAATCTGGGTCAATGCCAGATCGGGCGCAGAGAATCCAATAAAGATCATGGTCACGACCAAACCAATCGCACCGCTAATCAGCACTGCTTTAATTCGTTCATGATGAAACCAGAGCATCATCCAACAGGCTGAGAATAAAATCAGCCATAACACAATAGCGATCATTGGCGCATGGGTAAGTTCACGCGATCCTGTATTAAGTCCTTGATTAAATAATGGTACTGCAACGATGGCGATACTAAAAAGTACAATCAAAAACAAATATAACTGCAAAGAGCCTGTCTCAGTACGGCGTTTTATATTTCGACTACCCAAAAGCAAATATTTTAAAAACTTATCAAATAAAATTCTGCCCTGAAAGTTACCTAAATATGGATCAAGATCAATACGGCGAATACGCCCGTCTTTTGCCAAAGCAAAATAAAAAATCGTTCCGCCAAGCAGAGCAATCAGGCTCATCATAAGGGGTAAATTGACACCATGCCAAATGGCCAAATGTACTCCTGCAAACTCAGGCGTAGCAAGGCTGGCACGGGTTGCACCATTGACAATATTTTCAACCAGTAAAGAAGGGATAATACCGACTAAAATACAAAGTATAGCGAGTAATGTTGCAGGAAAACGCATTCCCCAAGCAGGTTCATGTGCTTCTTTATTGGGAACTTTTTCTCCGACGGGGCCATCAAAAAATACGCCGTGAACGAGCCGAATAGAATAACTGACCGCAAAAATACCTGCCAATGTTGCAACAATGACAGAAAAGATTAAAGCACCACCACTTAAGCTAGAAACCAATTCTGTGAAGAACATTTCTTTGGAAATAAAACCATTTGTAAGCGGTACACCTGCCATGGATGCGGCAGTAATCATGGTAAGCGTGGCAGTAAAAGGCAGCAGTTGCCATATACCGCTCAGCTTACGTAAATCGCGGGTTCCTGTTTCATGATCAATAATCCCTGCGATCATGAACAGTGCGGCTTTGAATGTGGCATGATTTATAATATGGAAAATAGCTGCGGCGACTGCTAAAGGTGAGCCAATCCCTAATAAACAAACAATCAATCCTAGGTGACTAATCGTGGAGTAAGCCAAAAGGCCTTTTAAATCTTCTTTAAAAATGGCGAAAAAAGCTGCCATAAAAAGCGTAAATAAACCGACAAAAGTGACAATATTGTGATAAATCGCCGCCCCTATAAAAATCGGTGCAAGGCGCGCCAATAAAAAAATTCCAGCCTTAACCATGGTTGCGGAATGCAAATAAGCCGATACAGGAGTCGGTGCTGCCATCGCATTGGGTAACCAAAAATGGAAAGGAAATTGAGCACTTTTGGTAAATGCACCTAATAAGATGAGCAATAGGGCAGGAACAAATAAGGGATGCGATTGAATGGTATCTTTCATGTTGACTAGTTGATCAATCTGATACGTTCCAGTGATCTGCCCAATCAAAATAAAACCACCTAGCATTGCTAGACCGCCCATGCCTGTAATGGTCAGTGCCATTCGTGAACCACGTTGCGCGGCCTCGTAATGGCTCCAGTAGCCCACCAGTAAAAAAGATGAAATACTGGTCAGTTCCCAAAAGACTAATAATAAGATTAAATTATTTGAAAGAGAAATTCCGAGCATAGCTGACATGAAGACCATGAGCAGCATATAAAGTTTAGCAAGGGAATTACGAGGGCTTAAATAATAATAAGCATAAATATAAATGAGCGTGCCAATGCCTGTAATGAGTAGGCTAAACAGGAGTCCAAGTGCATCCAGACGAAAACTAAGATTTAGTCCAAGTTGCGGTAACCAGTCCCAATTTTGTTGAATGGCAGCACCAGCAAAGATTTGTTTTGCCTCAGTCAGCAACAACCCAAAACTGGTTAAGCTGACTGCAATTGCCCCTAAAGCCGTTGCTTCCCGCGAAAAACGCTGTAGCAATGCAACAAGGGTGGTGCCTAATATTAACGGTAACAAGATAATAATCGGTAGCACACTCGTATCCATGTCGTGATTTAGGTCGGAACCTAAGCGTGAATCTTATTTTTCAGGATGTACAGGAAATCAAAGAGAATTCCAAAGCATTTGACAGCCTGAAAACCATAAATGTGAATAAAAAGAAAAAACAAGTTGTATTGCGCGACTTGCAAGAAATAAAAAATAAGTGTCAAAAAGTATACCGCAGGAAAGAACCACGCTGTTACTGTTTTTACACTTAAAAAACAAAATATCAATCACTTAAGGATGTTACTAAAACGGTTTTTCTTAAACTGATTGATAGTTATTTCCAATGATAACATGAAAGATAATTTGATGTCTAAATTATGGAGCGACTTATTTTTCAGACAATCTTGACTCATCTAGGTGTTTGATATTCGACTGTAAATGGTGCAAGATTTCGTCTTTTTGCGTATCACTTAAACCTTCTAGTAGTTGATAAACCTGATCCATATTTGTTTCTATCGCAATTTCGGATGTTAAATCATTCAAATCTGGTTCTGAAGGCTGATTAAATAAATGTTCATAGACGCTTTCATAGGTCTCTTGAGAGTTTGCAAACTCTAAAGATGAAATCTGTTTATTGGATAAACTCAGGCATTGATATTCTTCAGCGTGTTCGAGCAGTTCTTCACGATTACCTGTCGCAATAATTTGTAAACATGGAAAAGCCTCATGTAAGCGCTCCAGAATTTCATGACACAAAACATGATCAAGTTGATTATCGATGTTATCGATTAACAGGATTCCTTCACCTTCAAGGCAGGGATACAGACTTAAGGGATTAAGCAAACATAAACGGCGGACAAGATCGCCAATCATGGCGATCCAAATTTTCAGTGAATTTGACAATTGTTGGTAATATAAACTTTGCCCCTGATACGTCACCATCAGTTGAAGTTTAGGCTGATATTGTAGGTAAATATCGGTAATGTCGGGAAAAATGACATTCAAACTGGCTTTCAATGCTTGTAAATTAGGCGAATTGAGTTGAGCGTGTGCCTGAAAAAATTCTTGTTCAAAGTTGGGAGAATTTTTTGTACTAAATTTTCCAATAAGATGCTGGAATAACTGCGCACTTTGAGCATTTTCAATATCACTGATCTCCCTAAACCATTCAAAAAAACGTGCAAAAGTTGTGAATGGAATGGCAGCAACATCGTAGGCAGATGAAGCTTGAAATACAGCAGGAATATTTTTGCTTAATAAATTGATTTCATTGATAAAACGGTCAGATGGATAATAGGCAATACAGGGTAGGCCCTGTAACGGGTCTTGCTTAATCGCCTTTTGATACAGCTCGGTCAAATATTCGAGTTGTTGTGTTTCTGTTTGGCTAATCCCAATACCTTGGCTATTGAGTGTTTTATATAATTTCCAAGCACAGCATGACGTATCACTTTGCTGAGATTGGCTGCCTTCTGGTAATTGTCCAATTTCACTCGGAATCTTGACCTGAATATCGATTCGAGATTGAATCCGAGAATTTAAGATATCCTGATCTAGCATGACAATGCCCGCAGTGCGACTATCTTTTAAACGTGCCGGAAACCAACTTAATGCCTGATAAATGTGTTTCAGCAAAGTCGTTTTGCCTGTGGATTGTTCACCTAAAATGAGTGTGATGGGTTTATGCGAATAATGAAATTGAACCTGTAAATTGCTAAACAAGCCTGTATGTTTAAGATGAATCGATTCAAGTTTCATATGCCCACCAGAGTTGGAACGCGATGTTTTAGACCGCTGCAGATTTACGCAAACTTTGCGGTGCTTGCAGTTTGAGCTGCTGAACAAGGTCGTAAATATGATGAATATTTAAGCTTACTTTAGCACGTGTACACGCCACGTAAAGTAGTCGCAGTTCTTCATCACTAATTTTATGTTCAAGTCCATTGATTTTAAATTGATAATCATCTTCCAGATGTACTCGATCCCATTCTAATCCTTTAGCTTTATGCGCAGTGGAAATGACATAATCAGCTTGATCGATAGGAGTGATTTTTGCCAACGCGCGTTTAAGAGGATCAGTTCCATGATCATCGACCAGTTTGACCAATGGTTTAATATCACTGCCATCATTAGTTTCACAATATTCATGTACATCATGCCATGAATTAAACCAAGCTAGTTCTGGCACATCAGTGACACGCTTGCCTTGTTTTAATAAGCTTGCGGCATCTACAAAACGATTCAGTTTATTGTGATCAGCTTGCAAACTCACTTTATCGCCATGCACTAAACCTGCTAGCAATAATTCCATCGCACGAGCATTGGTTCGACATAAAATGGCATCACGTTGCTTGGTATGGGGTTTATTCACGACTTTTGAGTTGAGATTTGGATTGCCAAGTAATGGCACGGTTTCATCCAGCCCACTTAATAAATAGTTGGCGACATCGGCAATTTGCTCACCAAAACGAAATGACGTGGTTAAACGTGACTCTGGGAGCGGAAGTTGCTGCATGGCATTGACTGCTCCGCGCCATGCATAAATCTGCTGATGTGCATCACCGACATAAATGACCTGTGTGCTACGTTGTCTAAGCAATATTCCGAGCATCAATGGATCGGCATCTTGGGCTTCATCAAACAATACATAATCGGCTGGAATATTAGGTTCAGATAATGCCCACAGTTTCAGGTAAATATCGTGCCCAATTCCTGCCTGATGACTTTGGTCAATCGATTCTAACCAACGTCGTTCCACTGCTGGATAGAGCTGTTTTTGTAACTGTTCAATATCATCAGGATGCAGCCAGCTTGGTGCTTGAATATGCCGTGGTGCAGGATATTGTGAACTGGTCGAGCAAAAATAACTAACCGCATTGGCGACCAGACTTGCTAAACGACTTGGCATCAAAACATATTTTTCATAACGCCCCCCCATCATGCGGCGCAGGGTCATCGGCTCTAACCGATAATCTTTGGCCATAAAACTTGGGCTTAAACGGGGTAAGCGTAATTTATCGGTAATTCCACGTGGAACACTACGGAAGGCCAGTGAGTGAAAAGTTCGACAGTCTACATGACGGTGAAATTTTTGCTGTGCCTCATTGGCAATCGCTTTATTAAAAGCCAGATACATACCACGCCTTTGCGGCATGGCATCACTAATCAATTGTAAAGTTGTGGTTTTACCTGTGCCTGCATACGCGATGACTTTAAATGATTCGCCCAGACGCGCATTATCAATGGCCGTTGCCTGTTCATAAGTCGCTTTGGGTTTCTCAAGATTAGACACAGTCAATAGTTATCCTTGCGTACGATTGGCTTTTTCAACCAGACCTGAAAGTCCCTGACGACGTGCCAGTTCATCCAGTACCAGTTTGGGATCAAGATCAAAATGACCCAACATGACGATGGTATGAAACCACAGATCGGCAGTTTCATAGATCAGGTCATTTAAATGTTCTTGAGTCGGCTGAACGGCATAATCTTTGGCAGCAATGATCGTTTCAACGCTTTCTTCGCCGACTTTTTCCAAAATTTTATTCAAGCCCTTTTTATACAGAGTTGCGACATAGGAACTATCAGCATCCGCTTGTTTGCGTTGTTGCATCAATTGTCCCAAATGCGCCAAAACATCAATTTGTTCTTGTGGTGCTGTATGTTCATGCGCATCTTTAGCAGAGGCACCATAAATAGCTGTCGGATCTTTAAGTTGTGGATCGACAATTTCCCAACCTTGTGGCGTAAGTTTACGATAAAAACAAGACTCGCGCCCTGTGTGGCAAGCGATTCCACCATGCTGTTCCACTTGTAATACAATCACATCACCATCACAGTCCAAACGAGTTTCATAAACCGTTTGAAAATGACCTGACTCTTCGCCTTTATGCCAAAGTTTTTGACGAGAACGTGAGAAATAAACAGCTTGTTGTTTTTCTGCGGTTAGAGCAAGTGATTCACGATTCATCCAGGCAACCATCAAAATACGCCCTGTAAGATGATGTTGTGCGATGGCAGGGATAAGACCTTGTTCGTTAAATTTTACTTCATCGAGCCATTGCACGTTGTTCATAAAGATTCACCAGAATTATGGATTAAATAAGTTCATTTGCGGTTATTCATCGCACCCTATAGTGTACGGCATCTGTTGATCATTTCGGAAAAAAACTCATCTTTTTTATGATGGGAAGCGATGAGCCTTAACCAGTTCTAAATTTAGTTTTGACTGAGAATAGGTGATTGAGACTGCGATTGCGCAATTTCCGCATAATTCATATGCTGTAGCGGAGAACTTTTTAAGCCCGAAATAGTGAGTGCCATTTGTTTGCGTAAATAAGGAATTTGGTACATCCAATAAAAACTCACATCTCGGAACGGACCTGCCCAAGTTGAATCAGATTGATAGAGGGGCGTGAGTAGCCGACTTAACATTTGATAAAATTGAGTGGAAGAATAGCGTAACTGATGATAATGCTGCCAGAACATTGTCCAATCGACTTGCCGATCTGGAAATTGTTGCATGGCTTGTCCTAGTGCCCACGCATCCAATAAGGCCATATTGGCGCCTTGTCCCAGTTGAGGGCTCATCGCATGTGCTGCATCGCCAATAATACCTATGCGGCCTTGTCCAAATTTTGTCAATACCACATCTCGATACTGAGCCGATAACCAATGTAGATTTTGATCTGTTTGCAAAATCTGTTCGAGCCAGTCCGCTATGGGGCGCCAGCGAGATGAAATTTGACGAAGTAAAAAATCATGCTTTTGAGGATTATCTAAAAACTGTTGTAATTGATGAGTGGGTAAACTCCAAAATATACTGGACAGGCGTTGGGTCGGTGTTTGTGGAATCGCACCTGTGGGTAGTACCCCCATCATCATTTGTGAACGGTCATAAAATTGATGCAAAATTTTAGGGTTTAGAGTTTGGCATTCGGGAACGATACTCCAGACCGCTCCCCACGGATAAGCTTTATCGACTTTTACCCAAGACGCAGGGCGTAAATGACTACGCGCACCATTGGCAATGATGACTGCATCGAAGTTGGCAGTGAAAGATTGTCCTTGATATTGACCACGGACATTCACACCTTCGCTATGTTCGTGTAATTCATCGATTTCATGCGACATTTTCCATGTCACAGCGTTTGCGTATTGCTCTAATTTTAAACTCAGTAAATGACACAGTGTCGCACGATGAATTCCGATACCATAATGTTGTGCATCGATTTCATGATAATGACTATTTACTAACAAACGTTGATTGGCGAGTCGACCTTCTAAGCCCGTCACCGTTGCGCCTAATTTTAAGGTTTCTTGTAATATGCCCAAATGTTCAAATACGGCTAGCCCAGCAGGTTGCAATAATAGCCCCGCACCTACAGGTTGTAGACGCTCAACTTTTTCAAATAAAGTGACATCAATGTCTTGGCGAGCCAATAAAATTGCGGTGGCCAGACCTGCGGTTCCCGCACCAATAATGGCAATATTTTTGATTTTTTTCATTATTATCGATCTTTTATTTTGAAGATAGATGAGGAAAAATATAGCTTCCCCATCTTTAATACCAGTTATTTAATAATACGCCAAATCGCTAATAATGCAGTCATCGCAATCAAGACAATCGAAATATACCACGGTGCAATCATCGCAATGCTGAGCAATATCAGCATCAGGCTACCAAACAACCAGCTACGTTGCTGTTGTTGTTGTATCTGCATACGCAGTTGTTGAATTTCCCGAACTTGGCGGTCATGCCATGCAGACTGATTTTTTAATCCATTTAAACTGTCGATAAGTAAAGTCGGTAAGTCATGCGCACCCAGTAATAAATCTGGAATTTGCTGACCAATTTCTTTCATGTTTTTGACAGGATTCATATTGGATTTGACCCATTCGGTCAAAATCGGCTTTGCCAGTTTCCAAATATCTAATTGAGGGTAAAGATCTGTTCCCAGTCCTTCGACATGCACCAGTGTTTTCAGGAGCAACATCAGTTGAGGTGGAATTTCCAGACGAAAGCGTCGGGCAATATCCATGACCTGCAATAAAATTCCAGCGAAATCGAGTTGATCCATCGGCTTTGAAACCATTGGCCCAACGGTACGGCGCATTTCTCTTGCCAATGCATCCTGATCCGTTCCTGGTGGAATCCATCCTGCTTGATGCACAATCTGAATCAGTTGCATGAAATTATTATTCATGACGGCCAATAGCATGCGTGCAACGGTCATCTGATCCTGTTTGGAAAGCTCACCCATAATCGCACAATCCAGTGCAATATAACGGGGAGAAACGGGGTTGATGGTTTCGACAAAGACATTGCCGGGATGCATATCGGCATGGAAAAAATTATCGCGAAATACTTGTGTGAAAAAGATAATAAGCCCTTTTTCTGCCAGTTCAGCCCGATCCATTCCCATGCGATCGAAGGTCGCGGTATCAGAAATAGGTACACCTGTAATCCGCTCTGCAACCATGACATCTTTGCTGTCCATATAGACTTCTGGCACATACATCATGCTAGAGCCTGTAAAATAATGGCGCATGCGACGGGTATTGTCAGCTTCGATGGTTAAATCAAGCTCATTTAAAATGATCTGACGATAATCCTGAATAATTTCAGTCAAGTGTAAGGCACGAGCGGCTTCCAATCGACTTTCAAGCCACTGTCCTAGCCATGTAATGATTTCAAAATCTTGCAAAATTTGCACACGAATATCAGGACGAGTGACTTTAACCACCACTTCACGACCGTCATGCAAAGCCGCGGTATGAACTTGGGCAATTGAAGCAGCAGCTAAAGGTTGCTCATCAAAACGCGCAAATAAAGTATTTACATCGGCTTTTAATGATTCCTGAATACGTTGTTTCGCCAATTGAGCATCGAAAGGTTTCACTTGATCTTGCAATAAAACCAGTTGCGATAAAATTTCAGGTGGAATCAAGTCGCGGCGAGTGGACAATAATTGCCCCAACTTGATCGCCAAAGGTCCCATATCTTCCAATGCTTGTTTAAGCTTCAGTGGGTTTTTACGTTCACGGCTCGACCATGCTGCTGGATGTAAGCGGATAAGGGCCAATGCATGGCGCGCTTTAGCGGGCAATTCTTCCGCAGGGAACAAGGTGTCAAGTCGATAATGTGCTGCGATGCGCCAAAGTTCGAATAACCGTGTAACGTGCGGAATCATAGTGGGATATTACCTAATCGTTTGTTTTATTAAATTGCGAATTGAGTTGTTGCAGTCTGGCTTCAAGGCGATCAATATCCTGATTAAGCTGTCGTGTAGCTTGATTGAGATCATCCATTTGCCAGCGTGGTGCAAACAAACCACTATCTTCTTTTAGTGCATCTTCTGCAAAAAATAGATGGCTTTGTAGGCTGCGTTTAATCTGTTTTGGCACAAGACCGATTTTAGCCAGTTCATGTGCAAGTGCTGGGCCAATCCACGGACTTAAATGGGCTGCAAGGTCAGGTTCAGCCTGTTGCATAATACGTTGAATATCTTGTAACAGATGATAATCACCTGTGAGCGGTATATTGCCAATCTGCTCTGCGTCACCTAATAGAAGTTTAAGTAGCTCAACCACATTTTTGACGTGCAGGGTTGCCGTCGCTTCAGTTAAGCTTACTTGTTGATCGAATGGGCGCTGCTCAAAGATAGACGGTGTCGGACTATGCCCCGTAACTGTGGGTTCAAGGCGGACTTTATTTTCATCAAAAAAAATATCAACTGAAAGCTGCGGGCTATCAATGACCACTCGCAGCATTTGACCTTGTAATTGATTAAGCTGGATACGGGTAATCGCATCCAGATTGATAAAATGATGAATACCGCGTTCGATTGCACCGAGCGCAAGAATTGACCACATAATCATTGACCTTTAAAGTTTAAAACCACGATGTACGGCGACAATTCCACCTGTTAAATTATGATAGTCACAGCTTTGGAAGCCTGCTTTTTCCATCATGCTTTTGAGCGTACGTTGATCTGGATGCATACGAATAGATTCGGCCAGATATTTATAGCTTTCTGAATCATTTGCTACAAGCTTACCCATGATCGGTAAAGCAGTGAATGAATATAGGTCATAAAGTTTAGAAAACGGTTCAAATACAGGTTTTGAAAATTCTAGAATCAATAAACGACCACCTGGTTTAAGTACGCGATACATGGCTTCAAGCGCAGCATCTTTATCTGTGACATTGCGCAAACCAAAACTAATGGTTAATAGATCGAAACTTTCATCAGCAAAAGGTTCTAATGTTTCAGCATTCGCCAATACGAAATCGACATTGGTACAACCAGCATCGAGTAAGCGGTCACGACCGACATTGAGCATCGATTCATTGATATCGGATAACACCACATGACCTTGAGGGCCAACTTCGCGACTAAAGACTTTAGCCAAATCACCTGTACCGCCTGCAATATCTAACACATGTTGACCACGGCGAACGCCAGACATATTGATTGCAAAACGCTTCCATAAGCGATGAATACCAAACGACATTAAATCATTCATGATGTCGTATTTACTGGCAACCGAATGAAAGACTTCAGCCACTTTCTGGGCTTTATCTTCTGCATTCACAGTTTGATAGCCAAAGTGTGTTGTTTCACCGACATTACCCGTTCGGCCAGCACCACGTGGTAAGTTATATTTAGGTACACTATTGTTTGCTGTGTGATGAAGATTTTGTTGCAAAGATTGTTGCTGACCTTGAGGAGTTCCTTGCGGAAGTGGTTCATTTAGGAATGGACTATTGCTGTCTGAACGTTCTGCCTGCTCAGTTGAGGAAGTGGGCTTTTGATTTTCGTTAGACATCTTGTCGCTCCTGAATTTAAACACATTATAAAGTGATTATGGCTGTCTGCATGATGACAGAGTTTAGTATGGTTTTACAGTCATCAGTGTGCCATCGTTATCAATACTATACAGAAATTTATAAAAATAAGGCGCTTAATGCCTATTCTTGCAGTGAGTGCCGATCGAGATCAGCGAAAAGGATCGGGATGACCCGAATGCACTTTTTCAATAATATCACGTTCAACTGCACTAAAGGTTTTAATAAATTTTTCTGCAGATTTGAGCGGTTTCATGGCGACAAATCCTTCCTGAATAAACTCATACATCAGGTCGAAATTGTATTTATGTGCGGCGCTTTTACACATTTTAAAAGCAGCATACATCATAAATGAACGCATGTATTTATCTAGCGCTTCGCCTAAATCGTCCAGTAATTTTAACTGGGTTAAACGCTGCTCTTTTTGATCCAGTTTGACCAAAGTCTGGCGCATCATTTCATCTGTGATTGGCGCATCTGCTGGATAATCTTTAAGTAATTGAATGGCGATTTGCTCATCTAATTGCATTGCGAGTACCGCAAGGCTGACCGATTTTGTCCCCGTTTTAATGGCATTATCAGGCAAGAGTTTCTCTGCTTTATGAGCATATTTAAGCAAGCGTTCGATTTGTAGTGCCAATGGATCAAAATCTGAGCCACCATATAAACGGTTAAGAAAGTATTGTGCCATCAACTGATTTTCTGGCTCGTCAAAATAGTCCTGATGAGTATATTTGATACGCGCTTTAAGCCAGATTTGGGCATCATTGAGACGTTGTAATATTGCAGGGTTGTTATGATATTCAAAGGCGTAATATTGTTGAAGTAAATCATCAAAAGGAGCAAGTTTAGACATTTGAATCACTCAAAATAATCAATTTATCAAAAGCATAAAAGTCTTAGGTTTAGAGAGCTATGACGTTTACGCAGCAAAATAACGCATGCTAAGTCAGTCAGAATCAAGATAAGTGTAAATTGACATAAATCGTACATGCATTGGACTGGAGCTGTTAGGACATTTAGTTATACTCACAAGAGAATCAGAACAAACAGAATAGATCATGAGTGAACAATATACGCATTTTGAGTTAATGGATGAAAATCATCTTTCTTCTGAGTTGATTGAAGCACAGTACACCTTAAAAAATAGTTGGGGCAAAAAAAATGCTAAAAGTGTTTTAGTACTGGTCAGTGGAATTGAATTGGCGGGTAAAGGTGAATCTGTTAAACAACTCAGAGAATGGGTCGATCCCCGATATCTAAAAGTAAAAGCAGATCCACCGTACATGCTTTCAACTGATCAGGCATTTTGGCAACCTTATGTCAATTTTATTCCACGTGAAGGTCAAATTGCAGTGATGTTTGGAAATTGGTATAGCGATTTATTGACTACTGCTATGCATGTGTCCAAACCATTGGATGAAACACTGTTTGATGCTTATGTTGAACAAATGCGGGCGTTTGAGCAAGACCTGAAAAACAATCAGGTTGATGTCGTCAAAGTTTGGTTTGATTTGTCATGGAAGTCCTTACAAAAACGTCTGGATCATATCGATGCTTCCGAGCGGCAGTGGCATAAACTGCATGGTCTAGATTGGCGTAATAAAAAGCAATATGACAATCTGCAAAAATTGCGTCAACGTTTTACGCACGATTGGATCATCATTGACGGTGAAGATGCAAAAGCTCGTGATCAAACTTTTGCACAGTCGATTTTAAAGACACTCAAGCATTTACCTGAACATTCGACACAAGGTGAAGAAAACTGGCCTCAAGCCTTGATTCCGCATGAATTGTTGCATCCAGATTCAAAACAATTCGATAAGCTAAAGTATAAGAAAAAGTTAAAAAAACTGACTCGCCGCGTTGCCGATGCAATGCGCTATGACGAGCGTAAGGTAATGATTGTTTTTGAAGGGATGGATGCGGCTGGAAAAGGGGGATCTATCAAACGTATTATTAAACGGCTTGATCCACGTGAATACGATATTTTTACCATCAGTGCGCCAGAAAAATACGAGTTGCGCCATCCGTATTTATGGCGTTTTTGGACAAAGTTAGATAATTGTAGCGATATACGGATTTTTGACCGAAGCTGGTATGGTCGAGTTTTGGTTGAACGTATAGAAGGTTTTGCCAGTGAGCTAGAATGGCAACGTGCGTATGATGAAATTAATCGTTTTGAAAAAGATTTAATTGATAGTCAGACTGTGATTATTAAATTCTGGTTATCGATCAGTAAAGATGAGCAAGAACAGCGATTTCATGCCAGAGAAAAAACCCCGCATAAACGCTTTAAAATTACCGAAGATGATTGGCGTAATCGAAGCAAGTGGAACGAATACTTAAATGCTGCCGCAGATATGTTTGAGCGAACCAGTACCGATTGCGCACCATGGACGATTGTAGCAACTGACGATAAGTACACTGCGCGTATTCAAGTGCTTAAAGCTATTTTGAAACAAATGAAGTCGGATTAAAGAAAAAACATCTGACTTGAAGCAAATATTCAAGTCAGATGTTATATATGAATTAATGCGATGTATTTGATGCAAGTTGAGCTTTGATCTTGGGTGTTTGGCTGTTTTGAGATTGGCGCTGACGGAAGACAATTAATGTCGCAATCAAGCTCACAATCGCAGCAAACATGAGCCAAAAAGCAGGCATACTTTTGCTGCCACTTTGTTCGACCAAATAAGTTGCAATCATTGGTGTTAGACCACCAAAAACAGAGGTCGCTAAACTATAAGCCACAGAAAAACCTGCAATACGTACCGAGCTTGGCATCATCTCTGTCAAGGATACGACCAAAGCGCCATTATAAAAACTATAAAGCAGTGATAACCATAACAAAGCCATTAACATATGGCTCAAGCTAATATTTTGCGTTAACCAACTTAGCAGTGGATAAGCTGTGATAAAAATTAGCGTTGTTGTGGTAATGAGGAGTGGCTTACGTCCAAATTTATCAGATAGATAGCCGCCAATGGGTAACAAGATAAAGTTACTTATGCCGACCATCACCGTTGCAATCAAGCTTTCTGCGGTAGTCAGATGCAAAACTTCTTTACCATAAGTCGGGGTGTAAACCGTAATGAAATAGAACATCGTTGTGGTGGTTGCGACCATCGACATTCCAATTAACACGACTTTCCAGTTAGCTGCCAATGTTGACATAATCTGGCGTGTGGTTGGATGTTCTTTGCGTGAGGTAAATGCTTCGGTTTCCTGTAATGATTTTCTTAGCCAGAAAATAAAAGGAATAATGGCGCAGCCTACAAAAAAAGGAATTCGCCACGCCCATGCATCGACCTGTGCTTTGGTAAAGGCAAGACTTACAATATAACCTAACACTGCTGCAAAAATGACCGCAACTTGTTGGCTGGCAGATTGCCAACTGGTCATAAAACCACGATTATGCGGTTCTGCAATTTCAGATAAATACACCGAGACACCGCCAAGTTCGACACCTGCTGAAAAACCTTGTGCTAAACGTCCAATAAAAATCAGCGCAGTTGCAGCGAAGCCAATCGTGGCATAGCCAGGTGTTAGAGCAATAAGCAATGAACCCACTGCCATAATACTTAATGTGACCATCAAACCTTTACGACGACCAATACGATCCACATAAGGGCCTAAAACCAAAGCACCAATTGGACGCATTAAGAAACTTACCGCGAAGATCAAGAAAGTCTTCATCAGTGCAGCATAACTACTGTCAGAATGAAAAAAAGTTTCCCCAATGGCTTTGGCATAGAGTCCAAACAAAAAGAAATCGTATTGTTCGAGAAAATTACCACTGGTTACATTAAAAATGGCGCGTAGGCGCGAAGAAGATCCATGTTGCACAACGACTCTCCATAGTTTTTTGTCATCGTTGCAGCAGGATAAAAATGAAATATTTAATAAAACTTAAAAATATGGAATTGTTTGTAGGAAAATTTATATGAATTGTACCTAATTAAAGACAAAATCTAAAAAAAGAGAGTTGAACCCAAGCCATGTTGCTCGGGATCAGTTTTATCTCTTGGTGAATATCGACTTAGGCGACGACATTTCCATTCGCATTTTTTTGTTGAATGCGTTTCGCCAATTGATAACAATCTTGTACATGTGCTTCAGCCACTTTTTTCATGACGATATAACCCAAACTGGCAGCCACAATGGACCCACCTAGCGGAATAAACTTGGTGACTTGTTTGGTAATGACTTTACCAATAATTCCATTTAAAGATTTTTTAACCGCAGTTCGTGCAACGACCAAACCAGAAAATTCAAAACCGCGTTTGCGAAGCTCATTCCAGTGAATTTTTTTAGTTTCAGGGTCATAAACACTAATATGATCGGGCGATAAGCCAAAGCGAGTGCTAATTTCTGGAATGAGTTGTGACAAAATCCCAATATCAATGACGACATCAAAAAAAGGAATTGGAACGACAGCCGCGCCAGCAGAAAAATAGGCACGTTTTTTGACCATTTCCAAACATTCTGTACGGATCTGCTCCAGATCTAAATTAGGATCAATTGAATCGGGGATATTTTCTATTTTCATCGGGTTATACTCAAGTCAGTTCCTTATCAATCATTCAAGCATGTATTTTAAATGATGTTCACATTTTTATTTCATATCACAAACGTGACATAGTTACATTTAGATGTATAGTGACGAATGTTTATGATTTTGTGCATAAAAGCATAGCTTAGTAAGGTAAGGAATACATGGCAATACATGTCATTCAAAGTCAACGTATCGATGTATTATTGCAAGGGCTTGCGCAAACTTCGCAATATAGCTATGAACAACCTTTTCAGGTACTGGCCACTCAACATTTTATTGTTCCCAATGCCGCCGTGCAGCAATGGTTGACTGAAAAGCTCTCGGAACTACAGGGAATTCATGCCAATTATCAGTTTCATCAACGTATTCGTGGATTTCAGTGGTATGCCTATCAACAAGTATTAAGTGAACATAAGGATCAGGTACGTAAAGCCAATATTCCCCGCCTGATTTTAAAATGGCGAATTTATCAGGCCTTGCATTCTTATATTCAATCTGACCAGATGCAAGTGACGATCGAACATCCATTGCATTCGATCATTGCCCGAATTTATGACAGCGCAGATCGACTGAATCACGGTATTGAGAAGCAACTCAAAAAACAAAGCATGTTGTATTGGATTGCTGAACAAGTCTCGCAATTATTTAGCAATTACATGTTGTATCGGGGACATTGTCAAAAAAACTGTGTTGGAAAATGTACCTGCTCAACCAATTGGCTAAGTGCGTGGGGCAATGATCATGCACTCGATATTGAAAAGTTGATGATGAATCAGGATCAAAGCGTTTCAGCATTTCAATTACAACAAGCGCAAGACTTAGAAGCTTGGCAACGTTGGTTATGGAAAGAGCATTTCCATCAGGATTTTTTAGAAATAGAGAAAATTGATGAGCTGTTTTGGCAGCAGCTTGATACTGAGGAGACACGTGCGCAGGCGTTAAAGCGTTTACCTCAGCAGGTGGCATTATTTACTTTATTGGATTTACCACCTAATCAACTTCAGTTTTTGCGTCGCTTGGGACAATATCTTGAGATTTATATTTTTCATTATAACCCTTCACAGGAATACTGGGCCGATAGCGTCGATCCACTTTGGAAACAGCGTTATGATGTTGGGGTAAAAGAGCGTTTTATTGCCAAAAACCCTAAGGCAAATGATATTGAGATCGCTGAGTTTTTCCAACAATTCACTTTGCATTTCAATGCTGAAGCTCGTGAATCACGTCATCCTTTATTGACGCGTTTAGGTAAGCAAGCACGGGATCATTTTTCGCTACTTTCAAATTTATCGACAGGTGAAGAAGGGCATTGGGTAGATGCTTTTGTCGATAGCTTTCCTGATACGTTATTGGGGCATGTCCAGTCCGATATTTTGCATTTGGTCGAGCCTAAAGCAGGGCAGTATTCATTTAAGCTAACGGACGAATCTATACAGATTCATGTCTGCCACTCAGGTTTAAGACAGCTAGAAGTCTTACGTGATCAACTGATATATTGGTTAGCACAGGGAACCTTAGATCATCCGCGCCGTCCTAGTGATATCCTCGTTCTCACTCCAAATCTTAAAGCACTAGAACCACAGATTCGTAGTGTTTTCCCAGCAACACCAAGTGATGAAGGTGTGTTTTTGCCTGTAAAAATTGCAGGGGTAGCACAATTGGATGTACTGAATGCATGGCGTTCAGTATTAGGACGTATTCAACTACTGCAAAGCCGTTTTAATTATGATGAATTTGCAGATTGGCTCAGCCTAAATGCAACTCAGCTCTGCTATGGACTAGATGACACTCAAGTGTCACGTTTACTCAAGTTGTTGGCTGCATCGGGTTTTAAGCGTGGTTTTGATACGGTTCACTTACAACAAAGTTTAGTCGGTGGCGATGATGATTATCGCTACAGTTTTAAATTTGCACTGGATCGACTGGCTTTAGGAATTGCGATTCCAGATCATGTGTTGTTTCAGGGAACTTTAAGTTATGCACAGGTACAACCTGATGATTTTGAACTCATTGGCAAACTGATTCAGATTTATCGAGATTTTGACCAGCGTCGTGATTGGTTAGTAGCACATGAACAGGGCGAACAACTGGCTGTTGAAATCTGGTTAAAACGTTTAATGACAGATGTCAGCGAATTTGAGCAAGTAGGCGTAACGGCTTTAAAACCTGCACGAGACGCAATCAAAAAACAAGAACGTATGGTGACTCTGGCCAGTTTCTATGGAGAGGCAGAAACTCAGCATTTACGTCAGATTTCTTTGCCATTGCCCTATTTGCTTGAAGAAATTCAGCGCACTTTAGAAAATCAAACTGCTCAAGCAGAACCTACAGGTCAGATTACCTTTAGCCAAATCGGTCAGATTCGACCCTTGCCTTATCGGTTAGTGGTGTTACTCAATCTGGATCAAGGGCAATTTCCAAATCGTGACAATCATACTCCGTTTGATTTGATGGATGTGCTGCGACCACAACTTGGCGATCGTTCACGTTTGGAAGATGACCAAGGGGCATTTCTGGATGCGGTGTTGTTGGCGCAAGATAATCTGTGGCTATTTTATAATGGCTTTGATGTGAATGATGGCGAAGTGCGAGAGCCTTCAAGTATTGTTCAAGAATTAACAGCCCATCTGGCTTATATTGTTAAGTCTGAGGTTGATCAACCTCAATTTGAGCAGTTTAAGCAGTTAGGGGTTCCGCCTCAACTTATTCCTCTTTATCGAATTCATAGCTTGCAACCTTTTGACCTTACAGGGTTTATTCAGCAGCCCCCATTACAGCGTTATCAGGATCAATGGTATCAAGTTGCCCAAAATATTCAGCAGCGACAAGGGCAACGTCAGCCGTGGGTAAATATGGATTATCAGCAACAATCACAGGATTTGGTCTTGCTTGATAGTCAGCAATGGATCGCAGATATTACTTTTCCGGCACGTTTGTACCTGAAAACATTGGGTATCGAAAATCTGAGTCAACAGGCACGACTTGATCAGGATGAACCTCTGTTTCTAGATGGCTTAGGTAAATATGCTATTCGTCATTTTTTACATCAACATCCAGAGGATGCACCTGCTGATTTACTGTTAGACCAATTACCTGTCAGTAAAATTAAACACAGTGCATGGCAACAGAGTTTATTTGAGCAGGAACGATTACAAGAACGTTTGCAACACTATGCGATGCAGGAGACATCCACCACTTATCGGACATGGCGCTTATCATCACAGTTGCACATGAACATTCAAATCCCTACTGAGGATGTACAGGATTGGATCAGTGTGCAAGCATCAAGTGCGCGGGCCAAAAGGATCGCCAAAGTATGGTTAGAATATCTTATTTGGCTTGCTTATCTGAATCAGGGTGAACATGCACAAGACAAGCGCCGTATCGTAGTATTTGGTGATCAAACGGTCATTTGTGAAGGGCTTTCATCGGTTCAGGCACATGAATATCTGAATGCATGGTTGCTGGCATGGCAATATGCTGTGCAGCAACCTTTAGTACTCCCTGCGGCACTATTATTACAGCCTCTTGAAAAAGGTAAACAGTATCATTGGGAAGAACAAGGGGCAGACTTATTGCTTGCTGAAAAAGATCGCGAAAGTATTTTAAAAGAATGGAATAAAACAGGCGCTTTTAGTGCTTTCGATGTGACTCAGGATGAAAGCAACAAGTCGCATCAGGACTGGTCATTTATTTTGCAGGAACAAGATGCACAGGCTTTATTAAATGTCGCGTTGACAGAATTTTCCTATGCCTTATATGCCCCAATTTTTCACTATGTGCGTATGGAGTAAGCTCTGATGTCATCCAACTCATCTGTGTCTTATCATCCGATTACCGATATTGAATTTTCTGGTTTACATTTAATTGAAGCTTCGGCAGGTACAGGTAAAACTTTTACCCTTTCTAGTTTAATGGTACGCATTTTTCTAGAAAAATATTTGCCCAATCAGGTGATTGCGACCACATTTACCCGTGCTGCGGCAGCAGAGTTGAAAACTCGAATACGACTGCGTTTGCAAGACATGTATCGTGATTTACAAGCCTATCGTGGTCTGACTGAATCAGAAATTTTATTGCAAGCAACACAGCAATCTGATCCTTTGATGCAGCATGTGTTGCGTACCTTTGCGACACGGATTGGTTATGCCTGCGAACGCTTAAAACTGGTGCTGGATCAGTTGGATGAACTCTTTGTCGGTACATTGGATAGCTTTAGTCAAAAACTATTACGCGAATTTGCATTTGAAAGCGGCAAGATCGAACGCGCACAAATCACGGATGATGCCAAACGCTATACTCGGCAGTTGATTCATGATGTATTGCGTGAGTGGATTCAGGCACAACCACAACAACTGATCGATGGTTTGTATCATATGGGCACTTTAAAAAGTGTTGATGCTTTTGTCGATGTTGTAGAAAATTCGCTGAATTTTGGCTCTGCGCATTTTCAGTCCATTTCAAAACCAGAAATTAATTTTCATCGCTTTGAACAGGCTTTAGATGAACTATTGAAAGAGCAGGCTCTGGTTGGACAATTGCATGAATATTATTTATTTGATGGCAAGTATTATAAAAATATTCAAAAAGCGATGGGAGTTAAATTAAATCATGCACTGGTTGAAGCTTTGCCGAAACTTGTCGATGCTATTCATTTGAAAGGGAAAAATGTTTACTTCAATCGTGCGTTATTTTATCCAATCGAAACCTTATTTTTAACTGAAGATAAAGAAACTCGGAAAAAGTTTTTTAATAAATGTGAACAACACATTCAGGATGATTTTTTTAATCATCCACTTATTCAAATATTAAAAACAATGACCGAGATTCGTTTAGGAATTGAGAAAGATTTACAACGCCTAAGCCAACAATTGAAAGCGCATTTATGTCTTGAAGTTAAACAGCGCCTACCACAATTACTACAACAAAAAGGTGAAACCACATTTTCACAACAAATTCGCACCCTTGCAGATGCGTTGCAAGGCGAGCAAGGACAACGGTTTGCGATTTTTGTTCAAGCCCGCTATCCCTTGATTTTGGTTGATGAGTTTCAGGATACCAATCAGGATCAGGACGATATGCTAGCTAGTATTTGGCGGCATCCACAGCGTTACCAAAAAGGCTGCATGATTATGGTTGGTGACCGTAAACAGGCAATTTATGGCTTTCGTGGTGGCGATATGCTGACTTTTTTAAATGCATACCAAGATATTAAAGCCAAGCAAGGTCGAGAATATAAGCTCAATTTTAATCATCGTTCGGTCAAGGAGTTAGTGGAAGTTGTTGATCATCTATTTCAACAGCAACCTGATTTTGGTGAACAGGTTATTTATGACCCGATTCAGGCTGGTTCACGCGCACATCCTGCCTTGATCGATCAAGGTCAGCCCAATGTTGCACCTTTACGCTGGTTTATGCTGAGTGATAAATCTAAAGAGGCTGAGCAGGTTGCATGGAAAATTCGTGCATTGCTCAATCAGTCGCAGGCAGGGGAATTGTATTTACAGGCAGAACAATCTCAGCATGTCATTGAAGATGACATTGCGGTACTTTCCAAAAACCATGTGGCACTCGATGCAGTACAGTCTGCTTTGGAGTATCTGGGTATTCGGGTCAATCGCCCTTCACGGCGCAGTGTATTTGATCATCCGATAGCGCAGGATGTAGCTGCCTTACTTACCGCTGTTTTACATCCTTATGACGAAGCAAAAATTAAACGTGCTGTATTAAGCCGCCTTATTGGATTTAATCTTAAACAATTGATGGAACTGGAGCAGACTGCGGAAGGTTTAAGTGGCTATATTGCAACATTTGATCATTTACGTGAACTTTGGTTGCAACAGGGCTTTTTAACTGCATGGCAAGCGTGTATGAGCCAATTTAAGGTTTGGCAAAATCTGGTGGCACAGCACAGTAAAGATAATGAACGCGATGTGGTGAATTTGCGTCACTTGGGTGAAATTTTAAGTCAGCACAGTGAGCATTATCAGGGTGCGCAAAATCTATATCATTGGTATTTAAAGCAGCTCCAAGCACCGAGCCAACGTGATTGGGAAATGGAACGCAAACTTTCCAGTGATGCAGGCATTCAACTGATGACCATTCACCAATCCAAAGGCTTAGAGTTTAAGATTGTATTTTTATTGAGAGCAGATAAACCCTTTAAAGATCAAAATAACGCATTAAATTTTTCGACTGTAGAAGTTACCCATCCTGAAAATGGACAAGTGACCACGCAACGGGTCATCGCGATTAAAGATAAAGAACGTTTAAGCCCCGAAGCGTTGGAACAAAATGATCAACGTAGCAAGGCTGAACAAAATCGATTGTGGTATGTCGCACTCACCCGTGCCAGCCATCGGGTTTATGCCATGATGCAGGATCAGCAACAAAAAACACAGGATGCATTGGCATTTTGGAAAGATCAGACGGGTACTTTTCAACATCACTATGCTACTGATGAGCTTGAACTTACACAATGCCCACCAAGATTCAAATCAACAGTAAGTGAACCGAAACTGACACTTTATGCACAGCCTTTACCTACACAGCGTTTTTATGCACGTGGTAAAACCAGTTTTAGTTATCTGGCACAACATTTAAAACCTCATCAAATGGTCAGCGATGTGTTGTCTGCACAGGATCAAAGATTAGAACAAGCCGAAGATGAACAAGATCTCTTAATTTTTGAAACATCCACGACAACACAGCCGATTGATTGGATTCAGCAAAATTTCCCCAAAGGCACACTTGCAGGGAATTTCCTGCATGAGATTTTTGAACATGTTGATTTTCAGGATCAAAGTGAATGGATCACTGAGATTCGGCGGCGTTTTAAAAATGATTATGGTACTTTATGGGATCAGCTTTATTCGACTTATCAACAGGATTTTCCTGAACAGAAACAGGATGAAAGCCGACTTTATGGGTGGTTAGCAGATTGGTTAAGGCAAGTATTAACCACACCATTACATCAAAATTTTCAACTGCAACAATTACAGGCGGGGCAGTTCTTATCGGAATGTCCTTTTTATCTGGCTTTATCTGATCGTGTACTGGCGATGCGTCGCATTCAGCAATTATTTATAGAGTACCAGATTGAAATGCCTGATTTTCTGGATGCTCATGCCGCGCGCTACTTAAATGGTTCAATTGATTTGATGTATTTCGATGGTTCAAGGTTTCATATTGCCGATTATAAAAGCAATTATCTGGGTAAGGACTTGAATGATTATCAGACAGATGCGATTCAGCAGAATATGCGTCAATCAAGTTATTGGTTACAGGCTGCACTGTATTTGGTGGCTTTACATCGTTATTTAAAAGTGAAATTGCAACATTATCAGATCGAGCAGCATTTGGGTGGCGCAACGTATTTGTATTTGCGTGGTATGAATGGAACAGCAGGACAGGGTTATTATTATTGGCAACCTGACACTGAGTTTATTTTACGTTTGGATGCAATTTTAGGTTACTTTAATTTTGATCAGAGTACTGAGGATAAATAACTATGAAAAATGCGGATAATTGCTGTAATGTTATTATAATCAAATAGTTGATTTGTGGATAAATATGTTAATAAGCTTGTGGAAAAGCTTGAGGATAACTGTGTGGAAAAGCAAACAGGTGCTGAAAATGCAGAAATGACATGGCTGAAAGACTGGAGTGAGTATTTAGCTCAAGCGCCATTCAATCTCAGGGAGCGCAATTCTGCCGAAATTGCAGTGTTGTTGCAAGCATTAATTGATGTAAGTTTGCAGGGTGATAGCGGTTTGGTGATTTCTTCAACAGCACTTCCCGAAACAGACGGTTTTATTCTTGAAGAACAGCAGGCGAAAACCCAGATTGCGCCTATGATTTATGATGGTGAATTGTTGGCCTTATATCGTTATTGGTCATTGGAACAACGTTTGGCGAGCCAAATTACACGCTTAAGCACACAAAATATTCAGGCGATTTCGATTGATGCTTATCGGGACTTATTGCAAGATATTCACCAAAAAGCTGCTTTGGCGATGGTCGCCAGTCAAGCTTTGAATATTATTACAGGTGGGCCTGGAACGGGTAAAACTTATACACTTGCGCGAATCATAGCGGTATTAAATCAGGCTATTCCAGATATTCGTATTGCAATGGCAGCGCCCACAGGCAAGGCAGCACAGCGCATGCAGGAAGCTCTACAAGCTTCATTTAATGATGAAAATTTATTGGCTTCTGGTCTGATCACTGAAACTTTAAAACAGCAAAAAACTCAAACCTTGCATCGATTACTTGGTCTGGGTCATCGGCAGATTCCACGTTTTCATACTAAACAACCTTTGCCTTATGATGTGATCGTGATTGATGAAGCTTCGATGCTTGATTTAAATTTGGCAACTTTATTATTTGAAGCGATTCCACAAGATTGTCGAGTGATTTTATTAGGCGATGCCAAACAGTTAGCTTCGGTTGATGTGGGGTCAGTATTGGCCGATTTACAGCAAGTGCCTAAACTCGCCCAACATCAGGTGAATTTGACCACTAGCCGTCGTTTTGGAGCAGATGCCAAGATTGGACAACTAGCTAGTTTTATTCAATCTGTCGATATTGGGCAATCGGCTGAACAGGTTTTACAACAATTCGAACAACAGATTGCTACTCCTACAACTTTACAAAAAATTGAGCTGACATCCTCCATGAGCGATGTGGTACAGATTGAATATTTACCTGATCAAATCTTCGATTTGATGCCTTATTATGAGCGGGTAGTGGCAGGCTATATTCCATTTTTAACGCAGCTTAAAGCTTATCAGCAGTCGGGTTATGCTCAGGACAATATAGATGCTGTGATGCAAGCATTCGATCAGTATCGAATTTTGGTGGCAATTCGCTTTGGTGATTTTGGTCTGGAACAAATAAATCGCTATGTTGAACAATGGTTAACACAGCATTTATACGTTTTACCTGTCGGCGGCTGGTATATTGGTCGTCCAGTAATGATGACTTATAACGATTACCAACTTGGTATTTCTAATGGGGATATTGGATTGTGTTTTCGACACCGTACAGAGCCTGAACAGTTCGAAGTCTATTTTCCAAGTTTGAATCAATGGATTGCAGCACATCGCTTGCCTAAAAATATTCAGACAGCTTTTGCTTTAACCATCCATAAATCACAAGGTTCAGAATTTGCACATACTATGGTGGTCTTTGATCATTCAGCAGAAAAATTGCTGAGTCAAGAACTGATTTATACCGCGATTACCCGCGCCAAAAAAGCAGTTAGTTTATTGATAGATCGTCAGGCGTGGGTGAAAGCCTTGACTGTCAAGACAACAAGGAAAAGTGGACTAATTAGAAAAATTAATAAAAAATTCTTATTGTTAAGTTGACCTATTCTATAGACAGGTCTGTACGAAAATGCTTACAAAGATTCGAGAAATTTGCTGATAGAGCATATGAGCTTTTTTTGAGATCATAGTTTTGCACAAAAAGCTCAGCAAGGAATGCTGAGAAAATCGCAAAACAATAACCATAAAGTTGAAAAACAGCGAACTTACAGTGAAGTAAGTGATAAGCGAGGAAATTTACAGCCGCTAAGCCTTGTAGTTTTGGGAGAGACTACAGGGCTTTTTTATTGCTCCTTTTTTATTTTTATCAATTAAAATTTGAAAGAACAGTAAAAAAGATAATGGGTTAAATCAAATAAATAGTGGAATATCAATAGAATGAAACCATGTAAGTTTTGACTTACATATCGATACGAAAAATACTACTTTTCTACATAATTAGTTGTGGCAGAATGGCAAGGGTAAGAAGTCATTATGAATGTTTAAAGTACATTCATAATGGTAGCACAAGGGGTAGTTAACCCTATACAACAATAAAATAAAACAATAACGATGCAAAATAAAAATACAGCGCAAAAGAGCCCAAGTTATGCTTGGGCTTCTTTTTATCTATATGGTTTGTACCCATTCATGTTCAGTCTGATCTGAACCAAAAAGTGAACGACGTGATTGTTTTGGAATTCGCGGGCATTGTGTTGAAATTTGATAAAGTACATTCCCCAATGCTGGCAAATGTGTGCCAATCACCGATTTACCTGTAGTTAAAAATGATACGCTAATGTCTCGTTCAGGGTCGGCCCAACATAAAATATTGGAAAATCCGATATGACCAAAGGCTTGTCCTGTTTGCGGGCCAAACAATCCAATCGGGTTGCTGCCAAGCATTGGACCTAGTGCGTAACGCATTGGTGCGAGTAGGGTACGATCCAGACTGGTTACAGACGTCGGTATAGTGGCACGAAATACCGTGCGGGGGCTCATAATCTGTTTACCGTTGTATTGACCCCCACTCAACAACATTTCAAAAAAGCGACCTGCCTGTTCGGCGCTAGTATAAATATTGCCTGCGGGGCAAATACTATCCATAAAACGAGTGTCGTTGGTTACATCAACGGCCAATTGTAAACCGCCGCCAAGCACATGATTGAGGTAATGATCTGTTCCCAGACGAGGATGTAAACCCGTTGGATAATTTAAGGCAACTTGTTCCCGATATTCTGGTTTTAAACCATAATTGAAATACGTCATATTCATAGGTTTTTCGATGGTTTCATGTAGAAAATGACGTAGATCCTGACCTGTAACGCGCTCAATCAACTCACCTAAAATATAGCCTGCTGTAACCGCATGATATGCCAGACGTGAACCCGATACAGAGATGGGTTTTGCTGCATATAATCGTTTTAAAATTTCATCTTTATCGAACAGTAATCCAGGTGTTACTTCACCTTCGATTTTGGGAATACCACCACGATGAGAAAGCAAATGAAATATCGTGGTGCGGCGTTTACCATGTACAGCATATTCAGGAATATAATAACTAATTGGGTCGAGTAAATTAATTTCGCCTTGTTCATCAAGCATATGGATGAGCATGGCAGTTATCATTTTAGAGGCAGAAAATAAACAAACAGGGGTGTCTGGCGAGCCGATTTTTGCCGTTGTACTCAAACCTTGCGTCGAATTTCCTGATGCATATCCCAAACTGCGATTAAGTAAAACTTTTCCATGACGACGTAAACAAAAGCCGATAAATGGATAATTTCCAGTTTTATAAGCCCCTTCTACACTTTTCCATATTTTTTGTAGTTGTTGCTCGGTCATGCCCCCTTGTTCTGGGTTGACTTCATCCTGACTACGCATCACTGAAATAAGATTGTGAGGGACAAAACAAGTATTGGTTGATAGTAATTTCACAGCAAATCCATTTCTTTTCTTTTTATATCAGGCTAGTGTGCAGAGCTGTTATGTAAATGTCAGTGTCTTAAATGACCAGTATGCATGCGTATTATGCAATGAAATATTGCCAAGCGGATAAGCTGCATGATTTAAGAATTGTCAATTCGACCTGAATCCTTTAAAATATGTCACTGCTGTAGTGATGCACGGCAGTCAGTAGGTTTGGGTTTTACCTTAAATTTATTGATCAGTATCAATCTATTTTATTTTAAGCATCTCGGAGAAATCGAATGGCTTTAACTAACACAGATCGCGCAGAGATCATCGCTAAATTTGCTCGTGCTGAAAACGACACTGGTTCACCAGAAGTACAAGTTGCTTTATTGACTGCACAAATCAATGATTTGCAAGGTCACTTTAAAGAACACAAACACGACCATCATAGCCGTCGCGGTCTTATCCGTATGGTTAACCAACGTCGTAAATTACTTGACTACTTAAATGGTAAAGACCATGGTCGTTATGTAAGTCTAATTAACGAACTAGGTTTACGTCGTTAATTCGATTTCAGGCTTGATTTTCGGTATTTATATGACGTTGTGTCTAAGCGTTAATAAAATAGTACTGAAAAGAAAGTATCATTTAGTGTGTGTCACTAAATGACTTTAGAAGGGGCGATTGTTCGCTCCTTCTTTGTGTTTATTCTCTAGTGAGGTCGGCTTCTAAGCTTTGTCATTGACCATTGTTTGTAATCATCTGATCGCAATGGTTTGAATGCCAAACCTTAGGGGTCTCCACTAGAATAACTGTTCAAAAAGAACCAGGAAAATATAATACATGTCAATGTTTAATATCGTTCGTAAAGAATTTCAATTCGGTCAGCATCAAGTTGTTTTAGAAACAGGTCGTGTGGCACGTCAAGCAAATACCGTATTAATCACCATGGGTGGTGTAACGGTACTTGTTGCAGTAGTTGCTCAACCTAAAGCGAAAGCAGGTCAAGACTTTTTCCCATTGACTGTAAACTATCAAGAAAAACAATATGCTGCTGGTCGTATTCCAGGTGGTTATGGTAAGCGTGAAGGACGTGCATCTGAAGCAGAAACTTTGATTTCTCGTTTGATTGACCGTCCAATTCGCCCATTGTTCCCAGAAGGTTACTTCAACGAAATTCAGGTGACTGCAACTGTTGTATCTTCTGATAAAACTATGGATGCTGATATTGCTGCAATGTTGGGTACGTCTGCTGCATTGTCAATTGCAGGTACGCCGTTCCGTGGTCCAATTGGTGGTGCGCGTGTTGGTCTTATCAATGGTGAATACGTTTTAAACCCAAATCATGAGCAATTGGCACAGTCTGATCTTGATCTTGTCGTGGCAGGTACTGAATCTGCGGTGTTGATGGTTGAATCTGAAGCTAAAGAGCTTTCAGAAGATCAGATGCTCGGTGCAGTTCTGTTTGGTCATGATGAAATGCAAATCGCAATTCAGGCGATTAAAGAGTTTGCTGCTGCTGCGGGCGCGGTTGAGTCAACTTGGGTTGCACCAACTAAAAATGAAACTTTGCTTGAGCAATTAAAAACAGCTTTTGAAGCGAAAATTTCTGAAGCATATACCATTGCGGTCAAGCAAGACCGTTACACAGCGCTTGATGCACTTTATGCAGAAGCCGTTGCACAATTCGTTCCTGAAAATGACGAAACTGGTATTGCTGATGAAGTAAACGAACTTTTTGAAGATCTTAAATACCGTACTGTACGCGACAACATCTTGTCTGGTAAGCCACGTATTGATGGTCGTGATACCAAAACAGTTCGTGGTATCGACGTTCAGGTTGGTGTGTTAGGTCGTGCGCACGGTTCTGCATTATTTACACGTGGTGAAACTCAAGCGTTAGTGACAACAACTTTGGGTAATACACGTGATGCATTGATGGTTGATACCCTTGCAGGAACTAAAACTGACAACTTTATGTTGCATTATAATTTCCCTGCATATTCTGTGGGTGAAACAGGTCGTGAATCTGGCCCGAAACGCCGTGAGATTGGTCATGGTCGTTTGGCTCGTCGTGGTGTTCAAGCAGTTCTTCCTGCTGCTGACCGCTTCCCGTACGTGATTCGTATCGTATCTGATATTACTGAATCAAATGGTTCATCTTCAATGGCTTCTGTATGTGGTGCTTCATTATCACTTATGGATGCAGGTGTACCATTAAAAGCACCAGTTGCGGGTATCGCGATGGGTCTAGTGAAAGAAGGTGAGCGTTTCGCTGTTCTTTCAGACATCTTGGGTGATGAAGATCATTTAGGTGATATGGACTTTAAAGTGGCAGGTTCTGCAAACGGTATTACTGCACTTCAAATGGACATCAAGATTGAAGGTATTACCGAAGAAATTATGGAAGTTGCATTGAATCAGGCATATGCGGGTCGTATGCATATCCTGAATGAAATGAATAAAGTGATTTCTCGTGCTCGTCCAGAAATTTCAATGTTTGCACCAACATTTGAAGTGATCACGATTAATCCAGATAAGATCCGTGATGTAATTGGTAAAGGTGGTGCAACAATTCGTCAAATCACTGAAGAAACCAAAGCAGCGATTGATATCGAAGACAATGGTACAGTGCGTGTATTTGGTGAATCTAAAGCTGCTGCACGTGCTGCGATTGCGAAGATTCAAGCGCTTACAGCTGAAGTTGAACCAGGTAAGATCTATGATGGTAAAGTAATTCGTATTGTTGAATTCGGTGCGTTTGTAAACATTATGCCGGGTACAGATGGTTTGCTTCACATTTCTCAAATTTCAAATGAGCGTGTTGCTAACGTAACTGATGTGCTCAAAGAAGGTCAGGAAATCAAAGTCCAAGTTGCCGATGTTGACAATCGTGGTCGTATTAAATTGACGATGAAAGACATTGAACAGGCTTAAATAAGACTGTTTAAAATAGTATAAAAAAATCCGCTTCGGCGGATTTTTTTATTGTAGCGATGAAAATTCAAGCCTGAAATTATTACTCTGCTTGTTTGAGCATTTTATACAGCTCATCTTTGAGTTTTAATTTCTGACGTTTTAAGTCCTCAATTTCGGTGAGTCCACTGGTCACAGGATTTTGTTCTAAACGAATAATTTCATGATCTAGCACATTGTGTTCTTCAAAAATTTTAGAAAAATGAGCATCATCTTGTTTGAGTTGGCTAATTAGAGCGCGGTATTCTGGAAACATAGATTCACCTTTTATTTCATGTTTAAGTTTATTTCTCTCATTTGAGTATGCTTAAAACTGACTAAAAATGATCTCAAAAAACATAGGCGAGCCATACAGATTTAATCCTTAAAGATAATATGCCTTTATGCTAAAATATGGCAGTTAAATTAAGTTAATACCGTGTGATCTCTGTAAGTAAAATACCGTTATTAAGTTATAGAAATATGCTTGATCTACTGCCGCCACTTTTGATTGGGGAAGTTGAATGTTGTTTTAAGCCAAATGATGAAATTGCTGGTCAGTTAAGCTTTTATCTAGCTATTTATGCTAAAAATAACAACAGAAATTAAGAGACGTTGTTATGCAGATCTATTATTTTTATCGGCACACTACAGAACAATATATTTTTTTAAGTCATGAAGCTCGAAGTGATCATTCATTGATCTTTCAATGGGTAGATTGTGTCCGTGAAGATGTAGTGAATCATGCCGAAGACTGGCAGAAAAAAATTAAAGCTATAACAGGGCTCACCATTAATGAATTTCATATTCGGGATATTTTAAATATTGATCATCCGTGTGATTTTGACACCATGGAAGATTATGACGTTTTGATTTTCAGAAAAATAATTACCCCAGATGATCATATCGAAAATAATAATGGTACAGGCGAACAGCACGAAAGTATTTTTGGGTTGGCGACAACACCAATCAGCTTTATCGTAAGTCAGCATATTTTGGTGAGTATCAGAGAACAAGGCAACAAAGCGATTGATAACTATGTGCAACGCTTTCAGAATATATTACAGCGAAATATTGAAGAACAAAATAAACCCAGAAAGTTGCCCCAAAGTCCGATTGATTTGAGCTTGAGATTGCTCAATACCATTATTGATGGTTATCTTGAATTACGTACACCCTTGACCCGTCGTGTGGAACATTGGCAACGAGAACTATTACAAGGACGAAAGCGTTTTAACCAGTGGCCACAATTATTTCAGGAAAATATGGCATTTCAGCAGGTTGAAAATTTGTGTGAAGAACAGATTGAAACCTTGCAGGAATTACGCGATGAACTGGTCGAAAATTATCACCATCTGATGGGTGAGCATGCAACAGAGTCCCCCGATCTGTTACTGGTGCGTATGAACGATCTGGTCAGCCATTTGGAACGCACTCAGAAGCATACTTCACGTTTACGCATGGCGATTCAATCTGCAATTGATTTGCATTTCAACGCGATTGCCAATCAAACCAACGAAAACATGCGTATTCTTGCAATTATTACTGCTGTTTTTGCGCCATTGACGTTGTTGACTGGCGTGTATGGGATGAATTTTGAGTTTATTCCGGGTCTAAAATCTCCACTTGGTTTCTGGATGATGCTGGCCGTGATGTTATTGTGTACGTTGCTGTTGCTTTACTATTTTTATCGGCAACATCTGGTGGGTCGTGGTGAAAAAAGTGTGATTGAACTGCTCGCCCAGCAAAAGCGTCAGCATAATGTTAATTTATTTTGGTTTCTTGAGTACGAACCACTGAAACAAACCCTTAAAGAAGTTGAAAAAATGACCAAATTTAAGTAAAACAGCAGAGGATTGATGAGTCCATTGTTGGCTTCACATTTAAATTTGAGTCAGCTAGACTAGAGCCACAGGAGATGGCATTCTTCCTGATACAAACCGCCAATATTGGCTAATGATGCCTACGTCCCTTTATTTGACAGGGGAGCGTAGGTGTACGTGCTCTGTTCGATAAAAATAATTTTGGAGCATAAGGTTATTATGTATTATTCGCTTCTTTCTATCGCGTTGGGTTCTATATTAGGTGCATGGTCACGCTGGTTTTTAGGATTAAAATTTAATACAACTTTTGAGAATGTCCCATTAGGGACATTGTTGGCGAATTTGATCGGTGGCTTTGTTATTGGATTTGCAATTGCTTTTTTTGCAAATAGTCATTTAAGTTCAAACTATAAATTATTTATCATTACTGGTTTTTGTGGCGCGCTCACCACATTTTCAACATTTTCGGCAGAAGTCGTGGGCCTATTACAGCAGCAAAAAATTTCAGTTGCGATTTTTCTAATTTGTATTCATTTATTGGGTTCACTCATCTGCACCATTTTAGGATTATTATCCTATCAATGGATTGCCCAACATTAACATGAAAATAAAATTCGTGATCAGTTACATGATCACGAATAGGCAATAATTAAGATTGATTTGGGCGAAGTTGGCGACGCAATTGGTGAACTTCATCAATCAAATCTAGCATGACAGCCACCGCAGAAAGACTGGCATCAAAATCACGTTGCAAACGATAAGCTCGTCTGGCACGAATGACATCTTTCCCCAAAAAATGATACTGCTGAGACTGAACGGTGGCAGACAAAATATCATACTCAATCAGTTGTAAAATCCATTCTGGGCTTTGACCGCAGACCTGAGCAAAATGATTCAAATCAAAGGTGCATTGTTCATCAATGATTTCCGCTTCATTCGATCCGTTATACACGATTTCACGATAATGTATGGTTGGCATTATTCAGCTCCTTATGAACGCGGTGTAAAGGATGAAAAGGCTTGAGCAAAGCTTTCATAGGCTTGCAGTTGTTCTTCGGTGGTCGCTTGCGGTAGCACAATATTAAGCACCAGATAAAGATTTCCTGCTGTTTTAGTCGGAATCCCTTTATCTTTCAAACGAAGTTGTTGACCCGTTTTCGCATTTTTAGGTAAATTAACACCGAGTTTGCCCGCAGGCGTATTGACCTGAATGTTTTGCCCGAGCGCAGCTTCCCATGGTGTAACATCGACCGTTGCATAAACATCAGCACCTTCGACACGAATACGGTCTGTGTCTATATACTGAATTTCAATATAAAGATCGCCATTTTCACCGCCATTAATTCCGCTTTGGCCTTGTCCAGTTAAGCGAATTTGTTGACCTTCTTTCATGCCTTTAGGAATTTTTACCTGTAAGGTTTTACGCTGTACCTCAGGTTCACCATAGGCATTGACCGTTGGAATCTGAAGCGTAATCTGTTGAGTCGAACCATGATAAGCAATCTCGACATCTACTTCGATACTGGCATGTTGGTCTTCGCCACGCTGACTCCGTTTTTGACGCTGATATTGGTAATCACCACCACCAAAACCTGAGCCAAAGCGACCAAATAAGTCTTCAAAGCCCTGAAAGTCAGACGCATTACCTTGACGGTAAAATTGTGCACCATCAAAGCCACTGGCTGCACCCTGACCACCACTTTGTCCAAATCCTGAAAAGCCTTGTGGATGATCGAGCATTTGATCATATTCAGCTTTTTTTTCAGGATTGCTTAGCGTGTCGTAGGCGACATTAATGACTTGCATTTTTGCTTCTGAGTCCGACTCTTTACTGACATCAGGATGATATTTTCGTGCAAGTTTACGATAGCTTTTTTTGATTTCATCTGGAGTTGCGCTACGTGAAACCCCAAGTTCTTCATAATAGTTTTTTGCCATAAAAGCTCTTTTAAAATTGGGTTTTATTTCTTTTTAATTATGGTGACAAACTGAGCAATTACAAGCAACAAAGCATAACAATATGTTGATTTTTAGAAAATGAAACACAGCAAAAAGCCTTCAGAATCTCGGGACTCTGAAGGCTTTTATTGGCATTAAATTAGATGTCTTTTAGCTTAAATGCTCACCAAATAAAGCCAGTGCTTCTTCGGCAGTGAAGCGATATTGAGTATTACAGAATTGACAGTCCATACGGATCGGATTTTGTTCAGCGAGTGTTTCGCGTACAGAGTCTACACCAATCTGAATCAGGGCTTCGGCACAACGCTCTTTGGAGCAAGTACAGCCAAATTTGAGATGTTCAACTTCTGGCAAACGGACTTGTTCTTCATTATAAAGACGATACAAAATCTCATTGGCTGAAAGTTCAGTTAACTCATCAGTTTTGAGTGTTTCAGTTAACATGGCGAGACGTGGCCAAATGTCTTCATCAATGAGTTGTTGTTCTTCTTCATTATTACGCGGAAGCAATTGAATCAATAAACCACCTGCGCGTTTAGGCGTGGTAGCGAGTACAATATGGGTCGGAATTTGTGCTGATAAGTCATAATATTGCATTAAACAACCCGCAAGTGTCGGTTGGTCTAATGGCACGATGCCTTGATAACGTTCTCCAAATTCTGGTTCAATATTAATGAACAATACAGGATTTTGTAGGCTGCTTAATACCACACGGCTATCCGTGCCTTCCTGAAAATGTGGGTCTTGTTCATAATCGGCTAAAGCGCGAACTTCACCTAAATGGTTACATTCAGCCATTGCCCATTTAAAAGTCCCCGAAGCCTGTATTTGTAAGCTAATACGCCCTTTAATTTTTAAGGTACTGGCCAATAATGCAGTAGCACAGAGCATTTCCCCTAATAGTGCTTTTACTGCAGGCATATAATTACGTTGCGCCAGAATGGTTTGCAGGGCTTCTTCAAGATGAACGACTTCTCCACGAACAGGGCAGTCCTCAATATAAAAGCGTTGGCGTAGATCAGACATATTTTTCTCCATAACCCTGTCTTAATGGTGTCTTTATTGTAAAACACAAGTCAATCATGATCATCCCGTGTAACATCAATACGATGATTTTGTGTATGGTTTTCTAAGCCACGTTGTAAATTGACACCTGAACTTACAGGTTGATTTCTTTCATCGCTTTCAAAGAGATGCTCAAGTTCAGCAAGCATATTGCGGTGAGTTTCTACGATTTTTTGTTCATCCGTATAGATGCTTTGCTGTTTCGCTAACAGTTTTTCATCGTAATCGCGGAAAGTTTCAATATTTTCATAGGCTTGCTGTGCAGAAACGCCTAAATCGCATAACACTCTATAAGCCATACCCAGTGATGATAAATAGGTTTCACGCCAGATATATTCGATGCCTAAATCGCGTAGCAAATGGACATGATGTCGGTCACGAGCGCGGACGAATAGTTTGAGTTCTGGGTAGTTCAGGCGAATGTGTCGAGCGACATTCATATTATCTTCTACATCATCGATTGCGAGAACAAAAATTTTGGCTTTTTCAATACCTGCAGCACGTAAGATTTCTGGCTGTGTGACATCACCATAATATAGTATTCCGCCATAGCGACGTACGAAATCAATACGCTGCATATTGTTATCAATTGCGGTAAAGCTAAAGTGATGTAAACGTGCAATGCGGGCGATAATTTGACCAAAACGACCAAACCCTGCAATGATAATTGGATGATCATGGGCAGGAATATCATCATATTCTTGCGCTTTATCCTTAAACAGAACAGGAACAATTTTTGAAGTCATGAGCCAATATAAAACAGGGGTCAGCATCATGGATAAAGTGACAATCAATGTTAATGGTTCAACCAATGCCTGAGTGAGGACTTTTTCACTTTTAGCTGCACTAAATATCACAAACGCAAACTCACCACCTTGTGCCAGACATGTTCCCATCAGTAAGCTGTTTTTCCAGCTATAATGATTAAATCGCGCAATACCCGTTAAAATCAGTAGTTTTATCAGCATTAAACTGATCGCACCGCCGACAATGAGCCACGGCATATCGACAAAAAGTGAAATCTGAGTGGTCATGCCAACGGTCATGAAAAATAAACCAAGCAATAAACCTTTAAACGGTGCAATGCTGGCTTCAAGTTCATGACGAAACTCAGAATCAGCCAATAATACGCCTGTTAAAAATGCGCCTAGCGTGGTACTAATTCCTAATAAATCCATCAACAAAACAACGGCCATTACGATAAACAAGCCCACTGCGGTAATCAGTTCATTTGCACCGCTACGCGCGACGAAGCGGAAAAAATAACGCAAAATATAACGGCTAAACAGAAATAAACCCGTAAAAGTTGCAATAATTGCAGCGAAATAAGCAATCCCATGATGTGTGGTCTGTGTGCCAGCCAAAAGTGGAATGAGGGCTAAAAGTGGGATTGCTGCAATATCCTGAAATAACAGAATAGAAAAAGAAGATTGACCATAGGTTGTATTAAGCTGTTGTTTTTCGTTGAGCAACTGCAAGATAAAGGCAGTTGATGAAAGAGCCAAAGCGAAGCCAATAACAAAGCTACTTGCCAGATTTTGTTTAAACAGCAGCAGAATAATAGCCATTAAGACCACGCCTGTGATCACAACCTGCATACTACCCATAACAAAAATGGAATGCCGCATTTCCCATAAACGTTGGGGACGTAATTCTAGACCGATAATAAACATCAGTAAAATCACGCCAAATTCGGCCAGATGCATAATCGATTGGGCATCACTGGCGATATTTAAAACACTCGGCCCGAGTAAAATCCCTGTAAAGAGATACCCTAAAACTGTGGCAATCCCAAAGCGTTTACCCAATGGCACCAACAGTAACGCTGCACCTAAAAAAATGGTGATTTGTAGTAATAACGACATGAATTACCCTGAATCGTTTAGAGACTGGTTTCTTTTGTCTCACCAGTATAAACATCATTTTAAAGATTAGGGATTTAAGATATTAAGCGTTTTAGTTAAATTCCTGTGGGTCAACATCAATGGATAAACGTAATTGATGCTGTTTGGGTAAATGAACCACTTGCGCCCACCATTGTCGTAAAAAGAAATGCATACGTGCACGATCCTGAGACAAAATCACCATATGCGCGCGAAAACGTCCAGCTTTACGCTCCATTGGGGCGGGAATGGGTCCCCAAATCTCGATGCTTTCCTGTGCAAGTGCTTGTAATTGTGCTGCAATCTCTGCCAAAAACTGCTGACTATATTCGCGACTTCTGGACTCTGAGCGTATTAATACAGCATAACGATAAGGCGGAAAGAGAGCTGCTTTACGCTCATGGAGCATATGTTTGGCGACAGCACGATAATCTTTCTCTATTAACGTGGTCAGCATAGGGTGATCGGGTCTTAACGTCTGTAAATACACTTCTCCCTTATGTTCCCCACGTCCAGCACGACCCGAGACTTGTACAATCAATTGCGCAGTACGTTCTGGCGCACGAATATCAACAGACAGTAATCCTGCATCGACATCTAAAATTGCAACCAGTGTCACGTAAGGAAAATGATGCCCTTTGGCTAGCATCTGTGTCCCCAGCAAGATGACAGGTTGATTTTGCTGAATCCGATCATAAATTTTTTGCCAGCTTCCCACCCGACTGGTACTGTCACGGTCGACCCGAATGACATCATGATCTGGAAATAACTCATTCAGATGTTCTTCAACCTTGCCTGTTCCCATGCCCAGAGTTTTTAAGGTCTGATGCTGACATTCTGGACATTGATCAGGTAAGCGTTGAATCGTACCGCAGTGGTGACAGTGCAGATAAGAATAAGGCTGAGTGTGCAAGGTAAAATGTGCATCGCAATGTGGACAATTGGCTTGCCAACCACAGCTTTCACAGACCAAAACAGGTGCATAACCACGTCGATTTAGAAAAATTAAGACCTGTTCTTTTTTATCGAGGGTTTTCTGTATTTGGTCGATTAGTTGCTGACTTAATCCATGTTTTTTCTTCGCAACTTTTAAATCGATCACATGCATTTTCGGCATGAGCGCCAGACCAGCACGTTGATTTAATTGTAGTCGTTTTAATTTTTCCTGTTCGACCAGATGGTAACTGTCAATACTTGGTGTGGCTGAACCTAAAATAACAGGACAATTTTCCAGATGCCCTCGATACAGCGCTACATCCCTTGCATGGTAACGAAAACCTTCCTGCTGTTTATAGGAAATATCATGTTCCTCATCCAGAATGATTAAACCAAGATTATGCAAAGGCGTATAAATTGCAGAGCGCGTGCCTAAAATAATCGAAGCTTTGCCCATTTTGGCTTGTTGCCATGCTTGCAGGCGTTTCGAGTCGTTTAAGCCTGAATGCATGAGCGCAACATCACAATGAAAACGCGATTTAAAACGGGAAATGGTTTGGGGTGTCAGTCCTATTTCGGGAACTAAAACCAATACTTGTTGCCCTCGTTTCAACACCTCATGCATGATATGTAAATACACTTCGGTTTTACCGCTACCTGTTAAGCCATCCAGTAAAAATGCCTGATAGTGATGAAGCGAATGCACAACTTGCTCAATTGCATTTTTCTGATCTTCATTGGGTTTTAAAGGCATCTGTGCCAGTTGAACAGGGATTGGGCTAAAGTCTTGCGCTTCTAGATGACATTCTACTAAATCTTTTTTTGCCAACGCTCGTAGAGTTGCTGTTTCTACGCCACTTAAATTTAAAATATTTTCGGTCGTACCTGAGGGGTGCAGTTTTAAAATTTGATAGGCTTCAAATTGTTTTTGCGAGCGTTTGAGTTTAGATGTCGCATCTTCACAAGGCTTAATTTTCCAGATATGTGCCAATATATCCAGTGGTTTACCTTGTCTTAATAATGCAGGCAAAGCGGCTTGAAAGACCTCACCGATTGGAAATTGGTAATATTGCGCTGACCATGTCAATAAAGTTAAAACTTTATCATCTAAAATCGCATTGTCATCGAGAAGTTCAAAAATAGTTTTGAGTTGAAAACGCGAATCAATTGGAGTATCTGGTGTGATTTTTTCGGTAATAATACCAACCAGTTTTTGCCGACCAAAAGGAATCACCACACGTGTGCCGACTTGAGCTTGTTGATATTGAGCCTGAGTTAAGCTGTAGTCAAAAGTCTCATACAGATAGACGGGCACAGCAACCCGAATACGGTAAATCTCTGTTTGATGTGGCGGCATATTTGGCATAAATCTGTTTCGTCACTATTTTTAAGCCGATTCATTTTCGGATGATAGGCGCTGTGCTAAAGTGTGCAAAGCTGTAATGCTCCGAAATATGAGGGATTCTGTAGGAAAGATGCAACAGCTAGCCGACTATTTTTTTGGAAAAAATTAGAAAAGATCATGCCTGCCTATCAATTTACTGCCATTGACGCTTCAGGGAAACAGCAAAAAGGTGTGCTGGAAGGGGACTCAGCACGACAAATCCGCCAGCAACTAAGGGATAAAACCTGGACACCAATCGCTGTTGAACCCGTTGAGCAAAAAGATAAACATCAGCAACGTTCATGGTTTCAAAAAAAGTTTAGTGCTTATGATCTGGCACTCATGACGAGGCAGCTTTCTGTATTGGTGGCTGCATCGATCCCGCTTGAGGAAGCATTACGGGCAGTGGCCAAACAAAATGAAAAAGCCCATGTACAAAACTTACTCCTTTCGGTGCGCTCTAAGGTACTTGAGGGGCATTCGTTGGCACAAGGCATGCAGCAATCGGGTCGTTTCCCTGACTTATACATTGCGACTATTGCTGCAGGTGAACGCTCAGGGCATTTGGATCTGATACTCGATCAGCTTTCTGACTACACTGAAAATCGATTTGCCATGCAAAAGAAAATTCAAGGTGCAATGATCTATCCAATCATTTTATTGCTGATGTCTTTTGCAATTGTGATGGGGCTCATGACTTATGTAGTACCTGATATTGTTAAAACCTTCGACCAAAGTAAACAGGCCTTGCCATGGATTACCGTGGTATTGATGAAAGCTAGTGATCTGATTCGTCACGCATGGCCATTTTTATTGGTCATCAGTGTTGTTGCTATTATTGCTTTTATTCGATTTTTAAAAACAACCGCAGGGCATTATGCATTTGATCGTTTAACGCTCAGGTTGCCATTATTTGGTAAATTATCACGTGGTATAAACTCGGCACGTTTTGCCAGTACCTTATCGATTTTGACTCAATCAGGTGTCCCTTTAGTCGATGCACTTAAAATTGGGGCTGCGGTCAGTAGCAACTGGGTGATTAGAGATGCGATTAATATTGCGGCTGAAAGAGTCACTGAAGGTGGTAATCTGGCAACCCAACTTGAGCGTTGTGGTTATTTCCCACCAATGATGGTACAAATGATACGAAGTGGTGAAGCATCAGGCGAACTAGACCGAATGTTGAAGCGAGCATCCGATATGCAGGATCGTGAAGTCACAACATTTATCTCAACCTTATTGGCACTGCTTGAACCGTTGATGCTGGTGTTTATGGCAGCTATTGTACTGGTGATTGTCATTGCGGTAATGCTGCCAATTGTAAATATGAATAATATGATTTAATGAGTTGTATGTTAGAGATGAAAATGAATAAGCAGAAAATGCAGAGTAATAAAATCATGAACAAACAGTCTGGATTCACACTTATTGAAGTGATGGTCGTGATCGTAATTTTAGGTGTTTTAGCTGCATTGATTGTTCCAAATGTGATGGGGCGTGGTGAAAAAGCCAAAGTGGATACCACACAAATCACCTTAAAAGGTGTGGCAGGAGCATTAGATCAATACAAGCTAGACAATGGTCATTATCCATCTATGCAAGAAGGTGGTTTGGATGCGCTCGTGACTCAGCCTGCTACTGCGAAAAACTGGTTGCCAGGCGGTTATGTCAAAGGCGGTTATCCAAAAGATAGCTGGGAAAATGATATTCAATACGTTATTCCTGGTACAGAAGGACGCGCTTATGACTTATATTCTTTTGGTGCAGATGGAAAATCTGGCGGCGAAAGTAACGATGCAGATATTTACTATAAACCTTAAGATTAGTTTTAAAAGTTGGGCTTAAAAATAGATAACATTCTCAAGTAGAATGTTATCTATGTAAAATAATCAAATGTTAATATGGAAATTATCGGTTTGTTGCATCGGATTAAAGAATAAAACTATAAAATGATAATACATATCAATTTGAATTTTTAAACTATTTAATTGATTTTTATCGATATTGTTAAAATATAAAGAGATGAGACTTATAATAAGAACTATTCCCATATTTACTGATTACAAGATTAGTGAATTATGGATGGAAATAGACTTTTTATTTAATTAAAACTTTGCATAATAGATTATAAGTCAGTCATTTTACTGTCGGAGGGAGAGTATGAAAGCATTATTTTTTTTAGATGAAATTCATCAATTTCATTGGTCAATGCTCAAATCTATTCTCTTGATCTTGAGCCTACTTCCGTTAAGTCAGGGTATTTTAGCGATTTGGCAAATGTCAGATGCAACTAGCCAAATTATGGTAGGTTTCATTGCGCTTAGTTTATTTAGTGCAATCCTGATTTTAAGTTTTTATTCAGCGTTAAAAGCAACGGTATTAAAAGTCGTCGTTGAAGAACAAATCTCGAATTTTGAGCAGACCGTGGTTTCAATTTATCGTTATGTGCCAATGTTAAGCTTGGCTGTAATGGTGTCTTATCTTACTGAAACACTATAAATATCCTGAATGATCAAACGAGGCTTAGGACTCGTTTTTTTATTTTCCATTTTTAATTTTGGCTTGTATCTGCATAATAGTGGCTAAAATGAAGCAAATGGAAAATACATGATGGATTTAATTGAATGGCAGGATTTTTTAAAAGTTGAGTTACGAGTAGGAAAAATTATTAAAGCTGAGATTTTTGAAAAAGCACGTAAACCTGCTTATATCTTGCATGTTGATTTTGGAGAAGAACTGGGGATAAAAAAATCCAGTGCACAAATTACCCAACTGTATCAACCAGAAAATTTAGTGAATAAACTTGTAGTTGCTGTGATCAATTTTCCCAAGAAACAAATTGGCCCTA
The DNA here is from genome assembly GCF_009372255.1 of Acinetobacter guerrae. GTDB lineage: Bacteria > Pseudomonadota > Gammaproteobacteria > Pseudomonadales > Moraxellaceae > Acinetobacter > Acinetobacter guerrae. Next base: position 425,454 of record NZ_LXGN01000056.1, read on the forward strand.
TTCAGTCCGAATGTCTGGTTACTGGTTTTCATAATGCAGATGGTGACGTGGCGCTTTGTGTGCCTGATTTGAATGTACCGTTGGGGACTAAATTGCTTTGAGCGTATTGATAAAAAACCGAGATCTATTTAAATCTCGGTATCATGATTCTACAAAAATTAACGTCGTGATTTAAAGCTAACATCGACTCGTTTGGGGCGATAAAACCAACCCATGATTAAAAGTAACAATGAAAAGCCTAAAATTGGCCAGTCACTTAAACGGGTATATAGCGTTTCACCCTGCATCGCAGGCAATTCACCACGTAGTACGGCTTCTTTATCAATTGGTGCTTGTTTAACAATGTGACCATGTTGATCGATGAACGCAGTTACACCTGTATTGGTGGCACGAATAAACCAGCGCCCATTTTCTTTAGCGCGCATCTGCACCATTTGTAAATGCTGCATTGGGCCTGCGGTTCCAGTAAACCATGCATCGTTGGATACAGTGACCAAAAAGTCACTATTCTCTGCATTACGCCGAGTGAGATTCGGATAAGCAATTTCGTAACAAATGGCTGCTGCAAGTGGATGCCCCTTAATCATCAAGGGTTTTTGGTCACTAGCTCCCTGACTAAAACCACTCATCGAAGGGTCATTTTGTAAGGCAGGTAATACCCAACTCAGTAGCCCTGAAAGCGGAATATATTCACCAAAGGGAACTAAACGCTGTTTTTTATACAGCCCAGAAGCGTCACTGCCCGAAGCCATAATACTGTTGTAGTACTGCGGAGTTCCAATGTGTTGAGAAGCTTCTAAATCCCAATATGGAATCCCCGTCACCCATGCTGAACCCGTTTTTTTTGCTTGCTGCTGCATGGCATCCAGAAAAGGCTCAATATCGGTTTGGAACATTGGAATAGAGGATTCAGGCCAAACGATTAGATCACGTCCCCATTCTGTGCGGGTTAAATTGGCGTAGATCATCAAGGTTTTGACTTGATATTCAGTCAGCCATTTTAGATCTTGTGGAATATTACCTTGAATGAGAGATACAGATAACGGTTTGCTGTCTTTGGGCTGCACAAATTCAAGCTTTGATGCTCCCCACGCGCCTAATAATAATAGGGCTGATGGAATCACCCAGAAAATACGACGTTGTAAAATTTCAACCAATGCACACGCCAATACGATGACCGCAAAGGAAACCCCGAAAATTCCGAATAACGGCGCATAGCCATCCAGAAACCGTTCGGTGAAAGCATAACCTGCAAAAAGCCACGGGAAACCTGTAAACACCCAAGTTTTTGCCCATTCAAAGAATATCCAGAGTGGTGCAAAAGTTAGCGGTGTTTCTGGGAAAAACCTACGATATAGCCAAGTTTGAACTGCGGTAAAAAGTCCCATGACTAAGGCCATAAAGCCAATCATAAGTACACTTAAAACAGCATTGGTATCGCCGTAGACATGTATCGAAGTATAGAGCCAAAATGCTCCAACAAACCATAAGCCAAAACCATATGCCCAACCAATCCCAAACGCTTGTTTGGCTGTACGGTTTTTGAGAGAAGCATACAATAATGCTGGCGATAAAATTGCAAGCCACCAGTAATAATAAGGCGCGAGTGCCAGACTAAAAATAGCACCTGCACATAGTGAAATAAGCAGGGGAATAATAAAAGGCAGTTGTTGTTTTTGCTGGGATGATCCTAACAATTTTTTGAAGTATGTTCTCATTTACGAACAGCTCGAATCAGATGAATAGTACGTGCATCTGCTTCAACGATCGTAAATTCCCAATTTTCAAGCTCTACGATCTGACCTTGCAAATCACTCACTAAACCAATTTCCTGAAGCAATAAACCGCCCATAGTTTCTACTTCATCGTCAGAAAAATCAGCATCTAAAACCGTGTTGAAGTGTTCAATTGGTGTAAGTGCCTGTACCAACCATGTATTTGCTGTGTTATGTGCATGATCTGGCACAATGTATTGTGCTTCTTCATCGGCATTGTCATGTTCGTCTTCAATTTCACCGACAATTTCTTCTAGAATATCTTCAAGCGTGACAAGTCCAGAAGTTGTTCCGTACTCATCAATCACAATCGCGATATGCGTTTGTGTGTGTTTGAGCATACGCAAAACCTGATCAGAACGTGCACTTTCTGGAACAAAAAGTGGCTGTCGCATTAAAGCGCGTACATCCACCTTAGCGCCATGTTCAGTTAAGAACGGCAATAAATCTTTAGCAAGTAAGATTCCAACTACATTATCGGGCTGATCTGATGAAAATACAGGAAACCGTGAATGCGCTGATTCAACCAAGACGTGCAAAATATCCAGTAGCTCATCATCTTCTTGCAAACTAATCATGGCAGTGCGTGGTGTCATGACTTCGCGGATTTTGGTCGCAGGAAGATCAAGTACACCTTCTAGCATGGCCACAGTATCTGGTTCTAAAAAACGTTGTGAATCTTGAACGAGTTTTAACAGTTCGTCACGTGTTTCTGGTGCCGTGCCTAACCATTTTCTTAAGCCACGCATACCCCACGATGGGCCTGATTCCTCTTGCATGATCTTTCCTAAAGACTCTTAATTTGCCAATAAATGATTTTTAATCATACCGAAGAAAAATGGCTTATGCATTACTAAAACGATTAGAAACCGTAAATGATTCAAATTGATGAGTCATGATTTTTTTCATTTTTCTTGGGAAGTTAAGTTTATGTTAAACTACGATCCAGTTTTTTGCTCAAGTATAGGCATGTCCTCACTAGATTTAACTCCAACGATTCAGTTGAATACACGCGGTTTGCGTTGTCCTGAACCTGTCATGATGCTGCATCAAGCCATTCGAAAATCAAAATCGGGAGAAGTGGTAGAAGTGTTGGCGACAGACCCGTCTACTTCATGGGATATTCCCAAGTTTTGCCTGCATTTGGGGCATGTACTTTTAGCTCAAGAAGAACTTTTAGATGATGCAGGTTTAAAAGAATACCGTTATTTGGTGCAAAAAGGATAATGTTCTCTACCTATTTGGCAGGTTTATTACTTGGTTTCTCTTTAATTTTAGCCATTGGCGCACAAAATGCTTTTGTTTTAAAACAAGGGCTACTTAAACAACACGTATTTTTGGTGTGTTTGATTTGTGCGGTTTCAGATGCATTGCTGATTTCATTAGGTGTTTTTGGTTTTGCAAGCTTGTTGAGTCAACAGACATGGCTCATTCAGGCGATGAAATGGTTTGGTGCTATTTTCTTATTCGCTTATGGCTTACGCAGTTTTTATAGTGCTTATACTGCTAAAGATGGTTTGCATGCTGCGGGACAAAAAGTGAATTCTTTAGCACAGACTTTAATTTTATGTTTAAGTTTTTCTTGGTTGAACCCACATGTTTATTTGGACACGGTGGTTTTATTAGGTTCTATTTCTTCTCAATATGCCAATAAAGCTGCTTTTGCTGCAGGAGCCGTCACGGCATCTTTTGTATTCTTTTTTAGTTTGGGTTATGGCGCCAGATTACTCGAACCGATATTTGAGAAACCTAAAGCATGGAAAATTTTAGATATTATCATTGGTATTGTAATGTGGTTAATTGCTTACTCTTTGCTCGTCTGATTTTCAAATTGATATAAATAAAAGTGAGTTTTTTTTTATAAACAGTTAGATCAAAAGCGTATATTATTTTTAACGAGAATAATCAAAAAACCCAAAAAGAAGGGATCTATCATGTCTAAAAAATTATTGAATACAGCACTCTTGTCCTCTATTGCATTTATAGCAAACAGTGTCTATGCAGATGAGACTGTAACGGTTACACCTAAAAACTTTGTACGAGCTGAAAGTGATTTATATTTGGCTGCTCAGGTAAAGGATGGGGGCTTAGGTAAATTATATAATCGAAGAGATGTGGCTTCTGTGAAAAATCAGACCATTATTCGCTTAAACCGTGACACGCTATATTCTTCAGGGGTATATGATTTAGATGCGGGGCCTGTAAAAATCACTATGCCTGATACCAAAGGGAGATTTCAATCTTTACAAGTAATTTCCGAAGATCATTACACCCCTTTTGTTATTTACGACAAAGGGACATATATATTTAATAAGAAAAATATTGGGACACGTTATGTACTATTTGGTTTCAGAACATTAGTAAATCCGAATGATCCTAACGATGTTAAATCGGCGCATTTAGTGCAAGATCAAATAAAAATTGAACAGAATAATGGGCCTGGAAAATTTGTGATTCCAAAATGGGATCAAACTAGCCAGAAAAAAGTGAGAGATGCTTTATTGGTATTAAGTGAAACATTACCGAATACGAATGGAATGTTTGGCAAAAAAGATGAAGTTGATCCTGTTTTACATTTGATTGGTTCTGCATCGGCTTGGGGTGGAAATCCAGAAACAGAAGCCACTTATCTGAACATAACACCAAAACAAAATGATGGTAAAACTGTTTATAAACTTACGGTTAAAGATGTACCTGTAAAAGAGTTTTGGTCAGTAAGTGTCTATAACGAACAGGGATATTATGAGCCAAATGAATTTAACAGCTATAACTTAAACAGCGTGACTGCACAAAAGGCCAAAGATGGTTCAATTAGTATTCAATTTGGCGCTTGCAATAAAACCACAGTCAACTGTATTCCGATAGTAAAAGGCTGGAACTATATGGTGCGGTTATATCGACCTCAAGCCTCTATTTTAAATGGTACATGGCACTTCCCAGAAGCTCAGCCTGTTAAATGATGAGTTCGTTTCAAAGAAGGTGTGTTCTATAAAATAAGCGTTCTTCAAACCGATGACACTATTGCGATGGGTTAACCCATGATGTGGATATAGAATATCGCTATCACTAGGGAAAAATAAAAAAACGGCAAGATAATCTCTCGCCGTTTTTTAACGAATTACATATTTGGATAATTCGGCCCACCGCCTGAAGCAGGGAGAGCAAAGCATGCTTTGCCCTGCTGCAAGTGCAAAAGCTATGCTTTTGCAGCGAAGGTGGCTAAAACTTACATATTTGGATAATTCGGCCCACCGCCACCTTCAGGTGTCACCCAAGTAATATTCTGT
>NZ_LXGN01000057.1 GCF_009372255.1 Acinetobacter guerrae
ACAAAAAAAGCCTGAATCATTTAAATTCAAGCTTTTTAGGACAACATGGAATGTTGTTAGTAGTCATCTTGGCGGGAGAGAGGGAATCAACTTTTTAATTTAATATACTGAAAATAAATATAATTTATTATGATGTTTTTTAATTTTACCCCCAGTTTTACCCCCAACTGTATGGAGGTAGGGAAACTGAATCGCAAAGGGAAAAATTTACATCGAGGCTCACCTTTGCTGTTCTTAATTATACATGAGTTTCTATTTTCACCTAAGTATCTTAAATATGAGTTGATAGACGCTAGTATAAGATCACTTTGAACTGCCTAACAGTTTAATATTTTGTAATTTAATCCCTACTTCATCATGAGCTGCCAATTTGGCGAAGTTTTCTTCCATACCAAGCACCGCCATTACTTTAATGTATGTACCAATAGCCACACTAGGATCACCAGTAAAAACTTTACTCACGGTTTTATTATCAAAACCTGTACGATCACAGATCAATTGTTTGGTCAGTCCACGGCGTTTCGCAGCAAGTAATAAATCCTCTCCAAAAGTTGTCAATGCCTTACGTTGTTTAGGGAATAATACCCTGTATAAATCTCTTCTTCCCATAAGTATCTCTGAAAACTGGGACTGTATTCCTAGATTTTGTAGTCAAATAGGAATACATTCCGTATGCGGGTAAAATTAAAAGTATTTATTCATCATCCTCAGAGAACATGCTTTAGGTCTCATCCAAGTTGGGTAGAATATGTTTCTTTTCAGTAACTTCAAATTGTAAGCCGACAGCATCCAATACATGCTCAAAAATATAAAAAGCT
>NZ_LXGN01000058.1:0-48355 GCF_009372255.1 Acinetobacter guerrae
AATAAAGTTCAGGCTAGTGGGGAAACACTGGCCTGATTCATTTGTAGGGAAGCGTGGAGAAAAGGCAAAAGATTTATTCCTAATGAAGGGACTACTGCTTAACTTATTACAGAAGTTTTATTTTTAATGGATTTGGCTGTTATTTTAAAACTAGTATTCTATAATTAGGGTTTAAATTTTAATTGCAGAATTATAAGCTTAAATGTTTCTATAAATTTGATATTTATTAATTGATAGGAGGGGTTTTTTTAAGGTTGATTAAATTAAATATGTTAAGAATCTTGATTCAAATAATAACTGGAAATACAGCACATGATTATACAGTAGCTAATAAGTCTATAGATATGATTGAATGCTAAGCTAAGTTTTTAAATTAAGAATAAAACCAGAACAATTGATTATTTTGTGTCTAAAAATAAATGCCTCCGAAGATGCCGCTGCAATGTCTTTTCTATTGAAACATTAGAAAAATTCTTTACTTAAAAGCTTACCCTGCTACCAACGTATGATCCATCTCATTAATTTGTATTATTTGGCACTACATCTTTATGTGTAGCTTTGATGAAATGTCAACATCACCGATACTTATGGATTGACTGTACCACTTTATTTGTCTGTAAAAATCAGCGTATTCAGCGTCATAAATCATTTTATGGTTATACCAGTCAAGAATTAAAAAGTAAGTTATTAAAAGAACAATGTGTGGATTTAATAACCCATCATCGGAAGAACATGATCAGATGAATACCACTTAAGGCAACGCAATAGAAACATTATTCAGCCTATTGAAAGGACAATACAAGTTGGTGACGAGTAAGGCTATTAATATTTCAGATTTTTAAGAGGGATCCATACACCGTTGTGTGGATATACCAAATATGCTATCAGAATAAGCCAAATATTCGGCTTAAAAAATTAGAGGCTTAGACAGGATCGGGTTAATTGGTTTCAGATGATAAAAACTCATGGGTGGAATACTTTTACTCACTTTTTATTAAAATATATTTATGAGATTTTATGGGCTTTACAAGTATGTATTGTCAATACTATAGAGGTAAACACTGTACATTAGAAAAAGTCATGGTTTATTTGATACTGCCATATTCAAAAATAGAATTTCGTAGTAAATAGCTTGGTAAAAGAACTCGAATTGGAAAAGAGTGTCTACGGAAATGGGACAAATTAGGAGTGTCCATGAAGATTAAGCCATTACCACCAATGAATAGCTTGATTGTGTTTGAGGCAGCAGCACGCCACCTTAGTTTTACACAAGCAGCAAATGAATTAAATGTTACTCAAGGAGCGATAAGTCGCCAAATTCGACAATTGGAAGAGTACCTAGGTAAAGAATTATTTATTCGAGCAAATCGTAATATTTCTTTAACGCCCATGGGCTTGCAATATTACCAAACGATTTATAGTGCTTTACTAAATGTTGCACAAGCAACGGCTGAAATTAAGAAATGGCAAGGTGAACATCAAATAACAGTAGCAACTACTAATGCAATGGCTGCACTTTGGTTATTACCTAAAGTAGCAACTTTTCAGCAAAATAACGAAGGTGTGGATTTAAGAATATTAACGACAGAAAATATTTTAGATTTACAAAAAATGGACTTTGATTTGGCACTTTTTTATTGCCGAACATCTCCAGTAGGAATGAAAGTTACTACTTTATTTCCTGAAGAAGTATTTCCTGTTTGTAGTCCAAATTATCTTGCTCAATTTAAGGATGGCACCTCTCCAGAAGAAATATTTGGTAAAGCGTTGCTTTATCTAGATGATTCTCAAAAGGATTGGATTACATGGGCCGAATGGTTTGAAGCGGTAAACCATCCTATGGTGAAACCTAAAAATAGAGTCAATATTAATAACTATCCAATGTTGCTCCAAGCTGCAATTAATGGACAGGGAGTGGCATTAGCATGGGGGTCTTTAATTGATGATTATTTGGAGAATGGTTCTCTTGTTCGTCCAGTCGAAACTGTATTACGTACCGAGGCAAATTTTAGTATGTTGGAACCCGCGGATCGGGGAGTCATTCCATCAAGTGTGAAACATTTTCGCAGTTGGTTATTGGATCAATTACCAGGGCAAGTGGGGCAGAAAGGTTTAAATTAGGATTGTTAGTAATATAAAAACAGGGTTCAACTCGAGCCCTGTTTTTATATGTAGCACTAACTTTTTATAACTACTGGAGCTTTGATTTCTTTCATTGGTTTTTCAATCTTAGTTTTACATAAATCAGGCCGCACATGTTCCGGCATCATGACCCAAGCTTGCGGATCTTGACGAAGACTTTTCATTAAAGAAATACACATAATTGCAAGTAGTATCGATATTGGAAAACCAGCAATTACACACGCTGTTTTAATGGCAGATAGACCGCCAGCCAAAAGTAAGCCTCCACTAATAAGTGGAATAATCACTGCCCAAACCAGACGAATTCCTACTGATGGATTAGTGGAACCATTAGTATCTAGAAAACATAGGACCAAAGCACCTGAGTTTGCAATGGTTATGATATGGATAGATAACAATAAACATAGAAGTGCGCTTAAGAAAATTGTAATGGTATGATTCGCTGAAATATGATCAAAGAAAACAAACACAGCCCGAGCAGGATCTTCTTTAGTCGCTTCAGCGATTGTAACTTCATGAGGTTTAACTTTAGCTACTTGTACAACCCTAGCATTACTCACAACAACTTGATGAGTTGGTGTCTGATGGTTAGCTTTTTCAATTTTAAGAGCTGCACCACCAAACGCTGCAATCCAAATAAAGGTTAGTAAAGTAGGTGCAGCAAGTGAACCAAGAATGACTTCACGAATAGTGCGTCCGCGTGAAATGCGAGCAATAAACAAACCTACAAAAGGAGCCCAAGTCATCCACCATGGCCAGTAATAAGCAGTCCACCAACTTTGCCAACCTGAGTCTTTTTGAGCATCACTCCATAAACTCATACCTACAATATTTTGTAAGTAATCTCCAAGACCTTCAAAGAAAGTATTAAAAATATAACGAGTTGAACCAATCAAGATGACTGCAATGACAAGGACATAGGATAAGACCATGTTCCCTTCCGCAATAATTTTAAAGCCTTTACTAATCGCAGATAATAAAGATAAAGTTGCTAAAATACCAAGTACAAGAACCAAAAATAATTGAATTTTAACGTCAATATTGACACCAAATGTATGATTTAGACCAACATTGAGCTCAAGAATTCCCATACTAATTGCTTGAGAAACACCAAATGCTGTTAAAACGATGGTGATAATATCAACGAAATTACCTATAGAACCATAAATTTTGTCACCTATTAAAGGATGTAATACTGATCGGCATGCCAAAGGCAAGCCTTTACGGTAAGAAAAATATCCTAAAGCAACAGCAGATAAGCAAAATAGGCCCCAGGGGTGAAGTCCCCAATGAAAAAAAGTGAGTTGCATTGCCATTCGTGCTGATTCATCTGAAAGGCCTTGAGTAAAAGGATTACTTGTATAGTGCGTAATTGGTTCTGCAACCGACCAGAACATCAGTCCAATTCCCATACCACAAGAGAAAAGCATACAAATCCATGCAATATTACTATATTCAGGTTTTTCATCATCTTTTCCGAGTCTAATATGCCCATATCGACTCATGCATAAATAAATCAAAAAACCTAATAAGAAAGTGGCTAAAAATAGGAGATACCATTTTGCATTCTGCAATAAAACATCTGAGATAATTTGAAAGTATTCGCCAGCCTGTTTTTCTTTAAAAATACAAAACGCAATAAAAACAAAAAGTAACAACTTTGAAACAACCATCACTGTTGGGTTGAGACTTTTAAGGGTTCCTGATGTATTGCGCATAAATCCTCCTTGGATGTGTAGCAGTTAACTACCTGTTAACCTTTGTATGCGAATAGCGAAAGAGTAGTGAGGAGCATAAAGATTGCTCAACCGATTTATTCTCATCTATAGGTGAGTTTTAGTCATAGGTCCCTAATACATTTAAAAATTATCAAAGGAGAGTAAGTTTTAGGATGCATGATAAAAACTCATTAATACCCCTCTAAAAAGTCGTTTGTCTGTCGCCATTAGGTTTTACACAATCTGTAAAGAAATCGCAGAGAGTGCAAATCATCTTAACGCAGGGAGTTCTGCGTTAGTTTTAAATATATGGAGATCTTCAGATGAATATTCGAGTTAACCAACAATTAATTACTGTTCAGCAAGTCGATAATGTTTTAAACCCTATTACTGAATCAAATGGTATGCCAAATTTAGCATACACCAGTAGCGAATATTTTAATTTTGAACGTGACAATATTTTAAGTAAAACTTGGGCGTGTGTTGGTTTTGCTTCTGATTTACCTAAAAAGAACTATGTGAAGCCTGTTAATTTTATGGGTATGCCTTTGGCAATGATTCGCAACCGTGAAGGTGAAATCCAAGTTTTCCATAACGTCTGTAGTCATCGCGGTATGATTTTGGTCCAACAAGAAGGCACAATTGAAGGTGTAATTCGTTGCCAATACCATTCTTGGAGCTATGACTTAAACGGTAACTTAAAAGGCACTCCACATGTTGGCGGAATTAATCAACATAAAGATGAACGATTTAAATGTGAAAAACATGGCTTAAAGGCTCTGCGTTCAGCAATCTGGATGGATATGGTTTTCGTCAATATCTCTGGTGATGCAACGACGTTTGAAGAGCATATTGCACCATTGGTTGATCGTTGGAAACCTTTCTTGGGTGAAAATGGTTTAGAGCTTATTCGTAGTAGCAAAGTTGGTTCAACTTTTGAGTTGCCTGTAAAAAGTAACTGGAAGCTTACAGTTGAAAACTATTGCGAAGCTTATCACTTACCTTGGGTACATCCAGCGTTAAATACATATTCAAAACTTGAAGATCATTACAACATTATGTTTGAAGATCGCTTTGCTGGTCAGGGCAGTTATAAATATAACTTATCAGCTACGGCGGGTACGCATTTACCAAAATTCCCAAGCTGGCCAGAAGATCAACTTCGTCATGCTGAATATGTTGCAGTATTCCCGAACGTATTGTTAGGTATTCAAGCGGATCATGCATTTGCAATGATGATTGATCCAATCGCCCCAGAACAAACAATTGAAAAATTACGCTTGTATTACGTTGGTGATGAATCACTAGACGCTAAATATGATGCATGCCGTGAAGCAACTTTAGAATCATGGAAAGTTGTATTTGCTGAAGATGTATTTGCCGTTGAAACCATGCAAAAAGGTCGTCACTCACCTGGTTTTTGTGGAGGGGTTTTCTCACCAGAGATGGATTTACCAACTCACTTCTTCCAAAAATGGTTAGCAACCCAAGCTAAAACTGCATTGGAGGCATAATATGCAACATTACCTCAACTATGTTGATGGCCAATGGCGAGATGCTTCTCGCCAATTGGACGTTATCAACCCGGCAACCGATAAAGCTTTTGCAACAGTTGCACGTGCAAGTATTGAAGATGCAGATGCCGCGATGGCAGCAGCTAGACGTTGTGTGAATAGCGGCGCTTTGACTGATGTGCGTCCTGCAAAACGTACAGCTTGGATGTTAAAAGCCGCAAATGCAATTCGTGAAATTGCTGAAGAGGGTGCATTAATCCTATGCCGTGAAAATGGCAAAAATGTGGATACAGCTCGTGAAGAATTCGATGAAGCGGCTCGCTATTTTGAATACTACGCGGGTATGGCGGATAAAATTGAAGGAATCTCAGTACCTTTAGGTAAAGATTATGTAGATTTCACATCTTACATTCCAATGGGTGTATCGGTTCAAATCGTACCGTGGAACTTCCCGGTATCGATTTGTGCTCGCTCGCTCGCACCTGCTTTAGCAGCTGGCAATGCGGTTGTAATTAAGTCTCCGGAAGTTTCACCTTTAGGCATGGTTTTACTCATGAAAGCTATTGAGAAAGTTGGTTTTCCAAAGGGTGCAGTGAACTTACTTTGTGGTAAAGGTTCAGAAGTTGGTACTCATCTGGTTAAACACCAAGATACGAACCAAATTGTTTTCACAGGCTCGGTATCAACAGGCCAACGCATTTTGAAAGATGCGGCTGAACGTGCAACACCTTCAGTAATGGAATTGGGTGGTAAGTCAGCTGCAATTGCTTTTGCTGATGTGGATCTTGAGCAATTACTAAGTAGCGTTAAAGTCGGAATTTTCTATAACTCTGGACAAGTTTGCTCAGCAATGTCCCGCTTATTAGTGCATCGCAGCCGTTATGAAGAAGTTAAAGCAGCTGTTGTGAATCTTGCAGAGAGCCTAACTATAGGTATTGGCGAAAGTAATGCCGAACTTACTCCAGTTGTGTCTAAAGATCAGCAACAACAGATTCTTGCCATGATTGATAAGGCACGTGAAGAAGGTGCCAATGTTTTAACAGGTGGGAAAGCTGCAGATCTAGAAGGTTACTTCGTCCTGCCAACTATTATTGAAGCAAAAGATGGCATGTCGATTGCTCAAGAAGAAGTTTTTGGTCCTGTTATGGTGATCATGCCTTTTGATGACGAAGACCAAGCAGTTGTAATCGCAAATGGTACGGACTTTGGACTTGTTGCAGGTGTATTTGGTGAAAATCTGAATCAAACACTTCGAGTAGCTAACCGTCTTATCGCTGGTCAAGTCTTTATTAACGAATGGTTTGCCGGTGGTATCGAAACACCATTTGGTGGTGTGGGTTTATCTGGTTTTGGTCGCGAAAAAGGGCAGGAAGCCATCTACAGTTATGTTCAAACTCGCAATATCGGTATCCGTTTGAAACATAGCGTGTAATTTGTAAGAAATAAGGGAAATAGACAAGATGAGAAAGTGGTTATGTATTGTCTGTGGCTGGATCTATGATGAAGCTAAAGGCTGGCCTGATGACGGGATAGCACCTGGAACAAAATGGGAAGACATTTCAGATGACTGGATGTGTCCAGAGTGTCAGGTTGGTAAAGCCGACTTCGAAATGCTCGATATTACTGATGTTGAACTCGAGGAAGCTCTGATAGTAGCTGCAGCTCCAGTGATTGAACCTGTCGTTATTATTGGCAGTGGCCATGCGGGCTACCAAGTGGCTTCAACTTTACGTGCACAATCTCCAGACTTGTCTATCACCGTATTTACTGCTGATGACGGTGCTTTATATAGCAAACCAGCTTTATCGAATGCTTTAGCCTTAGGTAAAGACGGAGACAGTTTAGTTCGTGAGTCTGCTCTAAGTTGGGAACAACGTTTAAATATCCGCGTTTATCCACATACGAAAGTAACTCATATTGACCGAGCCAATAAAAAGCTTCAAACCACTATTGGTGATTATCCTTACGGCAGACTTGTACTTGCTACTGGGGCAACACCAGTTGCAATTCCAGTTGATGGTGATTCGACGGCAATACTAAGCGTAAATGATCTAGCGGATTACCGATGTTTCCGTCAGCAATTATCAAATAAACAGCATGTCACAATTCTTGGTGATGGTCTGATCGGCTGTGAATTTGCAAATGATTTAGCTGCACATGATATTAACGTTACAGTTGTTGGTCTTGGCAAATGGGCAATGGAACGTCTTATTCCAGAACCTTTAGGTCATGTTCTACAAAATGCTTTAAGCCAGTTAGGCGTAGCGTGGAAATTACAAAATAGTATCCGTTCTATTCAATCTGAAAACGGTCGTTACCAGTTAACACTCCACGATGGTCAATCAGTTGAAACTGACTTGGTATTAAGTGCCGTGGGGCTGAGACCAAATATTGCACTTGCTCAAAAGGCTGGTCTAGAAACAGCACGCGGTATTTGTACTGGACTTGATCACTGTAGTAGCGATCCCGCAATTTTTGCTTTAGGTGATTGTGCAGAAGTGAATGGCCAGTGGGCACCTTATATCAATCCAATCACGCAAGCATTACCAGCTTTGGTGAATAACCTTTTAGGTCAGTCAACTGCTGCGGATTTGAAATCAACACCAGTTTTAGTAAAAACACCAATTTTGCCGCTTTCTGTCTTGCCAGCAATGGGAACAGGTAAGTGGAACGTAGAACAACATGACGGCGAGCTTGCTGCAGGTTTCTACAATGAACAAGGCAAATTAACAGGCTTTGCCTTACTTGGTCATCAATTACAGCACCACCGTAGCGAGTGGCTTGAGAAACTAAATTCATGTCCATCCACAGTTTAAGTTAAGGGAATAACAAAATGATTGCTTTACCAAATGATGATAGTACCTGTGGTTGGTATGCGTCATTGCCTCCAGCAGGGTCTCCTAAAAAGTTAATAGGTTCACAAAAAGCTGACTATGCCATCATAGGAGCAGGCTTTGCAGGATTAGCAGCAGCTCGAAGATTGGCTGAACTCAAACCAGATGCCCGTATTATTTTAGTGGATGCACAGCGTATAGCTGAAGGCGCTTCAGGACGTAATTCAGGGTTTGTAATTGATTTACCGCATAAATTTGCTTTATCACATCCAGACCCTTCGCATAAGCAAAAGTTATTGAGTTTGAACCGATCGGCCATTGCTCAATTACAAGGTTTGGTAGAGCGCCATAACATTGAGTGTCAATGGTCTGCGGTTGGTAAATATCAAGGTGCTGTAGGTGAACGCGGTGAAGCGCATCTCAATCATTTTGAGCACCTAATGAAAGATTTAGGTGAACCATATCGTTGGGTCGAAAAAGCAGAACTTAAAAAAGTATTGGGTACAGATTTTTATAGCCGCGCGATTTTTACTCCTGGTTCTTATTTGATGCAACCAGCAGCTTTAGTACGCGGTATGGGTGACAATTTACCAGACAGCGTTGAGTTATTAGAGCAATCTCCAATTCGTAGTTTGCAAAAAAATAGTAATCAATGGTTTTTACAAGGTGATGAGGGGTCAATCACAACACCTAAAGTCCTACTTGCAACGAGTATTTTTACGCGTGAATTTGGTTACTTGAAGAACCGTTTATTACCAGTCATGACCTTTGCGAGCTGGACACGTCCATTAACTGATCAGGAAATTAATGTTTATCGTGGTGAGTTAGATTGGGGACTTACTCCAGCCGATCATGCGGGAACAACCTTAAGAATGACCGCTGATCGCCGCATTTTAATCCGTAATACTTATAAGCACGTGCCTAAATATGGTGCAAACATAAACGATGATAATCGTCGCTGGATACAAGAAGATCATCGCAAAGCATTTTTAGATCGTTATCCAGATTTGGCGAATGTTCCTTTTACCCATACATGGGGTGGTGTTTATGCGATTTCTCGTAACTTCACTAACTTCTTTGGTGAATTAGAAGACGGCGTTTATGCGAGTGCTTGTGATAATGGTGTAGGAGCAGCATGGGGCACAATTTCTGGAACGCTATTGGCTGACCTCGTTGTTGGTTCTGATTCCCAAGCTTTAAAAGATATTCAGTATGTAACTGGTATGCCCAGCTTAAATCCACCAGAACCGTTCTTGGGTTTAGGTGTTAAAACACGTATCAGATTTGAAAAATGGCGCAGTCGTAGTGAATTGTAAGCAGGATAAATAGATGAAAGAAGTAAAGTTAGTTGATAGCGCTCAACTTATTTTTAATTTACGTGGTGAAACACCAGATGGTACTGCTTATGTAGCAAGAGCACTAGGCGCTGATGTTTCCCCAAACATGGGTATTGGTTTTGCGCGTTGGGAAGGTGCAGAAGTGAGTTGGCAATTACTTTATGACGAAGTCATTTTTGTAATTGAAGGCTGTTTTGAGCTCACTGCTAACGGTCACAAATATGAAGTTCATCCAGGACAAATGTTGTGGATTCCTGAAGGAACCGAACTCATTTATGGTGGACATGCGATATTTGGTTATGTCGTACATCCGGGTAATTGGAAAGAATTGCACGGAATTGCATAACAGAAACGATCCATATTGTTCAGGAAAAGAATGATGTGGGTCGTTTTATTCTTATGAGAACCTAGCTCTGAATTAGGGCTAACGTGAATTAACAAAAATTTTAAATTTCAGGAGCTCCTCCTGAACAAGAAAAAATTGTCTAAAAAATAAGCAGATAACAGGAGAGGTTTTCTGTAAATCTTCATATAAACAAGGAATTGTAAATGAGCAAAGTCTATTTAGTACTTGGATTTGGGTTAATTTCAATTGGAATGGCATTTCCTACTTTTGCCGGAATAACTTTTGGAGATCCTAAAAGTGATGATATGGGTGCTTTAACAATATCAGGTGCTTTACGTGGGAATTATCAAGATAAAGATTATGGGGAATCTGCATCAGACCAGAAAATAAAATTTGATGCAGCTATTTTAAGACTAGGTTACGAGTCATCCGACTGGTTTGGAAAAGTCGAATATCGCTGTTATCAATACGATAAATTCTGTGATTTCTCTACTCTAGTTTACGGCTATGCGGGCTATCGTTTAAATGCAACTGATCATATTACTGTGGGTGTGCAACCCATTCCTTTTGGACCAGGTCGTTTTTGGGATAGCAGCTTTTATGCTGGTATTAACAACACTATGGGTTTGCAGGATGCCTCCAATTTAGGAGCAAACTATCACTTTGAATTACCGTCTGCTACTAAAGTGGATTTGGCTTATTTTGCAACTGATGGTGGTAATTACCACGGAACAAGCAAAGATTCAGCTCGTTATACGGCTAATATTGTCACCTCATCTGATCCACTTAAAACCAACCTAAATGAAAAAAATATGTGGATGGCACGTGTAGATCAGGATCTTAAGTTTTTAAGTACAGATGATCTCAAGGTGTCAGTAGGTGGAAGTTATTGGTATTCAGACATTGAGAATAAAAAAACTTCTGCTGATGGCACGAGAACTACATGGGCTCTATTTAACCGCATTAACTATAAAAATCTGAACGTTGTGCTAACTGGAGGACAACAGTCGATCAGTAATAAAGATGCATTGAGTCTAGCTAGCTCAACTTTCGGCTCTTTTGATGGCGAATACGACATTGCGAACAAGGGCTATTTCTATACGGTTGATACAAGTTATGTTTTTAAAAATGTTAAAGATTCGCTTAATGTTACGCCGTATATTGTTTTTAGTGGTTTTAACAAGAAAGAAAATGGATTTGATGATTCACAGCGCAATATTGTTGGTGTGGCGTGGGACTACAAAAATATTTCTTTATATACCGAATATGTGATGAGTAAAAACGATCCGTTTGTGGGTGGAAATGTAAATTCGCTTGCAGCAGGTGATGATGGGAAATGGAACAAACTTTTAAATCTAATGTTGATTTATAGCTTTTAAGAGTTTCTACAGCTTTTTCATTTATCAATATCTTCAGGAAGTTTAAAAACTTCCTGAAGTCGTTTAGGTATAATAAATATGTCATCACCATTTATAGTACATTTATATTATTTTTCTCACTGCTTAAGCCATTTCTCATGAGTATCTATATGATCGTTCTAATTCGTCATACGGATACTAGGGTATTTAATAAGGCTTTGATTCAAGGTGGTCTTATTGCTTATGTAGGTTTTCTCTTATTTGCATGGGGTGGAGAAGCAATTTTTAATCAGTATTTAAATGGAAGGGCTGAACTATTTCTGATTTTTGGTGGTTTGATTTTTCTAGTGATAAGATATCTATATGTATTTCAAAGACCTGATACCATTGGTGGAATGCGAAGTACGCCTGAATATTTGGCTGGGACTGTCGTTATACCATTTATCATTGGATCAGGAACAATTATGCAATTATTGTAGTTACGGGCATGAGTATGTCTATTGTAGAGTCTGCTATTGTTTGTGACTTGTAGTGTTTTGATAGCGATGAAATTTTCTCATGATCACTTACGCTATAGCCATACCAAATATATTGATTGCTATTTTATATTGTAGGGTGGTTAGCTGTTTTATTAATTGGAACAATCGCAGTCGATATGATTGTGAATGGTGTTACATGTTTGATTGATAAAGTTTGATAAAAGTAAAAAGTCACATCCAAAATAGTGTGGCTGTGACTAAAAAGTTAAGAAGCTAATTTCGCATTGTTATTTTGAATATGGTTTTTTCGTATTGAGAACCAGCAGATTAAAGACCCTAAAGTAACTGTTAACGCACCGTACCAAAAATTGATGGTTAAATCGGAGTTTAATACAAAAGCTGAAAACACTGATGAGAAAATTGGAGAAAAATAAGAAAACATAATCAAAACGGGCATATTGCCTTTGATAATACCAATATTCCATGCTAGATAACCCATCGAGAAAAAAACAGCATTGATAAAGATAAACAGGTAGCTATTAATTCCTCGAACATGTGGTAAGTGGAGGCCTTGGGTAGAGATAGTAAGGATCCATAAAGCTGTAGCTGTTAAGATAAAATAAAGTGAAACAGCATTAGTTCCATTACTTTGTTTTTTAGTGTAGATACAATAGACCGCCCAAAGAATAGAGGCTAAAAAAATGAGTAGGTAACTAATCGGATTTTTAAAAAAGTTATCAATAAAGTTTAGATTTGAATGATAGTTAACTATAACTATACCTGTAAAGCTTACGATCACTCCTAATATTGTCATTAAGTTTACTTTTTCTTCTTTTAATACTGCTAACATAATAATAATTAGAGTTGGCCACATATTAAAAATAATATTCATCTCAATCGATTTTTCTGATGAATTTGCTAGAGTGATTGAAAAAGCAAAGCACAACTCAAAAATAACAAAAAGTAAGCTAGATAAAATAAGAAACTTCTTTGAAACCCTTTTTAAATCGGGCAGGCCATATGTTAAGAACAAAATAATAGCACTGATGGTGTATACATAAGTCACTGTATAAATAGGACCAAAATTTTCTGTAGAAAGCCTGAGTAAGCCAACTAAAGTGGACCAAAGTAACAAAGCTGAAACACCGATTAAGGTTGAGATTTGGCGGCTCATACGATAGACCCGATTAAAAAATTAATCATAATTTTTAAATGAGTACTTTAATAGTTGGTTGAGCACGATAAATAATCATGAGTTAATGACTTTTTATTATCCCTAGATTATCAAATGAAGTGCAACAGAGATTAGATTATTGGAAAGAAGCAAGATGAGCTAGCATTCTGCTTCCGACCGACCAAAGTCAAAGTTGCATCATGAACTATATTCATCTCAACCTAGAAGAAAGATATCAGATTTATACATTGTTACGTGAAGGTTTTTATAAGCGTCATATTGCTTGGAGACTGAATCGTTCACCATCAACGATTTCTAGGGAAATCCATCGTAATCGAGCCAAGAACGGTTATTTCGTTAAACATGCGAATAAGATAGCCTAAAGACGTCAATGTCCCAACCTTAAAAGAATTCCCTATGAAATATGGGTAAAAATTATTTCTTATCTCCATCTTCAATGGAGCCCTGAACAAATCGCTTCTCATGTTCCAGTCAGTTTGCATTCAATTTATCGTTTTATACAGCTAGATAAAAACAAAGGGGGGCGCGCTCTTTCACAACCTGCGATTCAGAAATAAAAGATCAGCTAAAGACGATCACGGTAGATAATGGTAAGGAGTTCAGCCTGCATGAGTATGCTGCTCAAGCATGAGGAACAGACTGGTATTTCGCTGATCCTTACAGTGCTTGGCAAAGAGGCACGAATGAAAATACAAACGGCTTAATCAGGCAATATATTAAAAAAACAGTGATTTAAATGTCTATACGGATGAATATATTTCAGAAATCACTCAGCGCTTGAATCAAAGACCAAGAAAAAGACTCCGATTTAAAAGTCCGAGTCAGGTATTATGCCAACAACATGCTGTTGCACTTCAAATGCTAATCTAAGAAGTATATAAACTTCAGAAACTGTTGGCATTAATTGGGAGAGTTCTTGATTAGACAAATAATCAATACGGATCTACTTCTTCTGTTGAACTGGATCTACACCTTCATCCATTAAAATAAGTAAATGCTTTGCTTCAGCTCTGGCTTGCTCAAGTGTATAAACGCCGTGCTTTCCTATCACTTTACGCTTTGATTTGCCATTTGGCATCTTCTTTTCTGCAAAATAGCTTTTTGTCTTACCGATGCACAAACCAAATCCTATTGTCGCAGTATCTCGATAGAAAACTTATTTATTCTGACAAAGTGGGATTGAATCTATTGCTGATTTTGTAAATTTAATATGATTGGCCATTTTAGTTATAGCAGTGATAAGCAATTTCTAACGATACAACACAATAATTATGAAGTCTATTAATGGTCTATTTTTGAAGAAAATAATGGTGGTTTTGAGATGAGATCTTTATCTAAATTATTGTTATATAAAAATAAATGCCTCCGAAGATGCCGCTGCAATGTCTTTACCCTTGAACCCTTAAGTTCAAGGTGGAAGCGACGCGTACTTGCTGGGTTTCCTGCACAGGGCAGGCATACGCTCTAAATACGCAGAGCGCTATCCTAAAAAGATAGTATCGGCTCAGGGGAATCAGACGCGCTGGCGAACATCCCAGAGACAGCTTAAGTATAACCTATCTTTGCTTAATGACAATCGGTTAAGCCAGTCGTTATGTAAACTTAGTTTTCAAATGGTGAAGCTTTACGCGATACCACTACATTGTTTATACGATTTGTTCGACATCGTTTAAGATTGTGTCAAGTAGACGCTCACAATGTGCATATTCTTGAAGTGATTTATTCATACTGAGTACATCTTGCATGAGTTGTAATGCCACCATAATCACCAGTTTGTTATGCTCAACTCGTGGTGCATTACGGCGCATTTCATTAAATTTGTCATTCAACATTTGACCTGCGCGTTCTAGCTCTTCTTTTTCAGAGGCGGTTGTGGCAAGCCGAAATGTTTGTTCAATCAGTCGTAACTCAACCATTACCTGTTCACTCATGATTGAATCTCCTCTTGATTTTCTACACTAGGATCTGCCAGTTGCTGAATTTCCTGCGCATTTTGATCCTGCTCAGTGCCTAAAATAGCTAAACGCTGAATAATCGCTTCAACTTTGGATTTAGCAAGTTCATTTTTCTGAAGTAAACGATCACGATCTTGCTGAATGTCGTGTAATTCTTGCTGCGAATGGCGTTGTTGCAGTTGCAATTTTTCTTTGGTTACACGTAAATCGTTACGTTCTGCCAAAATTTCCTGAAAACGATTTTTAAGATCGGTGCAACTTTTTTCCAGACGGCTATAGCGATCGGCTAGGGCAGTTGCATCAGTATTCAATTGCTGAAATTGATTTTGCAATTGTGAAAGTTGCTCAGTCAGACTCTCTACTTCTTCCTGTTTGGACGTGATAATCCCATTTTTTTGCACAATTTGAGCATGATGATGCTCTTCATCCTGTTGTTTTTTTTGAGTCAGTGACTCATTTTCACTTTCAAGGTGATGTAAACGCGTTTTTAAAACGCCAATATGCGTCTGTAGACGCTGTAATTGTTCTAACATAACGTAGTCGCACAGAATTGCAATCAAAGGTAATATATACGCAGTATAGAGATTGGATAAGCGAATGCAAGACGATATTTCAGGTTGGAATGAATGGTTCACAAATTTTAACGGAATTGAAGAGATTTCAAGCCCAAGTGAGCTACATGGCTTGCTTACTGGCATTATTTGTGTCACTGATGCACCAAGCCGTGATGAATGGTTACAAATTTTGACTACGTTGAATGTTCCTCATTTAACAGATGAAGCACTTGCGCTACTGACCGATGAAGCAGAAGATGTTGCACATGCCTTAGCGGAAGATGAGTTGGATTATTTACCAATGCTCCCCGATGATGAGCATTCTTTGCAAGAACGTGTTCAGGCGTTGGCAGACTGGAGCGCGGGTGTGGTACTTGGTTTTGGGTTGGCATCAGGACATATCCGTAGCGATGAAATGGAATTGATCGAACATTTACAGGATGTCGCAGCAGTTGAATTTGAAGAGTCAGACGATGATGAAGAAGGCGAAAATAGCTACGAAGAATTGTACGAATTTGTTCGTCTGATTCCTGTGAGTCTTTCGATTGGACGTAAAAAAATTCCTGTTGAAGAAAGTTCACTGTTAAAAAATTTTCATGCCAAGAGTCAAAATGATCCTGCACGAAAAGATAACCAAAGCGTAGTTGAAATGTTTACACCACATCGTCCAAGCTAATTGGACGATGTAATCGTTTAAATTTTATTTACCACTTGATAATTAAAGATTTATAGCCTCATGAAATTGACTCAAGCAGATTTTGAACTTCGTCGAGACCGCCTCGCAGTACATATGGGGCCAAACAGTATTGCCATTATCGAGACCAGTCCTGTTGCGTATCGTAACCGTGATGCAGACTATAAATTTCGTGCCGATAGCAGTTTTTTTTATCTGACAGGCTTTGCTGAACCTGAAGCAGTCGCAGTGATTGAAACTTTCGATACGGTTGATGATTACACGTATAGTTTGTTTTGCCGTGAACGAAACCGTGAAATGGAAATCTGGAATGGTTATCGGGCGGGTATTGATGGTGCGATTGAAGACTATGATGCAGATGAAGCTTATGCCATTGATCTGCTAGATGAAGAAATCGCGGAAAAACTGCTCAATAAAGAGCGTCTTTATTATCGTATAGGACATCGTGCTGAGTTTGATGCACGTGTTAGTCAATGGATTAAACAAGCAGATGCTCAGCAGCGTCGTGGCAATGGTGCGCCATCGCAAATTCTGCAATTAGATCGTATTGTCGATGAAATGCGTTTGATGAAGTCCAAGCAAGAAATCGAACTCATGCAAATTGCATCGGATATTAGTGCCGCTGCACATACGCGTGCCATGCAAAAAGTTCATCCTGAAATGATGGAATATACACTTGAAGCAGAATTGAATTATATCTTTGGTCAGCACGGTTGTGTGCCATCGTATAACAGTATTGTGGGGGGCGGGTCGAATGGCTGCATTTTGCATTATGTCGAAAATGACAAAGCACTCAAAGATGGCGATTTAGTTCTGATCGATGCTGCTTGTGAATATCAATGCTATGCATCTGACATCACGCGAACTTTCCCCGTAAATGGTAAATTCAGCCCTGAACAAAAAGCACTTTATGAAGTTGTGTTAAAGGCACAATATGCTGCAATTGATGCTGTTCGCGTAGGTAATTCTTATCGTGAACCGCATGAAGTGGCTGTGCGTATTCTCACTCAGGGTTTACTGGATTTAGGTTTACTTAAAGGTGAACTAGATGAGTTGATTGGGAGTGAGGCTTTCCGTCAATTTTATATGCATGGCACAGGGCATTGGTTGGGCATGGATGTGCATGACGTTGGTAATTACAAAAAGGGAAATAATTGGCGACCTTATGAAGAAGGTATGGTGGTCACGGTTGAGCCAGGATTGTATATCGCGCCTGATGATGAAACAGTAGATGAAAAATGGCGTGGTATTGGTATTCGAATTGAAGATGATGTTGTTGCCACAGCTCAAGGGCCGCTAGTTTTAACAGGGGCAGTTGTCAAAGAAATTCAAGATATTGAACAACTCATGGCGCAAGCCAAACTATAACGATAAACGTATTGAGGAGTTTTGCCATGCAAAAAGTCATTATTGTCGGTGGGGGAATGGTGGGTTTAAGTCTGGCATTGATGCTAGCCAAACAAAATATCGCTGTTCAACTGTTGGAAGCAATTCGTTATCCGAATTATGAAGATGATCAGCTTGCACCGTATCATTCCAGTTTTGATGCTCGAAATACGGCATTATCACGTCGTAGTGTTATGATTTATCAGCAACTCGGCCTATGGGATGCATTACAGCAACATGCGACGCCCATTCTTCAAGTCCACATTACAGAGCAAGGAAGTTTCGGTAAAGCCCGTTTAGTGGCAGAGCAGGAAAAAGTCGAAAGCTTTGGTCAGGTGATTGAAAATGCATGGCTAGGTCGAGTGTTGTTGACTCAAGTTCGTCAGCAATCTCTTATTGAGCTTATAGATGGCGTAGAAGTTACTTCACTTGAACAAGATCAGCAGCAAGTCACGATTCATGCTCAACGTGATCAGGAGACTTTAGAACTCCAAACCCAATTATTGATTGCTGCCGATGGTCGTGATTCTTTCTGTCGTCAGGCGATTGGTGTTGGCGTTGATGTTCATGATTATGATCAGGTTGCGATTGTCACCGCTGTACAAACTTCAAAACCGCATAACCAAGTTGGATTTGAGCGTTTTAGTGCGCTTGGGCCTTTAGCTTTGCTGCCTTTGCCTGGGGAGTATCGTCGTTCTGTGGTTTGGCCTGTCAAAAAAGGGACAGAAGCTGAATGGTTAGGCGAAGAAAACGATCAACATTTTTTGAATGCCTTACAACAAACCTATGGGGATCGGGCTGGAAAATTTGAAAAAACAGGCAAACGATTTAGCTATCCACTGTCACAGGTGTTGGCGCATAAACAAGCAGTCGGTCGAGTTGTATTAATGGGTAATGCTGCACACACGATTCATCCTGTTGCGGGGCAAGGTTTTAATCTGTGCCTGCGTGATGCAGATGTATTAGTACGTTTTATTACTCAGCATTTAACTCAATCTGATGATATTGGTCAGCCTGAAAATTTATTGGCTTATGAACAATCTCGTTTAAAAGACCAACAGCGTGTCATTAAATTCTGTGATTCAGTTGTTCGTGGTTTTAGTAATCAAAATCCTGTCCTAAAATTACTGCGTAATACAGGATTGGTTGCATTTGATGTAATTCCTGGAATTAAACCACTGGTTGCCAACTATGCCATGGGATTAAAAGCATGAGTGATGTTCTTGATGTCGTGATCGTGGGCGGTGGTCTAGTGGGTGGACTGACTGCTTTATTATTAGCTCAAGGCGGCGTACAAGCAACTGTGCTGGATGCTGCGCCTGTGCTTGACCCTGAACAAGTCAAAAATATTTTAAATCCGCGTGTGTTGGCACTCAGTCAAGCAACGATTCATTTATTAAAAACAGTTGAAGTTTGGGATGATCTCCCTAGACATATGCCTTATACAGGAATGCATGTCTGGAATAAAAATGGCTATGGTGAAATTGAGTTTGGTCATGAGTCAGCAGCTTTACCTACGCCAGATCAGGCCTTAGGTTCAATGGTTGAGCCAAGTTTACTGAATCTTGTGATCCAACAGAAAATGTTACAACAGATTCAGGACTACCGTACGCAAGTAAAAGTCGTTCGTGTTGAACAGCAAGTAGAAGGTTGGTCGGTTGAACTGGCGGATGGGGAAATTTTAAAAACGAAGCTGCTTATTGGCGCTGATGGTGCAAACTCTTTTGTGCGTGATCAGGCTTATATCGGTTTAGATGTACTGGACTATCATCAAGCGGCGATAAGCTGTGCCATTAAAACTACAAAACCACACCAATACGTGGCGCGACAAATCTTTTTACCAACAGGGCCTTTAGCTTATTTACCAATGGCAAGTCTGGATGAGCATGAAAATGGCTATTGGCAGTCGATTGTCTGGACACTGCCAGACGATTATGCAGAAGAATATTCAGATTTAAGCGATGCTGAATTTATGCAACTGCTAACCCGTGAAAGTCAGCATATGTTAGGTGAAGTCATAGATGTTCGATCTCGTGCCCAATTTCCACTTAAAGCCCGTTCAGCACAACATTATGTGAAAGCAGGTTTGGCATTAATTGGGGATGCCGCACATGTAATTCATCCTTTGGCGGGACAGGGGGTAAACATTGGCTGTCTGGATGCTGCGGTGTTATGTGATGTATTGTTGCATGACCTTAAACGTGGTGCATGGGCGCATGAGCAAACTTTACGTCGTTTTGAGCATGAGCGTAAGGGACAAAATGCAGCCATGATGCACAGCATGTCCACAATTGGCTGGCTAGAAAGTACAGAACTGACCCCCGTTATTTTTGCCCGAAATTTTGGTTTGCGTCAGGTCAATCAGTCCAATTTATTTAAAGATGCATTTATGCAGCAGGCGAGTGGTTTGCACAGTTTGAAGAATACAAAGTATTCAATTTAAAGGGCACTAGATATTTTTTAAACAATCATTTATATATTATTACCAATATGGTTAAAAAAAATACGAATTTGGAGCAAAAGCCTCTTTGCGAATGCTCAAGAGATTGCTACATTTCTTCGTAATTTATGATGAGTTTCATAAAACATTTACTGATCATGATGGGGAGCAGAAAATGACAGATACAAATGATTATGATGAAGCAGAAGATTCAGTCGTTGATGAAGATGAAGCGAAAGCAGCCGAACGTGGTGCCAGTGACAGCGAAGAAAGTGGTAACTTAAGTGACGCTGATCTTGCAGAAGCCGAAACGCTTACGGTCACTGCAAAGCAAAAGCAACGTCAGGCACTTGAAGATGAAATCGCAGCCTTTTTAGCAAAAGGTGGAACGATTACTGAAGTGCCTGCTGATGAAGAAGCAAGACACTAACAAAAAGCATCACTTCGGTGATGTTTTTTTTTCTTCTAGGCATTATTTTGGGTGAGTTCTAAGGCACGTTGATACGCCACTTTCTTTTTTATTCCTGTTAAATCGGCGGCTAGTTGAGAAGCGGCTTTGACGGACAAATCCTGTAATAAACGATTAAGTAACTGATCCATTTTTTCTTGATCAAGATCTTTTTCTTCAGGATTGCCTCCGACGACCAAAACAATTTCACCCTTTTGTTGATGATGATCCTGTTCAATAAATGTCACTAAATCTTTTAATGTCATTTTTTTAATCGTTTCAAAGGTCTTGGTAATTTCACGAGCGAAACCAACTGGGCGATCTTCACCAAAGATTGCGACCATATCTTTGACACAGTCTAATATTCGATGCGGTGCTTCATAAAAAATTAGAGTTTGAGTTTCATCTTTGAGTTTTTCAAGCTGGTTGATACGCTGTGAAGATTTCGAAGATAAAAAGCCTTCAAAACTAAAACGGTCACTTGGCAGTCCGACTGCACTTAATGCAGCAATGGCAGCACAAGCACCGGGTACAGGTGTCACACGAATCCCATGCTCCTGAGCAGCCCGCACAAGTTTAAAGCCAGGATCGCTAATTAAGGGCGTACCTGCATCACTAATTAACGCAACATTTTGGCCTGATTTTAGAGTTTCAATCAGTTGAGCAATTTTGTTACTTTCGTTGTGATCATGACATGCAGTGAGCGGTGTTGATATATTATAATGCTTAAATAACTGCGCAGATTGACGCGTATCTTCTGCCGCTACAATAGAAACTGATTTAAGAATATCAATTGCCCTAAAGGTCATGTCATCCAAGTGCCCAATTGGGGTTGCTACAACAAATAACTGAGCACTCATAAGGTTTACTCCATGTTGAATAATAAAAAAAGATTGCTGCTGGTATGTTTTGCAGCTTTTATATCTCAAGCGCAAGCTGAAGTGCTGGTCATTCTACCCGAATCTGGCCCTATGGCGCGAGCTGCAAGCAATATTAAGTCTGGTTTTATGAGCGCTTATGCGTTGTCAGAAGATCAGGTTCCCCTTAAATTTATCAATTCTGACAAAAAAAGCATCAAAACGATTTTGGCTAAGAACCTCAATAAAAAAACACAATTGATTGTGGGGCCACTTGCAAAAAATGAAGTTGAACAAATTGTGGCATTAAATCCAAACGTTCGTGTCTTGGCATTGAATGAAGTTGAGCAGCAGGCGCCAAACGTGATTCAATTTAGTCTAGCTAAACAGGATGATGCATATGCACTCAAGCAGATTTTACTCAAGGACAAGGTTTCACAACTTTTAGTATTACGTCAAACAGGTCATGAACAAGAGAGCGACTTGTATCTAATGTCGGTTATGTCTCAGCTTGGACAGTCAGCACAAATGGTGCAGGATGTACCTAAAAAGTTAAAAAAAGGACAGGGCTTACTATTGCTTGGCGATGATGCATGGGTAAATCAATTATCAAATTTACCCAAAAACAATGTGTATGCACAACCGACGACTATTGAAGAAAATCAGCCCATTCCAGACGGTTTAAAGTTTTGTGATATTCCAGCGTTATATGAACATAAATGGAATGATGTTGCTCATGCTTATTTGCAGCAGCCTGTGAGTATGCCTTATCAGCGTTTAATTGCTTTCGGAGCAGATGCATGGATGTTAAGCGAGCTTTATTTAAAAACACCCAAAATTCAGAATTTTACATTAGAGGGACGTACGGGTGATCTCGATGTGAATTCGCAACGTGTGACACGAATTCCCCATTGTTATCAAAAGCAAAAAAAAACCATCTTACCACTTTAGTAATAAATCAATTTATGACAATGAATCATCATCATGCCTTAGGTCAATGGGCAGAACAGCAGGCATTACGTGTTTTACAGCAACAGGGTTTTCAACTGGTCAAGCAAAATTTTCATTCTCGCTTTGGAGAGTTGGACTTGATTGTTGAACGTGGAAATGAGCTAATTTTTGTTGAAGTCAAAGCACGTTCAATGGGTTCCTATGGTCAAGCCAGTGAAATGATACGTCCTAGTCAGCAACGTAAAATTATTCGTACTGCTGAATACTTTTTGATATGTCATCCAGCTTATGAACAGTTTTATTGTCGTTTTGATGTAATTTGTTTTGATTTTCCACAGAAAATTGCAAAAACAGTACAGCAAGATTTTTCTAAACTTCGATATGATCAGCAATGGATTGAAAATGCATTTACTTTGTAACTAGAGTTCATTACTCTTGAGTTGGATGCATACATGATTCAAAACAGTTTTCAGGGAGCTTTGCTGAGTGTTTAAACGTATTGCAATAACGGTGTTGTGTGTGGCGAGTTTATCTGGGTGTGCCAGTTTTATTTCTGGTGGAACTGGTTCGGCTCCAGTGGGAACAGAAACTGGTGCGCGTAGTTTAGGTCAGGTTTTTATTGATTCTTCGATTAAACGTACAGCAAGTATCAATTTATATAAACTTGACCCACGGTTTAAGCAGTCTCGTGTCAATATTGAAAGTTTTCATAGTAATGTCCTCCTTACAGGACAGGTTCCTGATCAGCATCTGCGCCAATTAGCTGAAGACAATGTCAAATCAATGAGTGATGTCAAAACGGTACATAATTATATTACCGTTGGTCCACAAGTCAGTTATTCAACTATCATGCAAGACTCGGCGGTAACTGCCAATACACGTGGTTTATTGGTACGTGCGCCTGTGGTTTCCGATACAAAAGTGCTTGTTCATACTGAAGATGGCGTACTTTATGTAATGGGACGTCTAAATACTGCTGAAATGAATGACTTGAATGATGTATTACAAAAAGTAGGTAACGTCACAAAAATTGTGACGCTGATTGATAATATTGACCAGCCCATTGCAGGGACAACTGCCAGTTCAATTGTAACAAGCCCTATGGTGGGTAATACAACAGCGCAACCTGATGTGCAGACACCAGTTGCTATTGACCCCGATCAGGGCGAGCCAGTTAATGCTCAATAGCCCTAATGAGATGCTTAAACAGTTACAAAAGCGTTTTGAGCAAGTCAAACAGCACTGTCATGAGTTTCGTTTGTATGATTTTGGCAGCTATGCGCTTAATTTTATCACGCCTAAAGCCGCGTATATTGGCAAAAAAAATGTGGCTTATGGTTTAAGATCAAGACAGCGTCTGGATTTGTATAAGGCAAAAAAACCTTTAAAAGGCCAACCCGTAATTGTCTTTGTTCATGGCGGTGCTTGGCAGCATGGCGATAAAAAAGATTATCTGTTTATTGGCGAATCATTTGCTCGTGAAGGATACGATGTTGCTGTCATTAATTATCATCTTGCGCCAGAATATATTTTCCCAAGTTATATCGATGATTTGGCGCTAGCCTTAAATTTTTTGGATCAGCATCAGAAGAAACTCAAAATTTCAACTCAAAATGTGATTTTGATGGGACATTCTGCCGGTGCATTTAATGTCATGTCAGTGGTGTATCATCCGCATCCTCATTTAGTCCATTGTCGGGATAATATTAAGGCAATTATTGGTATTGCAGGCCCTTATCATTTTGATTATAAGGGGGATCCTCTAGCTCAAGATGCATTTAATCAGGAAATTCCATATCAACAAGTGATGCCTTACTATTTTGTGGATTCCAATCCGATTCGGCATTATTTATTGCTAGCAGAAAATGATCAAATTGTTGAAGCAAAAAACAGTATCGATTTTGATCATATTTTGAGGCAGCATGGCAATCATAGCCATATTGCGATTATTCCGAAAACAGGACATATCTCAATTATTGGTACGTTATCCAGCTTATTTAGTCGATATTTTAAGACCAAACGCACTATTTTGAGTTTTCTAAAAGAGAGTCTGGAAACCTAAAATACAGCTTCCAGATTTATCTTGTTTCGAACAGCGCTATTAGATTTTCATCAAGCTGGATGATGCATGACTTGCATAATCATGGCATGTGCAATACTTCCTTTAAAGGGAATTTCAGGCAGTTGATCAAATTTAAAAAATTTCGCATCGCTAATTTCTTCTTCCTGAAGCTGTATTTCTCCTGAGTCATATTCAGCTTGAAATGCGATCATGAGATTACTTGGGAAAGGCCATGGCTGGCTTGACATGTAACGAATATTTTTAAGTTTTAAACCAACTTCTTCAAGTGTTTCACGTTGTACCGCTTCTTCAAGTGTTTCACCGACCTCAACAAAACCCGCAATCAGTCCATACATATTACTTTTGTTGTTTGCATTTTTAGCCAGTAAAACTTCATCTTGACCCTTGGTAATAATGGTAATTACACAAGGTTGAACACGAGGATATTGGTGATAACGACAAGCGGGGCAGACCATCGCATATTCAAGAGGATGAATCTGAGTTTCGTGGCCACAATGACTACAGAATTTGTGATTACGTCGCCATTCCAAAAGTTGTACTGCACGGCTTGCTTTTTGAAATTCATCGACAGACCATAAGGTAATGAGCTGTCGAATCGGTACAAGTTGCAAGCCTTCAGGAATTGCCTCACTATCAAGTAAGTCTCTGGCAATCACCTGATCGCCTGCTTTAAACTTTAAATCACTTGCCAGTGTTTCAACTTTTGGAAGTTGGAAATTTTCATCGACAAGAAGTTGTTGATTATGAAAAATATAGGCAAGTGAGAGTTGTGACATTAGGCCGCCGCTGTTTGTAATTTCTGACTATTTTCCAATGCTACATCAAACATAGACTGTAAAACAGGTTGTTTATTTTTTAAATTGTCAATCAGCATATCTAGGCTTGCCAATACATTTAAAATCAGGCGAATTTGTTCAGTATTGAGCGTTTGTTGCTGGTCATTGCAGTTATGTACAAATTGCGCTGTTTGTAATAAAGCCAGTTGTTGCTCTTTGCTGCCTAAAAATAGAGCCGCACCAGCCAGTTCTTTTAAGTGAACGGATAATGCTTCAAGCGCTTGTGCCTCAGGCTGCTGTTCGCATTGTAAAAGCATTTGAATTACCATTTCTATCAGGGCTTTACTTTCACTAAGTAACGCCTGATGCGCATCATCCAGACGATCCAGTGAAATATTTGTATTATTGACGCGAAGTTGCAAACGGCTAGAAAGATAATGACGCTCTAAAATTCCGATAGAATTCATTGCTGCCAGTATGCTTTTCATCAACTGTTGAGCATAATTTTCATCATTTAAAATAGTGGGTTGGTTTAACGCCTCTGCTTGACGATAAAGCTCCTGATACGCCTCGTTTAAATTGAGCACTTTAAATACGTTGGCTAAATTTTTTAAGCTTGCTTGTAATTCCTGAATTTTTTCTGTCGACATATTTTGATAGTTATATTCAATGTCGTTACGGATTTGTGTCATGGCATCCGTAATCAGTTCACTCGCGGTGTGGATCGTGTTGTAGTCTGGGCCATACAAATGACGACTTAAAACTTCAAGCTGAGTATCTGAAAGCTGTTCATCACCAATATTGAGTTGCTGACGAATATGCTCAGAAATCTCATCTTCCTGACTCATGCAAAGGCTGAGTATATCTGCTAAATCTGCACTGGATGCTGTGAAGTTCTCAGGCTGTTGCAAGAACTGTCCCATACTGGTTTCTAACTGAATAAATATGCGTAAACGTGCATTATTTAAAATCAAGTGATCAATATGACCTAGTGCAATGTTTACCAATTGCCAGTATTGTTGGCTTGGCGTATTTTGCGCTAGTGATGCTAAATAAGCTCCAACGAGTTTGATCGCCTGAAAATCTAATGGTTTTGCACTATGTTGAAGAAGCTTATGCAAACAGAGTTTGTAGAGTTGATGGATATAGGCAGATTTTTCTAATTCTGGGGTTGCTGTCAAATTAAAATTAGGTTGAAAACAATCTAGCAAAGGTAAAATTTGTTCGCCTTCGCGTGTTTGTGGTTTCCCTAATGCGAGTTCAAGTCGATTCAATGTATCTATTAGAAATTGTGAAACTTTTACTTCACGCAAGCAAATAAATTCGATATAGCGTTTTAACATAGTAGTGCCTTCACTTAAAGCAACTACATCCTGTGTCTGAATATTTTGTGGTTCAGACATGATTTTACGCATCAATGAAGCTGAATAATCTGTAATGAGTGCCAAGCGTGGCATATCAATCATGGCTAAAATGCGCGCACATTGTTCAAATTGATTCAGCGCATCATCTATGCCAAAAGGCAGGGCTTGTTCTTCTGCCAATGTACTCACTGCGTTTTCAACGAGTTTTATTGAATTATCAATTTCATTTTTTATTATTAATAATGCAGTTGGGTCGAAGTGAATAGAGCTTTGATAAGACATGTAAGCTGCACCTTTCCTATGTTATTGGTGTCAAATTGCCTGATAGATCGAATTAAATCCCTGATCATGAAACATACGCATACATCCCCACACATTATGCTGTATGTTTTTACTTCCAAGTTATGGATGATTTTGGTGATAGAATTTGATCATCAGCACATTATTTATAAACTAATATAACTGAACTTTTAGAGCTTGGAATACTAAAAGCAGATCTTCACATGAATTTTATTTGCCAAAAAAGCAAGCCTTACCCTGTTTTTCTTCAAATTGTTTGACCCAAGTCTCATGTCGTATGAGTTCTTCAGGTTCAGGCAAAATGACTGGAAGATCAATTTGGACACGTTTTCGACCATTTTGTTGTCCGTGATTTTCATTTTGTGACAGGGCATCCATATCAAAAGAAACCTGTCCACCTGTCATGGCCAGATAGACATCTGACAAAATTTCGGCATCTAGCAACGCGCCGTGGAAAGTACGATCACGCGCAGGAATATCGTAACGTCTGACCAATGCATCTAATGAATTTTTTTGCCCAGGATGTTTGCTTTTAGCAAGAGCTAAGGTATCGGTGACATCACATACTTCTGAAAGAGTAGGTAAGCCTGCACGTTTGAACTCGGTATTTAGAAAGTTCATATCGAAGGTTGCATTATGTGCAATAATTTCTGCACCTTTGAGATAATCAAAGAGTACATCCGCAATTTCAGCATATTTAGGCTTGTCTTTGAGAAAATCGTCACTAATGCCGTGAATATTTTCGGATTCACCAACGGGCTTTTCTGGATTGATATAAATATGAATAGAACTGCCTGTTAACTTACGATTGATCATTTCAATCGCGCCGACCTCAATAATGCGATCACCATCCTGAAAATAAAAACCTGTGGTTTCTGTATCTAAAATAAGTTGGCGTGGCCCTTGAACATTTAAGGTCGCTGGCGTGGTGACAATATGTGGATGTTTTTTGCTTTGTTCTATTGTTTCATTCAGCGATGAAACCGTGTCTTTGGATTCATCAGTTTCCGGTAACTCTACGTCAACCTGATCTTCTTGTAATCTTTCATTGTCAATATGTTCATCAGCTACATCTAGACCAAAAGGGTCGTCAAGCAACCAGTCATTTTCAAATTTTTTTTTTGCATCTGCTACAGATAATTGATGACCAATCCACTCAGATTGGGGAACAACAATATGTTGTTTTTCAGGTTGCAGAACGCCTAAGTTTGCCAATTGGTCTGCCATTTCGTTGCCAGTATGACCCGCATGGCCTTTAATCCAATTCCACTCGATGTCACGCCCTGTACAAACCTGATCAAGTTTTTGCCAAAGATCTGGATTTTTAACATCTTTCCAGTTTTTCTTTTTCCAGCCGTGGATCCATTCAGTAATGCCTTGTTTGACATAGTTTGAATCTGTCCAGATGATGAGTTTTGCATCTGTAGGACAGAAAGAAACACCCTCAATTGCGGCGGTCAGCTCCATGCGATTGTTGGTGGTTTCAGCTTCACCACCAAAAAGTTTATGTTCGCCATCTTGGCTAATAATATAAGCACCCCAACCACCTAAGCCAGGATTACCTTTACAGGCACCATCAACATAGAGCGTGATTGTTTGTGAGATCATATTGAACCTAAAACTAAAAAAATGGACTTAACTTCCCGTATTGTATATGCAAATCGTGGTTTTCGAGCCATTGATTCGCTGTTTTTTTTAATTTCTTGTAACATTTCCACGCAAATCACGTTAAATTATTGCCTTGTCTCAGCGTCATGCTTCACTACAATGGCATATCAAAGAATTAAACTTTACGCGAGTTGTTTGGAACATTTTATGTATAAACCGACCAATATGGTGTGGCAATTTCCCGCAGCATCACTTTTTAAAATTACGATATTGGCTTCTGCTTTGGCAGCAATGGGTCTAACCACTGGCTGTTCTTCAACTCCTCAGACTGCAAAAACAAAAACATCAAAACAAGTAGGCTCAGGTTATCTGGATGCCAGTAGTCTGGATTCGCTTGAAGATTTACTTTCTGCAACAGATATGCGTGCTGTAGAAGGGGATCGTTTACTGATTTTAAAACATGGCGACGTATGGAAACGTATGACCGTAGGTTTTAAAATGGATTTAAACCATTGGGATCCACGTATTGAAGCGCAGCGTAGCTGGTTTATTTCACGTCAGCCGTATTTGGATCGTTTAAGTGCGCGTGCTAGTCGTTATTTATATCACACCGTAAAAGAAGCTGAACGCCGTGGTATTCCAACCGAACTGGCTTTGCTCCCTGTGATTGAAAGTTCATACGATCCAGCTGCAACGAGTAGTGCAGCAGCCGCAGGTCTGTGGCAGTTTATTCCAAGTACAGGTCGTATTTATGGTTTGAAGCAAACCAGTCAGTATGATGGTCGCCGCGATGTTGTCGAATCAACCCGAGCAGCTTATGAGTTCTTAGGCAGTTTATACAATCAGTTCGGTTCATGGGAGTTGGCTTTGGCAGCTTATAACGCTGGTCCAGGCCGTATTCAGCAAGCGATCAATCGAAATCAGGCAGCAGGGTTGCCAACAGATTATTGGTCACTCAAATTGCCGCAGGAAACCATGAACTACGTTCCGCGTTTTCTGGCAGTTGCTCAAATTATTAAAAATCCAAAAGCTTATAATGTAAATTTACCCCCTATTGCCAACCGTCCTCACTTCCGTGAAGTCACGTTAGGTGCACCAGTCGATTTGAACCAAATTGCTTCTTTGACAGGATTAAGTCGTACTGAATTGTATGCACTTAACCCTGGTTATCGTGGTGAGCGTATTGATCCAGAAAGCCCGATGCGGATTTTGATTCCTGCGGATGTCAATCCATCAGTCGATGCCAAGCTCAAAGCTTTAAAAGCATCCTCTGGGTTTTGGGCAAGTAATACGACTACACCTGCACCAAATGCCAATGTAACCGTGAGCACATCAACTCGTGGTTCAACTCAAACTGTAACACCAAGTCGTACTCAACCTCCTGTGATGACAGCAAGTAGCAGTAGTCGACCTTCAACCACAAGTAATGTTATTTCCTCGATTACTCGGCCTTTAAAAACCACACCGCGTAGTGCTGATGAGTTGGCTGCGTTTGCGGCCAGTGCGGATATACCAAGTGCACCACGTATTCCTGTTGCAGTAACTCCTGCGACAAATGTTAAAGCTGTTAGTGCTGAGCCGCCTATTTCTAAAGCTGAGCGTGAACAAATTGTGACTTTGGTCAAACAGGAAGGGGGAAAAGAAACTGTTAAACAGGCTCTCGAACCACAACCGACACAGGCTGAGAAAGATCAAGTGGTTGCTGAACTAAAAGCGATTGCACCTAAAGGTACAGAAATTGTCGATCCTTATGATGGTAAAATCAGGTTAACTGCGATTCAAACTAGTCAGTCCGTTGCTGATACAGAAGGTAAGGAAGTCACCAAAGGGTTTGCTTATCCAAAAGCAGTGGCTGAAACAGTGAGTGCAGACAGTTATGAAGCACAGAATAATCAGGGTAAACCCTATATCAAAACTGATACTGATATCGTGGTCGTTCAACCTTCTGGAAAACGTTCAACTTACACTGTTCAGGCTGGAGATACTTTAGCGATTATTGCTGCAAAAAATGGTGTGAGCTGGCGTGATATTGCTAAATGGAACCAGATTGACCCAAACAACACCTTATTTGTTGGTGCAAGTTTATATCTATATGATGCAAAGCCACAGGCTATAGATCGACCTTCTACTCCTAAGCCAGAGGTCAAACCTGAAAGCTATACAGTAAAAGCCAATGACAATTTGACAGGCGTGGCCGATCAATTTGGTTTAACTGTTAAGCAATTGGCAGATTATAATAATTTGTCTGTAACCAGTGGTTTGTTTGTTGGTCAGAAGTTGGCGTTAAAAGATAATACGACCTCACGTAATGCACATACCATTACTACTAGCCGTAATGATGTGAAAACGAATGAAACCAGGAGCACACGTGTTGCGACCAAATCCTATACAGTCAAACGCGGCGAATATTTAAAACTGATTGCAGATCGTTACGCTTTATCCAATCAGGAATTGGCTGATCTAACCTCAGGTCTAACCGCGACTAGTAACTTAAATGTGGGACAAAAAATTAATGTTCCATTGCATGAAGTAACTGCTCAGGACAGTGACAAAGCTGAAACAAAAGAAAGCCGTAGTAATGCGTCTAGCCAGATTAAAACCGAAAATTATCAAGTGCAGCGTGGCGATACTTTATCCAGTATTGCAAGCAAGTCGAAAATGAGCTTGGCTGAACTGGCAAGCTTGAATAATATTGCAGCTAATAGCGGTGTTCGAGTTGGACAGACTTTAAAAATTCCTGCGGGTTCTACCACCCCTGAGCAATATACTGTTCAAGCGGGTGATAGTTTAAATAGTGTAGCCAATAAGTTTGATTTAGAGCTTGCTGATCTTGCTGAACTCAATGGTTTAAGTCGTAACGCTGGATTACGCGTAGGGCAGCGTTTGAAACTAACAGGTGAAATTTCGCCTTCGGCTAAGGTTGAGTTACAAGAGACTTCACCAGAGACGCATACTGTTAAATCTGGTGAGACACTTGCCAGTATCGCAAGTCGCTATCATCTTCAGTTAAATTATCTGGCTGCTTTAAATGGTTTAAGTCGTAACTCAAATGTACGTGTTGGACAAAAGTTAAAGATAACCGGCGATTTGCCTAAACCTGAAACTGCCAAAGAGGACAGTCCCAAAACATCCTCTAAAAGCAAAGCATCTGCCAATACTGAATCTTATACAGTGAAGTCGGGTGAATCCTTAAATAGTATTGCTAGTCGTTTGGGCATGAGTGCAAAAGATTTAGCGGATTTAAATAATTTGAATGCGCGTGCATCTTTACAGCGTGGACAATCTTTGCAAATTCCAAAAACCATTACCGAATACACTGTTAAGCGTGGCGACACTTTAATTGGTTTAGCAAGTAAGTTTGGTATGGCAATTGCGGAGTTGGCTGATCTTAATGATCTGAAACAAAATGCGCAGCTTCGTATTGGCGATGTGATTAAAGTTCCGAACTTATAAGTTGCATCTGGTGATGGATTTTATTTCAGGACGAAACTCGCAAAGCAGACAAAACAAAATAATGTCTAAGGTGATAAAAAGTGCTGTATTTGCAGTTACTTTTTATTGCAGTGCGGGAAATGCTGCGGTGCAGACGACACCCTATATCGCCATCCATTCAACTGCAAAATATAGTGGATTGGTTCATATGCCTTATGCCAATCCGCAGGCACTAAAAGGTGGAATACTCAGTCAATATAGCAATGGTACTTTTGACAACCTCAATAGTATGAATGGTAAGGGTAGTTCAACGGATGGTGTAAATTTTATCTTCGACTCTCTGATGTCGACTTCATTGGATGAACCCGCGGTGATGTATCCGCTTTTGGCAAAAACGGCAACCTTTGACCCTGAACATACCAATTTTGTTATTTTTGATTTAAATCCAAAAGCTAAGTTTAGCAATGGTCAGCCCCTCACCGCAGAAGATGTTAAATTTAGCTTTGACACGTATCAAACCAAGGCTAATCCGGGCTTGCAAATGTACATTGCAGACTTAGCCAAAACCGAGGTGCTGTCTAAGTATCAAGTGAAATTTAGCTTTAAGTCTGAAAATAACGCTGAAATGCCGTTGATTTTAGCGACTCTCCCGATTTACTCCAAAAAAGACTGGAAAAATAAAGATTTTAGCCGCGTCACCATGGAGCCGATTTTAGGGTCAGGTCCTTATCTGATTGAGCGGATCGATGCGGGACGCAGTATTACTTATAAACGTAATCCAGATTATTGGGGTAAAGATTTAGCCGTGAATCGTGGGCGTTATAACTTTGATCGCCTCAAATATGTTTATTACCGTAATATGGATATTGCCTTTGAAGGATTTAAGTCTGGGCAATATACATGGCAAGAAGAATTTACTGCCAGAAAATGGGTGACAGCTTATAATTTTCCAGCCATGAATAATCAAATGGTCAAAAAATTTGAGTTTAAACATCGTAATCCAATGACCATGCAAAGCATTGTATTGAATAGTCGGCGCGCCCCGCTCAATGACATTCAATTTCGTCGTGCTGTGAGTTATGCCTATGATTTTGAATGGCAAAATAAAGCATTGTTTTATGGCAAATATCGACGTTTACAAAGTCATTTTGATAATAGCGAATTGGCTGCGACAGGAAAGCCTTCAGCAGCAGAGATTAAAGTCTTGGAGCCTTATCTATCCAAGTTAAATCCGATTGTGAAACAAGGGGTGTTGTCCGATTGGAAATATCCAACCAGTGATGGTAGTGGTTTCAATCGTCATAACTTGTTAACAGCAAGACAGTTATTGATCAATGCTGGTTATAGCGTTAAAGCAGGTCAATTACGTGATCATCAAGGCAAACCGATTCAGTTTGAATTGTTAATCCATCAAGATGGCTTACAGCGTACACTTATGCCATTGGTGCGAAATCTTAAACGTCTCGGAATTACAGTATCGATTCGACAGGTCGATGTGCCACAGTATTTAGAGCGTATGCGCCGTAATGATTTTGATTTAACTACAATGGCGATGCCGCAGTCTCTAACCCCAGGAAATGAACAATTTCAATTCTGGAGTAGTTCTGCCGCAGATCAGGTAGGCAATTATAATTTCGCGGGCATTAAAGATCCTGTGATCGATGCAGTCATTCAAAAACTGGTGAAATCTTCTAGTCGTGAGGAATTGATTACCAATACAAAAGTGTTAGATCGTTTGTTACGTGCAGGTTATTATCAAATCTTAACCTATGGAAAAGGTGAAAACTGGTATGCCTATTGGGATATGTATGAGCATCCACAAACTTTACCTAAACTTTCGGTCGGATTAGATTATTGGTGGTCAAATCCTAAAAAAGCTCAAGCTGTTGCAAATTATTTGCGCAGACAATAAATCATCAAAAGACGCCAAAGGAACCAAATATGGGCACCTATATTATTAAGCGACTTTTACTCATTGTTCCGACTTTATTTCTGATTTTATTGATTAATTTTTTGGTGGTTCAAATTGCACCAGGTGGACCTGTTGAGCAAGCAATTCATCAGGCTGAAAATTTTCAGGGAATGAATAATACAGGCGGTGGTGAAACAGTAAGTGTTGCAGCTGATCGGTCGTATCAGGGGGCTAGAGGTCTAAGTCCTGAAATGATTGAACAGATAAAAGCCCAGTATGGTTTTGATAAATCTGCACCAGAGCGCTTTTGGTTAATGCTCAAAGGCTATGTTACGTTAGATTTTGGCACGAGTTTCTTTAAAGATAAACCAGTAACTCAATTGTTGTATGAAAAAATGCCAGTGACCATTTCACTTGGGCTTTGGAGTACCTTACTGATTTATTTAGTATCAATTCCACTTGGAATCCGCAAAGCCAAACAGCATGGTTTATTTTTTGATAAATCAACGTCTATGTTGCTTGCAGTCGGGTATGCTGTGCCAACTTTTGTGTTTGGTGTGTTGTTAATCGTATTCTTTGCAGGTGGTTCCTATTTTCACTGGTTCCCATTGCAAGGCTTAGTCTCTGAAAATTTTCAACAACTTAGTTTTTTCGATAAAATTAAAGATTACTTTTGGCATATGACTTTGCCTTTGTTAACAATGGTCTTGGGTGGTTTTGCAGGCTTAACTTATCTGACTAAATATTCTTTTATGGAAGAATTGAATAAACAATATGTACTGGCAGCACGTTCAAAAGGTTTAACTGAAAATCGGGTTCTTTATGGACATGTCTTTCGCAATGCAATGCTGATTGTGATTGCGGGTTTGCCAGAAGCACTGATTGGAATTTTCTTTGTCGGCAACTTATTTATTGAAATCATTTTTAATCTGGATGGCGTAGGTTTACTCGGCTTTGAGGCGATTACCCAACGCGATTATCCCGTAATTTTTGGTACTTTATTTTTATTTACCTTGCTCGGTCTGGTTTTAAGGCTAATCAGTGATGTGTTGTATCAGGTGATTGATCCGCGGATTAACTTTGAATCACGAGGAGCTAAATAATGTCTCCTTTGATGCAGGCGCGTTTTAAACGCTTTAAGCAAAATCGTTTGGGTTTTAGCTGTTTTATTTTATTTGTGCTTATTTTTATTTTGTCGTTGAGTTCAGAATTTATTGCCAACGATAAACCGATTTTGGTCAAATACGATCAGACCTATTATTTCCCCGTTATCAAATCCTACCCAGAAACAACTTTCGGTGGTGTATTTGAAACCGAAGCGGATTACAAAGATCCTGCGGTACAAAAGCTGATAGATAATAAAGGCTGGGCAGTATGGCCGCTGATTCCCTTTGCTTATCAAACTCCAAATTTGGATCTGGCCGTACCTGTGCCATCACCACCAAGCCAACAAAACTGGCTTGGAACAGACGATCAGGGACGCGATGTATTGGCACGGATTCTTTATGGTTTGCGTGTATCGTTGATCTTTGGTTTTGCCTTAACTTTCCTTTCCGCTGTAATTGGAATCATTGTTGGCGCAATACAGGGCTATTACGGCGGATGGATTGATCTTATTGGTCAGCGTATTCTTGAAGTGTGGGGTGGTTTACCCATGCTGTTCATGGTCATGATTTTGGTCAGTATGTTTACCCCAAATGTGTACTGGCTTTTTTTGATTATGTTACTTTTTGGTTGGCCTGCTTTGGTCGGATTGGTTCGAGCAGAATTTTTGCGGGCAAGAAATTTCGATTATGTTCGTGCAGCACGTGCTTTAGGGGTAAAAGATCGAACGATTATGTTTCGGCATATTTTACCCAATGCCATGAGTTCAAGTTTATCGCAACTTCCTTTTATGCTAACCGCAAATATTACTGCACTGACCGCACTGGACTTTTTAGGCTATGGTTTACCGCCTGATGCTGCTTCATTAGGTGAGTTATTGCTACAGGGTAAAAATAATTTAACCGCACCATGGCTAGCGTTATCTGGATTCTTTAGTTTGGCTCTGGTGTTATCACTACTTATCTATGTCGGGGAGGCAACGCGTGATGCATTCGATCCAAGACGACAATAATCAAATGCAGCAAATGACCTGCCTGAAAGTAAGTGGCTTACATATTGAAAATGAAATGGGTCAAGTTTTGGTTCAGCAATTGGATTTTGAGCTAAAACAGGGTCAAACCCTGGCGATTGTGGGTGAAAGCGGTTCAGGAAAGTCAATTAGTAGTCTCGCCTTACTGGGACTACTCCCTCAGCATTTAAAGATAGAAGGCAAAGCTTTATTTGAAGATCAAGATCTACTGCATTTGAATCAAACGCAATATCGACGGATTCGTGGTCAAAAAATTGCCATGATTTTTCAGGAACCGATGACGGCCTTAAATCCGTTGCATCGGGTAGAAAAAATTGTGGGTGAAACCTTGATGTTAAAGGGATGGTCAAAGCAGCAAGTTCGAAAGCGTGTGCTTGAGCTACTTGAAGATGTGGGGATTCCTGAGCCTGAAACTAAGTTGAGACGTTATCCGCATGAATTATCGGGTGGTCAAAGACAACGAGTCATGATTGCGATGGCGTTGGCACAAGAGCCTGAGATTTTAATTGCTGATGAGCCAACGACTGCATTGGATGTTACTTTACAGGCACAAATTTTAAGTTTGCTTAAAACTTTGCAGCAAAAACGAAATATGTCGATGATTTTGATTAGTCATGATTTGAATCTGGTGAAGCGTTATGCTGATCAGGTTATTGTGATGAATAAAGGGTATGTTGAAGAACAAGGTCAAGTACTGGATATTTTTAATCATCCTAAAAGCACGTATACGCAACATTTGCTTAATCATGACTTTGGCCGTGCATTAAGTGTAAATCCTGAATTGCAACTGCTTGTACTTCAACAATTGGGAATCAAGTTTCCGATTAAACAAGGTTTGCTTAATCGTATAAAAGATTATGTGGTTGCATTAGAACCGATGGATTTAGTGCTCCATCAGGGAGAGTCGATAGGCATTGTGGGAGAGAGTGGATCGGGTAAAACCACACTTGCGCTAGCGGTGACCAGATTGATTGAAAGTGATGGACAAATTATTTTACTTGGTCAGGATTTAAATCATCTCAAGGAAAATCAATTACGACCATTACGTGCAGATTTTCAAATAGTGTTTCAGGATCCCTTTAGTAGTTTAAATCCACGAATGACAGTCGCACAGATTATTGGTGAGGGGTTGGTTATAAAACAGACTAAAGCCAACGAAATCGAAGGTTTAATTGATGATGCATTGATGCAAGTGGAATTGCCGACTGAATTTAAACACCGTTATCCGCATGAATTATCAGGTGGACAACGCCAGAGGATTGC
This sequence comes from Acinetobacter guerrae, assembly GCF_009372255.1. Lineage (GTDB taxonomy): Bacteria > Pseudomonadota > Gammaproteobacteria > Pseudomonadales > Moraxellaceae > Acinetobacter > Acinetobacter guerrae. The sequence goes on from NZ_LXGN01000058.1 coordinate 37,081, forward strand.
ATTAGCGCGTGCATTAATTTTAAAACCCAAACTTATTATATTGGATGAGCCAACTTCTGCACTGGATCGTACGACACAGCGTTCAATCGTCCAGTTATTGCGCCGTTTACAACAAGAGCAGCAGTTTAGTTACTTATTTATTAGTCATGACTTACAAGTCGTCCGCGCTCTATGCCAAAAAGTTTTAGTATTACGTCATGCAAAAGTCGTGGAATATCAAGATACTGAACAATTATTTTTATCGCCCCAATCAGAGTATACACGGCAGTTGATTGCTGCAAGTCAATATTAAACTTTTGCATATAATTGACATGTGATATTGTCAATTTGTACATATAAAATGACTTTAACGCATTTTTTAATTCAAATTGGAGTAATGGCTCCGATTTTTTAAAAGAGAAAAACATGACACAGATCGCCGATTCAATTCAAATCAGAAATACCACATTTAAAAATCGCTTAATTAAAGGTGCGATGAGTGAAGCACTTGCCAATGATGCAGGACAACCCAATCAGTTGCATCTTGGGCTTTATGAAGCATGGGCGAAAGGTGGTCTAGGCTGTGCCATTACAGGCAATGTCATGGTAGATATCCGTGCTAAAAATGAGCCTGGCGTTGTGGTAGCTGAAAGTGAACGTGATCTAGTTGAACTAAAAAAATGGGCTGATATTGGCAAGCAGTACGAAATGGTACAGTTAATCCAGTTATCTCATCCAGGGCGTCAGTGTCCAAAGGGATTGAATAAAGAAACTGTTGCACCTTCTGCTGTGCCATTTAGTCCTATGCTTGCCACAATGTTTGGAACACCTCGTGAGCTTCGAGAAGATGAGATTCTGGATATTATTCAGCGCTTTGCGAAAGCCGCAAGTATTTGTGAAAAAGCAGGTTTCGAGGGCGTACAGCTACATGGTGCACATGGTTATTTGATCAGTCAGTTTTTATCACCATTGACGAATAAGCGTCAGGATCAATGGGGTGGCTCGATTGAAAATCGTATGCGTTTTCTGCTAGAAATTTATAAAGCAGTACGTGAAGCAACTTCAGAAAATTTTATCATTTCAGTCAAACTTAACTCGGCTGATTTTCAACGCGGCGGAATTACTGAAGAAGATGTAATTACAGTATTTAAAGCCATTGACGCCGTTGGAATCGATTTAATTGAAATATCTGGCGGAACTTATGAAGCGCCTGCAATGGCTGGCGCGAAATCGGAAAAGCGTAAAGCCAGCACTATTGCGCGTGAAGCATACTTTTTAGACTTTTCTGAGAAAATTCGTCAGCAGGTGAAATGTAAGCTTATGGTGACGGGCGGTTTTCGTACAGTTGCAGGTATGAATGCTGCATTAGAGAGTGGTGCTTGTGATTTTATTGGTATTGCTCGCCCGTTTGCAGTAGAAACAGATTTGGCGAATCGTTTAATTGCAGGTCACGATGTGAAGTATGCGGTTAAACCTATAAAAACAGGTTTACCTTTCGTCGATAAAATGGCGATTATGGAAATTATCTGGTATGCAGCGCAGTTTAGGAGTATCGGTAAAGGAAAAAAACCGAATCCAAAATTATCTCCGCTTTTGGTCTTTTTAAATTATGCCAAAGGTAATATCAAAGCGGTCATTAAAGGTCAGGTCAATTCACGTAAGTCTGCATAATGTAAAAAAAGGGATTCTTGAGAATCCCTTTTTTATGATCTTAAATTTTATAGATACTTAGATTTACTTAGAAAAAAGCCACTATCATGATGTAGTGGCTTTTTAGAATCTGGCGTCCCTACGGGGATTCGAACCCCGGTTACCGCCGTGAAAGGGCGATGTCCTAGGCCTCTAGACGATAGGGACGTTGAGGATGGCGGTATATTAAGAATCTGCCGTTAAAGTGTCAAGTAAGTAAGGTGCGAGTTTGTTCAAAATATAGCAAAACAGTTCAGCTGTTTTCTGTGTATCGTACAAAGCAGAATGTGCTTCTTTGCCATCAAACTCGATTCCAGCTTGAATACAGGCTTTTGCCAACACGGTTTGACCAAACATGACTGCACTTAAAGTGACTGTATCAAAAACCGAAAAGCTATGAAATGGATTTTGATTTTTAGTGGATGTGCGTGCGATAGCCGCTTGTAAAAAGCCAAGATCAAAATGTGCATTATGACCAACCAATACCGCATGAGTACATTGCTGTTGGCGACGAACGTCATTGATTGATTTAAAAATACGTCTTAATGCTGTTTTTTCATCTTCCGCCATTGCAACGCGCATTGGATTAAAGGGGTCGATGCCAATAAAATCTAAAGATCTGCGATCCAGATTAGCCCCTTCAAATGGATTAATATGCGCATGATAGGCTTCACCTGGTACGAATTGACCTGTTTCGTTATAAACGATAGGAATACATGCGATTTCAAGTAGAGCATCGGTTTGTGAATTAAAACCTGCTGTTTCAACATCAACCACGACAGGTAAAAAACCACGGAAACGCTGTCCTATAACAGGTGGAGCGCTAATTTGTTGGTTCACACTTTCCTCCATTGAAGAGTTTTACCTGCATAAAGTGGGATAATATTTTCACCATCCAGATATTCAAGTTGTTCTGGAATAGTGTGTTCCTCTCTGACCAAGGTGATCGTCGATGTATTGCGCGGTAAACCGTAAAAGTCAGCACCAAAGTGGCTAGCAAAGCCCTCAAGCCGTTCAAGTTTACCCATTTGATCAAATGCTTGTGCATATAGTTCAATTGCTGTGGGGGCGCTATAACAGCCTGCACAGCCACATGCATTTTCTTTGGCATTTTTAGAATGGGGTGCGCTGTCAGTCCCTAAAAAGAATTTAGGGTTGCCACTGGTTGCGACTTCAATCAACGTTTGCTGATGAGTTTGACGTTTCAAAATAGGTAAGCAATAAAAATGTGGTTTAATTCCACCAACCAACATGTCATTACGATTAAACAATAAATGCTGAGGCGTAATGGTTGCTGCTACATTACGATCATGTTCAAGAACAAAATGTGCTGCCTCACTGGTCGTAATATGTTCCAATACTAATTTAAGTTTTGGAAATTGTTTTAATAATGGAGACAACACTTCATCAAGAAAACGCTTTTCACGATCAAAAATATCAACGTGATGATGAGTAACTTCACCGTGTAATAACAATGGAACCTGATGTTCTTCCAATTGCTCAATCACTGCATACACTTTGCGAATATCACTGACACCATTATCTGAATTGGTGGTTGCACCTGCTGGATATAATTTAATCGCATTGACATGCTCTGAAGCTTTAATTTTACTCACTTCATCTGGAGATGTGTGATCGGTAAAATACAAGACCATACGTGGATCAAAGTTTATCCCTTCAGGTACATGCGCCATAATGCGTTCACGATAAGCCTGAGCTTCTTCGACTGTTTTTACAGGTGGAACCAAATTAGGCATACAGATTGCGCGGGCAAATTGTCGAGCTAAATCAGGAACAGTACGTTGTAGTGCTAAACCATCACGTAAATGAGCATGCCAGTCATCGGGCTGAAGAAGAGTAATAGTATCCAAGACGATTCAAACTGAAAAATAAAACAGATGATAATCCATATACGTCCAAAATGGTAAACAGTTTTATGGATAAAAAGCGAAATCGGTTTGATAAAATTCACGATAAGTGTGCTATTTTTATTCATATAAGGATAAATTCTTGCAGGGTGTAATGGATTACAAATACAACCTTGACGAGCTGCATCAAACAAAAGAAGAAATTGAAAAGCTTTCGCTTGTACGTGAAAAACTGACGAATCGCGCTCTACCAAAGGTATTGGAAAAGCAGTTCTGGAAGATGCATATTGAACGTACGCGTTTGAATACCATTCAATTTTTTTGGAGTGGTCTCGTCACTTATATTATTTTCATGCTGTTTACAGTGCCAGGCGATTATATGGTTATTGAGCAGCGCTATTTTGTTTCGGATTTTATTCGATGCATTTTAAGCGTGATCAATGGGGCAGTATGTTTATTGACTTATTTTGCCTTTGCCATGATTCCATCATTGAAGCCTTATTTTTATAAAGCAGCATGTTTTATCGTACTTTGGGCAATCGTTTTAACCTCAATTCTGATGATGACTGTTCAAAGCGAGGCACTCAAAAATCAAGCCATGCTATTGATCTCATTTATATATATGTTGGGTTTTATCTTGAGTGGACTAAAACCAATACATATGCTGATGGTGGGAATGGTATCTGCATTGATCACTTTGGCATGGCTTTCGATGTTTAATGTCTATTTTCATCTGATAATTTTAACCAGAGCATTAATTGGAAGCTGTTTACTTGGATTTGCCATTAGTTCAATGCTGGTGTCTAAAGAAAGAATGTTGTTTTTGAATGCAAAATTGGCAGAAATTAATGAAAATATACAAAGAATTCACGCCTCTGAATTTTTGCATTTGAGTCAGCATGATGGATTAACTCAAATTTCCAACCGTCGTAGTTTTGATGAAATGCTCGATGTATTTTACTTACAGACCCGAAGAGATAACAGTTCGTTAGGAATTCTGTTTATCGATATCGATTTTTTTAAAAATTATAATGATTTTTATGGACATCAGCTTGGAGATCATGTCATTGCTAGTTTAGCAAAAGCCATTAAAAATTCGATCAGGCATATGGATTTTGTAGCGCGTTATGGCGGAGAGGAGTTTGTGGTGTTATTGCCAGAAACCGATGCACAAGGGGCTTATGCGGTTGCATCCAATATTTATCGTTCCATTGAAAGACTTGAAATTCTTCATGAAAAATCAAATGTTTCAAATCAGGTCACCATTAGTTTAGGAATTACAGTGTATAGGGGAGAACCCAATATCGATCAGAAAGAATTACTTTCTTATGCCGATCAAGCATTATATCGAGCTAAAAAACTGGGTCGTAATCAGATTTATTATCATTCTTTGCGCGGTAACAAGGTTTAGCCAATAAAAAACCAGTTTCTAAAACTGGTTTTAAATAGTAGATTTAGGGCGTTAAGTACTTTTCAATATATTCTTCACGTATTGCTGCACGTTCTTCTAATGGTGCTTTTTGCATCCGTTTACGTAAATCGTTCCTTTCCTGAGTACTCATTTTTTGCCAAACATCACGCATTTTTTGCTTTTCTTGTTCGGGGAGTTGGGTAAACCAGTCCATGCGTTGCTGTAAATCAACAGTCTGATCTTTTGGTGCATCTTTCAAAGATTCATAGCGTTTAATCAATGCACGTTGTTCATTTTCAGATAATGTATTCCACGTTTCATTTACCTGAGAATCTGCACTTTTTGAAAATATCCAAAAGCGTTCAAACCCAGCGAAACTGGTTTGTAAAAAACTAAGCGCACAAAGTGCTAGTGCTATTTTTTTAGCTACCATGCGGAACTCTGTCCTCACCTAAAACACTCAGCATCTCTAGATCTTCAACCATTTGTGGTGAAAGTTTTGGACTTGCAATCACCTGATTTTGTGGCTTATCCGAAGCATCAAAGCTATTAGGCAAGATTACAAATCCTGTAATGGCAGCAGCAAGAGCAAATCCAGACATTCTCCATATACTATAAAAAGAACGTGGTTCTTGTTTGATCGTGTCCAAAACATGGGCGATGACGATCGGTTTGTGCTTATGATGACGAGCAAGTCCATCAAGCTTGGACGTTATCTGCTTGGTAAAATCATCTCGATTCATCTGATGAACCTCCCAAAGATGGATTTAAATGAGCTAAAGCAGTACGAAGCCCCTGAATTGCACGATGATAGTGCGTTTTTACACTGCCTTCACTACAATTCATAATTTGTGCAGTTGTTTGTGTATCAAAGCCTTCCCATGCACGTAGCATAAATGCTTGTTGCTGACGTGGTGGAAGTTCTGCAATGGCTTCCTGAATTTCTTCAATGGTGACTTCTTGACTCAAAAAATCAGAAGGATTGAGCGTAGTTTCATCCACAATCTCAATAACTTCGTCATTGTCACTGTCTAGACTCACCTTTTTAAAAAACGAAAAAGGGTTGGAGCGGCGCGCTTCTTTACGTCGCCAGTCCTGTAATTTGTTATTTAAAATCGTGTAGAACAGGGGATACCATTCATCAAGGGTTTTATCGGCATAAGATTTGTGTAAAGAAATAAAAGCTTCTTGTACCAAATCCATCGCAATACCTTGCTGACCCTGTGTAGCACTTTCCATCATGACCAGCGCGCGTCCTGTGACCTCATTCATAAAAAGTTTCAGGCGTTGTTCAGCCGTATTCACATGAACACTATCAACTTTAGATCCAGACTGCTTTGGCGCTAAGTCCATAGAAATGGAAAATCCTGTCATTCGATCCCCATTCTTCCTTTTTAACAGTTACCTACTATATAACGCCAAAAAGAAAGAATAGGTTGACAATATAAAATGTTATTTTTACAGGTTTAAGTTTAAATGATTTTTCCCAATGATTAAGCAGCTTTAATATAAATTAACGTTTTTTATAGCCGTTGGCGCACCATTTCAAAAAAGCAAATTGATCCTGCAATAGCCACATTAAGCGACTCCTGACCGCCAGGTTGTGGAATCGCGAGTGCTTGTGCATGTGCCAAAGCATAATCTGAAACGCCTTGACCTTCGTTACCTAAAACCCAGACGCAAGGAGTCGTCAAATCTTGTTCATAAAGGCTATTTGATTGATGTGAACTTGTGACAAATACTGGAATATGAAACTGATCAAGCAGCGTTTCGAGTTCAATATTTTCAAAAGTATATAAACTAAAATGAGCACCCATTGCCGCACGTAAAACTCGAGGTGACCATAGTGAGGCCGATCCTTTAGTACAAATAATTTGTTTAATATTGGCGGCAGCAGCGGAGCGTAAAAGGGTACCAACATTGCCAGGATCTTGAATGTTTTCCAGAATAAGCGTATCTGCGTGAAAGTCCAGTGCTTTGCTACTTTGCGGTAAGTCAATTACAGCAAGGCAGGCCAAACTGGTTCCCAGTGTACTAATATCTTTATATAAAGACTCACTGATGACAAAAACTGAGCCATTGTACTGTTCAATAATCGCTTGTAAATCTGAATGCTCTAAAGCAGCTTCAGTGGTAAAAAGGGAGACAAGTTTGCCTTTTTCCTGCAACCATGACAGGCACAGATGAGTTCCCTCAAGCACCGTTTGACGTTGTTTTTTTCGGTAGGCTTGTTGCTCAATAAGACTGCGCAAATGCTTAATTTTAGCGTTGTCTTTGGATTCAAGAAAAATAATAGCCATAAAAGAAGATCCACGATGATGCTGTGATGCATCATCGCTATAAAAATAATTAATGGTAACTGGTCACCAGCTCAACTTCTTGTTTAGAGCCAATGATCACAGGTACACGTTGATGTAATTCGGTTGGCTGAATGTCTAAAATACGGGCACGGCCTGTCGTTGATGCGCCACCAGCCTGTTCGATCAGCATGCTCATCGGATTTGCTTCATACATTAAGCGTAAACGTCCTGCTTTCTTCGGATCCTTTAAATCATAAGGATAAAGGAAAATACCGCCACGACATAAAATACGATGAATGTCGCCTACCATACATGCGACCCAGCGCATATTGAAGTCTTTAGCGCGAACTGAGGTTTTCCCTGCAAGAAGTTCATCAATATAACGTTTTACAGGTTGTTCCCAATGACGCTGATTAGATGCATTAATGGCAAATTCTTGTGTCTCTTCACTGACTTTGACTTGATCCGCCGTCAGAATAAATTGTTGACTTTCTGGATCAAAAGTAAAGAATGCAACGCCATTGCCAACAGTTAAAGCCAACATCGTAGATGGGCCATAAAGAACATAACCTGCTGCAACTTGTTCAGTTCCAGCTTGCATGAAATCAGCCGCTTGAGTGACTGCATTTTTGGCAGGTAAAATTGAAAAGATGGTACCGACGCACATATTGATATCAATGTTGCTAGAACCATCAAGTGGATCAAATAACACCAAATATTTACCGTTTGCTTGAGCTGGTGTGAAATCATCTAATTCTTCAGATGCCAAACCACCAACATGTGGGTGAACTTTTAATGCATCAATTAAATAATCATTTGAGATAACATCTAATTTTTTCTGAGTTTCACCTTGAACGTTTTCATTTTCTGCACTACCCAAAATGCCTGCCAAAGCACCTTTTTGTAATGCCTGATCAATAGTATTACAAGTAGCGGCAATGGTTTCAATCACTTGAGCAAGTTCAGGTGTCAAATGGCCTGATTGTTGTTGTAAATATTGCGTCAAATTCAGGTTTGACATACAGGAAAACTCCAAAATGAAAAGGGTCGTTTAGAAATGGCTATAGTGTAGATGAGATCGACCTAAAAGAAAAATTATATGACTTTATTTGTTGCGATTTTATGCTTGCAAGTGTACAGCAACGTGTTATGTTGAATAATAATAAGGATGTGAAAAGTCAGTATAAGTATGAGAGGAGACGAGGCATGACGACCAAAACCTTCGGTGCGATGCCAACCCCAAATGAACCGATTAATCTCGACGAAATTTCAAAAGAGTCTGTAGATGAAGCGTGGAAAGGGTATGAGGCGAAACCTGAATACAAAGAGTTTAATAAACACGATTTGATTGAATCCATGCATCCGCCTAAAACAGAGCAGGAACAACAAAGCCCATAAGTTAAAAAATCGCTTAAAGTCTATTGCTTTAAGCGATTTTTTTCACCCTAAGCGATTATTATTTCAATAGTGGTGGAACAGCTTCGTAGTTAATTTCTACACGGCGGTTTTCTTTCCATGCCGCTTCATCATGACCTGAATTTACAGGCATTTCTTTACCATAACTCACCGCTTCTAATTGTTGCGGATTGACACCATTGGTAATCAAAAAGCTCTGAACGGCTTTGGCACGGCGCTCACCTAAAGCCATGTTGTATTCACGTGTACCACGTTCATCGGTATGTCCAGTGAGCGCAACACGTGAATTTGCATTAGCCATTAAAAACTGAGCATGCGCTTGTAGCGTTTGATAGTCTTCAGAAGATAAGTCACTGCTGTCATAATCAAAGTGAACCACACGTTTTGCAAGTGCAGCACGATTTGCAGCAGTCACGCCTTTTGATGACGCACCTGTCAGGTTTTGTGCATTTAATGCAGCATCGTCACTCAAACCAGACGTATTGACTGTGCCAGCACTATTTGGATTATTTCCTGCTTGAATTTCAGCAGCAGGTTTACGGCTTGCACAGCCTGTCATAATGACAGCAGTTGCGAGTACGGGTAAAACGAATAACTTAACAGCTTTCATTGTGATCTCCATCTAATTCAGTTAAAAAATAAAAGTGCTTCATCGTGATTTAGGCGGCCAATTATTATTTGGGTGCCCAAGCGGGTTCACGAACTTCGCCTTGTTCACTTGGTAAATTCATGCGGAATCGGCCATCTGTCGACATCACAGAGAGTAGGCCACGATTACCTTCGCGAGTGGCATAAACCACCATTTGCCCATTTGGTGAAAAACTTGGCGATTCATCTAAACTGGTTGGGGTCAAAATATTTACGATGCCTGTTGAAATATTCATAATGGCAACTTTGTAATTGCTACCAGATGGGCGATGCACCAGTGCAATATTTTTTCCATCTGCACTTAAAGTTCCGCGGGCATTGAAAGCACCTCGGAAAGTAAGTCGGTTAACAGAAGCATCATCAAAACTATAGCGATAAATTTGTGCTGAACCGCCGCGATCAGAAGTGAAGATAAAAGATTTGCCATCTGGCGCGTAACGAGCTTCTGTATCAATCGCGCTGTCATTGGTCATACGTTGCAGTTGACGTGTTTCCAGATTCATTTGATAGACTTCTGGGTTGCCATGCATAGATGCAGTAAACAACATCGACTTACCATCAGGTGAGAAACTTGGCGCGCCGTTTAGACCTTTAAAGCTAGCCAACACTTCACGTTGACCTGTTGCCAAATCTTGTAAATAAATCGCTGGACGCTTTGTTTCAAATGAAACATACGCGATTTTTTTGGCATCTGGTGTCCATGCAGGTGAAAGAATAGGATCACGCGAAGACAACACGGTTTTGGGCTGCTCGCCGTCAGTATCTGCAATTTGTAAAGTATAACGCTGTTCAGGGGTAACTGGATTACGTAGGACATAAGCAATACGACCACTAAAGTCACCCTGAATCCCTGTTAATGCCTGATAAATTGCATCACTGATCATGTGTGCAGCTTGACGCACACGCGAATTGGGTACGGTTAATAATTCATTCAGCAAAAACTGCTTTTTTTGTACGTCATAAAGTTGATAATGCACTTCAGAGCTATTATTGGCGGCAGGCTTGATATTTCCCACGACAACATAAGGAATACCAGCCGCTTGCCATGCATCTGTCTGAATCTGATCAATTGCACCTGTAACAGGTAAATTGTTTGATGCACTGGTAAAACGACCAGAACGGTTTAGGTCATTTTCAACAATAGGATAAATGGATTGATCATTGGCAAAGGGAACAATCGCAATTTTAGGTGCTTGTTCTGGTGCTTTGGCGATTTCAAGATGCAGTTGTGCAAATGCTTGGGGAACAAAAGCTGAACTCAGTGCAGTAATGATAGCGATTGATAAGAGATGTTTGCGATTCATATCCATAGTCGTATTGTGAGAGCGGCTCATTTTTGTGGAATAAAAGTATTTAGCATAATTACAGGGTCAAAATCCATTTAAACCATGTAATTATGACCAAAATATTATTTAGCAGTAAATGTTGATGTGAAAGTTCTTGCTTCACGACGTGCATCTGCATCAGAAGGCATCGGGTAAGGTGCGGCTGCACGAACAGCAGCTTCTACACTCGCTTTCATATCTGGATCGCTTGCATTTACAATCACGGAGGCAACAGCACCACTATCGGTTAAGGTGACGCGCGCAGTTGCTTTTTTACCAGATGATCCCATTGGAATATCCCAAGTGCGATAGATTTTCTGCTCAAAATCACGTTTTGCTGTAGATGCAATTTTTTTAGCGTCAGCTTTTTTCTGGGCAGCTTCTTCAGCGGCTTGCTTGGCAGCCGAGGCTTTTGCTTCCGCATCTGCTTCAGCTTTTCGTTTGGCGTCGGCCTCTGCTTTAGCTTTGGCATCCGCTTCATGTTTTGCTTTGGCTGCTGCATCTGCTTTAGCTTTGGCATCTGCTTGTTGTTTTGCCTTTGCTGCTGCATCAGCTTTTGCTTTGGCATCCGCTTCATGTTTTGCTTTAGCTGCTGCATCAGCTTTTGCTTTGGTATCGGCCTGCTGTTTCGCTTTTTCC
>NZ_LXGN01000058.1:48503-50924 GCF_009372255.1 Acinetobacter guerrae
CTGCATCAGCTTTAGCTTTGGTATCTGCCAGCTGTTTTACTTTTTCCGCTGCCTCTGCCTTAGCTTTGGCATCTGCCTGTTGTTTCGCCTTTTCCGCTGCTTCTGCTTTAGCATCCGCTTGTTGTTGTGCTTTAGCCGCGGCCTCTGCTTTGGCTTTCACGTCAGCTTGCTGTTTTGCTTTAGCCGCAGCTTCAGCTTTCGCGTCGGCTTGTTGTTTCGCCTTTTCTGCTGCTTCCACTTTGGCTTTTTCAATGGCTTCAGTGGATTTGGTTAAAGCAGGGGTAGGTGGTGGACTGCTCGGAATAACAGGCGCTGTAACTTCAGGTTCTTGTGTAGTTTGAATTTGTTCAGCAACTTGGGTGCTCGTTGTTTCTGCTTCTTGAATAGGAATTGCCAAATCTGCAGGATTGACTAGCACAGTTGTGATTTTTTTTGGTGGTTCAGGCGGTTTACTTAAACCTAAATAAAGTAAGCCGACAATCGCAATGGCATGTACGCCAAGCGTAAAACCAAGTGCAATTGCTTTTTCCTGAAAAGGTGGCTTTTGAAAATTCTTCATAACTTACTTTAATGGCTCAGTGAGTAGACCAACTTGTGTTAAACCCGCTTCTTGCAAGCTTGACATTAAAGAAACCACATCACCATATGGTCTGGTTTTTTCACCGTTAACCAATACTGTTATTTTTTGATTGCTTTCATCTGCTTGAGTTTGTGCATCACCTAAAATTTCTTTTAACTGAGATAAAGAAACCTGTTCATTTTTATGATCTTTATATTGCAGATAAATATTGCCATCTTGTCCTAATGTGACAATAGCAGGCTCTTTGGTTTCAATCGGCGTATTTGTCGCTTGTGGTAAATCGACTTTGATCCCACTGGTAATCATCGGCGCTGTTACCATGAAAATCACCAGAAGTACTAACATTACGTCAATATATGGCACGACATTCATATCACTTTTTAATGGTTTTTTGATACGCTCAAAGCGTCCTGAACGCTGAATTGCCATTAAACTTCTTCCTGTGTAGAACCCACAGACTGACGTTGTAATAATGCCACCATTTCCTCGGCAAAAAGAGCACGATCTGAATAAATCGCTTCGCCTTTGGCGGTATAGTGGTTAAAGGCAAGTACCGCAGGAATGGCTGCAAATAGACCGATCGCAGTGGCAATCAAGGCTTCGGCAATACCCGGCGCAACGGTAGCAAGTGTTACTTGATCGACATCAGCCAAGCCAATAAAAGCATTCATGATGCCCCAAACGGTTCCAAATAAACCCACATAAGGAGCAACTGAACCAATACTGGCCAATGCACCAAGCCCTTGTTCAAGTACACTTTGATCGCGGCTTAAACCGACACGTAAAATACGTTCAGTTCCTTCAATGGTTTGATTTGCAGTTGCATGGCGTTTTTTTAGTTTAAAAAACTCGCCTAAGCCTTGATAGAAAATTTCTTCAAGGCCGTGACGTTTTGAATTTAACTGGGCATTATTATAAAGCGTATTTAGCTCGGCACCAGACCAGAACATTTTTTGGAAATGCTCGTCCTGTTGGGCCGCTTTCTTATAGCCCATATGTAACTTGGCGATCAGATACCAGCTATAAATTGAAGCCAGAAGTAGCAAAAGCATGACTGCTTGAACGACGGGACTTGCTTGTAAAATAAGATCAGAAATATGTAAAGAAGATTGGATCTGTGTTGCCATAGTTACATGTGCCAAAGTATGTTTTTTTAATCTTATTCCAGTTCTTTAAGAATAAGATTGCGAATTTCATCAGGAAGTCGGCGTGGTCTCATTTCTGTATTTAAACATGCAAGCTCAACCTCGCCAGAAGCAAGCATGATTTCACCACGATAAATATTTTGTTGCAATACAAATGACGAAGCTTTACATGAAACTACACTCGCTGTAACAGTAATCATGTCGTCCATCATAATAGGGCGCATGTATTTTAATGCGATTTTATGTACAACAAAATTATAATCTTTTTGGTGCCAGTAATGGTCGATGCCTGAAGCACGTAGCCATTCTGTACGAGTCCGTTCCATAAAGCGGATATGATTGGCATGATAAACGATACCACCAGCATCTGTATCTTCAATATATACACGAATTTTGAACTCAAAAAGATTAGCCATAATCATGTTCCAATTTTTACACTAAATATAAATTTTAAACTACTGTGGAGGCACTACTTTTTTCAATAAAAACTTGTTGTAAACAAGGTATTATGAAGGTTTGCAGTTTAACACATTGCTTTTTTTATGGATTGGCTTAAGACACCAGATTATATGGTGCCGAGCTTAGACAAGTTTCCTAATGTATTAGCCCCGAATTAAAACGGACACTTCTCAATTAAGACCTAGTCATAGAACTAGGTTTAAGGAGTGCCTTATGGAACATATTGAAGTTATTACA
>NZ_LXGN01000059.1 GCF_009372255.1 Acinetobacter guerrae
ACGGTAAAAGGTGATATAGGTGAAACAGTATGTTTTTATTGTTTTAATCGGATTATTGAATAACTATTTGCTGTAAACTTCACATTTTGCTCATTCACACTTAGTTAAAGCCGCTTTGTTATATAAATGACATCTCGAGATGAGATAAGATGATGAGGAACCTTAAGCTTAAGGAGTATTGACATGAAGCTACAAGCAGGAATTTATCAACATTATAAAGGAAATCTTTATCAGGTTTTTCACGTGGCTAGACATAGTGAAACAGAAGAAGAACTAGTGGTTTATCAATGCTTATATGGTGATTATTCGATCTGGGTAAGACCATTGACTATGTTTATTGAAACAGTTGAGCTCGAAGGAAATCCAGTGCCTCGTTTTAATTTTCTACATCAAGTGTAAAACAAATAGCCCTCAAAAAACTCTAAAATAGGTGAGTGAATGCCAAATCGTGAATTTTTATTGCGCTTGTCTGCATTATATGATGAATTTCAACAACATGATGCCAAACAATGTGATCGCATACAGCGGTTTCGAAATATAGAACCTGATTCAGCAAAATTTCTTTCCATGCTTATTCGTACTCAACAATCTCAGTCTATCTTGGAAATAGGAACGTCCACAGGGTATTCAACTTTGTGGTTAGCTGAGGCGGCGCAGGCCACTGGCGCTCAAATCATTACCCTTGAAATAGAGGAAAAACGAAGTCTACAAGCACAGAGTTATGCAGCAGAATTGAATTTAGAGAGTTCCATTGAATTTTGGACGGGAGATGCTGCTGAATATTTAAAACAGGCCACTCAAACATTTGATTTTATTTTACTCGATGCAGAGCGTAGTTATTATCCTACGTATTGGGATGATCTAAAGCGTTTAATTCGTAAAAATGGAGGTGTTTTGATTGTCGATAATGTGATTTCTCATGCTGCTGAAGTCAAAGAGTTTTTAAATATGATTAAACAGGATATGGATTTTATGACCACTACGATTGCATTTGGTGCAGGTCTATTTATGGTGGTAGCAAAATAGAGCATAAAATTTGAATATAAGGTAAGGCAATTTAGACAAACAAAAAAGATTTTGCCTTACCTAATAGGGTGATTTGTAAGTCTTGTAGACATTATTGTTTTGATTTAAAAGATCGACATTCGACTAAAATGTAAATCAAATTCTAAGTATTTCTGCACAAAAGCAGTTTTATCTTGAGAGCGCAATAAATTGTCGTAAACAAATTCGGGAACAGGGTGGTAAAGTTCACCTTTGCCATTATTATAAAAAATTTTTAAGTATCTAGATGCAGCATTATATTTCCAAGAGGTTACGGCAACCAATTTTTCCATATATTCTCCCTTTGGGCATGAATAAAGATAAAAATATGCTGTTCAATTGAACAGTAATGTAATTCATCCTGCGCCGATATATGAAAATTGTAAATGTTTAAATGATGATAAATTAATCACTTAAAATGAAAGAACCACCCGAAAGGGTGGTTCTTAAGTTGCCTAAAATCTAAAAATTAGATTTTACCAACTAGATCGATTGAAGGAGCAAGTGTTGCATCACCTTCTTTCCATTTTGCAGGGCAAACTTCACCTGGATGAGAATGAACGTACTGAGCTGCTTTCACTTTACGAAGAAGTTCTTGTGCGTCACGACCAATACCGCCAGCGTTGATTTCAACGATCTGGATTTTACCTTCTGGATCGATCACGAAAGTACCACGGTCAGCAAGACCAGCAGACTCAATCAGAACGTCAAAGTTTTTAGCAAGTGCCCAAGTTGGGTCGCCAACCATAACGTATTGGATTTTTTTGATTTCTTCAGAAGAATCGTGCCAAGCTTTATGCGTGAAATGAGTATCAGTTGAAACTGAGTAGATTTCTACGCCTAATTTTTGGAATTCAGCATAGTTATCTGCAAGGTCACCAAGTTCAGTTGGGCAAACAAAAGTAAAGTCAGCTGGGTAGAAGAATACAACAGACCATTTACCTTTGAAATTTGCTTCAGATACATCAACGAATTGACCGTTGTGATAAGCAGTTGCTGTGAATGGTTTAACTTCTGTATTAATTAAGCTCATCATTTTCTCCATGATTGAGGTTTATATTCAAATTTAAAATTCTGATTTAGCATAAAGAATTTTATTTTATTGGGGAAATGGTATTTTTGCATGATTAAAATCGGAAAAACAAATAAAGATGCAAAAACAGCCATTCTTCCTCACTACGACATCGATCATTTCATCTCAATAATATGATCTAAAAATGACAATATCCAATTCATCTAATTTGCATATGAACATGCAGGCGATTCATTAAAAATTCAAGGGCAAAATGTAAAAAACAACAAGTCTATCGAAAATGAATGACTTTCGTTATGTTTTAATCCAACGTAAAATAGAACACTTATTTTGAAATAATTAGGAAATTTTATCTGTGCAGAGTGGTTTAGATGTAAATCAATGGGTTATGGTGCGTGATCGACATCGTTTAAATCGACTCGGTAAAGGTAAAGAAAAAAATTTAGAGCAATATCAACAATTATTTGAAAAATCCAATGCTCAGGTTAAAGCTCGAATTGCGCGTTTTCCAAAAATAAAACTGAATCAGGATTTACCTGTCAGCCAATACGCCGATCGTTTGATTGAAGCCATTCAACAGCATCAAGTGATTATTGTGGCAGGTGAAACAGGTTCAGGTAAAACCACTCAATTGCCACAAATTGCCATGTTGGCTGGGCGTGGTGCTACAGGCATGATCGGTCATACGCAGCCGCGTCGATTAGCTGCGCGGAGTGTTTCACAGCGGATTGCAGAAGAAGTTGGTGAAAAGCTTGGCGAGTCGATCGGCTTTAAAGTGCGCTTTAATGAACAAGGATCTAACGATTCAATTGTTCGCTTAATGACCGATGGTATTTTATTGGCAGAACTTGGTCACGACCGTTATTTAAATAAATATGACACGATCATAATCGATGAAGCCCACGAACGTTCGCTTAATATCGATTTTATCATGGGGTATCTCAAACAAATTTTAAAAAAACGTCCAGATCTAAAAGTGATCGTGACTTCGGCAACTTTGGATGTAAATCGGTTTAGTCGATATTTTAATGATGCCCCAATTTTTGAAGTCGAAGGGCGCAGCTTTCCTGTTGAAGTACGTTATCGTCCTATTTCTGAACTCAGCATTGGGGGAAGTGATGATGACGAATTTGATGATTTTGAAGAAAATTTGCCGCGTGCTGTGGTGCAGGCCGTGGAAGAATGTTTCGCTGATGCAGAAGAAAAAGGGCATCCAGAGCATGCCGATATTTTGATTTTTTCCAGTACCGAACAGGAAATTCGTGAATTACAGGAAACTTTGCAAAAGCATGGCCCACGTCATACCGAAATTTTACCTTTGTATGCACGTTTAGGTTTGGGTGAACAACAGAAAATTTTTAGTCCGAGTGGCAAAGGTCGGCGCATTATTATTGCGACGAACGTGGCTGAAACGGCGTTGACTGTGCCAAATATCCGCTATGTGATTGATAGTGGCTTCGCTCGAATTTCACGTTATAGCTATCGTTCACGTGTACAACGCTTACCCATCGAAGCGATTTCCCAAGCAGCAGCGAATCAGCGTAAAGGTCGATGCGGTCGTATTGCGCCTGGTGTTTGTATTCGTTTATATAGCGAAGAAGACTTTTTAAGTCGTCCTGAGTTTACCGAACCTGAAATTAAACGCACCAATCTGGCATCAGTGATTTTGCAAATGCAGAGTCTGGGGCTTGGCAATGTCGAAGATTTCGATTTTATTGAGCCGCCAGATCATCGTCTGGTCAATGATGGTCGTAAACTTCTGGTTGAATTGGGTGCAATGAATGAGCGCAAAAATGATTTGACCAAAGTTGGACAAATGATGTCGCGGATGCCAATTGATCCACGCTTGGCACGGATGATTGTGGGCGGTTCACATTTCGGTGTACTCAATGAAATTTTAGTGGTGGTGAGTGCTCTGGCAGTACAGGATCCACGTGAACGTCCAGCCGATAAGCAAATGCAGGCCGATCAAAAACATGCTTTGTTCCGCGAAGCAGATTCCGATTTTTTATTCTATTTAAAACTTTGGGATACGCTACAAAATAATCCTGACATGGCAACCGAAAATAAACGCCGCCAGTTTGCTCGACAGCATTTTTTTAGTTGGTTACGGTTACGTGAATGGAAACAAACCCATGCACAACTGGTAGATTTGGCGCAAAGTATCAAGTTGTCTTTCAACGACAAGCAATCTAGTTATGAAAACTTGCATCGTGCGTTATTGACTGGGTTGTTGTCCTTTGTTGCCAACAAAACGGATGAGCGTAATATTTACATGGCAGTGCGTCAGCAAAAAGCGAAAGTTTTTCCTGCCAGTACTTTGCATAAGTCTAATACTCCGTGGGTGATGGCCTTTGAAATGGTCGAAACTTCTCAGGTTTATTTGCGTACATTAGCCAAGATAGATCCAGAATGGATTCTACTCGCTGCGCGTGATTTGCTGAAATATCACTATTTTGAGCCACATTGGTCAAAAAAAGCGGGTATTGTGCAGGCATATGCCCAGATTTCTTTGTTTGGTTTAATTATAGAACCGAAACGCTTGGTTAATTTTGAAAAAGTCGATCATGCCGCGGCACGTGAAATTTTCTTGCGCGATGGATTAACTACGGGCAACTTAGGCATTGTGCCGCCATTTCTAAAGCATAATCTACTGAAACTTGAAGAAGTAGAGCGGGTTGAAGATAAGTTGCGTCGTCGTGATTTAGTGGTCGATGAAGAAACCATTTATCAATTTTATGCCGAGCGTGTACCTGCTGATATTGCAAGTCGGAGTAGTTTTGAAGATTGGCGTGCAACCATTGAGCCGAAAAAGCCGCGTTATTTATTTGTTGAAGATGATGCACTGTGGCAAAGTGACCGACCAACCACCCAGCAATTCCCAGACTATTTACATAATGGAGATTTGCGTTTAGCAACGACATATCGTTTTGATCCAAGTCATGATCAGGATGGTGCGACTGTTAAAATTCCAATCCAAGCTTTGGCGCAAGTCGATGAAAATCTTTGGTCATGGGGTATTCCTGGTTGGCGACTAGATTTGATTGAAGCGCTACTGAAAGCTTTGCCAAAAGATAAACGCCGTCATCTGGTTCCAATCCCTGATACTGCCCGAAAGCTTATGCAAAGTGTTGATGCATCACATCTACACGAGCATATTTTTAAGTTTTTAGCGTTTGCCTTACGTGGTGAAGATATTGCCGAAAAAGATTTTTCTTTTGAAAGAATCGATCAATATCTGGTGCCGTTCATATTGGTCGTCGACGAAAAAGGTCGAGTCATTGAAAAAGGTCGTGATTTAGCCGAGTTAAAAGCACGTTGTCGTACCGAAACGCATCGACCTGTTAAACAAATGCAGGGTGAGTTTAAACATTTTCCTGAAAGTTTTGTTTTTGAAGCTTCGCAAAAAGTGACCGGTGTGGTGGTGAAGCAATATCAAGCCCTCGTTCCAGTCAAGGTGTTTTCTGAATTAGAACAAAAAGATGAATCTGGTGTAGTGATTCAGACTTTTAATGATCAGGCAGAGGCAATTCGACAGCATCGAGAAGGTGTTATACGTTTATTACATATGCAACTTGGTGATTTGATCAGGCAGTTAAAAAAACAGATTTCTAAGCCGTTGGCTTTAGCTTATTCTCCGCTGGGTGATAAAAGCAAACTAGAACAAATGTTGGTCTATGCGACACTACAACTAAGTATCGAACAGCTTCCAGTGAATGAAGCGGAGTTTCAGCAATTATTACAGCAGGTCAAGCAGAAATTTTTAACGTTTGGACAACAGGCACTTCAGGTAATTTCAGATATTTTTATTCAGTGGCAAAGCATACGCCGCCAGTTGATGATGCTGGATTCCGATATTTTTGGTCGTAGCATTGATGATATTGAAGATCAGCTAGATTTGATGCAACTCAGCGATTTTGTTTATACCTGTGGGTCAGATGTTTGGCTTGAATATCCACGTTATTTAAAAGCATTATTGATGCGTTTGGAGCGTTTACCAAACAATTTGCAGCGTGACGAAGCTGCAATTAATGAGATTGATCCATGGATGGATAAACTATTTAAGTTTAAAAATAGTCCAAAAATGAAAGATTTATATTTCCTGGTTGAGGAATTTAGAATTTCCTTATTTTCTCAACCAATGAAAACCAAGATGCCTGTTTCTCCCGCTCGGCTACAAAAACTATGGGAAAAACTAGGAATCGGTTAGAATATTCTGCATTCTTAACAAGGAGTTTTACATGGGCATCCGTATTACTGGAACTGGTCTTTATCACCCGACTGAAACCATCAGCAATGAAGAGCTGGTTGAAAGTCTTAATGCTTATGTGGAACGCTATAATAGTGAAAATGCAGATAAGATTGCATCGGGGGAATTACCTGAACGCCGTGGTTCTAGTGCGGAATTCATTGAAAAAGCTTCTGGTGTAAAAAGTCGTTATGTTGTAGAAAAATCAGGCGTTCTCGATCCTGCACGATTACGTCCACATTTGCGTGAACGCAGCGATGATGAAATTTCGTTGCAAGCTGAGTGGGGAGTTATTGCGGCTAAGCAAGCGATGCAAAATGCAGGAGTAGGTCCAGAAGATATCGATGTCGTGATTTTAGCTTGCTCTAATATACAACGTGCATATCCTGCGGTAGCCATTGAAATTCAGTCGGCTTTGGGTATTCAGGGTTATGCCTATGACATGAATGTAGCGTGTTCAGCAGCAACATTTGGTTTAAAACAGGCCTACGATGCCATTAAAAGTGGCGCACGTCGTGTGTTATTGGTTAATGTTGAAATTACCTCTGGTCATACTGATTATCGTTCCCGTGACTGTCATTTTATTTTTGGTGATGTAGCGACAGCTTCAATTATTGAAGAAACTGACAGCAAAGCAGGTTTTGAGATTCTCGACATTCATTTGTTTACGCAGTTTTCCAATAATATTCGTAACAATTTTGGCTTCCTGAACCGTAGTGAAGAAACCAATCGTGATGATAAACAATTTCGTCAGGATGGACGAAAAGTATTTAAAGATGTTTGTCCACTGGTTGCGAAAATCATTACGGGTCAATTGGAAAAAATGCAAATTCAGGCAGATGATGTTAAACGTTTTTGGTTGCATCAGGCCAATGCCAATATGAATCAACTGGTTGCGAAACTAGTTCTGGGTAAAGAAGCAGAAGCAGAGCGTACTCCAATCATTCTGGATGAGTTTGCCAATACTTCATCGGCAGGTGTAATTATTGCATTGCATCGTACAGGCGATCAGGTTGATGCTGGCGAATACGGTGTGATTTGTTCATTTGGCGCGGGTTACTCGGTTGGTTCAGTGATTGTACAAAAATACAAAGCTGCATAAGCCTAAACGTAAATACTTTTAAACTCTACTTCGGTAGAGTTTTTTATTTTAATGTGTTTGGATTTATGTAATAAGACATTGAAAATACCTGAGGAAAATTAGATATTGAAAGAATGATCCAAAGTACCTGAAATAAATTTTATTTCATGCTTTCAATCAGAATGTTGCTATAAAAACTCATAATTGCTCAACCCATTTTGCATATAACTGCATAATTTTAAAATAATTTAATGCAGCTATAATAAGTAAAGCAGGTGAAATGATGGATCGTGATAATCAAACTTCAGAAGAAAATCAGAGCTATGCGAGAATTGAACCCTATGATCAACCTGCTGGAGGTTGGGGGGCACTTTTGAGTGTTGCACGAAATTTAAAACGACAGGAAACTCTCAAAAAAGGCTCTATTTCTTTACTCAATATTAATCAGCCGACAGGTTTTGATTGTCCTGGATGTGCATGGCCCGAAAAAAAAGATGCTCATGCATTTAACTTTTGTGAAAATGGTGCAAAAGCGGTTGCATTTGAAGCAACCAATAAGCGTGTAACCCCAGAGTTTTTTGCAACGCATACAGTGAGTTGGTTATCGGAACAAAGTGATTTCTTTCTGGAAGATGCAGGACGAATTACCGATCCAATGCGTTACGACAGAACAGTAGATAAATACGTTCCTATTAGTTGGGATGACGCTTTCCAATTAATTGCCAAGCATTTGCAGACATTAGATGATCCTAATCAAGCAGCTTTTTATACTTCTGGACGTGCCAGTAACGAAGCTGCTTTTTTATATCAACTTTTTGTACGCAGTTATGGCACTAATAATTTCCCCGACTGTTCAAACATGTGCCATGAAACCACCAGTGTTGGATTAAAAGATTCGATTGGATTGGGTAAGGGCACAGTAACACTAGATGATTTTGATCAAGCCGATGCTGTGTTTAGTTTCGGGCATAATCCGGGCACCAACCATCCTCGAATGTTGGCGACATTGCGCGAGGTTTCAAAACGCGGCGGAACGATTATTGCGATTAATCCTTTAAAAGAGCGCGGATTGGAACGCTTTCAGGATCCGCAAGCACCTTTAGAAATGATTACCAATGGCAGCACACCGATAAGCCGTTATTATTTTCAGCCAAAAGTGGGCGGTGATTATGCCATTATGTTTGGTATGCTCAAACATTTGGCAGAGTGGGATCAACAAGCGACTGCCAAAGCACAGGAAAGTGTATTTGATCGTTCCTTTATTGAGATGAATACCATTGGTTTCAATGAAATGCTGACAGAAGTTCAAAATACTTCATGGTCAGAGATTCATCCGCATACAGGTCTTAGTCCTGAACATTTGGAAGCATTAGCAAAACTGTATCGTGAGTCTAAACGTGCCATTTTCTGCTGGGGCATGGGCATTACTCAGCACCGTCATGGTACAGCCAATGTACATATGTTAGCCAATCTGATGTTGGCAAGAGGACATATTGGTCGTTCTGGTGCTGGATTAGCACCTATTCGTGGTCATAGTAATGTTCAGGGTGACCGAACGATGGGAATCAACGAACGACCAAGCCCTAAAATGTTAGACAATATTGATCGGGTTTTTGGGATTCAATCTCCCCGTGAAAATGGAATGGGCGTGGTTGAAACCATTAAAGCAATGGCAGAAGGGCGAGTTAAAGTTTTTATTGGTTTAGGTGGGAATTTTGCTGTCGCGACACCCGATACCAATTATACCCAGCAAGCCTTACGCAACTGTAAATTGACGGTGCATATCACCACTAAAATGAATCGAAGTCATTTGGTGTGTGGACAGGACGCATTGATGCTGCCATGTCTGGGGCGTACCGAAGTCGATATACAAGAACATGGTCCACAGTCGATTTCAGTGGAAGATTCTATGAGTAATGTACATTTATCAGCAGGACGGAATGATCCGATCTCGTCAGATTTACTGTCTGAGCCTGATATTATTGCCAGAATTGCACAAGCAACTTTGCCAAATAGTCAAATCAAATGGCGTTGGTATATCGAGAGTTATGATCGTATTCGTGATGCCATATCAGAAGTATTTGATGAATTTCATGATTTTAATCAGCGTGTTTATCAATCTGGTGGGTTTCATCTGGAGCATCCCGCCAATCAGCATGTCTGGAATACGCCAAGTGGCAAGGCACAATTTTTAATTACCCCGATTTCTGAAGTCTATGCAGACCAAGAACATCGTTATACAGATGCTTATACGCAAGCCAAAGTTTATACCTTAATGACCACCCGTTCTCACGACCAATACAATACCACTTTATATGGTCTGGATGATCGCTATCGAGGTGTATATGGTCAGCGCCGTGTCTTATTTATGAATGAACTGGATATTCAGGCAGCAGGATTTCAAGCTGATCAATGGGTGGACATCGAAAGTATTTATTCAGATGGTGTAAAACGGATTGTACATAGTTTTCGTATTGTGCCTTATAACATTCCGCGGGGCAGTCTGGCGGCCTATTATCCCGAAACAAATCCATTAGTCGCGCTAAGTAGCCATGATAAATATGCCAAGATTCCTGCTTCCAAAAGTGTTCCGGTGATTTTACATACGGGACATGCCCCTGAGCATTTTAATCTGGCGGCAGAAGTTGATCCTGAAAAAGCAGATCAAATTATTTCTACAGCACCATTAAGTTAATTTTTGGCTGGGTGAGTGATAGCGCATTAAATGCATTGTTTTCAGATAAGGAAAAAATAATGGATGATACTTTGCAGTTGCCATTAGGTTATGAACCTCTGATCGTTCAGCGTTATAGTCATGGAAGTGTTCAGGAGCAGTTAGACGACGTCGTGCAAGAAACCCCTGTAGCACTGGTTTACAATGGAATTTCACATGCAGTCATGATGGCAACGCCAACAGAACTAGAGTTTTTTGCACGGGGTTTTAGTCTATCTGAAGGAATTATTGAACATCTGGGTGAACTTTATGCACTTGATATTGTAGAAACTGAACAGGGTATCCAAGCTGAAATGACAATTTCATCCCGTGCTTTTTCAGCCTTGAAGTTGCATCGCCGTGCCATGACAGGACGTACAGGTTGTGGGCTTTGTGGCATAGAAAGTTTGCAGCAATTACATCAGGATTTAACGCCAGTCAGCACTGAATTTTTATCCGAATGGTTAAATGACATTCCAAATGCAGTTCTGCAGTTAGGCTCACAACAAAAAATCACGGCGCTGACTGGTGGGGCACACGCTGCGGCATGGGTAGCGAACGGAGAAATTACTGTTTTGTTTGAAGATGTGGGGCGGCACAATGCATTGGATAAATTGCTTGGTTACATTGCTCAGCATCGGTTGGATGTAACAAATGGCTTTGTACTAATGACTAGCCGAGCGAGTTATGAATTAATACGAAAATGTACGCGACTTAACATTGCATTATTGGCCTGTATCTCCGCACCAACCAGTTTGGCTATTGAGATGGCTAAAAAATCTGGCTTAGCTTTAGCTGGATTTTGTCGAGGGAAGGGATTCGTGTTGTATAACACATAAATAAAACTTAGCGATACTGTAAATTTTTGGCTTTGGCATCAAATCTATGCTGTTAACCTGCTTGTTCAGGATCAAGCCGTAAAGCTTCATTTGGGCAAATCGATTCGATAATACTTTGTACGACGAGCGGATGTTGTAAATAACCAATAATCTCATGTGGTTTATGTGCAAAAGTTGAAATCCCTTGATTAATAATAGAGGGTTGAAAGTTGAAAAAACTATGATCCAGTGGGAACGTCGTTAAATAGTCCTCATGTGAGTAAAAATTATGCCAATCGCCTTGTAAGGCTTCGAGTTGTTCGGTCGGACGGTTCAGTCTGGATTGCACCACTCGAAATGCAAGTGGAGAGGCAAGCGTAATAAAACGACGGATTTTTATTTTTTTTGAAAGTTGTTGCAACAGATTGTACGCGATAACCGTGCCTAGCGAGTGGGAAACAATAATGTATTCTTCATCTTCGTCAAAAGATTGAATTACACGCTCGTGGACATTGTTCATAAAGTCTGGATTAGCTAAATAGAGATACACCTCAAGAATATAACGATGCAACATATTTTCATGTAATTTGGGAAACTTATTTAATAGCATCACAAACTCACGCAATACATGATCTTTGGCTAAATGCGAAAATAAATATAGACGCGAAGTCAAAGTAAGTTCCTCGTGGTGTTTTGCCAATAAAGGAATCAATCTTTGATCCTGATCAATTTGCTGTGGTTCAGAATGTTGTAAATAGGGTAAATGCCAGTCTTGCCATGCTTGAGGCATAAATGCATCTAAAGGTGTTTCTAGTTGAGCCAATGTATGTTGATGAATTAAATCACCATAGTAGGGAAAGGCAAGATTTAAGTTGTGAAGCGGAATATGGACATCAAGATGAGTTAAACCAAGTTGAAAAATATTTAACCAATGATCCTGTAAGCTTTGAGCATCAAAGCCTTGTTGTTGCGCACCGTGTATAAAAATCAGTTTCATTATAATGCTATCAATTATTCTTATGCTTGATTTGACTGTAACATTGAGATGTCTTACCTGACCAGTACTCGGAACAAAAAAAGTGTAGCGTTTTGCTACACTTTTGCTAAAGAAATGAAGTAATTAGAGCTTATTACTTAGAATTGCGATAAAATATAAAGTGGCTGATATAGCAAATCGCAATAAAAATAAGACAGCAAATAAAACCTGTCAGCATTTCAGGATCTGCCGCCATGCTTAAACAGGTAATCAGACAGAAGAAAAATCCTAAGATAGGTACAATAGGAAATAAAGGTGCTGCAAATTTTAAATCCTGAATAGTATGACCTGTTTTGTACCACTGCCGTCTGAAATTAAATTGGCTTAAACAAATACTCATCCAGACTACCACCATCGTAAATGCAGCAACACCCAATAGATTTTTAAAAATGGTTTCAGGTGCAAATTGTTCAGATAATAGGCCAGGAATCGCACCAAACATGGTAACAATCAACGCAACAATAGGCGTGCCACTTTGGGTAAGTTTAGAAAAAATACGTGGTAAATGTTGCTGCGAAGAAAGAGACCACATCATCCGTGAAGCAGCATATAAACCTGAATTTGCGGCTGAGAGTAGTGCCGTAATAATTACAAAGCGAATAATATCGTCTGCGTAGGGGATTCCAATATAGTTAAACACAGTAACAAATGGACTATTACTCACACTATGACCGCCTAAACCAGCCTGTTCAAAGGGCAATAATGCGCTAATGACGATAATCGTACCCACAAAGAAAATTAATAAACGCCAGATCGCTGCATTGATCGCCTTTGGAACATTGTCAGCAGGATCTTTGGTTTCTCCTGCTGCAACGCCAATCAGTTCAGTACCCGAAAAAGCAAAATTGACAATCAGCATAGTGGCAAAAATGGGCATGAGTCCCTGAGGAAACCAACCTTGCGCAGTCAAATTACTAAATAAAGGGGCTGTTTCGTAACCTTGAAAAGAAATTAAGCCAACAATGGCCAATAAGCCCAATATAATAAAACTGATAACGGTAATAACTTTAACCAGAGAAAGCCAGAATTCAGATTCGGCAAAAATTTTAGTTGAGCTTAAATTCAGGGTGAAAATGGTGATTGCAAAAATAAGTGTCCAGATCCACATTGAAATATGAGGAAACCATTCCTGCATGAGCAAGGCAGCCGCAGTGAATTCAGTTCCTAAAGTCGCTGTCCATGTCAGCCAATATAACCATGACACTACATAACCTGTACTTGGGCCAATATACTTGGCAGCATATGCCCCAAAAGAACCAGAAACAGGCATGTGTACTGCTAATTCACCCAAACATAGCATAACCATGTAGGCAATCAGCCCACCTAAAATATAGGCAAGGATTGCGCCAACTGGGCCTGTTTGTGAAATGACTTCACCTGAGCCTAAAAAAAGACCTGTACCAATTGCGCCGCCTAAAGAAAGCATGACCAAATGGCGCGTACTCATTGCTCGTTTTAAAGGAGCGGAATGATTGGATGAGGAGGTTATATTTGAAGATTCAGATGGTTGCATACACAACGTCACGTTCAAAATGGAGAAGCGCGCTATTGTAGAGAAAAATTTGAAATGTGCAATCTTGAGGCAGACAAACAATAGCCAACAAGTACAATAAAAAAGGATTTTATAAAATGGCGTCCCTACGGGGATTCGAACCCCGGTTACCGCCGTGAAAGGGCGATGTCCCAAATGTCATATTTCACTATGATAATATTTGTAAAGTTTTGTAAATTTATTGAAGTATTGGTAGTTTTTTCAACACATCGTGTAAATGTTCAGGCGCTAGATGCGCGTAACGTTGTGTAATTCGGATGTCAGAATGACCCAACAATGTTGAAACATGATAGAGAGGGACACCATTCTTAACGAGAAAACTAGCAAATGTATGCCTTAAATCATGAATCCTTACATAGCCTAGATTTGCTCTTTTTACCGCTAATTCAAATCCACGTCGAAAGCTTCTAATATTTTTATCTGTTTTAGGATTATAAAAAACATAATGTTTATGTGAACGTAACCTTAGTAATGCAGCAATACAAACAGTGTTTAAAGGCTTATAAACGGTTTTTTTATTCTTTGATAATGAATTTCGAATAATTAAATATCTATGTTCTAGTGACACATTTGACCAAGTTAGTGTAGTTAATTCAGAAGCTCGACAACCTGTATTCAAAGCCAATGTTATAAAGTCATAAAGCATAACATTATCCCTTGTTGCAGTTAATAACATACGACATTCAACAGATGTTAAAAAACGAGGAATGAAATCTGCTTCAAAAAGTTTAAATCTATTAAATGGATTTTTAAAATTAGCAGTCTGATTATATTTAAGATAGTAATTAAAAGCCGACCTAATTAAATTTAACTCCCTATTAATTGTAGTGTTTTTAACACCTTGTAATTTTCTAAAAGTACAATAGTCTGTTATATGATTAATCGTAATTTCGTCATGATCATAAAACCACTCCAAGTGTTTTAATTTTTCTAAATATGTATGCTTTGAATTATAAAGACCGTTTTTACAGTAAAAGTTAACTATTTCTTGTATATCCATGATTCACCAATATGTAATATTTTGCCAATCGTGTTTTTTGAGTGAATTTACAATATACATAAATATCAATAATTTAATAATTTGTTCCTGGCAAAATTTTCAACCAGGATAAGATCTGAAGTTGGTAGATAATGCAAGTCAGTTCGCGCCCTGCGGGACGCTCTAAAACTCCCGCTTAGAGTTGAGCGGGAGCTTGTAATCAGGGAAATGGTTTCAAAATTCGATAGGGTCAGTTCACTCGTAGACACTCGTTCTATGATTTATGAGCATCTTCATATTCGTAATGGGTTGCAAACAAAGCCAATAAGATAAAGAATCCCATAAAAACAGTTATTACCGCTATACCACGAGATACATAAATTGAGTCAATAAAATAATCAATGTAGTCAACATAAGTCAAAAAGCAGTTAAATAAAAATATACATAAATACTTTAAGAAAAACAGGGCAATAGGAAGTAGTGCTAGAAATATAAATGTATAGGCAAGATATTTTAAAAATGCTTTCATAGCGCATTTGCTCCAGTAATTTTCTTTTGTAAGTCAGATTGAACGTAATTATTTGCTTGTTGTTGATCATGCAAATATGAAAGATATAGCTCATATTCTTGAGCAGTCATTTTGGCATTATCTTTCGTAGTATTTTGTTGACTATAAAGCGAACTACTTGGCGAATTACTGTTTTGATTAGATAGTCCATTTTGTTGTCCTTGTTGAGCAAAATAATTGAAAGGGCGATCACCAGACATGATTTTTTTGCAATCAGATTGTGATACTTGTAGACGCGTTCCTTGTTGTGTATATCCAGTAAAAGTGCCATCACGATTGGTCATACAACCAGACAAAACAGGCTTTGCAGTCACATCGTAATGAACAGAATTTTGAATTTGATCAGTATCAAACGGTTTATTCGGGTTATAAGAAACTACAGTTGTTTGACCAGATGAATTAGTGGCAGAAGCTTTATTTTTAGATAAGTCATTGAACCACTGAACACACTCAGGCTTTTCTACATTAACTGCCTTGCGACATTCCTGAGCAGCGTTAAATTGCTGATCAGTTTTTGTTTGTTTGGATGAGTTAGGCTGTGATTGATTTGCAGTTACAGGCTTTCCATTCAAACCATTAGACACTTGATCATAGATGACGTTGTCGCGTGTAACGAAATAGCCAAATAAACAAGCCATAACAATCACGAAAGCACCGATGAAATAGACAAATCTGGGAATACGTTTCTGAGATGTATCAATCGTGGTCGATTTATACAATGTAAAAATACGGTCAGCAGGCTTAAATGATGTCTTAGATTCACAGTTAATTTTATTAATTAATGCATTGGGATTATCACGTGCAGAGCCGTACTGATAAACTTTGCACGTCCAACCGAAAGGACGTGTCAAATGATAATGAGCCGTAAACAACTCTTTCATCACAGGATGCAAATATCGTGTTGCTTGGGTGATGATATAGAAGTCAAATCCACGATGACGATGTATCGTAAGATGCATAATCATTTCATCTTCAGACTTTTTATTTTTATATGGTTCTACAAGTTGTATTTCGTCAATAACAATAATTGAGCCGTCTGGGGCATCACGCCAATCGTAAATTAATGGACGTGAATACGGGATTTTACAAGCTTTGATATTTGTATAAATAGTGCGAACGGGCTGTAAAAACTGAAAATCCTGTTTTCCGTATTGATCATTAATGCGATCTACAATTTCATTATAAATCGTGGTTTTCTTAAAATAATCGTCAGGACGTAAATCTTCAAAGTCTTCATTTAAGAAATGAAAGTAATCATCTGAAAGCATATCAACTTGTGTTATGCGATCAGATCCAGAGCCTACTTCATAGATATGTAATAGAAATTCATCTTTGAATTTCTCAAATAATGGCTTGTTATGTTCAAAAATGATTTTGTTTTTGCGTACATTAATAAAGTTAGCTTTTTCAATAAGATCAAGTTTATTAACGACAAAAGCAGTTTTTTGAGAGCCTGGCGTACCAGTGACTAAATATAACATTTTTACTCCTACGCGCGGGCTTGGTCGGGCGTCGAAGCTCCTACTCCCGCGCCCGCGCTATGTCGTCATTTTTTCTTTAGTAGATGTAATGGGGAGGCTTGTTTATAGTGCTTTGCGACAATTGCACCCAAAACCAATGAAAAGTAAATATGCAGACCAGTGACACCGAGCATTTGTAAAAGCACAGCAGGCAATTGATTCACAGAATTATGAAAGTGATTAATCATCGTATTAATGATTGCTAATGCAATACCAGCAGTACCTAGAGTTACGCCCGCACCTTCTAATACATTTTTTAAGAAGCCTTTTTGTACGCTTGCAAGTAATGTCGATAAACTAGGCATCTTGACGTACTCCGGCGACTATATAGAGCGCATGTAATGAGCCAAGAGCAACAACAATCGGATATACAAAAGTCGATATAGCTTCACACCACATCGTAAAGTCGAATGAAAAATCTAGAGTTCCACCGTTCCATTGGAAAGTGAGAGGGATTTTTGCAGGGCATGCAGTAGAGAAGTTTATAGACGAATCAGGTTCAGTTTCTGTATTTTGATCAATATCTAATTCGTTATCAGATGGCTCATCTTTTTTTACCCAGTCAATAACATCACAAACAGCAGTTGCCCAAGAACAAAAAGCAGGCAATGAAAATGAATTTGCACCTGTTTCAGGATCAGGTTCATTTTCTTTAATTTTGTCATCTTCAGTACGAGGAGATGCATTTTCAAGCTGACGTTTAACTTCTTGAACAGTCGGAGAATTCGCATATTCCCAGTCATTTAAGGGTTTCCAAAGATTTGTTTGAACTTCTGGTTTGTATTTAGGTTCAAGCTTTGCAGCCAGTTCAGGTTTTGAGTAATCGGGATGTGTATGATTCGCATATTCTGCAAGTTCTTCTTCAGTAAGAACTTCTTTGTCTGGTTTTATTTCTTGATCTTTTGTCGCTTTAACAGAAGCAAAATCGTTTCCCCAAGGACCAGAAAATTCATATTCTTTGACCCAATTGACTTTGTTTTGTTCTAGATCGCCAACCCACTTCACGAATTTAAAGTCAGTACCACGTATTCTTAATTGTTCTTTCGCTGCCTCAAGGGGACAACCATATGTATTCTGGCCACCTTGCCATTTAACTGAGAAATATTTTCCATCTTCGAAAATATTTCCAGAACATTGATTCGGAGATCCAGTATCAGATTGTTGTTTATATCGCCAGATACTTTGAGCTTGAGGATCAATAATCCAGTCAACTGCTTCAAGTAAAGCTTGTAATGCATCATATCCATTCAATGCCCAATTAGCACGACGTAAAAGTCTAGACATTCCAACAGCGCCCGCTTTAGCTTTATTTGCAGTAGTTTTTGGATCAATTTTAACTTCGTATTTTTTATCGTTAATAGCATCGCCATATTGATCAACTTTATACGCTTTAACTTCAATATTTAATGGTTTTTGAACAGGTTCATATTCCCACTTTTCAGCAGCACCCGCAAAAGCGTGATGAAATGGAACAATATAAATGCTGAACATCAATAATATTGTCAGATATGTTTTATAACGACCCATGTCACCACCATTATAGAAATCGGTAAAATCCAATAAAAAATTGAAGCTTCTGGCATACATCACTCCAAAATAAGTTAGCCCCCGAAGGGGCTAAGGTTTAGGCAGCGTTAGCACCTTTGTTAAGTTTTCGATAACCGATGATCATTGCTGTAAGTGTTGCAGCAGCAACCAAAATCGAAACAATGATTGTTCCCGCTGCACCTAACTGACCAGTAATTGCAGTACCTACAGCAGTCAAATCAGTAACCTCAGCGTGAGCTGAATTGGCAAGAATTAAACCCGTAGTTGCAGCAGTACCCGCAGCTAGACGACCACGAAATTTTTGAAACCAAGTTTTTTGATGAACTTGTTGAACCATTGGTGTTACGTTTGAATAAGCCATGACAATTTCTCCTATGTTGTTGTTTAGGCTAGTTTTGCAGCTTTCATAATGAAGCTGTAAGCGATCAAAAGACCGCATATCTTCGCAATCTCTTTTGAAATCGCGATAGAATCGGCTTGAGTAATTGCCAAACCACCGAAGATTTGAGCAATACTCAAAGGAACATAGTCCGTGCATGTTTTTACGTTATTTACAATTTCAATAGCGGAACAAACGTACACGTCCATTTTTTAAATTCCTAAGACAAAAGTTTTTGTATTTCAGCAAAAGACATTTGCTTATCAGAGATATCTATAGAACAAGTCATTCGATCCGAATAACCGTTAAGATCAAAATCAAAGTATTTAATACTCGTACCTTGAGCTGATTCATGTTTATAACGACCAATAGAGTGAATGAACGATTTACGTATTGCTTTTTCACCAATAAAGACAAGATCATCTACAGATGATTTAGAAAGCAATTCTTGAAAAACAACCGATTTAGAAGTAATTCGATTCAATCGTTCAGCATGTTGTTGTCGGTCATATTCTTTTTCACTAATACCAAACATAATCAGCCCTCACATTTAGACATGTGGAACGGCAAATATTGATAATGAAAATAGCTAAAGCATTTCAGGCATTCGGCTTGATTGTCACCGTTCATAAATACATATTTCATATTTGCCACTCCGAAATAGCCTAAGCAGATTTTTGAGCCTGATTGACTGTTGATTTTTGATCAGTAGGGGAGGACTTTGGAACTAAGTCTTTAATAATCGTGGTCATCGATTTACCATTTGAAACTTGTTCTAGTGTTGCTTCAGCAACAAGCGGGAACTCAAGATGCTTGATCTTGTCAAAATTGGCAGAAGTACCCCATTTCATTTGTTCACCAACTTCACCGACGAAATTATCGCCCTCTTGTAAGTCAGCTTTGAAGAAAACAGTAGTACTATCAAATGGACGTCCGTTGTATTCGCCCTTAGTTGATTTAGCACCCAAAACGATCATGTCTGTTTTAAATAGCATGGATAAATTCCTTATAAGATGATTGGTTCACAAGCGGTACACCGACAAATAATGAATAATCTTCATCATTGTTATTTGCTTGGATTGGTTGATCGAGACGTAATGCAGCCATAACAGCAGCATGTGAAAAATTAAGACGTTTTGGTACAACGTCCTTATCAGATGAAATGATGTTTAATAAATCTTCATCATTGATGAACTTGCGGAACTGACGGATATATTTACCGAATTGATGTTTAACGATTTCCAATGCTTTATCGACATTGATCGTTGCCTGTTTTTTTACAAGCTCACATTTTTCTGGTGCTACAAAATCATTCAACTTGTCACATAAAACTTCAAGGGCAGGGTATGAATCTTTAAAGTAAGCACTTGGCTTTAGAAGAATATCTAAAGGTAAATAACGGTCAGTCGATTTAAGCTCAAGCTCGGCACGTGTCCAAAGACTTAATGAATCGCCCTCTTTTTTGCCACGTTCATAAAAACGAAGAAATTTAGAACTTGAACGATTGCCGATAGTTAGAGTACGACCCTTGCCGTTAATACGCTTCCAGTCACCGAGTTTATTTATTTCTGAATTGCGACCACCGCACCAGAACATTTCTTGAGAATCCCATTGGTCAGCAAGATCGACAGACACCCATTCGCTTTCAAAATCATCAAATGCAATATCAACACGGTTTAATTTTGGTGTTTTGGCTTCTGTTTTGAGCCAATTATAAAGTTGTTCATTCCAACCCTTGCGAGCCAAAGCGCAACCAGTACCATTAATTTGAACCGTAATTCGTTTATTATTATGACCGTACAAGACAACCCCCAAATTGTCTTGCAGATCATAGCCGTACTTATTCCAGTGCATTCCCTTGTCACGTTTTTGAGTAATACCGAAACCGAAAATTTCAAATAATAATTGATCAAGCCATGTTTCTATTGCATCGCCGACAGCAGCATCGACTTGTTCTGGTTGAAGCTGAACGTATTTATCACCAAAAGTGCTTTGGCAAAAGCTAAAAGTCACCCAGTCAAGACCTACAATATTATTTTCAATAGGTGAACAGGTGAGAACTGGTACAACGCCTTGGGGAGTTGAAATTAACTTGCAGTTATCTAAATGACGTGGAAAAGCCCATGACTCAGATGTCTGTTGCGTATCCGCTACCCCTATATTATAAAAAGGGGTGCTTTCTGCCGTGTTTTGCGCAGTTTTGGCGAATTTTTGTACAAATATTTCTTGAATAGAAATTTCAGCAGGTTTGGATTTTTTCTCTTGTGGTTGATCAAATGCAGACAGTTTATTTTTTACAATGCCATCGAGCATGTTCTTTAAAATCTGACCATCAGAAAGAGCTACATCGCCAAAAGCTGTAGATGCATGGATTTCATCAAATATGAATTTTTGACGATCATAGATTTCTACAAGTGATAATGATGAATTATCAAATTCAAAAATGAGATTCATTAAATTGTTCATTTAATATCTCCCATTACTTCAGATGACTGAACTTCTTTTAAATCATGAAGAAGCCAAGCAAGAGTTGATAAGACGATAAACAAAGAAATAAAAAAGATTCGAATATCCATTACTCTTCTCCAAACGCTTCTATTAATTCTTGATTTGCGTTTTTATAGATTTCTGCAAAAGCATCTATCGTTGATGCGTCATAAGACCAGTCATGAGCAACAGTTGCTAAATGCATTAGACATTTTTCTGCTGAAATGGCAGGTGTTAAAGCTTCAAGACATGGTTCAGCGTGATCTGATACGATTTTGGCTACTTGTTCAAAGGCAGCTTGGATAAAATCTGTTTTAGTTTTAAAGACTAATTGAGCATCGTTCATTTAGAATGCTCCGAAACAGACAGGGGATTTAAAATTGATATTAGAAAAAATTCTTGTTGTATTGATTGTTCTTACAGTTTTGTCTTTAGTGACATGGTGGACACAAAGAAAAGGAAAACCCAAAGTAAGAAGAATGGGAACAGATAAAAACAGTCGTTTATCAGATTTAAATCTTCTATATGACCGAGCTAAAAAAGAGTTCATAAGCTTAGAGGTCAGAAAATTTACAGATAAAGTTGTTATTAGCGAAAAGTCACTATTTAACAAGAATCCAAAAGACTTAGTTTTTATTACACTAAATCCAAACAGGGGAAAATCAGTATCTAAAAAAGGACTATTTGTAGTAGCACGATATCCACATGTACCAACAAGAGAAGAAATGCAAAAAGATTTTGCACGTGTCTTGAATAAATACTGATGCATAAAAAGCCCCTTGATTGTTCTCGATTATCAATATCGGGTTCTTTTTTGTAAAACTTCCCAAATTTGGGAATGCATGAACAAAAAAAACTTCTAATATTTGTTAAGTAAAATACTTAACTAATTTTAGAAGCACAAGAGGTTAAAAAATGCTTAAAGAACTAATTGAGGCAGGAAAAGAAAGATTTGGAAGCTATGAAAAACTAGCATGTAGGCTTGATGTATTACCGCCAGTAATTTCAGATTGGAAAGCAGGAAGGAAAAAACCCAACACAATTCAAGTCATGCAAATGGCTGAATTTGTTGGGTTTGATCAGTTCCAAACCCTCTGCTTAGTCATGCAAGAAATCGACATGAAAAACGCAGAGCTTTGGAGAAAATGGCGTCCCTACGGGGATTCGAACCCCGGTTACCGCCGTGAAAGGGCGATGTCCTAGGCCTCTAGACGATAGGGACGTTTAGCAGGTGGGCGTATAGTAGGGCGATTTACAGGGAGTGTCAAATGATTTTTGGAATAAAAAAGACAAAGTAAAATAAGTGTTTAAATTTAGAGCAATACTGAATAGAAAACGAACTATGCATCAATTTGCTTTAGACTAATGTTAAAAATGATGCGCTTTCAATAATAGCTTAGATCAAGATAAATGCTGTAATTAACAATTTATTTCAAATTGGCAGTAGGTGGGTGTTGCAAATTTATATGAAGCCTGTATATTATACTTGGCAAAAATAGCTTTGTTTCAGTAAATCTCTCATTTCGCAGTTTTATTCATAATCCTTCGTTTGTTTTAGATATTTTAGTTTCATTGTTTATTTTTTGAGTTAATTCCATGTTGGATCAATGTTTTTAAAAAATAGAGGATTATGGTATGTCAAATAATACTGGTACAGTTAAATGGTTTAATGAAACTAAAGGTTTTGGTTTCATTCAGGCAGATTCTGGCGAAGATGTGTTTGCACATTATAGCGAAATTTCAAATTCAGGTTTTAAAACCTTACTAGAAGGCCAACGTGTACAATTTGCTATTGTACAAGGTAAAAAAGGTCTTCAGGCTAGCAATATTACTGTTGTACAAGGTAACTAAGCCTTAGTTAGATAGTTTTTAAAAAAGCCCATAAGTAAATTATGGGCTTTTTTTTGTTTTGTAATTATGATCTTATCTCAACATTTTGACTAAATTTCCAACACATGATTGCTCCAAAACTAACTAGACAGGTTCCCAACCAAAAAGTCCAATGTGGCATGGTTTGAAGTAATAGGCTTGCAAATAAGCTTGATAAAACAGGTGTAAAATAAGAGGCGAGTAATAAGAATTGAATCTGACCAAATTGTAAGCTTTGATTCCAGTTTTTATAGGCAATGCCAATCATGGTTCCCATAATGATAATAATCAACCAGAGTGATGTGGATGGCATTTGCCATGATTGATGCGTAATAAAAAATAAGAGCCATAACGAAATTGCGGTTAAACAAAAAAATAGGGGTACGCCATTATGACCTTGTGCATATTTCGGAGTCATTACACAGTACATTGACCATAATATTGCCGCAATAAATGCAAGTAGATAAGCAACAGGATTTTTTGTAATGATATCTAAAAATAAAGAAAAATTAAAAAAATCAGGATTAATGACGATTCCAAGTCCTATGAGAGAAATTAATATACCTAAAAATGCTGGCAGTCGAAAAAAAAGCTGTCGATTTAAGTAGGCAAAGAAAAGAGTAAGACTTGGCCATAAATAATTGACCATTGCTAAAATTAACGCTTCTTGACGAGTATGGGATAGACCAATTGAACTTAAAAATAGAATTTCATAAAGAACAAAAAAACTGCCACAGAAAATTAAATATTTTTTGGGTAATACAACGGTAAAAGCGCGAGGATTTAATAGCACGATGCTGATAGCACTTATGCTATAAAGCAGTGCAATACCAAGTAGGGGTGTCAACTGTTCGGTAACTAACTTTACTCCGCCAACAATGCTTGCCCAAATTAAAATGGAAGATAAGCCAACTAAATTGGCAGTAATGGGCTTCATTCAACAATACCAACACGAACAATACAATTATTTTAAACAGAAGAATGAGCAAGAAGACAAATTATTTTTTTAAAGTTATGCACTGCATTAAGTCATAAATATAAAAATGCACCAATATGGTTCGTAATTTTATGTATAAAAATTCCTGAAAATGAAAATGTCTGAATATGGTGCAATTAAAATTGCACGCAGTATAATAGTCTAGGGATACAGGTTTCTATTTTAATATTCTGCTAAAGAATTCAATAAATTAGAATAGTCCTAAAAAGTTGGTATGGGAATTGCTTTATATCTGCCAACGACTAACACGCACTTCACAAGTGCAATAATACTTCATTGGAGCATACAGAGCATGGCGAACAAGGTCCTCGAACTCATCAGAGAAAGTGGCGCTAAATGGGTCGATTTTCGCTTTACGGATACTAAAGGTAAAGAGCAACACGTTACTTATCCAGCAGATTCAATTGATGAAGATACATTTGAAGACGGTAAGATGTTCGACGGTTCTTCAATTGCAGGTTGGAAAGGCATTGAAGCATCTGACATGATTTTACGCCCAGATGCAGAAACTGGTTTTATCGACCCGTTCTTTGCTGAGCCGACAGTGGTTGTGACTTGTGACGTTATTGAGCCTTCAACGGGTCAAGGTTATGAACGTGATCCACGTTCGATTGCTCGTCGTGCAGAAGAATATTTAAAATCTACAGGTATTGGCGACACAGCATTTTTTGGTCCAGAACCAGAATTTTTTGTATTTGACGAAGTGAAATGGGACATTGATATGTCTGGCGCTCGTCATACATTGATCGCTGAAGAAGCTGCATGGTCAACAGGTAAAGACTATGAAGCAGGTAACTCAGGTCACCGTCCACGTGTTAAAGGGGGTTACTTCCCAGTTCCTCCAGTAGATTCTTCACAAGATATGCGTGCAGAAATGTGTGCAAAAATTGAAGACATCATGGGTCCTGGTCGTGTAGAAGTACATCACCATGAAGTTGCATCTTGCCAGTTAGAAATTGGTGTAAGTTTCAATACAATGGTTCGTAAAGCTGACGAAGTACAACAGTTCAAATATGCAGTTTGGAACGTTGCGCATCAGTACGCTAAAACAGCAACCTTTATGCCTAAGCCTATGGTTGGTGATAATGGTTCTGGTATGCACGTTCATATGTCGATCTCTAAAGATGGCAAGAACTTGTTTGCTGGTGATGAGTACGCTGGTTTGTCAGAAATGGCGCTTTATTTCATCGGTGGTGTCATCAAGCACGCTCGTGCATTGAATGCAATCACAAACCCATCTACAAACTCTTATAAGCGTTTGGTTCCTCACTTCGAAGCGCCGATTATGCTTGCTTACTCTGCACGTAACCGTTCAGCGTCTATCCGTATCCCTTATGTGTCTAGCCCGAAAGGTAAGCGTATTGAAGCTCGTTTCCCAGATCCAATGATGAACCCGTACTTGGGCTTTGCAGCATTGTTGATGGCGGGTATTGATGGGATTCAAAACAAAATCCATCCAGGTGAAGCTGCTGACAAAAACTTGTATGACCTTCCTCCTGAAGAAGAAGCGAAAATCCCGACAGTTGCTCATAGTCTGGATATGGCGCTTGAAGCATTACAAAATGATCACGAATTCCTTCTTAAAGGTGGCGTGTTCACTAAAGAAATGTTGGATGCTTACATCGAACTTAAAACTGAAGATGTACGTCGTTTAAATACAACGACTCATCCAGTTGAATTTGATATGTATTACAGCTTGTAATCCATTTCGAATTAAAAAGCTCGCTTAATGCGGGCTTTTTTTTATTGATCTTTTTATGAGTGATAGCATTAGGTTATTAGAGATTTATGCTCTAATGCTCAAATTTTAGATATAAAAAAACCCGCTTTAATGCTGCGGGCTTTTTTGTATTTGGCTCTCCCACCTGGGCTCGAACCAGGGACCTGCGGATTAACAGTCCGTCGCTCTACCGACTGAGCTATGGGAGAATCTGAAAGCGATTATAAGGAGATTTAAAATAGGGTCAAGCCCAATCTGTCATGTTTGCTTCATTTTAGGTGTGTATGTTCTTTATTTGAACAAATGTTGCCCACAGCATAAAAAACCTTGTACTTTTTTGGACAGCTTGCTATGTTTAAAAGCATCAAGTGTTTGAACAATTATCAAACCGTGTGGATTTAACCCAACTTGCCAGCACTAAATGGCTAAATCGGAGGGCAGTATTATGCCAATTCTTCATATTCAAGATATCTTCTCGCAATTTCAGTACTATCAATCCCATTATCTGGATATTTTGCATGATCCAGAGTTGTACTATCAGCCTGTTTTAGATGCTCATATTCATTTTTCTATTATTAGTGAAGAAAAAATTTATCTGGGTGATTTATTGCAGCTATGGTTTGGCGATAAATGGACAGAACATCAAGTTAAAGTTCTTGAGGATGCAACTCACGGGTTATGGGAACAGTTTTCCGAATGTTGGCACAATTCTTTATTTCTTTTCGCTATTGAGCGTAAAGGTTTGTTTGCTGGTACATCTGCATTAGCATGGAGTACTGAAGAGCAACAAATTAAAGAAATTACTTTAGAACAGACATTGCCCTATTATTGTCATTATTTAAGTTTAGAACGACCTAAGCGTTATAGTTAATGGGTTGAGATATTTATGGGGGAGCTTTTCTAGTTAAAGCTCTGCCACAGAAACATCAAAATTTGTTAGCACGATTTTGGTGGTCGTTGAAATATGATCTTTGATATGTTGCTGTGCCATTTCAATATCACGTTCAATTACGGCATTTGCAATATTCTGATGTTCTTGCTTTAAATCACGGTCATGCTGGTCAAATACAGCAGAAAGCCTGCGATAACGTTCATTTTGTACGTTAAGTGTTTTGCGGATATGGTGTAACCAATAACTATCACAAGAAGCAATAAGCGCGTAATGAAAAGCACTATGCGCTTCTTCCCAGACACTGTCTGTCAACTCAGGGGCATTAACCTGACGTTCAGGTAGGTGATTTAAACGATGTAGGCTTGCAATAATATTAGCTTCCCAAGATAAATCGCCTTTTTTAATTGCATGTTCAATACAAAGACTTTCTATATGAATACGGGTATTGGCTAGATCCTGTAGATCTTTGGTGGAAATGGGCGAGACTCGAAAGCCTTTTTGCGCCTCAGAAATAATCAATTCTTCAGATGTTAAACGAGACAATGCCTCACGTACTGCACCGAGTGATGCAGTATATTTTTCACACAGTTCATTAATTTTTAATTTCGAACCTGGTGCTAATTTACAGGAAAGTATGTCATCCCTGATGCACTGATATGCAAAAGTGGTTTGGCTTAGAGCTTTTATTTGTTTCATTGGCTATAGCTTCCCTGTCTGTGTAATTGAAGTATACGAAAAAAATTCTGAGATATAAATATTTTTTAAAAAAATATATTTTTATATTGAAAAAATATATTTTTGGATTATATTGGAATCATGAACAGTTTTTAATCGATATATACAGGGAGTAAAGCCATGCGTTTTTTAAGTTATATGCAGGCAGGTAAAAAGGGATTAGCCATTCGAGTGGATGATCAACTTATAGGTTTAAATGAATCAGAAGCACACTATCCAGGATCATTAGGACAATTGTTGCAACAGGGACAAACAGCCTTAACCGATGCCGCAGAAGTTTTAAAACAGGGAAATATCATTCAGTTAGAAAACGTCGAATTGCTACCGCCATTAAATCAACCTCCTAAAATTATTTGTGTAGGTTTAAATTATGCCGACCATACCAAAGAATCACCTTATGAGCAGCCTGATTATCCCACTTTGTTTTCTAGATTTAACTCTAGTCTGATTGCGGATGGTCAACCGATAAAGCGCCCTTTGTGCTCGGAACAACTGGATTATGAGGGTGAATTAGTCGCAATTATTGGTAAGCGCGGTCGTCATATTGCAAAAGAAGATGCACTGGATTATGTCGCGGGTTATTCAATATTTAATGATGCTTCAATTCGTGATTATCAGTTTAAAGCACCGCAATGGACGGTCGGTAAAAACTTTGATGATACAGGTGCATTTGGGCCAGAGTTTGTGACTGCGGATGAATTACCCGCAGGTGCTAAAGGCTTATTACTTACTACACGGCTAAATGGCAAAGTGGTGCAACAGGCCAATACCAGTGACATGCTTTTTGATATTGAAACTTTAATTAGTACGATTAGTGAAGCCATTACGCTTGAGCCAGGTGATTTGATTGTTTCTGGTACTCCTGCGGGTGTGGGTTTAGGTCATAAACCGCCTTTGTGGATGAAACAGGGTGATGTGTGTGAAGTCGAGATCGAGAAAATTGGAATACTACGCTCACCTATTGTGAATGAAAGCTAGTCATTAAGAAATGAGCTAAACAAGACGGTGTTATTCGGCTCAAATCTAGAGAGAAAGTAAGGACTACTTTTGATGACCTAAAGAGGATTGCAATGAAAACTACATCAGATACACAACGTCCTTTTGGAATCCATTCTGTTGATCATTTTTATATTGATGTTCCAGATTTGGCTGTTGCTCATAAGTTTTATCAAGATTTTGGTTTACGGGTTGAACAACAGGCAGATCGTCTGCTTTTAAGAACCTTTCAGGATGAACATATTTGGGCCTATATCGGACAGGGTGATAAAAAAATTCTGCGCGAGATTTGTTTTGGTGCTTATCAACAAGATATTGAAGATCTGAAGCACAGAATCTTGGCAGAGAATTTACCTGTTATAGAACATGCTCAAGGTTTTTCATTTCATGATCTGGATGGTGTTTTGGTCGATGTTCGTATCGCTGAAAAAGTTACACCTGATAGCAAAAAACCAGTGACTTGTGCTGAAGCACATGCGGGCGAGCGTGGAGCCAATTATCGGCGTTTAACGACACAGGTTAGACCGCAGCGTTTATCACATATTTTATTATTTACTTCGGATTTAGCTCGAACAATTGATTTTTATCATCGTACGCTTGGTTTAAATTTGTCTGATTATTCGGAAGGGATTGTGGCATTTATGCATGCTCCGCATGGTGCCGATCATCATACGGTTGCTTTCGCTCAGTCTACAGCAGCAGGCTTTCATCATTGTAGTTGGGATGTCGCTTCGCTTGAAGAAGTTGGGCTTGGTGCGATGCAAATGTTTGCTGAGGGTTGGGATCGTGGTTGGGGAGTAGGTCGACACGTATTGGGTTCAAACTATTTTTACTATGTACGTGATCCATGGGGAAGTTATTGTGAATATTCCTATGACATTGACTATATCCCCGCAGGTTTCGAGTGGCCTGCCGCCAATCATGACCCCGAAGATTCTTTGTATTTATGGGGGCCAAATGTCCCTGAAGATTTTGTTGTGAATTACGAAATTAATTAAATCGTTACAAACCAAATTATCGCTCGGTATGAGAAATGGAGTTTCATCATGAGTCATTCAACCGCACAAAAATATGATATCGAAGTACCTGTTTTAATTGTAGGTGGTGGTCCAGCAGGACTTGTGTCATCACTTTTGCTTTCCCGATATGGTATTAAAAGTTTATTAATTAATAAGCATAGCTGGACTGCCAATGGTCCTCGCGCGCACATTACCAATCAGCGTACGGTAGAAGTCTTTCGTGATGCTCAGGTCGAAGAACAGGTCAAAGCCTTGTCGCTACCACATGATTTAATGGCGAACAATATTTGGGCAACCAGTTTTTCAGGACAAGAAATAGCCCGATTGCTGACATGGGGCAATGCCATTGAGCGTAAGTCAGATTATGAAAAAGCCAGTCCATCGGAGATGTGTAATATTCCCCAACACATTTTAGAGCCGATTTTAGCGAATGAAGCATTACGAGCAGGATCTCTCACGCGTTTTAATACTGAATTGATTGATTTTATACAGGATGATCAGGGGGTGACTGCAACCATTTTAGATCGAACTACTCAGCAGCAGCTTCGTGTTCGCTCACAATATATGATTGGTGCTGATGGCGCACGTAGTCTGGTGGTTGATAAATTAGGACTTAATTTACA
This sequence comes from Acinetobacter guerrae, assembly GCF_009372255.1. Classification (GTDB taxonomy): domain Bacteria; phylum Pseudomonadota; class Gammaproteobacteria; order Pseudomonadales; family Moraxellaceae; genus Acinetobacter; species Acinetobacter guerrae. Next base: position 29,859 of record NZ_LXGN01000059.1, read on the forward strand.
GGGTGAAATGGGATTAGGTTGCGCAGTCAATGTTTGGTTAAAAGCAGATTTAACTAAATACTGCGAACATCGACCAGGGGTATTGTATTGGATTGTGCAACCAGGGAGCGATTACTGGGTAGGTAGTGGCACATTTATTTGTGTAAAACCTTGGGATGAATGGATCATGTTATATATGTATGATCCTGCCGAAGGTGAACCTGATTTAAGTCATGAAGCGATTATTGCGCGTGCAAAAAAAGTCATTGGTGATGATGAAATTGATATCGAAGTTTTAACCACCAGTAAATGGCAAATCAATCATATTGTGGCTGAGCAATATTCTAAAGGTCGGGTATTTTGTATGGGAGACGCTGTACATCGTCATCCACCAGCAAATGGTTTAGGAACCAATACCTCGATACAGGATGCATTTAATCTGGCGTGGAAATTGGCAATGGTTTTAAAAGGTCAGGCAGGTCATGGTTTACTTGAGTCTTATACACAGGAACGCCAGCCTGTCGGTAAAGCTGTGGTTAATCGTGCCATGCAATCTGTTCAAAATATGTTGCCAATTTCTCAAGCATTGGGTTTTAAACCGGGGCAGTCTGAGCAGGAAGGCTGGGATAGCTTAAATGAACTGTACAGAGATACTGAGTTAGGGCAACAACGTCGTGATCAATTACATCAGGCAGTACAATTACAGCATTACCAGTTTAACTGTCATGGGGTAGAACTTGGACAATACTATGCCAGTCAGTCAATTGTCAGTGAGAAAACCACACCGAAAAAAACGCAAGATGCAGAATTATATTATCAGCCTACGACAAGCCCAGGAGCAAAACTACCTCATGCGTGGTTGCACGATGTCAAAGGCAAGCGACTTTCAACGTTAGATATTTGTGGACATGGGCAGATGACTTTGTTAACAGGGCATGGTGGAGATTGTTGGCAGCAAGCTGTGCAGTATGTCGAACAGCAAACAGGACTTAAGGTACAAGTGAAACAGATAGGTCTTGGACTCGAATATTTTGATTCCTACGGAGATTGGGCATCATTACGGGAAATAGAAGAAAATGGTTGTGTACTGGTACGACCAGATCATCATGTAGCATGGCGCAGTAATAAGGCAAGCAATGATGCCAATCAATTATTAATGGATGTTGTGAATCAAATTCTGGATAGAGCAGGGATAATCTCTACACATGAATCTACATCGGTGGGTCGCAGTACCGTGTTGCTAGAAGCACATTAAATTTAACAAGTTCATATAAATAAAAAACCCGCTAGATCAATCTAACGGGTTTTTTTATTTCAAATTTTTAAATTAAGCCTTTTTCTCTGCTTCGATTGAAGCAATGGCAGCGTCAATTCCATCAATAGATTCAGCTGCTTTTTTGATACGGGCTAAAGCATCAACTAAAACTTCATCAGCCGTTGCATATGAGATACGCATAAAGCCACCCAGACCAAAAGCATCACCTGGTACAACGGCAACACCTGTTTCTTCAAGTAACCATTCAGAAAACTCGGTGCAAGATTTTAAACCTTTGGCACGAATCAGTGGACGAATATTGGCATAAGCGTAGAAAGCGCCATCGGCTGGTAAGCAGCTAATACCATGAATTTCGTTTAAGCCATTTACAACTAAGTCATGGCGGCGTTTAAATGCCTCAATCATTGGCTCAAGTACATCTTGTGGGCCATTCAATGCCGCTTCAGCAGCAACTTGTGAAATTGAAGTTGGGTTTGAAGTGGATTGAGACTGAATTTTTTTCATTGCGCCGATGAGCTTTGCTGGACCTGCTGCATAACCAATACGCCAACCTGTCATTGCATAGGCTTTAGATACACCATTTAAAACAATGGTGCGGTCATACAAATCTGGAGCAACAGTCACGATATTGTAGAACTCATCTTCCCAACGAATCGGTTCATACATATCGTCAGAAGCGATATAAACCTGTGGGTGTTTGCGCAAAACTTCAGCCAATGCTTCAAGTTCAGCTTTGGTATAAATCATACCTGTTGGGTTAGAAGGGCTATTTAGTACCAATAAACGAGTATTTGGTGTAATTGCTGCTTCTAACTGTTGTGGTGTAATTTTAAAACGTTGGTCTTCACCACATTTTACAATCACAGGTGTCCCTTCTGCGATAATTACCATATCTGGATAACTTACCCAATAAGGTGCAGGGATAATGACTTCGTCACCTTTATTTAACAATGCCAATGCAAGGTTAAAAAATGATTGTTTACCACCACAAGATACCAAAATCTGGTTCGCTTGATAATCAAGATTATTGTCGCGTTTAAATTTTGCAATGATTGCTTTTTTTAGGCCTGGCGTACCATCAACCGCTGTATATTTAGTAAAACCATTATTAATGGCTTCAATAGCAGCATCTTTGATGTGTTGCGGGGTATCAAAATCTGGTTCACCTGCGCCCAAACCAATGACATTTTTACCAGCAGCTTTGAGTTCAGCAGCTTTATTGGTAACAGCAAGAGTAGGGGACGGTTTGATGGCATTCACACGATCAGACAGACGTACGTCCACGGCAGCATTCCTTCTTATGGGATTAAAAAAAATAAAAGCATACTATCTTAGCCCAAAATTGTTGAGACGTGTTTTATTATCAAAACAAATTTATAAAAAACATAACGCGAGTGTAATTCAAATAAACGAATAGACATTTACTTTGTTATTTTTAGCGGCATCTTGGGTGAAAATCATTTAAAATAAGCAAAGATCACCCAAAATTTAAGTGAACATCATGAGTGAACAAAAGCCCAAAGCGAAAAAGGCTTTAGTGAAATTACCTTTTCCAATGCCTCAAGCGGCAGATTACGAAGACGAAGATGCTGTGCATAATCAGGTTCGTCCAAAACCTGAACAATATGCAGATCGTACTTGGATGCCACCACGTGGTACGCGTAGGTCGATGGGAAAACGCTAAATTCCAGTCATCTTTAATCAAAGCGACAAATCAGAAAAACCCTTCATCTAAATGTAAGGGTTTTTTTATGGGGCACATATTTAAGCTTGACGGATCTTCGTTATTTATATTATTGTTATAGTATAACATAATATTTTAAAGGTTGTTTTTATGCAAGTTCTATCTTCTCTTAAAAGTGCAAAAAAGCGTTCGCCTGATTGTCAAATTGTTCGTCGTCGTGGCAAGCTTTATGTCATTTGTAAATCTAATCCGCGTTTTAAAGCACGGCAGGGTTAAAACAGGCTTTTGCCTGTTTTTTTAAATTGCTTCTTTATCTTGATAAAAATGTTTTTTGCGTTGATACATTTGCTGGTCAGCGCGTTTAAGCATAGATTCGATACTTTCACTTTCGAGTGTGGTGGCAGAACCAAACGACATACTAATTGGTTGGCTTGAGTAATATTGGTTATCAATATTAAATAGTTCCTGAATGGTTTGTAGCATGACCAAAACAGCCACTTCATCTGTTCCTGGCATCAGGATGACAAACTCATCCCCCCCAATACGTGATGCTGTATAGGTTGTATTTTGAATAGCCTGAGTCAATACGCTACCAACACGACGCAATAAACCATCGCCCACGTCATGCCCAAGTTGATCATTGACTTCTTTTAAGCCGTTCATATCCAGAAAAATACAAGATACTGGTCGCAATATGCTGCGTTCCAGACGATTTAATTCTTCAGTAAAGAAAGAACGGTTATACAGTTTGGTCAGAACATCATGTTTGCCCAAATATTCCAGATAATTTTCTGCTTTTTTCCGTGCAGTAATGTCGGTTAAAGCAACCTGAATGAGTCCCCAATCTTCTTCATAACCTGGAAAGACCGTAAATTGTAATAGTACATTTCGGATTGTACCATCTAGTGCATAATTCACAGCTTCACGCTGATGGTGAATGTTGCCTTTCCATAGTTCAATCAGTTGTTCACGGAAAGTATTCAGCATTTCATTTGAAAAGACTTTGTGGATGTTTTTGAGTAAAGTTTGTTTGTCGGGCGCCTGAAACAAATCCAGTGTAGCCTGATTGACATCCAGTATTAAAATGTCCTCAATACATTGATTGACAAATTCAGGATGCACATCTAAAAAAGTACGAAAATCATCAATCCCGATCTGTTTTAATTGATCAATACGAACTTTGACCCGACTGAAATCTTCAACCCAAAGAGAAGCAGGTGAATACACAAATCTTGCTTCAGCTAATCGACGATTTTTTTCCTCAAGTCTGCGTGCATTTTGATAAGTTGTGACATCTTCGGTGGTGATTAATAATCGTTCAAAAGATTGTTCATAACCAGGCAATATGGCGCCACGCAATTGAATATCCAAACGTTTGCCAGATAAGCTGTAATTCACTGCAACACTGGAAAATTGTGTTTTCCCTTCCCATAAATCGACTAATTCATGAATATGCGATTTGAACATATCTTCCTGAAAAATACGATCAAGATTGTCGCATAAATGTTCCTGTGAATTTGCTTCAAACAAATCGAGGGTTTTTTGATTCACAGAGATAATTTTGATTTTATGCGCACATTGACGAACCCGATCAAGATCGTTACTTAAAAACGTGTATAGATCTTCAATGCCCTGAGCTCGCCATGCATTAAACTGGGTTTTTATATCGCTATAGTCTTCCAGCCACATTGGAATCGGTGCAAGGTCAAAAATAGATGAATCTAAAGTCTGCATTCAGGAAATTCCAATGAATTATTTAATTTTTCAGGGAGTATAAAACCAACATCTAGTCTTGGAAATAGAAAGGTGTAAAAAATAGACAGTTTAAGTGAAGTGTGTAAAGAGAACTATCGTAAGTGTTCAATTGAAAAAAAGTCTAGGTTGCTATTTTATAAGCGAATAAAACAGCAGCCTAGACATCGACTTTATGATTTTATCCGATTAATGGGATGTTGAATGGTGATATCACCGCGCCAAAGTTTAATGAAATCTTGTTCATCAATGTCATATAACTCCATCAGCGCAACAATAACACCGACAAAAATCATGGCCCCTTCGCTATTACCATGAAAATTAAAAATTTTACCATTGAGCTTACTCAGGATGTCTTCGAGTTCACGTTCACGACCTCGACCGTAACGATCACGCGGGTAAATATCTTCATTCAAAACAATTAAGGCAATAGATTTTTCGGCATCATTTAAATCAGTTTTGTTTAATGCTTCTTCAAAAGAGTCGCTGCCATGATCAAAATAAAAAATTACATCGTCGTTAATAAAAGACTGCACGGTATGGGAGGTTAAATCTGGAAATTGAGAAATGGCATTTTCATCAATATAGGGTTTAAAGGACTCAGGCAATATCACATTGGAATGAATGCCTTTAAATAAGGGTGCAATTTCTGAAACTTTATAACCCGCAATACCGCAACCCAAAGCAGTAATGAAATATTTTATTTTGGGATGATGTTTGGCATAGATTTTAAAATCATTCACATAATGCTCAATTTGAGACAATGGCATTCTTTGTAGGTGTTCATTTAAAGTGGGAATGGCAAAGCTTTGACCTGCCCAACCACGACCCACATGATTTACTGCGCCAAAATGCTGTGCAGCGACACGCGCTGCACCATGTGTGTGTTGCCCAGCCATATTACTGCCAAAGACAAAAACCGTATCTTCAGGAAGTTCAGTAACAATGCTTTCATCGTGATAATGGTATGTCATAGGGTTTGAATTCTGAGCTTGATTTGTTCCATGTTGCAGAGGAAAAGCGGATGGGTCAAGTACAAAATGTAGAAATTAAATTTACAGGAAAAGCCTTTAAATTGAGGGTGAATTGCCCCATAAAGGGCTTAGCGAAATGAATTTTTGAAAAGAAGAGAGCAGGCGAGTGAGCGATAAGCAACCCTTTGAGTTAGTGACCAGTTATCAGCCAGCGGGTGATCAGCCTCAAGCGATTGAAAAACTGGTGCATGGTGTTGAAAGTGGCTATCGCAATCAATTGCTATTGGGGGTTACGGGTTCTGGTAAAACCTATACCATGGCGAATGTGATTGCACAAACTCAGCGGCCAACGATTGTCATGGCACATAACAAAACGCTTGCAGCACAATTATATGGCGAGTTTAAAGCTTTCTTTCCCAATAACTCAGTCGAATATTTTGTCAGTTATTATGACTATTATCAGCCAGAAGCTTATGTACCCTCGTCTGATACGTTTATTGAAAAAGATGCGGCGATTAATGATCATATCGATCAGATGCGACTTTCTGCCACACGAGCATTATTAGAACGTCGTGATGCAATTATTGTAGCATCAGTATCTGCCATCTATGGTTTGGGTGATCCCGAAGCCTATATGAAAATGTTACTGCATGTGGTCGAGGGTGATCGTATCAACCGTGATGACCTGATTCGCCGTTTGGTTGAAATGCAATATACCCGCAATGAACTTGAGTTTTTACGGGGTACTTATCGAATTCGGGGTGAAATTTTAGATGTATTTCCTGCCGAGTCGGATCAAAATGCGATTCGTATCGAGTTGTTTGATGATGAAGTCGAATCGATTCGCTGGTTTGATCCTTTAACAGGTAAAATGTTGCGTCAAGTGCCGCGTGTGACAATTTATCCAAAAAGCCATTATGTGACGCCAAAAGACAATTTATCGCGCGCGATCGATACCATTAAAGTTGAATTACAGGATCAGCTTAAATTTTTCCGTGAACACGACAAATTGATCGAAGCACAGCGCATTGAGCAACGTACGCGTTACGATTTGGAAATGATGCAGCAATTGGGCTATACCAATGGCATCGAAAACTATTCACGTCATTTATCAGGTCGTCCATCGGGCGAAGCGCCACCGACTTTATTTGATTATATACCTGATGATGCATTACTGATTATCGATGAATCACATGTCACTGTTCCACAAATTGGTGCAATGTATAAGGGTGACCGTTCACGCAAAGAAAATCTGGTCAATTATGGTTTCCGTTTGCCAAGTGCATTGGATAATCGTCCGATGAAATTTGAAGAATGGGAGCGTATTGTTCCGACTACGATTTATGTCAGTGCGACACCTGCTAAGTATGAGCTTGAGAGATCAGATCAGATTGTAGAGCAAGTGGTACGTCCGACAGGTTTAGTCGACCCTGAGATTGAAATTCGTCCAGTTTTGACGCAGGTCGATGATGTATTGTCTGAAATTAATTTACGTAAAGATCTCGATGAACGAGTTCTGGTGACGACATTAACCAAACGTATGGCAGAAGATTTGACCTCTTATTTAAAAGAATATGGGGTGAAAGTCGCTTATCTGCATTCTGATATTGATACGGTTGAACGGGTCAAGATTATTCATGAACTACGCACAGGCGTTTATGATGTTCTTGTCGGTATTAATTTGTTGCGTGAAGGTCTGGATATGCCAGAGGTGTCTTTAGTTGCGATTTTAGATGCGGACAAAGAAGGTTTTTTACGTTCAGAACGTTCACTGATTCAAACGATTGGTCGCGCTGCACGTAACCTTAAAGGCAAAGCTATTTTGTATGCAGATCGTGTGACGGATTCAATGCAAAAAGCCATCGATGAAACAGATCGTCGTCGTAATAAGCAAATTGAGTTTAATCAGGAACATGGGATTACCCCGCGCAGTGCAGTGCGTCAGAAAATTAAAGAAATTGATACAGGTGAAGTATTCACTGATGAGCAAATTGACGAGAAAATTTCTGCACAGGCGAAAGCACTCAGTGCCGATGAGCGACATATTCTTGCAGATCCAAAACTCTTTACCAAGCATATTGGTAAATTAGAGAAGGAAATGATCAAGGCATCTAAAGAGTTGCAATTTGAGCAAGCGGCGCGTTTACGCGATGAAATCGTGCGTTTAAAAGCACAGATGTTGCAATAAATCTGGACACTATTCTCTGTGTAAATTGCTACATATTTATACATAATTTGCATATAAAACAAGCTAATGTGGCTAATGTTGATTAAGTTGATGATGATTAAATCAGGCACTGAACAGGGGAATACAAATGTCATTAAAACAGAATCTCCCAAAAGCCAGTTGGAGATTAACCAAAATTGCAGTGGGCGGGATTGTATTGACAGGTTTAGCTGTAGCGACTGTCGCTTATGCACAAAGTAAACCGTTACCTACCGTGGAGCGAGTAGAGTTAGATAAGTATTTGGGTGTCTGGTACGAAATTGCACGCAAACCGATGTTCTTTGAAAATAAATGTGCTAGAGATATTACCGCGACTTATACCTTAAATGAAAATGGTAATGTGAGTCTAGATAACCGATGCTATAGCAAAGATGGTGAACTTAAACAATCGGTTGGTGAGGCTTTTGTTGAAAATCCTCCTTTTAATACAAAATTAAAAGTTAGCTTTTTACCTGAAGCTGTACGTTGGGTTCCAGTTGCGCGTGGCGATTACTGGATCCTTAAACTTGATGAAAATTACCAAACTGTGCTAGTGGGTGAACCTTCACGTAAATATTTATGGGTATTGTCCAGAACGCCCGATCTTTCTGAAGATATTGTCAATGAATATTTGAACTATGCAAAATCACTAGGTTACCAACTAAATGATATTATTCGCCCTCAGCATACGCTAAAATAATGTTTATAATTCAAATGAAAATGCCATGCTTACGCATGGTTTTTTCATTTTTTAATAGGTTGATATTTCAGATATTTTTCGCGCATTAATATAAGAGGTCGGGATGTTTAAGGGCATAATATTGTCGGTTATCGCATCGGTGACCTTTGGTGTGCTGTATTTTTACACCAAGTTATTAACTGGTTTAAATGGCGAACAAACCTTTGGTTGGCGCATGTTAGCGACGTTGCCTTTTTTAACCTTGCTTATGTGGTTATTGGGTGATTTGGTTCATATTAAAACTATTTTTAAGCGAATTTTGGCGCAACCTGCTTTTCTTTTAGTCCTGATTTTATCCTCAGTTTTGACCTCGATTCAGCTTTGGCTATTTTTATGGGGCCCGATGAATGGGCGTGGCTTACAGGTTTCACTGGGCTATTTTTTGCTGCCTTTGGTTTTAGTGCTGAGTGGCAGTTTATTTTATGGTGAAAGACTCTCAAAATTTCAAATAGCAGCCGTTATTTTCGCGGTAGTGGGTGTTGGTCACGAAATTTTCCGCTTAGGTTCTATCGCATGGGAAACTGCATTAGTGGCTTTTGGCTATTCAGCTTATTTTTTATTGCGTAAAAAAATTGGTACAGATAATTTGGGCGGTTTTTGGTGGGATATTGTCATTATCTTACCTGTTGCTTTGTATTTTATTCAAAGCGGGCAAGGTACATTGGTGCTGTTGCAGCATCAACCATTGATGTTACTGGTTTTCATTGGGCTTGGTGTCCTCAGTGCGATTGGTTTGGGGAGTTACATTTTAGCTAGTCGTTTTTTACCGATGATTCTTTTTGGTTTATTGAGTTATCTTGAGCCTATTTTATTGGCATTGGCTTCTTTGGCTTTGGGTGAAAAAATTACGCCGCAAGAATGGTACACCTATATTCCAATTTGGTGCGCTGTATCTTTATTGGTGGTTGAAGGCATTTGGCATCTTTATCGACAACAAAAAAATAAACGCGCGCTTGAGCGAAATGTTGAGCATTATCAGAAGCGCTTGCAAGATGAAAGTTGAATAAATTAACAGCAAATTGGGGTGATTAGACCTATTGAAATAAATGTTGTGATCAAAAAAATCGATATAAAAGTTAAAGCTCAATCGACTTTTTGGGAAATAATTGAAAAATTAAAATAAAAAATCATAAGTATTTTATAAATTTATAGTGAATATCATTGAAAATATCACCGACACGATCAGCTTTTGATTCAATCTTGATGATAATTCCTTTACAATTATGGGGTTTTGAAATTCACGCCTAGAAATTAATCATTAGAGGACGTATTTGTGAGCAAAGACACTATCATCGCCCTACACGCGGAACACCAAGGTCGTTGGAAAAACCGCGAAGAAATTGCGGAACATATGATTGCGTTAATCGGTCAGTTATACCGTGAAAAAAATATTGTCGTTTCTGTTTACGGTCGTTCTTTAATCAACCGCTCTGTGATTCAGATTTTAAAAACGCATCGTCGTACTCGCGTTGTAGATGTTGAACTTTCAGTTGTAAATACTTTCCCAATTTTAGAAGCATTGGCCAAAGTTGAGAACATTGGTTCTGCTGAAGTTGATATTGGTAAGCTTGCCGTTGAATACAAAGAAAAAGGCGGCGATATCAATGCATTTGTATCTCAAGCTGTTGAGTCAATCAAAGGCAATGCAACTTCTGAACAACCTAAAGATGTTGTTTTGTACGGTTTTGGTCGTATCGGTCGTATCTTGGCACGTCTAATCATTAGCCAATCTGGTTTAGGACGTGGTTTGAGCCTTAAAGCAATCGTTGTGCGTAAATCTTCTGATGGCGATTTGGCGAAACGTGCTTCTTTATTACGTCGTGACTCTATTCACGGTACTTTCGCAGGTACAATTGCTGTCGATGAAGAAAATGAAGCAATTATTGCGAATGGTAACTATATTAAAGTGATCTATGCATCTAGTCCAAGTGAAGTGGATTATACCCAGTATGGTATTAACAATGCGTTATTGATTGATAATACGGGTAAATGGCGCGATGCTGAAGGTCTAAGCCAACACTTGAAATGTGCGGGTATTGCACGTGTCGTGTTGACTGCGCCAAGCAAAGGCGAAATGAAAAACGTTGTATACGGCGTAAATAACACAGATATCTTGGATGAAGACAAGATCATTTCTGCTGCAAGCTGTACGACAAATGCCATCACCCCAATTTTAAAAGTGTTGGATGAAAAATATCACGTGTTAAATGGTCACGTTGAAACTGTCCACTCATTTACCAATGACCAAAACTTGATTGATAACTATCATAAAGCGGATCGTCGTGGTCGTGCTGCAACTTTGAACATGGTAATTACCGAAACTGGTGCTGCTAAAGCGGTTGCGAAAGCATTGCCACAGTTAAAAGGTAAATTAACAGGTAACTCTGTACGTGTACCAACACCAAACGTTTCTCTTGCGATCTTGAATTTGACATTAGATAAAGAAGTTGATCGTGACGAAGTGAATGAATATATTCGTCAAATTTCAATTAACTCTAATCTTCAAGGTCAAATTGGTTATACCAATTCAACTGAAGTGGTTTCAAGTGACTTTATTGGTTCACGTACTGCGGGCGTATTTGATGCTCAAGCAACCATTACATCTGGTAACCGTTTAACAGCTTATGTTTGGTATGACAATGAAGTGGGTTATAGCTGTCAGGTATTGCGTATTGCTGAACAAATGTGTGGCGTAAGCTATCCAAAAGTTCCTTCTGAAACAATAGCTTAATTTCTAGGTTATGTTGTTTTATAAAAAAGCTCAGTTTCGACTGAGCTTTTTTATATCGATTTTTTTGTAAAACCTCATCGTGTTTCATAGATACAAAATCAATGATGAATCTTTCATATAAATCATAAACACTGTGCTTTCAAAGAAATAAAACAATGTGTCATTTAAGGATAGAGCATTGCAAGTTAGAAGTGTGCTGAGTGGATTAGCCTTTATTGTATTAGCAACTCTGATTGGAGTTGCGATCGCCATCTGGGTATTTAAGTATTTTAATATTTATATTCCGTTGAAAAATCAGGCTGTTAATATTGATCTACAAGAACCATTACAGGCCAAAGTTAAAATTCAGGATGCGCTGGATGTGGATGTGACGGGGCGTGTGAATGCTTCGATTCCGATTAAAGAAAATCTGAATATTCCGCTGACCCAAACCCTGACTCCGCGGGTTTATTTTGATAATCAGGTTCCGATTAAAACGTCTATTCCTGTCAAAGAGATTTTAAAAGTTAATCAGGATTTACCGATTGACACTAAAGTTCAAGTCAAAGTATTGGGTCAAGATATTACCTTGCCGTTGAAAGGCACAATTCCAATCAAACTGAATGTACCCATAGATATACAGGTTCCGCTAGAACAAAATGTGCATCTCAAATTTGATGCGCCTGTGCGAACAGTATTAAAAGAAAATTTAAATATCCCACTGGATACTACACTAAAAACCAATATTCCCATTAGTGGCCATTTGAATGTGCCGATCGAAACGGCTTTGGCTGCTTCGGTAGATGTTCAAAATACTTTGCCAATTAAAATTCAGCAGGGCGAACTCAAAATTCCATTGTCGAGTGTACGCCTACAAAAAGTTGGTGATACTGACGCTTCTTCTTCAAAAAATATTTCTGCGTTACCTCAACACAAGGAATAGGGCAGATGTGGATTTTTGCTTCAGTTAAACGCACCTTGGTTCTTTTTGTGTGTGTTGTGATCTTAGTTGCGATTTTATTTTGGCTTTATTTGAATATACTGGCTTCTGTTTCAGTGTCTTCTCACCATGCCCAGATTCATTTACCAGAATCACTTCCAACTAAAATCCATGTAGGAAATTATTTGCAAACTCGATCGATAGGCAAACTAGATACTACTATTGATATCAATCGCCAGTTAAATTTACCGCTACGTGGTAAATATCTGGCCGATTTAAGCTTTGAAGTCGAAACGCCCATTACGGTAAATATCGATTATTCTACGATGTTGAAAATTGATGAAACGATGCCGCTTGAAACGACAACTGATCTGATCTATCAAAATAAATTATTACCCAAATTTCCTTTAAAACTGGCGATTCCAATTCAACTTGATGTGCCATTTCAGTTAAAGCGCAGCTATACCTTACCTGTCAAAATTTCATTTAGTGGTCCTGTGTATTTTGAGTTTAGTGAGCCTGTACATTTAAATGTGCAGCATCAGTTTAAACCAACGCTGAATATCAATGATCCAATGACCATGCGTAAAATTGCGACTTTTAAGGCGGTGATGTATAACTCGGTACAAACTACACAAGCGAACCTCGATATGCAGATGCAGTTACCATTAAAGAATATTCATCCCTAGAAATTAGTCTCAATTTTCATTTTTTAGGTCTTGGTTTTTATTCGAGCTTAGTATTTTTTTAGCAAACTCAGAGTTTGTCTGCATTTTCTATTCGAGAATTTTAGTAAAATATGGCAGAATAGGCGGTTTTTAGAGATTTTAGAGGATTGGCACATGCGCTTTGTTGATGAAGCAGTCATTACCGTAGAGGCTGGCGACGGTGGCAATGGCGTAGCCAGTTTTCGCCGTGAAAAATTTGTACCGTTTGGTGGGCCTGATGGCGGCGACGGTGGTCGTGGTGGTAGTGTATACATTCAAGCTGATGATGATACCAGTACACTGGTAGACTATCGTTATACCCGTAAATTCCGCGCAGAACGTGGAAAAAATGGCTCAGGTGCGAACTGTTCAGGTCGTGGCGGTGAAGAGGTTATTTTAAAAGTTCCTGTTGGAACAACCATCGTCGATACAGAGTCAGGCGATATTATTGGCGATTTGGTCAAGGATGGTCAGCGTGTTTTAGTTGCACATGGTGGTGATGGTGGTTTGGGTAATACCCATTTTAAATCTTCGACCAATCGCGCCCCACGTAAATTTACCACAGGCGTAAAAGGCGAATTTCGTGAAATTCGTTTAGAGCTTAAAGTATTGGCCGATGTCGGTTTGCTAGGTATGCCTAACGCTGGTAAATCAACTTTTATTCGTGCAGTCAGTGCGGCAAAACCAAAAGTTGCAGATTATCCATTTACGACTATGGTACCAAATCTGGGGGTGGTCGATGCCGATCGTCATCGCTCATTTGTAATGGCTGATATTCCAGGTTTGATTGAAGGTGCAGCAGAAGGTGCAGGACTTGGAATCCGTTTCTTGAAGCATTTGGCGCGTACTCGTATTCTGTTGCATATCGTGGATGTACAGCCGATAGACGGTTCAGATCCAGTGCATAATGCCAAAGCGATTGTCGCCGAGTTAGAAAAATTTTCTCCGACTTTAGCCAAACTTCCAATTGTTTTGGTTTTAAACAAGCTTGATCAATTGAATGAAGACAGCCGTGACGAATGGTGTCAGCATATTATTGATGAGTTGCAATGGACAGGTCCAGTCTTTAAAACTTCGGGTTTATTAGAAGAAGGGACAAAACCTGTGGTGTATTATTTGATGGATCAGATTGAACAACAACGTGAACGCGAAGTTGAAGATCCTGAATATGCAGCAGAGGTAAAAGCATTCCGTGAACAGCTTGAAGCTGAAACACGTGAACAAACCATCGCGGCAAAAGAAGCGTATCGTAACATGCGTCGAGCACAACGTCTGGAAGGCTTACTGGCTGGCGAAGACGATGATGACTTCGATGACGAAGATGATGATAACGATGTAGAAAGTATTTATGTACGTGACTAACTAACGTACACAATTAGACTTTTTAAAAAGCCCCTTTAATTCCTCCTGAGAAGCGATTGTCGCTTCGCAAGAGGGAAAATAATTTGAGGAAAACATGATAGAAGTGGTGGATGGGCAACGTCAGCTCAATGAGTGCAAACGAATCGTTGTTAAAATCGGATCATCTCTACTTACAGCAAATGGGCAAGGTTTAGATTTAGATGCAATTTCGCATTGGGCAATGCAAATTGCCGATCTACACACTGCTGGACACGAAATTATTTTGGTTTCGTCTGGTGCTGTAGCAGAAGGGATGGTGCGCATGAAACTCGCGAGCCGACCCACCGATCTACCCAGTCTGCAAGCTTGTGCGGCCATTGGTCAAATGGGCTTGATTCATACGTGGTCGAGTGTGCTTGAAAAGCATAATATCCAGACTGCGCAAGTGCTTTTGACACATGATGATCTTGCGGATCGCCGTCGTTATTTAAACTCATGCGATGCCTTGCAAAACTTGATTGACTGGCGCGTGATTCCAGTCATTAATGAAAATGATACGGTATCTACCGATGAAATTCGTTTTGGTGATAACGATACATTGGCGGCAATGGTGGCGGGTCAGGTTCATGCAGATTTGTTAATCATTTTGACCGATCAGCAAGGTATGTTTGACTCCGATCCACGCAACAATCCAGATGCTAAACTACTGACTGAAGTCCGTGCTTTAGATGATAGCTTGTTTGAAATGGCAGGTGGCGGTGGTGTGCTTGGTCGTGGTGGTATGGTCACTAAAGTTCGTGCTGCACGTCTTGCTGCTAAATCGGGCTGTCCAACACTGATTGCCAGTGGTGAAAGCGATCGTGTTTTATCACGTTTGATGGCTGGTGAAATGTTGGGTACTTTATTTAGTACAGATAAAGATCGTATGACGGCGCATCAACAATGGTTAGCAGCACATTTGCAAACCGCTGGCCGCTTAATTATTGATGATGGTGCAGTTGAGGCGATTAAACAACGTCATCGTAGTTTGTTGCCTGTTGGTGTTAAAGCGGTTGAAGGGCATTTTGACCGTGGTGATGTGGTTGAATGTGTGGACAAATCAGGTAAACGTATTGCCGTTGGACGAGTCAACTTTAGCTCGCAATCTGCTGATATTATTAAAGGTTTAGTCTCGGATAAGGTGTACCAAGTCTTGGGTGAAGCGCGTTCTTTAGAGATGATTCATCGCAACCATATGGCGATTTATTAAAATTTAAAATAAAAAAACTCGTTTTAGGCGAGTTTTTTTATATCTGCAAGTTTGGGAAGGTGTTGGTCTTCGCCGACCATATAACAACTATCTGCTAGACTAAACATTTCTAAATCTTCATAGCTATTGCCATATGCGTAAACATGCGCGTAATCATTCAGGTGATAAGCGTCATGAATCCTAATTTTTTTCTGTTCAGAACTACAGTCAGGTGTGGAATACTCGCCTGTAATTATTCCATGATGAATATCGACCTGAGTACAAATCAGATCAATATTGAGAAGTTCACACACAGGTTTTAAATACAAGTCGATTGAAGCAGAGACCAAAACAACTTTGTCGCCTTGCGCTTGATGTTGTAATAGACGTTGTAATAATTTTGAATCTAGGTTTTTGAGTAAAGTCTGCGCGTATTCCTGACCCAACTGTTGTAATTGTTCTGCTGAATTACCTTTAAACATGGTGGCAAAAAGTTTGGCACGCATGGCATCGGCTGGGTAAAGTTTCAAATAATAGGCTTGAATCCATGGAAGAATTTTTATGCCTTTACGAACGATATGCCTTTTAGATAATGTATAAAAAATAAAACCAGTGAAACTATCTTTGGTGCATAGCGTTCCATCAAAATCGAACAGGGCGAGATTTATATTTTTATTCGTTTCGCTCGTTGCATACATGTTTCATATCTTCCATTGACTCGGGAGGCAAACCAGTTGGTATTGTAATCTCGACTTAATTTTGGTCCAGAAATAATGACTTGCGGCATAATGGCATAAATCGGTTCTTTGCCTGTTTTTGCCTTATACAATTTTTTTACAGCAATATAAGTTTGTGTATCTTCAAAAGATTTCTCTTTTTCTTTTTTTAAATCTAAATGAATTTGCCGTGGTGTAACCAACACATTATTTTGAGCAAATACAGAAATCAATTCTTTTTCAGATTGGCTAAGTACTGCACGGGGACTACCATCTTTATTGTAAAGCAGCAAATCACCATCCAAATCAAGTTCTTTGGGGGTTAAATCATTCAGCATACTTTGAAACGCTGCATTACGACTAGAGTACATACCCGAATTATAATCAGCAAATCGATAAATTGACTTATCGTAATCGGCAGGATACATCATTAAACGATGAATTCCATAATATAAGCCACCATATTGCGTATATAAATCGTCACGTAATTCATTGGTATTCATACGTGAACGTTTATGATCCTGTGCATAGGTAATCAGTACTTGCATAGAACCAAGTGTGGTAATGGGGTTCATTTTTTCGCCAATATCCTGCCCAACCAGTTTAGCTGCACCTGTTAATGCACTCACATGGTAATGGCTTGCCATAAAGTCAAAAATCTGACGATATAGCAAATCCAGATCACGTTCTGTACGAACTTTACGCATTTGGCTCATATAATTATTATCTGGAGAAGGTTGGTTTTTAAGCACATCCTCAAAATAACCTGCAACTTGACCACCGATTGTGGTTCCTAGTTTTTCTTCAAATTTTTCATTGAGTCGTGTGTTAACTTCCCTAACAGCCTTTTCACCTAAACCTGGCACCACTGGGTCTGCAACGAAATTAGATTCTTGATCAACCACAGCAACAATACTGCAAACATTTTCTCTGGTTTTAGGAATGCCTAATTTTCCCATAATGTCGTTAATATCATTCGCCCATGATTCACGACCATTCACTCGTGTTGGGATGACACGTTTAATTTGTTCAAGTTTAAATTCAGGTTCATCTTTTTGAGACCACCAATTGCCATCCCCACATCCAGCCAATGCAAGGCTCAAAGCAATCGTGCTTAATGATTTCAAGTAAAAACCAGATTGAAAAGGGTTATTCATGCAAGCAAAGCACCTTGATAAAAAGATGAGCTAAAAGACAGAAGCAGTATACTAGGTTGGTTAGAAAATACATGGATATTATGTATATGCTGCGCTTCGATTTTAAATGATCTATCATGTAAAAAGTAGCAAAAAATTGATTTTAATCAGATTTATCTTGCGCATTATTCATATTTTTTTGATTAAAATTTTCAATCTTAATCTTGTTTAAGCCTTCGTTAACTTTGTTGAGTAAATGAATGAGAGTCGCAGCATCATCAAAAGCGATTCCATCCATAGCCTGATGATAAAAGTTAAAAATTTGAGTTTGTAAGCTCTCCCAGTTTTGCTGTCCAGCTTCAGTAAGGGCAATAATTTTTGCCCGCCGATCATGATCATCAATTAAGCGCTCTATTAAACCATCACGTTCCAGTCGTTTTAATATAAGTGTCAAATTTTGACGGCTCACACCGAGATATTCGGTTAAATCTGAAAAAGACATTCCAGATTTGACATGAGGGCGCGATAAAGCACCAAGTACAGACCAATGTACAGGTGAAATGCCCAGTTGATTAAAACATTGTCGATCTAATGCATTTCCAACTTGAAATAGTCTAAAAAACAAACGGTTGTGGATTGAATATAATGCTGGATCATAATTTTTTTGTTGTGTGTGATTCATTTGCATCTCAAGGATCCTGACTAAAGGCATCATACCCGAATTAAAATAATCAATTCAAAATATTCATCATTCTAAAGTAGGTCTGGCTGGGTGATTTAAATAAAAGAAATCGACAGAATTAAAACTTCTTAAAAAAAGACGTGAGAAAAACCACTTTTCAGCCGTTTAAACCTTGTATTCATTTTGGATTGCTTCTTCATAAATCTAACACCAATTTTGTCAATCTTAAATATAGATATTTTAAAGATATGTGTAAATATGGTGATTTAAATAAAATTTAATTTCCATTAAATACATGAGGTTGTAATGAATCATAATTTAATTTATGTAAATATATTGACATAAATACGTTGAATATTTATTCTAAATTCAGAACAAAGACAAAGGGAAAAAAGATGAAAGGATTACAGGATAAAGTCATTATTGTGACTGGTGGTGCAGGCGGTATAGGTTCAGCAACTTGTAAACGCCTTGCACAAGAAGGTGCAAAAGTTGCGGTTTTAGATATGAATTTAGACGCTGCACAAGCATTGGCAGCAGATATTCAAGCGAATCACGGTAAAGCGCTTGCAGTGCAGTGCGATATTACGAATCGTGAAGTTGTCGATCAGGCGATACAAAAGACGCAACAAGAATTGGGTGCAATTGATGGCTTGGTCAATAATGCAGGATGGGATGTTTTCAAGCCTTTCATTAAAACTAATGCGGCTGAATGGGAGCGGTTAATTCAGATTAACTTGGTGGGTATGCTCAATATGCATCATGCCGTTCTTCCATTCATGATTGAAAAAAATTCTGGACGTATCGTCAATATCGCGTCAGATGCAGCACGTGTCGGCTCATCAGGTGAAGCAGTTTATGCTGCATGTAAAGGTGGTCTTCTGTCTTTTTCCAAAACTTTGGCGCGAGAGCATTCACGTAACAACATTACCATTAATGTCATTTGTCCGGGACCAACAGATACCGCTTTACTCGCTGGTGTGACAGAAGGCGCATCTAACCCTGAAAAACTACGTGAAGCATTTACTCGCGCTATTCCATTGGGACGTTTAGGACAGCCTGACGATTTAGCGTCATCAATTGCCTTTTTCTTAAGTGATGATGCGAGCTTTATTACAGGACAAGTATTGAGTGTTTCGGGCGGTTTAACCATGAGTGGTTAATAGTTAACACGACATGATTTGAATTGAGAATATTAAAAAGGGACTAGAAAAATGAATTTTGAAGATATTTTATACGAAGTGAAAAACGGTGTGGCATGGATCACGATTAATCGCCCAGAAAAGATGAACGCTTTTCGTGGACAAACCTGTGATGAAATTATTAAAGCCATGAACCGCGCAGGTTATGACCGTGAGGTTGGTGCAATCGTGTTGACGGGTGCGGGTGAAAAAGCATTTTGTACTGGTGGTGATCAGTCTGCACATGATGGGAATTATGATGGGCGTGGCACCATTGGTTTACCGATGGAAGAATTGCATAACTGTATTCGTGATGTGCCTAAACCCGTTATTGCACGTGTACAAGGTTATGCAATTGGGGGTGGCAATGTATTGGCTACAATTTGTGATTTAACCATTTGTTCTGAAAAAGCGATTTTTGGTCAGGTTGGGCCAAAAATGGGCTCGGTCGACCCCGGTTACGGTACTGCGTTTCTTGCACGTGTAGTGGGTGAGAAAAAAGCTCGTGAAATCTGGTATATGTGTCGCCGTTATTCTGGTCAAGAAGCTGTGGAAATCGGTCTCGCCAATAAATGTGTGCCTGTAGAGCAACTTGATGCAGAAGTTCAGGCGTGGGGTGAAGAACTGTGTCAGCGTAGTCCAACAGCATTGGCGATTGCTAAACGTAGTTTCAATATGGATACCGCGCATCAGGCAGGTATTGCAGGCATGGGCATGTATGCCTTGAAACTGTATTACGACACTGAAGAATCCCGTGAAGGGGTTAATGCTCTAAAAGAAAAGCGTCAACCTGAATTCCGCAAATACTTTAAATAAGGAGCAATCAAGATGAGTAAGAATCCTTATATTTCGGAAGATCTAGAATTTTTGGCAGAAACAGCTGATAAATTTGCTCAAAAATATATTGCTCCAGGTTTTTTAGAACGAGATCAAAGCCGTGTATTTGATCGGGATCTGGTCAAAAAAATGGGTGAAATGGGTTTTATTGCCCCTGAGTTACCAGAACAATATGGTGGTCAAGGCATGGGTCGTCTGGCTGCAGGCGTGATTCATGAAGCGATTGCCAAAGCTGATTTAAGCTTTTCCTATGTCAATTTGCTTGCCTCCTTAAATGGTCAGATATTGGCAGAACATGGTGATCCCGACGTGGTGCGTCCGTGGTTAGAAAAATTAACTGCGGGTGAGGCGATTTTTGCTATTGGCCTTACAGAGCCGCGTGGTGGTTCAGATGCAGGTAATTTACGCTTAAAAATTGAGCGTGATGGCGATGAATATGTTTTAAATGGTGAAAAAACCTCAATTTCAGCGGCAGACCAAGCGGATGCATCGGTAATTTTTGGTCGTACAGGCAGCATTGAGTCAGGTGCGCATGGTATCACTGCTTTGTTAGTTCCTATGGATTTGCCGGGTATTAGCACGACACGTTTTGACTGTCATGGGCAACGTGCGATTGGTCGTGGCTCAATTTTCTTTGATAACGTGCGAGTCCCTGTGAATCATCGTTTGGGTGAAGAAAACAAAGGTTTTGTTCAGGTGATGCAAGGTTTTGATTTTTCTCGTGCCTTGATTGGTTTACAGGTGTTGGCTGTTGCTCGTGTTTCTTTGGATGAAGCATGGGAATATGCTGCACAGCGCGAAGCTTTTGGTAAACCACTCACTGCTTTTCAGGGCGTTTCTCATCCTTTGGCAGATTATGAAACACAAGTAGAAGCAGCACGATTACTTTGTCTGCAAACCTTATGGCTTAAAGATCATCACTTACCACATACTTCAGAAGCAGGAATGTGTAAATGGTGGGGGCCAAAATTAGCCTATGATGTTGTCCATCAATGTCTATTGACCTTTGGTCATGCGGGATACGATCGTGGTGTGATGGAACAACGATTGCGTGATGTGTTGGGTTTTCAAATTGGTGATGGAACAGCGCAAATCATGAAGACGATAATTGCCCGACATAAAGCAGGACGCAAAGCTGTTCCAGCATAAAAGTTTGAGTAGAAATAGATTGTTCAATTTTCAGAAGGAATAGTTTTTGCTTTTGAAAAAAACTAAAAATGGTTGAGATTGCACAATCTATGCTGCTTTAAATAATAACAAAGGATTAGAAGAATGGAATTCGATACGGTTCTTATCCCATCACGTCGGGATAAAATGCTCAAAAGTGGTCTTTGGTATAATAAAACTATTCTGGATTCGTTAGATGAGGCGGTTAAGCAGTTTCCAGATAAGATTGGTTTAATCAGTTTTAAAACGGCTGATCAGTCTGAAACCAGTTTTAGCTATCGTGAAATATTGGAAATCAGTAATAAAATTGCGTTAGGTTTACAAGCATTGGGTGTCCAAAAGCAAGATGTTGTGTCCTGTCAGTTACCAAACTGGTGGGAGTTTTCACTGCTTTATATGGCTTGTCGACGCATTGGCGCGGTACTTAATCCTTTAATGCCGATTTTTCGTGAACGTGAATTGGAATTTATGTTGAAACACGCGGAATCTAAAATTTTCGTGGTTCCACAAAAGTTTCGTAATTTTGATCATGAAAGATTAGCCAATCAACTTCAAGCTAAAATTCCGAGTTTAAACCACATCGTGGTGGTCAATGGCGAAAGTGAAAATAGCTATCAAAAGTTATTCATTGATCATGGGCTTGAAAATAATCCGCAAGCACTCGATCAATTAAATAATGTTCATATTACTGCAGATGATGTTGCTCAGTTAATTTTCACTTCTGGTACAACGGGAGAGCCAAAAGGAGTGATGCATACTGCAAATACTTTATTTGCCAATATCATTCCTTATGCACAGCGCTTACATCTGAACGAAGATGATGTGATTCTTATGGCATCTCCAATGGCGCATCAAACAGGTTTTATGTACGGTTTGATCATGCCTGTCGAACTCAAAGCGAAAGTCGTTTTACAAGATATGTGGGATGTAGAACAAGCTGCGCGATTGATTGAAAAGCATCAAGTAACATTTACTATGGCATCGACGCCATTTTTAAATGATTTATCGAATTCAGATGCCAATGTGCATGTCCAATTACAATCGCTGAAAACTTTTTTATGTGCGGGCGCACCTATTCCAAGTCCATTGGTGCAAAAGGCACGAGAAAGCTTGGGAGTCAAAGTGATCTCTGCATGGGGAATGACTGAATGCGGTGCGGTTACCATGACTCGCCCAGAAGATGAAGATGAACGATCTTTCAATACGGATGGATTGCCACTGTCTGGCGTTGATGTAAAAATTTTGGATGAAGATGGAGAGGAAAAATTATCCAACGAAGCGGGACGTTTAGTCATTCGTAGCTGTTCAGGTTTTGCAGGTTATTTGAAACGCCCTCATTTGAACGATACAGATGCAAACGGCTGGTTTGAAACGGGCGATCTGGCGTATAAAGATGAACAAGGTTATATCCGCATTTGTGGGCGTAACAAGGATGTCATCATTCGAGGTGGAGAAAATATCCCTGTTGCAGAAATAGAATCGCTGTTATATCAGCATCCAGACATCGCGATCGTAGCATTGGTGGCTTATGCCGATGATCGTTTGGGCGAACGTGCTTGTGCAGTGATTAAACTTAAAGAACATCGTGCTTCTATCGATTTAAAAGAAATAAGCGATTTTCTAAAACAACATAATTTAGCAATTCAATATATTCCTGAACGTCTTGAAATCTGGAATGAAATTCCAATGACGCCTTCTGGCAAAATCCAGAAATTTAAACTGAGAGAAATGATTAGCACATCTATGGTTTCTATCACTTAAATCATTTTCCCGTTGATGCCCTGATTTCAAATTTTAAAGTATTTCAGGGAAATTTTATTCGATTCAATCCACACAATCTTAAAACAATAAGTTTTGAGATTGATGTATTTCTGTGCCTCAAAAATGGAGTTTGAGATGAAAAGGTCGCATATTTTGATATATAAACATGCAATTGGTTTGGGATTGATCCTGATTACATTGCCAAGTCATGCTAAAACAATGGAAGAGCAACTGGCCGAGTTAAAGCAACAAGTTCAGGCCTTAGAACTAAAAATGGAACAGCAAAAACAAAAAGAAGACGATCAGAAAAATCTAGCTCAATCATCTCCCATAGATTTAAAACATATGATCACTAAAGGAGGAGCTGAAATTGAATTATATGGAAATGTCCGAGCCGATGGAACGTATCAGATGAAAGGCCCAAATACCATGTATAACTATATTAGCTCGGTACCTCTGAAAGGCTCTGAAAATGAAAGTCATAACTCAGATAAATTTCTCAGCACATTAAATGCAACACGTTTTGGTTTTAATTTTGCCACGCCAAATCTGGGTAAGTACCGTTTAGGTGGAAAAGTTGAAATGGATTTTTTTGGCGGGGCGGGGCGCGATACGTTTCGTATCCGACATGCTTATTTAACTTATGATAAATGGTTAGTTGGACAAACATGGTCAAACTTTAACGCAATAGAGTATTTTCCTGAAACTGTAGATGCTTCTTTATCTGTGGGTGGTTCTCTAACACGTGTTGCCCAAATTAAATATAGTTATCCTATTGATAAAAATATGAATCTGGCAGTAAGTTTAGAAGATCCAAAAGCTGAAACAGTGACAACCTCGGGTACGCAGGATTTTAAAACAGATCCAAATGCAAAATTGAAAATGCCTTCTGCGGTTGGTCGTTTTAATTATAAATTTGAAAATGGTTCTATGCTTTCAGGACGTATATTTTTTACTCAAAAAGCCACAACTTTTGGGAATGGCGACGATTTTTTATCTTGGGGCGCGGCTTTTGGCGGAAAATACCAAATAACAAGCGATACTTTACTTCGATTTGACTATAACCATATTAAAGGTGATACCAAAAATATATTGTGGTCAAATTATGCATATGTCTTTGATACGAATGAAAAAATGAAGCCGAATGAGTTTGATACGTTAACGATTGGCTTAACACATAAATTTACCCCAAAAATCCGTTCAACACTTGGTTTTGGTTATATGCTGGCAAATGATGACAACAGTTTTGCAAAGTTAGTACGTAATGACACGACACAAAATAAAGAGTTAAAAGAAGGGTGGATCAATATTTTCTATAATCCAGTCAAGCCAGTCAATTTCGGACTTGAATATATGTATGGAGAACGTAAGACTTTTGCTGATCAAAAAGGAATTGATAATCGTGTAAATGTTACAGCAATTTATGATTTCTAAAATAAAATAATGATATTGACCTACTTTATAGGGATCAAATTCTAACTATTTTAAGCACTACACAATTTAATTTTAAATAAAAAACACAGTTCATTTCAGCGCTGTGTTTTTTATTTTGCTGAAATGCATTTAACAATGATCTTTTTAGACAACTTGCAGTTCTAAGGTTAAAATATAGGCCTAAAATGTGCGTCTTAGATCGAAGCGATTTAGAAGCATTACTGATTGAACTGCTATTTATCTTATCTTGCACCTGCCTTTGTATCTTTAAGTCCTGAAGTGCGTAAAAGTGTCTTGAAATCTGTGGAAATTGAAAAATGTTAAAAAATACGGTTATTCAAGATTTATTTGATCCAAAGAAACGTACTCAAATCTGGGTTGCTCCCATGGCAGGAGTCACTGACCGTCCATTTAGAACGCTATGTAAATATTTTGGCGCTGGACATGCAGTGAGCGAAATGATGACCGCAGATAAAACGCTTAGAATGACAAAAAAAAGTTTATATCGTGCTAATTTTGATGGAGAACTTGCGCCTATTTCGGCGCAAATAGCGGGTTCTGATCCTGAACAGCTTGCTGAAGCGGCTCGCTATCAAGTCGCGAACGGTGCGCAAATTGTTGATATTAATATGGGTTGTCCCGCCAAAAAAGTCTGTAACAAACTGGCGGGTTCTGCATTATTACAAGATGAAGATCTAGTGGCACGTATTTTAGATACCGTTGTTGCCGCTGTTGATGTTCCTGTGACTTTAAAAACACGACTGGGCTTTTTAAATGGTCATGAAAATATTTTAAAAGTTGCCAAACGTGCCGAACAAGCAGGTATTGCAGCATTGGCTTTGCATGGTCGAACTCGTGAAGATATGTATTTAAATACAGCGCGTTACGATTTGATTAAGGATGTAAAACAACTTATAAATATTCCTGTGATTGCCAATGGCGATATTGATAGCCCAGAAAAAGCTAAATTTGTACTAGATTATACAGGTGCAGATGCCATTATGATTGGTCGTGCAGCACAGGGTCGTCCGTGGATTTTTCGGGAAATTGCGCATTATCTGAAAACAGGTCAACATTTGTCTGCACCTGATATTGCAGAAGTAAAACAGGTGCTACTTGGGCATTTGGATGAGCTTTATCAATTTTATGGAGAATATTCGGGCTGCCGAATTGCTCGTAAACATATTGCTTGGTACACAAAAGGTTTACGTTCAAGTAATGAGTTTCGCCAAAATATGTATAAAGTTGAAAGTACGCATGAGCAGGCAAAAGTTGTAGAGGCTTATTTTACTCAACTGCTAGATCAAGGACATCTCATGAGTGATGTTCAGGTTGAACAGGTCGACCTATTGGCAATAAGTTAAGGGTGTGCTGACATGACAGACCCATATAAAATCAGTAAACAAAGTTTATTGCTTTTAGCAGAATATAATATTTGGGCGACACATCAACTCCTGCAAAGTTTAAGACAGCTTTCTCATAAGGAATTACAACGCGATACAGGCTTATTTTTTAAAAGTATCTTTGGAACATTAAATCATCTTTTGGTTGGAGAACACTTTCTTTGGTATGTCCGATTTTCTCAGTCTATTTCTCCACATTTAAGGTTAAATGCAATTGTAGAAACCGATATTATAAAGCTGCTTGATCAGCTCGAATCAAAGAGTCATCGTTGGATTCCGTTGATTCAGCAATTAGATGACGTAACATTAAATGGAGTTTTAAACTATCAAACGACCTCAGGTGAGCAGAAGTGTTTACCTTTTGCTGCGACACTATTACATGTTTTTAATCATGGTACACACCATCGGGCTCAAATCACAGCAGCCTTGACAGCATTAGGCTATACATGTCCTATACTTGATCTGGTATATATGCTGCTAGAGAAGCATCCATAATTTTATAGATGCTCAAATGATGCTTATTCACTCATTTCTAACACCAGTTGATTAATTAAATCTCGTGCTTCCATTTCACGAATCTGCGCGACATTACTGCCTGCCCAAAATGCGCCGTAACCATGATCTCCAGCTTGAGTGGCGACGGCATGTAACTGTTTCGCCAAATCATAAGTATAGGGATAAGCGGGTACTGGTGGGCGTTGTGGTTGATCCATTTCGATATGCCAACGGTTAATAATCCCTCGTGCTGGACGACCAGAAATGCTTGCAGTGATTTGAGTAAGGGGCTGGTTCAAAAGTGCCTGACGATAAGCTGCATTGGCATTCGACGTTTTACATTGCACAAAAGCTGTACCGAGTTGCACAGCCTGAGCGCCCAAATTTATGATTTGTTTGGCTTGACGACCATTCATAATACCACCTGCTGCAATCACAGGTATTTTACAATGCTGAGTAATCAGTTGCACCAGATCGGCGGTTTTCACTGCACCATCCATCTCAGCATTAAATATTCCACGATGCCCACCTGCTTCAATGCCTTGTGCGATCACAATATCAATTCCTGCGGCTTCGATTGCTTTGGCTTCGGTCAGATTTGTCGCTGAAACCAATGTTAAGATTCCTGCATGTTTTAAGGCTTGTATTTGATGTGCAGATGGAATACCAAAATGAAAACTAACCGCTTTAGGTTTGGTTTCCAATGTCAGATTTAAAAAATCATCATTGTCCAAAAAACTTGGATAAATACAATTCAAGGTTTGAGGGGGTGTCGCATTAAAACGTTTAAATTCAGGTGTTAAGTAATCAATCCAGCTTTGGGCTTGCTGTTCATTTAAAACTTGAGGTTGATGACAGAAGAAATTAATCTGAAATGGTGCATCTGTAAGGGCTTGTGTTTTAAGTATTTGTTCTCTAGCCGAACTGACATTATTTGCTCCAAGACCAAGAGAACCTAATCCACCAGAGTTAGAAACTTCTGCTGCCAGTTCTGGTGTTGATACACCTGCCATCGGCGCTAATAGAATAGGGTGTTTAATTCCAAGTTGCTGTAAAATTGACATATTCTCATAACCCCGATCTTTTTTATCACCATAGCGTGAATCGTTTAAAAGATGCAAATAATGTTGGTTATTTAGTTGTTAAATAATAGTGTGTAAATTTGAATTACATTTACGACGACATCTCATGTCGTTTTAGTCAGCATGAAATATTCAGTACATTCTACAATTTTTTATAATATATGCTGTATAGCTAAAACTATGATGAGGGGTAATACTCATGTCTGATCGCATCCGCGAAAAACTGCAAATTTTAGCTGATGCTGCCAAATATGACGTGTCTTGTTCATCCAGTGGTAGTAATCGGCAAAATAAAGACAAAGGTATAGGCAATACGGGTTCAGGAATTTGCCATTCTTATACCGAAGACGGTCGCTGCGTGTCTTTGCTCAAAATTTTATTTAGTAATGTCTGTATCTTTGATTGTGCTTACTGTGTTTCGCGCCGTTCAAATGACATTCAACGTGCTGCATTTACAGTACAGGAAGTGGTTGATCTGACCATTAACTTTTATCGACGTAACTATATTGAAGGTTTGTTTTTAAGTTCAGGTATTTTTAAATCGGCAGATCATACTATGGAGCGTATGTTGCAGGTAGTAAAAAAGTTACGTCTTGAAGAAAACTTTAATGGCTATATTCACTTAAAAACTATTCCAGGTGCATCGCCCGAACTCATTACAGAAGCAGGGCTATATGCAGATCGGATGAGTATTAATCTGGAAATGCCGACTGAAGCAGGATTAAAACGGTTTGCCCCAGAAAAGACACATGCCGAAGTGCAAAAAGATTTGGGGATCGTGCGGGATCGTTTAATACAGTTGAAAGATGAACGAAAACTAATTCGTTCTGTTCCCAAGTTTGTTCCAGCAGGACAAACCACGCAAATGGTGGTCGGTGCAGCCAGCGAAACAGATTATGATGTCATGATGATGGCAGATCATCATTACAAAGAATTTAAACTTAAACGGGTGTATTACTCGGGTTATATCCCAATCAATGAACAAGAAAAAGCCTTGCCTGTAATAGGTTCTGCACCGCCTTTATTGCGTGAAAATCGGTTGTATCAGTCCGATTGGCTGATGCGTTTTTATGGCTTTGCTGCCGATGAAATTGTCAATCCACAACATCCTAATTTAGACTTGGATATTGACCCTAAACTGAGCTGGGCGCTGCGTCATCCAGAGCAATTTCCTGTCGATTTGAATAAAGCCGATTATAAAATGATTTTGCGTGTCCCTGGTATTGGTGTGAAATCAGCTAAAAAAATTGTTCAGGCACGACGTTTTGGTGCATTACGAATGGATCAGTTGAAACGCATGGGGGTGGCTTATAGCCGAGCGCAGCATTTTATTCGCTGTGTGGATACACCTCAGTTTCAACGTGACTTACAACCACATCAAGTTCGCCAACAAATTTTACAATCAGGTCAGTCTAAATATACCAAACAGATTTCACCACAATTAGGCTTTGGTTTTTAATAGTATGATGGTTGAAATGATATTTCTAAGATGATTATTTATCAGTTTGATGGGAGTTTGACTGGACTGTTAAGCTGTATTTTTAGAGCATTTCAGTTCAAAGAGTTTGACGTACAACTGGCACTTGAGCATCAGGTACAAGACTCACTTTTTGCAGAAAGTATTCTGGTTGCGAGTCATGAACAGCAGGCGCAACGTGTCTGGACAGGCTTGAGTCAAAAACTGTCTTCAGAAGGGTTAAAGCGTTTCTATTATACGTTTCTATCTGAGCAATTGATTGCATTTCAGCATTTGTTTAACTTTGCCATCTATGTATTTCAAAGTTCATTTTCAGTTGAAAAAAACTATGGTCATGTCGATGTGCTCGGTGTATCCCAATGGACAAAGCAGGTAGGTCGTGAAAAGCATCGTATGGAAGCTTTTGTTCGATTCAAGAAAACCCAAGAAGGTCTGTTTATCAGTTTAGTACGCCCTGATTTTAATGTACTGCCACTCATTGAAAAGCATTTTAAAGCACGTTATCAGGATCAAAAATGGTTAATTTATGATGAAAAACGGCATTATGGAATTTATTATGATTTAAATCAAACGCATCAGGTTGAGCTAGATGCATCTTATATTGATAAAAATCTGGATAATGGTTTTAGTCAGGATTTCAATTTGGCATTAGATGAGAATGAAGCCTTATATGATCAACTTTGGAAAGATTATTTTAAAAGCGTGAATATCGATGCACGTAATAACATCAAACTGCATATTCAATATGTTCCGAAACGCTACTGGCGCTATATGAATGAAAAAATTCTGTAATTTAGTTGATAGATTTTGACCAGTCTAAAGTAAAGCACCCTATAACAATCATTTCCCCAAAACAGTTCTCCATGGATGATCAATGAACGCGAGCCAAAAAAATGAAGCTGTTCAGTTTCTAAGCCAACTTGCCTGAGCAAACTAATAATTCATTTTGCAGGGAAACGGCTGGATAGTTCAATCCAATATTAAATTTTTAAGTACGTTGCATAGCTCGCCATATACATTACGCTTCGATAGGGGCGATATTAAAAGGGGAATCATTAATTCCTTATTTTAGGAAAATACTCTCCAATTTGCATTGCTATTGGATATGAGTAAATTTGCAAAATTAAACCAAAACTGAATTCCACATGATGCTTGTTACTCCTTCAAATTTAATCTGAGGTCAATTTTACATGGGATTGACATGAAATAATGAACCGATCCAGCTTGAAAAAGCCATCGCTAAAATCCCCCAAATTGTAATTCTAAGACTACCTTTCCAAAGTGAAGTACCTGCAAAATAGCTAGATAACGCACCTAAAATCATCAGGGAAATAATGCCTGTAACTAAAACCGTTTGCGCTGTATACGCACTTGAGCTGAATAAAATCGCCAACATTGGACATAGCGCACCCAATGAAAAAGATAATGCAGATGATAATGCAGCTTGAATTGGGCGAGCAGCAGTTTGTTCAATGATTCCAATTTCATCACGAGCGTGTGCTTCCAGAGCATCTTTTTCAGTGAGTTGAATGGCGACTTCTCTGGCAAGTTCAGGTGATAAACCACGATGAATATAAATAGTGGTCAGTTCTTCGAGTTCTAAATGTGGATGGTTTTCAAGTAATTTTGCTTCAAATTTTAAATCTGCATGTTCGATATCTTTTTGAGACTGAACTGAAACGTATTCACCCGCAGCCATTGAGGTTGCACCTGAAATTAGACCAGCCAGACAGGCAATAAATAAAGTGTGCGTGTTTGCGCCACTGGCTGCCATTCCCATCACTAAACTGGTCACAGAAATAATGCCATCATTGGCACCTAAAACGGATGCACGAAGCCAACCTGTGCGTTGAATGAAATGTGGTTCAGCATGATGGGAGTACGACATAAAGTGTAGGCTTTGTTCTATTATAATTTATAGCTAAGAATGCTTAATCTATTAAAAAAAAGCAAGAAAATCATTGAATACTTCATCTGAGTGAGTTCACTAAATTTTAAAAATTAAAATTGAACTAACATTTCAATGAAAATAATCGCTCTCATTACAACTCATATAAAAAATGAATAGTGATAAGAACGGCTATTTCATTTAATGAAACCTAGGAAGGATCATCGATTATTTTTTAAATTTTGCTTTAAATTCAGACCATTTTTGCTGACGTTTTTGTTTATTTTCTTCTTTACGTTGCTCTTTTAAAATTTTATTTGCTTCTTTATTGGCTTGTTCCCACGCCTCAATAGAGGC
This sequence comes from Acinetobacter guerrae, assembly GCF_009372255.1. Lineage (GTDB taxonomy): Bacteria > Pseudomonadota > Gammaproteobacteria > Pseudomonadales > Moraxellaceae > Acinetobacter > Acinetobacter guerrae. The sequence goes on from NZ_LXGN01000059.1 coordinate 61,011, forward strand.
TTCAACCTCTGCTTCAACAACATCATAATCCCAACGGTAGATCGCCCCGCCAGAGCCTCTGAGAATGCTGTCGGTTACATTTTCATCTTGTTCTTCAAGATCAATAAGTAGACCCGTTGAACCAAGAGGAAGAAGTTTACTAATTTCAGTCAAAACTGCTTCATCTGTTCCTGCATCATCTATATCTACCAATGACCCGATCAGGGCGCCCGTTGAAAAGCCTAGCAACATACCTAATGGACCACCGAGAATACCAATCAGAGTTCCAACAAGGCCACCACCAATTGTATTATTTCCGGCAGTATAGCTATAGCCATCATTAACTTTAAGTTGACCATCAGTTTGTCTTTCAATAACTGCTAGCTGATATACATTATCTGTGATTTGATTTTTGACCTGACTATAGGCTTCATAGGCTTTTGAAGAATTATCCCAAGTCAGAAGTAAAATATTATGGCTCATTGTTAGATCTTCCTATATAAATAAAATTTAGTTATGGATGAATAAATAGTTGTTATTAAAGCTTGTTGTTTCTAATGTACCTAATACATTAGCAGATTTAGCTTAGAGTTTTAAGCAAAAAGGAGATGTATAAGAAAGGTAAGTAAAAGTATTTGTTTTTATCTTAGATGTGTTTTTTGTTTCTTTGTAAATTATTTATAATTATTTCTTTTTTTGTAATTGTGATATTAATCGCAATTAAAATTGGTATTCTTTGAAATTTAGTTAAATATTTTATGAAGTAATATGTTTGAAATGGTGGGTTTTTTACATCTTTTGGCACTAGTTTTTATTATACAATTAACTAATAATTTTAGTTGTTGATGAAATGCATTGTTTACTTTTAATCACGTAAACTTACAATATTTTATTCATCCGTAATATTCGTTAAATAATTCTTTTATTTAGATTGGAAAATATCTTTAACTTTGTTGTTTAGAGTCATAATTTCTTTTGAAAAAAAGCCTATTAAGATAAATATTGATCGACATGATGTGCAAAAAGTTTTTAGTTGGGTTGTTAGATGTCCAATTTGAAGTATAAAAGTGAAGAAAGTAGTGCTATTGTAGATCTTTTTTTGTTGTATAAGCTATTGTTATATATTTATTTTATAAGATGTAAAATTAGATTGAAATTGCGAAAAAATAAAGATCTAGTGGCTATCTCTATCGAAGGCTGAAGTGGAGTTGATGTAATTAATCGAGGTTTAAAATTGAAGTGAAACTTAAAATTGGTCTGAAATAAATAAATGAAGTACAAGTTAAGAAATTAGTTGATATTGTCTCAATAGTCTGTAGTTATCAAAATTTTACCAATGAAAATGGTAGTGCTGATTTTAATATAATTATCGATTTGATTTATGTGTTGATATTTTTATGATGCATATAACTGTTGATTCTTTAAATAAAGTGTAAAATATTAATTAAAGTTGTGTGCATTTAAATAAATGGCATTAAAGTAAAAAAGAGACTTTTAGTGGTGGAATAGTAAAAAGTATATAAATATAATCCTGAATTTTTTACATTTATTATGAGCTTGGACTCGTTGCAAATTTAGCAGCTAAGCTTATCTGAAATATTTAAAAAAGTATAAGAGAAAAGTTAGGTTTTTAACTTCTGTCACCAGTGACAATGTAATAAGGATAAATTCATTCTAAACACTTACCTCTATGACATAAATAGGTCTCAATTAAACCAAATTTATAAAGCATGAGTTCTATTTAGATTAGAGTAATGACACAAAAAAAAGAGCCTTTGTAATTACAAAGGCTCTTTTAGATATTTGGCGGAAGCGGTGAGATTCGAACTCACGGAGGACTCACACCCTCGTCGGTTTTCAAGACCGGTGCATTAAACCGCTCTGCCACGCTTCCAATGGCGGCTATCATATAAATAAAAGTGTGTTTTGGCAAATTATTTCAATGAAAAAAAAATTGAAAGATCAAAATTAGAGCAATTCTGTTATGCTTTTGCCGTTTTGGGGAATTTTATAGAATTCAACGTGACCTTTGGGCCACATGTTATGGCTGATTATTTGAGAATATGGGATCGAATGCCATAAGCAATCATGCGTACCATCGATAAAGGAAATGCCTAAGCTCGAGGTAAGGCTAAGTCCTCTATTTTTTTATTTGCTTATAAAGGCATTGATCTGATGCTAAGGACTATAAATATAATTTTAATTGTAAAAGATTTATTTTTAATGAAATTTTAATGTGAATTGTATTCTATATCTGTGCTGTTAATCCGAATGATGGTTTTCACATCATGCTAATATTATTTAAATAATCTAAAAATTAATTTAATATTAACTTAATAATAAAATTTAATATTCAATAACTACTTTGACAATAACTTTTTGTTATAAACGCTATGATTTATTTAATATGAAATTTGAAAATAGTATATTTTTTTTACAGTTTAGGTGTGTTAGCTTATATACATCCTGAGAAGGTAAAATTATCAATAACAAGAACATGTAAAGCACCATATTTATAGGAATAGCGAAAGAAAAAATTACATGTCTTGTAAATAAGTATAACCGATAATTTTATTACATAAATCACAACTGCATATAACTATAGAAGACGAAGGGTATAACATATGAATAAAGCATATAAGATCGTGTTTAATAAACATACTAATCAACTGGTTGTTGTGTCTGAGCTAGCAAAAGGCAATAAAAAAACCCGATCTAGCAAAACAGTCAATGTTCCTAAGCAGTTAATGGCGAGTATGATTTTAGCAATGTCATCGGGAGTCGGAGGGTTAGCAACCGCATATGCAGCGGATGCAACAGTCAACCCGTCCTATACTTCAGGTGCTTTAATTAAGAATGGAAGTGGCAAAGTTACAGGTATAGATTCAACTGACTCTGCAAGTTATAAAGGAAAAAATCAGGTATTTAATTCAGGCAGCAATACATTTAGCTTAAATAATGCTGTGAAATGATTACCCGATCCAGAAGGGCCAAAAACACCAATTCCAATTGAATATAAGCCCGCTTCAACTTTAGCTGAACTGGGTGCTTTAACTGTTACAGATAAATCGAATAATAACGCAGTGGTTAATCCTTTACCTACTTTTCAGGATTGGAACTTGGCTCAAAAGCAAGATACCATTACTTGGGTAAAAGAAGATGGATCGACAGGAACCACGACCGTTTATAATGTTGATGGTATTGATACTCAAGGTAATATTGATACTGCAACCAACTTTACTGCCCAAATTATTACGGGACAGCCTACTGAACCCTTTGTCGATTTAAGAATTGCTACAGCGACAGGCAGTGGAACAACGCTTGATATTAAGGCAGACGAAAAAATCGACTGGAAACCAGGTCAGGTGAAACAAAGTTCTTTGTTTGCTGCTGAAGATAAAGCAACTATTAATCAAAATCAGGACATAAAAGTTACTTTTGCGTATACAGAATCTGTCAGTAATCCAGCAGATGCAGAAAAAAAAGGAGGGGATTTCGGGCCATCCAAACAGCTTTCTGGTTCCACGATCACTTTTCAGGGACAAAGCTTTACGATTGACAGCAAAGCGAGTTTAGATAGCTATAATAATGCTCTTATTGCCGCGATAAAAAATAATTCATTGGCAGCGACAGACTACGATGCTGAAATTAATAAGGCATTTAAAGCAGGTGATAAAATTTATCATTATGAATATGACCCATTAGCATTAAATTATGATGCTCAAGGTTATTATTTTAGTGATGCCATGAAAGCAGCGGTTGGAAAACGCGCTATTTTTGAAGCAAATACGGGTGGTGTGGTTAACCTAAATGGCAATGTAGAAGCGATTGGTGATACTTGGCATCATGCTTATAATGTATGGGCGCATGATAAAGGGGTTGTAAATAATAATGGAGAAGTTACTGTTGCAAGTCCTTATACTCAAAATGCTTTAATTGAGACTGGTTCAACCTTTACCAATACTGGCGTCATTACTTTTGACGCTAAAGGTAGCAATGGCAAAAATGTGACTAACTGGGCAGATCAGGTCACAGGCGCTGATTCTACTTATACCAACGAAGGCACCATTAATATTAGTAATGCGGAAAAAAATAGTCCTAACGTAAATCATCCAAATGAATACTATAAATTAAGCCGTAGTATTGCCACAGAAGTATTAGATGGTGCAACAGCCACCAATACAAAAGATGGTGTTTATAATATAGGTAGTACCAGTGGCACTGCTGAGGGGACAGCAACAGGCGTACATATTAAAAATTCAGGAAGCTTTACCAATGAAGGGGAGATGAATGTTATTTCTACCACTGGTGGCGCTAAAGATGACAATCTAGATTTAAATAATACAAACAATGCCATTAGTGCTATAGCTGATAATTCTGGTACTACCGTCCTTATTAATAATGACGGTACGATCAATATTGCTGAAAATGCAGTCAATAGTGCGGGTATCAATATTGCACAAAGTACGGATGGCGTAAAAAATCTACAAGTTGTAAATAATGACACCATTAATGTCGGCGGTAAAAATAGTGCAGGTATAAAGGTTGCGGGTGACATTAAAGAAGCAAATGGGAATAGCATTTCAAATAAAGGAACCATTAATGTTACCAACTCAGGCAGTGCAGGTATTTTTGCTGCATCTGGCGCTGAAGTCATTAACGAAGGTGATATATCTGTAGTTGGTAAAGATGATGCATCGGCGCGGGTGTATGGCATTAAAAATGATAATGCTAAAGTGACTTTAAAAAATGGATCAAATATTACAGTTGAGGGTAGTTACTCTACAGGTCTATATGCACGTACAGGCGGTGAAATCATTGTAGAAGCTGGTGCTCAGGTTGATGTTCCAGCAGATCCGAATGCCAAACAACAAGTGGTTTTTTGGGTGTCTGGTAAAAATTCTCAGGGACAATCTTCTAAAATTGAGTTTTTAGATCCTGCTGATTTTGATTTGGATAACCAGTCTTCCACATTATTCCGCGTAGATAATGGGGCAACATATGATGGAAGTACAGGAAGTCTTACTGCCAATGTAAATGGAAGCAATTCCAATGGCTATACGGTTGCCACCAAAGGCACGACATTTGATAGTGGTACGGCAGTTATTAATGTTGTTGGCGACAATTCGACAGGCTTAAATATTAATAGTGGTGCAGGTACAGATGATAAAGTCAAACTGAACGCAAATACTAAAATTTCAGTGACAGGAAACGGTGCAACAGTTGCGACGGTAGATGGAAATACCTATGATCTTTTAGGCAATAAAACAGGTCAGGACGGTGCTAAACTTATTTCTGAAGCAGTTTTAAGTTCTAGTGGCTCTAATGCTACTGTTGCTGCAAATGCGATTGGTTATAAAGTTGTGAATAAAGGTGAATTGGTTCAAAAAGGATCTATTGACTTTAGCACAGCAAATAACACCACAGGCGTGTATATCGATGGTGGTACTTTAACAAATGAAGGCCAAATTAAGTCTAATGGTATTGGTATTGATGTCTATCAAACCAACCCAAATACACCATCGAAAGTAAGTAACAATAGTGATATTACCGCAGTTGATGGCACAGCAGCGATTCGTCTTAATGAAAATGCATCATTGACCGTTGGTGGTAAGGGTGTGATTAAAGGTGAAAATAGTGCTGATGCAATTCGTGTCATGGCAGGTTCTAATCTATCCACGGAAAACGCAAATATTGCGGTAGATGGAACTGGCAGTGGTATCCATTTCTTGAATACTTCAGGAGATGCCGCTGGTACCTTTAAATTAAGTGGAACAGGTACCATCACAGTTTCAGGTGACAATGCAGCGGGTATAACATTAGAAGGACAAGATTCGGCTGGTAATCCGACAATGTCTAATTCAAATCTGGATACTCGTGGTTCAGAAGGCTTGCTCATTAATGTGAATGATAAAGGAGGTAATGGTATTGTGACCAATACCTCTGGAACCGTTAAATCCGGAACCAGTGTTAATATTAATTCATCTGATGGTCAATCCGCTTTGGTTGTTAAAGGAACCACTACAGATATTGAGCAAACGGGTACTTTGACTTCAAATTCTACGACCAGTGCCGTGGTTGATTTAACTCAAACACAAGCAACATCTCCTATTAAGTTTGTAAATAGTGGAGAAATTAATTCGAAGGGTGGAACGTTAGCAGTTGATGCAACGGGACAAACAGTCGCTGTTACAGTTGAGAATATAGGGGAAGGTAAGATTGAGGGTGGTGTGAAGCTTGGTGACGCAGCAAATACCGTATTACTTGAAAATGAAAGTACAGCAGATAAAATTACTGCAGGTAATGGTAATAATCAGATCACTGTTAAAGATAAAGCCTCAGTTGACGAAATATCAGCTGGAAATGGTAATAATATTGTTAACCTACAAAATAATAGTCAAACTGGAGCGTTGGCTCTTGGCGACGGTAATAATACCATTACAGCTCAGGATAAGAGCACGACAGCAGATATAACATTAGGAAATGGTAAAAATAATATCACTGTTTCAAATGGTGCCACTATTTCGGGTGCAATTACTGCGGGTGATGGCGATAATATTGTTAACTTGAAAGACACGAGTAAAACCAATCAGGTTGCTTTAGGTAATGGAACAAATACCGTAAATATCTATGGTGGGACAGATAACGGTACAATCAGTTCAGGTTCTGGAAAAGATAGTTATACGCTGATCAATACAACTAAAGATGGTAGCAGTAAACTGTTTGATCAGATTGATGGGGGAACTGGTGATGATGTACTGACTCTCAACAATAGTTATTATCAAATGACCAGTGTAGATCAGGTCAAAAATTTCGAGAACTTGCATGTTACCGATGGTTCGACATTTGAAGTAAACAATGTAGATTTACAACTTTTGGGGGATGGCGTAGCCACAAATGTTGTTGATTTGGACAAAGGTGGTACTTACTTCATTAACTTTGACAAAACTAGTTCCGACTATGTGTTAGATCAAAGTATTAAAGGTGCGGGTACAATCAAAACAGATACCAATGGTAAAGCGTTTGATTTTGGAAATGCGGCTTATACTCAGAATAATTTCACAGGTACTTTAGCACTAGGTAATGGTACCTTTGCAATCGAAGGTGATAATACAAAAGCATTAACCAATGCAACCTTGCAATTGGATCAAAATGGTATTGCCACAGTTAAAGCTGATAATGGCGTCCAAAAAATGGGTGGCCTGACATTTAATGAGGGAACACTAAATTTTGAAAAATCATTTATTGGCAGTAAAGAACAACAACTAGATAGTCATATTGAGGTGAAAGATTTAGATGTATCTAAAAATGGTACAGTTAATCTGGTCACCAATGGCTTTGACAATGATTATAACGAAGATGATTTCCTTGAGGATGTCAATAACAAAACCCTACTTGAACAAGATGATGGTATCAACTTGGTGACTTTGGTTCAGGCAACCAATAGCGTAACGGGTGATGCAGCCAATATCACTGTGAATATGATTGATGCAACTTCAGGCCAACCTACAGAACAGCCTAATTCCAAACAGGATATTCGCCAGAATGATTCAGTTGTTGCAATTGGTAGTTATGGAATAGGCGCATCAACATATAATGAAAATGGTGTTCAGGACGGACTCTATGCAGCGTACATTTTACAACAAGTCGCAATTAAAGATGGGGAAACATTGAATCTGGAGACGACACCAACATCAACAGGTAAAGGTGAAGACTTTAGAGCACGTATTACAGATCTAGATGGTGGGTCTGGTAATATTGAGATTAATTCAACAAATAACTCAATTACACTGTCAAATTCAGCTAATGATTATACTGGAACAACAACGGTTGCTAAAGGCAAACTGAACCTTGGTGGAGATACTGTACTTGGTCAGAAAGATAAACATACCAGTAATTTGATTTTAAAAGAAAATACACAAGTTAACTTCAATGCTACGACTCAATATGTAGGTCAGGTCAATACAGAAACTACCTCAACATTAGCACTCGATAAGGGAACATTGAATGTTGATAATGGTGGTACAGTTAATGGTCACATTACTTCAGATCAATTAGCGACCTTAAATGTTAATGGTGGTTCGCTCAATGTAAATGGTGCGAATCAGGCTTATCACGGTCAAACCAATATTGTTAAAGATGCCATTGTAAATATTAATAGTACGCAAGGTTTGGGTGATGGTGATATAGATCTTGCGGGTAATCTGAATATTAATAATGCATCAGGAACTTTTGCCAATAATTTATCAAATAATGGCAATGCCAATATTAATGGTACATCAGATGTTGTGCTTGCTGATGATAACAATGCCTTTACAGGTAACTTTAACATTGCTGATAATGCAGCATTAACTGCCTCAGCCACACAGCATTTAGGTCAATCTGTTGTAAATAATGAAGGTAAGTTGACTCTTACAGGCTCAGAAGATTGGACTGTCAATAACATCGTACAAGGCACTGGTGATGTATTCAAAACAGGTTCAAACAATGTTGAATTGACTCAAAATTCAGCGAAATACACTGGAAATACCTACGTCCAAAGCGGTGGCTTAATTGCTGGAACTGCTGAGAAAAGTGTTGATCTACAGTCTAAACTTTTAGATATTTCTCCAAATGCGACTTTCGCAGGTTATGGTTCGATTGCGGGAGATGTAAATAACAAAGGTACTTTCATTGTTGGTGGGTTGGATAAAGAAGAATTAACCACAGCAACCAGTTATCTGGTCAAAGGTAACTTTAATAACTCGGGCAGCATTATTTTAGGTAGTGCAACAGGCACAGGAAGCAAACTCAATATTGATGGTAACTATACTGCAAATGGCGGTTCTTTATATCTCAATACAGTGTTAAATAAAGGTTTCGAAGAAACTGAAACTGACCAAATGGTGGTTGGTGGTAACGTGATTTTAGGTGCGGGCGGTGCAACTTCAATTTATGTTAAACCAGTGGGTGGTCAGGGTGCTTACACACAGCCAGATGCAATTAAAATTGTTGATGTTGCGGGTACATCTGACAAAGGTTCCTTTACTTTAGGTGCGCCAGTTGCAATTGGTATATATGAGTATCAACTGTTTAAAGGTGTCCAAGATGATAGCTGGTACTTAAGTTCATATAATCCAGTGTTTCCTCCAGATGAAAATGAAAATCAAACAGACTACCATTTTGTAAACCCAATTATTGGTGCTTACCTAGCCAACCAAAATGCTTTGTCGATGTTTAATATGACATTACATGACCGTTTAGGTGAGCCACAATATGCCCAAAGTTTAAAATCAAATAATACCGCAAACTCGATTTGGTTCCGTTCCGTTGTCAATGGCGCTCGTTATAATGCGGTCAATGAGCAATTAAAACTGGATGGTGATAGCCAAATCTTGCAAATTGGTACTGATGTGATCAATTGGGATCGCTGGCAAAATAATGGTAAGGATTATCGAGCTCGTTTAGGGGTCATGGGTGGTTTTGGTCAAAGTGATTTTGACAGTACTTCTCGTCGTACAGGGACAAAAGCATCTGCCAGTATTGATAACGCCTACAGTGCAGGTATCTACGGGACAATTTATCAAGATTCCGATCGCCCACTGGATAGTTATGTGGATGCATGGGCATTATATAACTGGTATGACGATAATAAAGTCGGTTTAAATGGATATGAGACGACCAAATACGATAGTGAAGGTTTTAATGTTTCGGTAGAAATTGGTCATACATTCTTGGCTTCGGAGTCTCAGGATAAACTGAAACAATGGCAATTCCAGCCACAAGTTCAAATGACTTATGGCGAACTTAGATCTGATGGAAGTTCACATGAATCAGGGTTAGAGGTTGATAAGAGTACAACTAAATCACTTGAATCACGTGTAGGTGGTCGAATGACTTATGTTGATACCACCAAAGTTAATCAGGTTCAACCATTTGTAGAAGTTAACTGGCTACGTCAGTATGAAGATCAAGGTTTAGTGTTTAATGATCTTTATCGCTTTGAAAATGATTATCCAGAAAACCGTTATCAGTTGAAACTTGGCTTTGAAGGAAATACAAGCAATAACTGGAATGGTTGGGGTAATATCTCTTACACCATTGGAGACCAATCTTACAAAGAAGTTAAGGCAATGGCTGGATTCAAATATCAATGGTAAAGGCTTTATAATTTAAACATCAGAAATGGTCATTGAAAAATGGCCATTTTTTTTTATTTATTCAGTTGATGAATGCAGTTAAATTTTCTGATTAAAATCTGAAAAGACACCCAACGATTATCTCTAAATTACTTAATTTTATCGATTGTACTTTTACAAAATTATCGATATATTTCTAAAAATATATTGAAAAAAAGGCAATCATCATGTCAACTCATTACACAAAAAAAATAATAATTTCAACGCTATTGAGTTGTAGTGCGTGGTTAAGCATTCAAGCTCATGCAGCCAATGATGTCACCGTTTACGCGGCAGCAAGTTTAACCAATGCGATTGCAGATTTAGAAAAAGTTTTTGAGAAACAAAATAAAATAGAAGTTAAAACCTCCTACGCAGGCTCATCGACTTTAGCCAAACAAATTGAAGCAGGTGCGCCTGCAGATGTGTTTATCTCGGCAGATGAACAATGGATGAATTATCTGCAAAATAAAAAACTCATTGTGTCTAATCAGCGTATTAATTTATTGGGCAACAAACTGGTTTTAATTGCACCTAAAAATTCGACAATCAATAATATTAAGATGGATAAAAATGTCGATCCAAGTACAGCTTTTCAAGGGAAATGGTGTACAGGGGATACCAAAAGCGTTCCTGTTGGAAAGTATGGAAAACAGGCACTTACTTCATTAGGGTGGTGGCAAAAACTTCAGCCCAAATTGGTTGAAACAGAGGATGTCAGAGCTGCTTTAAATTTTGTTGCCCGAGGCGAATGTCAGTTAGGTATTGTCTATGCAACTGATGCTGCCATTAGTAAAGATGTTAAAATTGTGGGAGTATTTCCTGAAAATACCCATGCACCGATTATTTATCCTTTAGGCCTCATCAAAAATAACCCATCCGCCGTAAAATTTTATCAATTTTTACAGAAAAAACAGGCAAATACCGTTTTTAAACAATACGGTTTTACTGTGTTATTACCTGCTAAATAATGTTTTTTTCTCTGTCGGCAGAGGAACTTGATGTCCTCAAATTATCTTGTCAGGTTGCGGTCTTTAGTTTATTGGTCAATTTGATTCCAGCCTTGCTTGTGGGGTGGTTGCTGGCAAGAAAAGAATTCTGGGGAAAATCACTGTTTGAAACATTCGTGTTTTTACCCTTGGTTTTGCCACCTGTTGTTCCAGGATATTTACTGCTACAGGTTTTTGGTAACAATGGCATATTGGGGCAATATCTGAATGCTTGGGGTTTAAGTTTAGCTTTTAACTGGAAAGGCGCTGTTTTGGCCGCCGCGGTGATGGGCTTTCCTTTGTTTGTTCAATCGATTCGTCTTGCGATTGAACTGGTCGATCAGCGTCTGGAAATGGCAGCTAAAACACTCGGTGCTTCAGGATTAGGCACTTTTTTTAGCATCACTTTGCCATTAGCAAGTAGTGGCATTTTAGTTGGTGCAATTTTATGTTTTTGTCGTAGTTTGGGGGAGTTTGGTGCGACGATTACCTTTGTAGGGAATATTGCAGGAGAAACCCGAACTTTGCCTTTGGCAATGTATAGTCTAATGCAACAACCTGATACTGAACATCAAGTTTGGCGTTTGATTATTCTTTCCTTAAGCGTTGCTTTTTTTACGTTATGGTTTGCCCAATGGTTCCATCGCTATCAGAAAAATAAGCGGGGATAGAAAGTCTATGTTGAATTGTCATATCCAGTTGAAACTCGGAAAGTTTAGTTTAAATCAAGCTTTCCAATCCGATCAGCGTGTCGTTGGTTTGTTTGGCGCATCTGGTTCAGGAAAAACCAGTATTTTACATGCGATTGCAGGACTGAATACACCTCAAGCAGGTTGGATTAAAATTCAGGCACAAACTTGGTTTGATCATTCACAAAAAATTAATTTGACCACACAGCAACGTCGCATAGGGCTTGTTTTTCAGGATGCACAGTTGTTTCCACATATGAATGTCAGTAAGAATTTGCGTTTTGGGTTTAACCGAATTGCACCTGAAAAAAGATATTTTAAAGAAGATTATATTGTTGACTTATTAAAGCTTGATCATCTATTAAATCGTATGCCTGCTAAATTATCTGGTGGAGAAAAGCAGCGCGTGGCTTTGGGGCGAGCTTTGCTGTACTCTCCGCAACTTTTATTATTAGATGAGCCTTTATCTGCTTTGGATGCAGCCCATAAAGCTGAAATTATTCCTTTTTTTCAAAAAATTAAGCAAGAAATTCAGATTCCAATATTGTATGTCAGTCATGATATCGATGAAATTCGGCAGCTCACGGACAGTATTTGGTATGTGTAAATAAACGTATAAATGAGCTTTGATCAAATTTTAATAAAAAAAAAGCAAATTAAAATGTTTAATCTGAACTAGATCTATTTCAAATTTTAAAGCTTTATTTGTTCTAATTAGATGGTTTCTTCACTTTAAGTTCGACTTGAAACGTGTTTAAAGCGTCGTAATGTTTTAGTAAAAGCAGGCAAAACCATTGTCATCTGCAACACTTGCGAAAAGTTACTGTTTATATAGGCATTCGTAAAAACAGGATCTTGCCAATATAGCCATGGCTCGTACAGTTGCAGATGACGTTTTTGCGTATCAAATTTTCATCAATTCAGCTTAGATATTCTTTCTTGAATGGATGAGTTAGTTCGATTATTCAACCGCGATTTCAATCGCAATAGCAGTTGCTTCGCCTCCACCAATACACAGCGCCGCAATACCTTTGCGCTTGCCTAAGCGTTTTAAAGCATGAATCAAAGTTACGATAATGCGTGAACCTGATGAGCCCAATGGATGACCCAATGCACAAGCACCGCCATTGATATTCACTTTTTCAGGATCGAGTTTAAATGCATCAATCGCTGCCATTGTTACCATAGCGAAAGCTTCATTGATTTCCCATAAATCGACTTCTTCGGCAGACCAGCCGACTTTCTTGAGTAGTTTTTCAATCGCACCTACGGGTGCAATCGTAAACTCTTCAGGTAATTGAGAATTGGTCGTATACGCTTTTATTTCAGCCAAAACTTTTAGGCCGCGCTGGTTGGCTTCTTGTTCAGAAGTGATTATCAGTGCCGATGCACCATCGCTAATGGAGCTTGAATTTGCAGCAGTAATAGTGCCATCTTTGGCAAACGCAGGACGTAATGTGGGAATCTTATCGATTTTCGCATTGCCCGGATTTTCATCGGTATCAACCACAACGTCGCCTTTGCGAGTAGTGACCGTAACAGGCACAATCTCAGCTTTAAAATAGCCTTCCTGAATGGCTTTTTGTGCGCGAGTCAAAGAGCGAATTGCAAATTCATCCATTTGTTCTCGTGTATAGCTTTTCTTATCTGCCATGTCCTGTGCAAAGGAACCCATTGCACGTCCTGTATAAGCATCTTCCAAACCATCCATAAACATATGATCGATGACCTGACCATGTCCCATACGGTAGCCTGTACGCGCTTTCGGCAATAAATAAGGCGCATTGCTCATGGATTCCATGCCACCAATGACGGCAATCTTAATACTGTCTGCTTTAATCGCATCGCTTGCCAGCATGGCAGCTTTCATACCAGAACCACAGACTTTGTTGATCGTGGTTGCACCGACATGATCAGGTAAGCCCGCTTTACGCATCGCTTGACGTGCAGGGCCTTGTTTAACGCCCGCAGGAAGTACGCAGCCCATAATGACTTCATCAATTTCATTGACGGGAATATTGGCTTGCTTCACTGCTGTTTGAATGGCAACTGCACCAAGATCTGGTGCAGTTAAACCAGAAAGACTTCCTTGAAAGCTGCCCATTGGGGTGCGAGTTGCAGCGACGATCACAATTTTTGACATGAAATGATTCCTTCCTATGCAGGTTCAGATTGTAGATCTGAACCTCATCATCATTGTTTAAAATACGGGTGGGGCATAGGTCAAAGTCTGACCTAATATCCACAGTAAAAAAAGCACTAAAGGTAAATGTACAACCAATTGAGTGACCGTAAAACCAATCACATCTTTGGGTTTGAGTTTTAAAATACCGAGCATGGGTAACATAAAAAATGGATTGATTAAGTTGGGTAATGCTTCTGCTGCATTATAAATTTGTACCGACCAACCCAGATGATATTTCAGATCATTCGCAGCCTGCATGACATAAGGTGCTTCAATAATCCACTTTCCGCCACCAGAAGGCACGAAAAAGCCTAAAATTGCTGAATAAATTCCCATTACTACTGCGAAGGTATCATGTGAAGCAATTGAAACAAAAAAGTGTGCAATATAATGCGAAAGTGATAAATCCTCAGCATTAACAGCCTGAGTCATCATGTAGGCAATACTGCCATAAAGTGGAAATTGAATAAGAACCCCTGAAACAGCAGGAACCGCTTTACTCACTGCATTCAGAAAATTGCGTGGTGTGCCGTGTAATGCCAGTCCAAGCATCAGGAAAATAAAGTTATAAGTATTGAGACTTGAAATCGCAATAATTGGATTGTTTTTAGAAAATTCCAAAATCATCCAGATTAAACCTAATGCCACAACCAAAATCGTGAGTATTGGTGAATTTTCTAGCCAGTCCCCTGGACGTTTCGACTTAGTTTGTTCAAGTTCCTGTTTTTCTTCTTCATCAAAGTTAAGATTAAAGTCCTGCATGGTTTTGACATTCTGCCCTTTAGGCGCAGACATATAGGCAATGGTGATTGAAACAACAATTAAAATTGCGGTCATTACAATCGATTGCCACAGGAATATGGTTTCAGTAAATGGAATGACGCCTGTTAGATTATAAATGGAATCAGGCAAACTGGCTTTATTGGCCTGTAATTGAGCCGCAGATGAACTAATCCCAAGCGCCCATGTTGCACCCATTCCAATAATGGCTGCGGCAGCCGCAGCACGATAATCCATATTGAGTTCTTTACGTTTGGCAAGTGCAATCACCAAAAGTGCAGTCAAAATAGTGCTAATCGCCCAATTCACCAGAGAAATAAGTAAGCTAACCGTCGCTATCAAAACAATCGCACTACGCCCTGAGTGCGGAATTCTGGCCATCTTCTGGATCAGTTTTCTCATAGGGCGCGATACGGAAACGACATAGCCCACAATAATTAGCATGGTCATTTGTAAGGTAAATGGAATCAGGCTCCAAAAGCCATTGCCAAAAGAACTCGCGACTTCTTTGACAGGTGCGCCAATGAACAGCGCAGCAGTAGCCACAATAATGACACCCAAGAGGGCAAAGATATAAGAGTCAGGAAACCATTTTTCTGACCAGTTACTAATACTAATCGCAAATCGTTCTAAAATTGCAGGTTGTTTATTCATGATCAAAATCCATCTGATATTAAAGGTGATCATTCATCCAAACGTGATCACCACTTATTTCCCGATTAATCGTTAATTAAACTCTCCAAGAAAAATAGCAACAATTGGAGTTACTAAGCTTCTATCTCTGTAATTAAATTGACACCAGTAGCCGTTTGAATCTGTTCAAAAGTGACATCATCTGCAAGTTCAATCAGTTTGATACCTTCTGATGTAATGTCCATAACTCCCAAATCGGTAATGACACGATGTACCACTGCCTGACCTGTCAGTGGCAAACTACATTCAGATACGATTTTAGGTGTACCATCTTTGGCACAATGTTCCATGAGTACCACGACACGTTGTACACCCACGACCAAATCCATTGCGCCGCCCATGCCTTTGACCTTTTTGCCTGGAATCATCCAGTTGGCAAGATCACCTTTTTCAGAGACTTCCATTGCACCCAAAATGGCAATGTTGACATGTCCACCGCGGATCATGGCAAAGGATTCACTACTTGAAAAAAATGCAGCGCCCGCACGTGCGGTGACCGTTTGTTTACCTGCATTGATTAAATCTGCATCCACAGTTTGTTCGGTTGGAAATTCTCCAATGCCCAATAAACCATTTTCGGACTGAAGCCAGACATCAACATTTTCTGGGATATAATTAGCGACGAGTGTCGGTAAGCCAATACCGAGATTGACATAAAAACCGTCTTGTAATTCTTTTGCGGCACGTTGTGCCATTTGTTCACGTGTCCATGCCATGATTATGCTTCCTGTGCTTTTAGGGTTTTTTGCTCAATACGTTTTTCTGGGTGCGCATTGAGTACAATACGTTGTACAAAAATACCTGCCAGATGGATTTCATCAGGATCTAGCTCACCAATTTCGACGACTTGCTCAACTTCCGCAATGGTAATTTTTCCTGCCATTGCACATTCGGGATTAAAGTTACGTGCCGTTTTATGAAAAATCAAATTACCTGCTTTGTCAGCTTTATACGCTTTTACCAATGCAATATCGGCAGTTAAAGAAGGCTCCAAAATATAAGGTTTACCATCAAAATCGCGCTGTTCTTTGCCTTCTGCGATCAGCGTTCCAACACCAGTTTGAGTATAAAACGCAGGAATGCCTGCACCACCTGCACGAAGTTTTTCTGCTAAAGTTCCTTGTGGCGTCAGTTCAACCTCAAGCTCACCATTAAGATATTGGCGTTCAAATTCTTTATTTTCACCGACATAAGACGAAATCATTTTTTTGATTTGTTTTGTTTGAAGTAAAATTCCCAAACCAAAATCATCTACACCTGCATTATTGGAAATACAGGTTAAACCAGTAACGTGGGTTTCTTTTAGTGCATTGATCAGTGCTTCTGGAATACCACATAAACCAAAACCACCAACAGCAAGAGTCTGATTATTCTTAACAATATCCTGTAGTGCGAGTTCCGCACTTTCATACAATTTATTCATTGTGTTTACTCAACGTCCCTATGTTTTCTTATTATTAACATCTGTAATTTATTTAAGGAAGTTGAAAATTTTAAAGGATTAATGAGAAAAATTAATGAATCTGTTTGATGTGCGAATATCGTTTTTTGATCGTTGATTTCCTATAGACATTAAAATTGAAGGATTTTTTCGTAAGGATAACTTGAAAGTGTTTGAATGAATTCACTGGAAATATTTGAAAGTTCAGTTTCTTTTTTATAAATAATACCGACAGCTTGGTGTACGTGACTATTTTCAATTTCCAGTAACACATTATGCTCTTTATCGATCGAATGTTGGAAATGACGTGGAATTGCACTCACGCCAATGCCTAAAGCCACAAAACTTGAGAATGTACTAATCTGGTGACACTCTACTTTTAAATCAAGCACCAGACCTAAACGTGAGGCGTTTTGTTCAAGTAGGTAACGCACGATTGAAGGGTGTTGTAAGGTAATAAATGGATTGGCATATAACTCTTGCCATGTGATTGTTTTTTTACTCGCTAATAGGTGCGTTTTGGGGATTAGAGCTAAAAAATCTTCATCAAATAAAGCTTTAAATTCCAACTGTTCATTCAAAATTGGCTGAAAGCAAATTCCAAGTTCAAAAATTCCGTCTAATACATTTTCAATAATTTTTTCATTGGGAATATCATGAATTGAAAAACTTAAATTTGGGTGGGCATTGGAAAAAGTCTGAATCACTTCGGGTAAAATTGCATGGGTAACAAAGGGCATTGAAGCAATATTTAAAGTACCGCGATTGAGTTTAAAACGTTGTTTTACATCATTTTCCATATCTTCCCAGTTTGCCAGTAACTTTCTAGCATAAGGAATTAAAGATTTGCCTTCTTGAGTCATCTCGACACGGCGAGTATTACGCTTAAATAATTTTCCACCCAACTCTTCTTCTAAAGATTTGATACTTAAACTCAAAGCAGATTGACTTAAATGAAGCTCAGCCGATGCATTGGCATAATTTAGTGTGCGTGCCAGTGCCAAAAAAGCTTTGAGTTGTTTAAGGGTCATTTGTAGATTCCGTCCCAATCAAAAGTTTTTGATTTTAAAGCAAAATTATATCTAAATCTGTGACTGGAATGCTTAATTTTTTGTAAAATTCAAAAGGATTAAATGAATAATAAAAACTTATATTTTGTAGATGAATTAAATCGGCTGTAAATAAAACAAGATTGCAATTTTATTTAATAATTGATGAGTTTTATTTAATAATTAATTTGTTTTTTAAATAAATGCACGATTTGATTTATTTTAATAAAGTTTATATATTTCAATGGTTAACTTTTTATTTAATATTGTTTTAGATAATTTTCTTGTGTTTTTTTTAAATGTTGATATTTTAAAATAAATATAAAATCCTGTTTTTAAATGGTTGAAATTTTATTTTTTGACAAGTTTTATTTATTTTATTGTTAGGGAAGCTGTTATCAAATATTAGGCTAAATATTTGGGTTAAACCTGACCTATATTCTTTATAATGGAGTAAGAAAGAATATGTGGGATTTATTTGTTATTCTGCTGTCTTTAGGTTTACTGATGTACACCGCTTACCGCGGGTTTTCGGTCATTTTGATGGCACCACTGTGTGCATTATTGGCGGTTTTTTTAATTAATCCAGGTAATGTTCTACCATTTTATTCGGGTATTTTTATGCCGAAAATGGTCAACTTTATCAAAGATTATTTTCTGGTATTTTTACTCGGTGCAATTTTTGGCAAAGTGGTTGAAATGTCAGGGATTGCAGAATCTATTGCAAAAACCATTGTGAACTTGATTGGGGCAAAAAAAGCGATTTTGACTGTAGTCATCTTGGGCGCAATTTTGACCTATAGCGGTGTAAGTTTATTCGTAGCTGTATTTGCGATTTATCCATTTGCCAATCAGTTATTTCAGCAAGCTAACATTCCTAAACGTCTAATTCCCGGCACGATTGCACTTGGTGCATTTACCTTTACCATGGACGCGCTACCGGGGACGCCACAAATTCAAAACGTGATACCAACAACATTCTTTGGAACCAATATTTATGCTGCTCCATTTTTAGGCATTATTGGTGCGATATTCGTATTGAGTACAGGTTTATTTTATCTTGAATGGCGTCGTCGTGTTGCTGCCAAAGCGGGTGAGGGCTATGCTGGTTTTGATGGTGAGACAACCTTAAATGTTGAGACACCTATAAACTCGGTACAGCAAAATGTACGCAATAATGGTTCCATTGTTCGTCAAATTTTGGCATTTGTTCCATTGGTGTTGGTTGCTGTGATGAATAAGTATTTATCGACTGCAATTAAAACATGGTATCCGAATGGTTTTGATTTTAATGCAATTGGTCTTGCAAATTATACGGTTGATGTTGCAAAAACGGGTGCGATTTGGGCAGTGGGTTTAGCACTGATTGTAGGAATTATCGCGGCTATTTTATTTGATTATGGCCGTGTAGTGAGCCAATTTAAGGAAGGTATCAATGCCAGTATTGGTGGATCACTTCTGGCTGTTATGAATACTGCATCAGAATATGGTTTTGGTGCGATTATTGCGGCATTACCAGGTTTTGCTCTGGTGAGTCATGCATTGGGAACTGCATTTACCAATCCATTGGTCAATGGTGCAGTAACAACAACAGTATTGGCCGGGATTACAGGTTCAGCATCTGGGGGGATGAGTATTGCTTTAAGTGCAATGGCAGAGCAATACAATGCTGCTATTTTGGCTGCAGGTATTCCGCCTGAAGTCATGCATCGTATTGTGGCGATGGCATCAGGTGGTATGGATACGCTTCCTCACAATGGAGCTGTAATTACCTTACTCGCTGTAACAGGTTTAACACATAAGCAATCTTATAAAGATATTTTTGCGGTTACGATCATTAAAACAGTTGCTGTATTTGTGGCAATTGCAGCATTTACATGGTTTGGTATTGTGTAATTTATTGATAAATACAAGGTGCTCAATCGCTTTGGTTTTGCAAAAATTGAAGTCATTGTATTGGTTAGCAGGAGAAAGAAATTGACAAAACAACTCGATGGTAAAGTGGCATTTATTACAGGTTCAGCAAGTGGTATTGGTTTAGAAATTGCGAAAAAATTTGCAGCAGAGGGCGCTAAAGTTGTCATTTCAGATATGAATGCGCAAAAATGTGAAGAAGCTGCACAGGAACTTAAACGTCAAGGTTTTGATGCCATCTCGGCGCCTTGTGATGTGACCAATGAACAAGCCTATCAAGCTGCAATTGCACTGACCCAAAAAACCTTCGGAACACTGGATATTTTAATTAATAATGCAGGGTTTCAACATGTGGCAGCAATTGAGGAATTCCCAACTGAAGTTTATCAAAAGCTAATTGCTGTCATGCTAACGGGTTCATTTATTGGGATTAAACATGCCTTTCCTATTATGAAGGCACAAAAATCAGGTCGTATTATCAATATGGCATCAATCAATGGTTTGATCGGTTTTGCAGGCAAAGCGGGTTACAATAGTGCCAAACATGGTGTGATTGGTTTGACTAAAGTTGCAGCATTAGAATGCGCACGTGATGGTATTACAGTAAATGCTTTGTGTCCTGGCTATGTAGATACACCTTTGGTTCGTGGGCAGATTGCCGATTTGGCTAAAACGCGAAATGTGAGTGAAACCAGTGCGTTGGAAGATGTGATTTTGGCGATGGTTCCGCAAAAGCGTTTATTAAGTGTCGAGGAAATTGCTGATTATGCTATTTTCTTGTGCAGTGATAAGGCGGGTGGAGTGACAGGACAAGCTGTAGTGATGGATGGCGGATATACTGCTCAGTAGTTTGTTTTGATAAAAAGACCACGAATTTGAACTGCACCCCGAAAGTTGGACACTTAGTCTAATTTGAAGGGTGCTTTTCTATGGCTAAATATTCCCAAGAATTTAAACTTAAAGTTGTGCATCACTATCTTAACGATGGTGGTTTCAAATCAACTGGTAAAGTTTTCAAAATACATAAGAGTGTTGTAAATAAGTGGGGCGATATTTATAAGATTCATGGAGCTGATGGGTTAAATCGAGTTATTAAAAATCAGGTTTATAGTGTTGAGTTTAAATTACAAGTTGTTGAGTCAGTATTAAATGATGGTCTTAGTTATGCAGAGATACTTGTTAAGTTCAAACTTAAAGAACTTGGTACAATTTCGATGTGGTTGCATCAGTACCAGAAAAGCGGTATAGAGGGTTTGAAGCCTAAGCCTAGAGGACGATCTAAACAGATGCCAAAACCTAAGACAACAAGAGTCCAATGTACCTTGGAAGATCGAGACAAAACTCAAGAACAGTTACTAGAAGAGCTTGCATATCTACGTGCCGAGAATGCTTATTTAAAAAAGCGGAGAGCCTTTATTCAGAAGCAGCAAGAACAGGAGCAAGCCGAACAGCAACGGTTACAAGACTCATTTCTGAATTAAGGCAAAGCTATAAATTGAAATATCTATTACGTGCATCACAAATGGCTCGAAGTACTTACTTTTATCATGAGCAACGAGCA
>NZ_LXGN01000060.1 GCF_009372255.1 Acinetobacter guerrae
TGAGCTAACCAGTTCTAAAGAGATTGATCTAAAAGCTGGTGGTTCACAGCTAAAAGTGAATAAAGACGGCGTATTTATCACTACGGGTGACTATTTCAAGGTAAAGAGTGGGCAGAATGTGTTTATGAGTGGGGCACAGGTTAAAGCTGAAATTCCCTTATTCCCAACTTCTTGTGCTGTGAATACATTTACCAATAAGTGGGATATGTATGAACTTTTTTATGAACATGATTTGTCAAAAGTGGAATACAAGATAATTAGTAAGAAAAATAATACTTATATTTCAGCAAGTTTAGATGAAAATGGCAGAACTCAACGTGTTTCTAAAAACGATAACGAAGATTACGATATTTTGATTGGAATAGATGATGACTGGACCGTTTCTTTAGATAATGAAACTGAAAACGAGGATTTTCAATATATTTGCAATTGTGGCATGCATGATGATCATGAGAAGGAGATTTAGTAATGGATTGTTTAGCCAATATTAAGTTTTTAGATGCGTTTGATCAACCTATCAATGGATTAGTTCACCAACTCTGGGTTGGCTCATCACTTATATCTGACTATGTCACTCCCGAGAGCGGTGAATCGGTCTGGATTAAGCCATAATCAAAAGTTAAGAGTTTATGATCGTCAAGTAAAAACTATTGCTATAACATCTCAAACAGAGAAAAAACCTGCAACACAACCAAAGGTAAACCAAGAAGCTTCTAAAAATAAAGAAAATACGCCCGTTGCTAAAGTTGAATCTTCTGTTGCAGTCAAAGCAGATAAATTATTGCCAGAGGCGTGTGGTGGAGAAAAACATTACAAAAGGGCGTTAGCCAGGATAGAGGAACTTCATCCAGTTTATCAGCCTTATGTGATTAAGTTGATTAATACAGGTTATCAAAAACTGGGTATTTGTTGGACAATTACAGATGGTTATCGTAGTCCAGAAGCGCAAGGTGCTTTATCTGGTGGTGTAACTAACGCAGGGCCATTGCAAAGTTATCATCAATATGGGTTGGCTATTGATATTTGGTCAGTTAGGGACGGAGAAATTGTTGCATACAATCCAAGTTTAAATAAAAATGCACGTGAAAAACTAGCTAATGAAGATCATAGAAAGTTAGGACCCATTGGAGAGCAACTTGGTCTTGAATGGGGTGGTCATTGGACATCTTTTCAAGATTATCCACATTTTGAAATTCATCCGAATGGCAAAAAATGGCGTGATTTAAAACCTCAGCTTATAAAACTAGGCATAACTAACTATAAAAAAATAACCTTTTAATTAAGATAACTAAGGATTTTTTAATGCGACTAAATAAATTTTTTTTAATACTTTTTTTATCGTTGATTTCAGCATATTGCTATTCAAAAATTATTATTAAAAATGATATTAATCAATACACGGGGCAACAAATAGAAAAAAAATTTGAAAAAATTCAAAATTTTATTACGGAATTTGAAATAGAAAATGGTGGTCCAGTTTTTGAAGATATTATTAACATATATAAAATTGATAAAAGTTCATGTGTTATTGTTTCTCAAATAGATGGTGACTCTGGCATGTACGGTATGGAACGAATTATCTATTTTAGTAATTCAAAAATTTCAAAAAGTTATCAATTAGATTACAGTTATACTTTTTTAAATAGCGAAGGTACGAAAAAATCGACTATATTAAATTATAAAAAACCTATAAATAATAACAGGACTAGAAATGAAATAAATACAGATTTTAAAAAGTATTTTATAAGGTTGAATACAGATACGTTAAATCGGTGTTCATCAGGTATCAAAATGGCAGGATCAAATAATTTACCAATTAAAATATTTGAATTGAGTTTAACTGGTGAAGTGAATGCTACTCAAGGTGGAAGATTGGAATTGTTAAAAGCAAGAAATTATTGCATATTGGAAGTGAAGTTGTTTGGTGAAATGGGACAAGAGAAATATGCGTTTAGATTTAATAACAAAGGTTTAATCAATACTAGGAACGTTGCATACACCTATCCAATGAGTATTTATGAGCTGAAGCCTGATACTAAGTTTAGATTAGATTTTGATAAAACATACAAAGCAAATGAAAATAAAGAGTTACTTTCAGAGTTTCATCTTTATAAAAAAAGAATACCTAAATCAATTTTAGAAAAGGATTGTCAATGAAATTTTTGAAAAAAAGTAATAATATTTACTATTGGTTTAGTAGTATCAAGTTGTGGTTTCTCTAAAGAAAATAATAAAAATCTTGATATCGAAAATAAGAGCATTTTTAATGGTATTGTTACACGAGAAAAAGTTTTAAAGTGTAAATTTGAACAAGGATATATTGATTTTTGCTCTGATAATTATTTAAAACTTTATAATAATGCATTGAGTAAGAAAGTAAACTTTTCTCAAAATAAGGTTGCTTTAGTAATTGATGAAAAAAGAGATACTGAAAAAGGTATACCTAGGAAAGTTAAATACTTTGTTGTGCTGGATCCGACGACAAAAAAAGTATATCCATTAGAGCAATCTGTTGGTTATTTTGTTAATGATAACCTGAATCGCGGATAAGAAATTGACTTGAAAAAAGAAGACTAGAGCCATCAGCTGAGTTACTACACAAAACTCACAGCATCAGTAAATTCGGCTAACACAGAATTTTTGAATGTTCTCATATATATAACTGTATGTATTAGTTCAGATCTAATCTGACATAGGTCTTGAAAAAGAAGAAGTTACCGATTTTGATTAAAGGTGTCGAATCTCAATCAATAAAGGTAACTTCTCATGTTGCATACTAACAATCAAATCATTAAACACAAAGTGGGTCTACTCAATCTGGCAGAAGAACTTCAGAATGTATCGAAAGCCTGTAAGGTGATGGGCGTTTCCAGAGATACCTTTTATCGCTATCAGGAACTCGCCAGTACAGGTAATGTTGATGCCTTAATCAATCGGAGTCGTAGGACTCCCAATCTCAAGAATCGTGTTGATGAGCAAACAGAACAAGCTGTCATTGATTATGCAATCGCTTATCCAGCTTATGGTCAGCATCGCACCAGCAATGAATTACGACAGGTTGGTATCTTTGTATCTGGTAGTGGTGTGCGTTCTATCTGGCTTCGGCATAATCTGGAGAACTTTAAAAAGCGTTTAAGGGCATTGGAATAGAAGATCGCTCGTGAAGGTATCCAACTCAATGACCATCAAATAGCAGCCCTTGAGCGTAAGCATGAAGATGATGTGGCTTGTGGTGAAATTGAAACTCATCACCCAGGGTATCTTGGCGCACAGGACACGTTCTATGTCGGCAATCTTAAAGGTGTTGGGCGTATCTACCAACAAACCTTTATTGATACCTACAGTAAGGTGGTTCACTGCAAGCTCTACACCACAAAAACACCGATCACTGCTGCTGATCTGCTTAATGATCGGGTTCTGCCATTTTATGCCCAGCATGGTTTACCAATGCTGAGAATCCTGACAGATAGAGGTACGGAATACTGCGGTAAGGTGGAACACCATGACTATGAGCTTTATTTGGCATTGAACGATATTGATCACACAAAGACCAAAGCGGCATCGCCACAAACAAATGGTATCTGCGAACGGTTCCATAAGACGATTTTACAGGAGTTTTATCAAATCACGTTCCGTAAGAAGTTATATGATTCACTTGAAACATTGCAGACGGATCTGGACGAATGGCTGGTATTTTATAATACTGGTCGGACCCATCAAGACAAAGTGTGCAACGGCAGAACGCCAATCGAAACATTACTTGATGGAAAACTCATTTGGGCTGAAAAGAATTTAGCTCAAATTTAACCTGACAGCCTGGATCAAATATCGGTAACTGTCAGATCAGGTTTGAACTACTACACTGTACAATTTTTTTTTTGCAAAAAGTCTATTGTTTGATTAACTATTTTTCTTATGTTCTTAATTCAAACTCCGCCTCACACCAGCCCTTGTCTAGGATCTATTAACCCGCAGTTTCAATAAAAAAACGCAGAATAATCTGCGTTTTTAAATCTATTGTTTTAAAGACTCAATTAATAGTCAAAACTAAAATGCTCTGATTCTAAAGAAGTCAAAGTACGAGATGGTGTTACCATCGACTCGGCATGACCTTGTGCACGTGGCAACAAACGATCAAAGTAGAAATCAGCAACTTTAATTTTGGCTTTATAGAATTCAGGTGTTTCCTTACCATCACCAGCTTCTAATCTTTCAGATGCAATCACAGCCTGTTGAGCCCAGAAATAAGCCATCATGGCATAACCAGAGAACATTAAATAATCGACTGAAGCAGAAGAAACGATGTCACGGTCTTTACGTGCAGCTAGCATGATGCGGACAGTTAAAGTATTCCATTGCGCACAGATTTTGGTGAGATCCCATGCAAAACGACGTAGATATTTATTACGTGCATGACGACCACAGAATTTCAAAATCTCAGCAGTATAGTCACGCACGACTTTACCTTTAGAAGATAACAACACTTTACGACCAATTAAATCGAGTGCTTGTACACCAGTAGTACCTTCATAAAGGGTAGAAATACGCGCATCACGTGCGATTTGTTCCATGCCCCATTCACGGATATAACCGTGACCACCATATACTTGCATACCATGATTAGCAGCTTCTAAACCAAGCTCAGTCAAGAAACCTTTTAAAATCGGGGTAAAGAAGCCAAGTTTGTCGTCATAGTCTTCAAATTTAGCTTGGTCACCTGTAATTAATGCATCAGTCATTTTATCTGCAAGCTGTGCTGCATGATAAATCATTGAACGACCACCTTCAGCAATTGCTTTTTGGGTGAGTAACATACGACGTACATCGGCATGGTGAATGATTGCATCAGCCACTTTGTCTGGATCTTTTTTACCTGAAAGTGCGCGCATAGACATACGGTCTTTTGCATACGGTAGCGCACCTTGGAAAGAAAGTTCAGCATGAGCGATACCTTGAACAGCTGTACCAATACGAGCTGTATTCATGAAGGTAAACATTGCATGTAAACCTTTATTCACTTCACCGATCAGGTAGCCTGTTGCACCATCAAAGTTAAGCACTGCTGTCGCAGAAGCTTTAATCCCCATTTTGTGTTCAATTGAACCACACACGACCCCGTTACGCTCACCTACACCGCCATCGGCAGTAGGGAGAAATTTAGGTACAATAAACAATGAAATACCACGTGTACCAGCAGGTGCATCTGGAAGACGAGCCAATACAATATGAATGATATTATCAGTTAAGTCATGCTCACCAGCAGAAATAAAGATTTTGGTGCCAGAGATTTTATATGTGCCGTCTGCCTGTGGTTCTGCTTTAGCTTTAACTTGTCCCAAATCTGTACCACATTGTGGTTCAGTTAAACACATGGTGCCAGACCAAGTACCTTCAACTAGTTTTGGCATGTAAGTGGCTTTTTGCTCATCTGTACCAAATTGCATGATGGTGTTCATACAGCCCATGCTCAGACCTGGATACATCGTAAATGACCAGTTCGCAGTTCCCATCATTTCAGATTTGATCAGATTCAATGACATTGGCAGACCTTGACCACCAAACTCTTCTGGATAAGACAAACCTTGCCAGCCGCCTTGTACGAACTGATCGTAAGCTTCTTTGAAGCCTTTTGGTGTTTTTACTTCACCATTGTCAAAATGACAGCCTTCTTCATCTCCAGATTGGTTCAGTGGAGAAAGTACGTTTTCACAATAGTCGGCTGCACCTTCCAAAATCATGTCTACAGTATCAGCATCGGCATTTTCACCGTTGGATAATGTTTTGTAATGAGAAGCATAGTCAAATACTTCATTCATCAAGAAGCGAATGTCACGGAGCGGGGCTTTATACGCTGGCATAGTCTTTAATCCTAATTTAAAAATAGTTTTGGATTATCTGTATCGATGTTAGGGATTATTCCTACTCATCTTTAAAAATACATTGATACTCGGTTATGAAAAAAATGTCAGAAAAGCGAATTTTGAAGAATCGGCATAGAGCAAAGCAACGGTGAACTGCTAAAGTTTAGAGGCATTGTTTCGATCTAAAAACAATCCGATTAAACTCGTAACTATAACTATATTAAAGGTGTAAAGCGTGAAGGTACGTTTAAAATATTTAACATATTGTTTATTTGGTTTAAGTTTTTCAGAGTCTACACTATATGTCAGTAAAACCAATTCATTGAATCGGGTCATTACAAAATGAGTCTTATTTAATTGTAAAATGAGTCGGTTAAAGTATTTTTACGATCATAAGGAATAACGACCGTAACTACTTGATACTTCCTTAAGCATAAGTGAAGCAGTAACAGCAATCCGTTTGCTGTCACTGCTTTCTAGCTTAAAGAAAATCTTTAAGTTCTGGTTTGACACCATGCCAAATGGCAAAAGATTCTACAGCCTGTCCGACAAGCATGCCAAAACCTTCAGTGGTTGGTACACCACGGGCTTTGGCTTGCTCAATAAATGTAGATGGTTTGCCGTATGCCATTTCGTAGGCATGATGAAATTTGAGTTCAGGCGGTAAAATGATGGCTTCACCACTTAAGCTGGCAGATGTTGCATTGATGACCAAATCATACTCACCCGATAGTTTTGCCAGTTCAACGATGTCCAATTCTGCTTCAGGCACAGCATGTTTTAAGTCATCAATCAGTTGTTCTGCGCGTACTAAAGTTCGATTAGCAACAGTAATATGTTTTGCACCTGCCTTAACCAAGGGATAAATTACGCCACGTGTTGCGCCACCAGCGCCGAGTATTAAAATTCTCGTATTTTTGAGTGACCAATTCAGCGCTAAAATGGCATCGACCAGACCTTGCCCATCAGTATTGTCACCATATAACTGACCGTCTTTTTGCCATAATGTATTGACTGCTTTGGCAATCTGCGCACGTTCGGTGAGGACATCACACAAAGCATAGGCTTGCTCTTTAAAGGGGACAGTCACATTCATACCTGACCCGCCCTGTGCAAAAAATTCTGTCACACTTGATTCAAAACCATCTAGCGGAGCCAGTCGCTTTTGATAACTCAATTCAATCCCTAATTTTTCAGCAAAAGCATAATGTAACTCTGGAGAACGTGATTGCTCAATCGGATTGCCAATCACTGCAAATAGTCCAGCCATTACTCACATCCATTCATATAAAAAATGGCATCACTATACGCTAAAAACTGCTGCAAAATAAATCATCTATGCAACGCAATGTTTGAAATTGATTTTATAGATGAGTTTGTAGCTTTATGGTGTGTTTGTGTTTCTCATGATTGCCTAATTGTTTTTATGTGATCAAAATGTAAGCGCGAATTAGTAATTCTTCTTATAAATAACTGATTTAATTTTAAGTCGTAACACAACAAAAATGGAGAACAATAATGACATCAAATTTCAACCCGCTAGAGCTCCTAGCGGAAAGAGTGACGCCGCTTGTCGTTGATCAGACGCAACTCGAAATCGATATAGATAAGAAATCCTCATTACTTAAACAGTTTTACCCCATTGTTCTATCTTTATTCCATAAATTTCCTGATCGACTCAAAGGTATATTACATGGCAGTCAAGCACCTTTGCAGGAGTTATTAGGCAATCATCAAGGTGTATTAAATGAAATGCTCAATGCATTTTCCAAACATCATAGTCTGCAACCTGCCACAATCGAGTCTCTTTTTAATCATGCGATTCCGCTAAGTGCAAGAGCATTAAAAGAGGAAGTAGGTGAGGAAAATATCGTTTCTTATATCGGATCTTATCTCCCTCAAATTGCGAGTCAGCTTCCTGCTTGGGCAGCACCGATTTTATCGGGTTTAGGTTTGGGGAGTTTGCTCCATGGCACAACAACGAATCAGTCTTTAAAAGCTGCACCTGCGGATACGGGTGGCGGTTTTAAAAAGTTTCTGCCGTGGTTGGCTTTAATTATTTTGGCTTTACTGCTGCTGTTTTTTTGGCGCTCTTGCCAGAAACAGACGCCTGCGACCAATAGCGTGGCAGAACCTGCCGCAACTTCCGAAGTAGCAAATACTGCTGCTGCAACTCCAGCATCTTTAAGTCTGACTTCTGGTACGGGTAATCAGGTACTAGGTTGTCAGTCAAATGTGGGAGACAGTGGTCTTGCATCTGTTCTACAGGCTGGAATAGCCAAAGTCTTTGGTACAGGTGTAAATTGTAATATTGCCACAGATTCAGCCTATGCCACACAGTTACCAGCGCAGGAGAAACTGGATGCCATTTTAAATCTGGTGAAAGAAGTTCCGAATGCAAGCATTGAGTGGGTGGGTGATCAGTTAACTGTGAATGCACCAGATGCAAATGCTCTAAAAGGTTTGATTGAAAAAATTAAAGCATTGGCGCCTGAATTAAATGTCGTTTCAGCAGCTCCTTTAAATGTTGAGCAGTCTGTAAATAACAGTATTGATGCGAGTACTCAAGCTTTAACAGGATTAAATGAATCCTCAAGTCCAGAGCAAATTGTACGTGCCTTAAATATGCAGATTATTAATTTTGCTAGCGGTTCTGCAACTATTCCAGATGCCAATAAAGCCGTGTTGGATCAGGCTGCTGCATTGTTGCAAAAAGTTCCAAACCTTGCATTAAATGTGGAAGGCTATACCGATTCTACTGGGAATGCAGATGCCAATAAAACACTCTCACAAAAACGGGCGCAAGCTGTAGTGGATTATTTAACTGGAAAAGGCGTAAATAGTTCAAGTTTGAAAGCAGTAGGCTATGGTTCTGAAAACCCAGTAGCGGATAATGAAACTGAACAGGGTAAATTCCGTAATCGCCGTATTGAGTTTAAATTAGCAGGTTCTTAATTTAAATCATGCTTGATGTAATGTATGAAAGTCGTCTGAATTAGGCGGCTTTCTTTTTTTATTAGGGCATTTAAAAAAGAGATAAAGAAGTGGGCAAGATTTTGTATGTATATAGGTGAATATGTCTACAATTAAGGGTTACAGATAGACTCAATTTCTTCAATAAAGAAAATAACAGCGGCCAGAAATAAGCCAATAGCAGCAAGCACAGTCACAGAGATAGAAATACTGTCTGAATAGACATTTTCATATTCGATAGTAACCCCAGAAGAAATTACTACAGTAGCGATCAAGGTGTATAAAACCAACATGCGATGGTTTTCTATAATATTAAGCATAATTTGCCTTTGTATCTTTTCTACATTAGATCAGAACAATATTAAATCAATATGACAAACAGTGGCAGCTTTACTGTGTGACTATCTTTTTCAATTTTGTAATGACATGAGCTTTCATGTATAAGCAGCATAATACATAACACGAAACATACAAGAGACGAATTAATAATAAATAGTCTCATTTGCAAGTGAATATTACAATTCGGTTAGCCAATCGTGAGGTTTTAGATAATAATCAGTGAGTTGCTTTTCTATTGAGTTTTCATCCCATTCTGGGCGATAAGACCATGCTGCCAGATTGGGTAGGCTAACCAAAATAGACTCAATCCGCCCGCCCGTTTGTAAACCAAATAAAGTGCCGCGGTCATATACAAGATTGTATTCTACATAGCGACCACGTCGATATAACTGAAACTCGCGCTGCGCTTCGGTATAAGGCTGTTCACGATGCTTTTCAAAAATTGGGATAATTGCCTCTAGATAACCATTGCCCACCGCTTTAATGTAATCAAAACAGGTGTCAAAGTCCCATCGATTTAAGTCATCAAAAAATAAACCACCAATGCCACGTTGTTCATCACGATGCTTCAAATAAAAATAATCATCGCACCATTTTTTATGTTCAGCATAAACCTTTTCACCAAAAGGTTGGCACAAATCAAAAGCAGTTTGATGCCAATGTTTAATGTCATCATGGTCTGGATAAAAAGGGGTTAAATCAAAACCACCACCAAACCACCAGATGGGTTCCTGACCTTCAGGTTCAGCCACGAATAAACGGACATTGGCGTGTGAGGTAGGAATGTTTGGGTTTTTAGGATGAATCACCAATGAAACACCAAGTGCTTGAGCTTTAGCACCAGCAATATTTGGATGACGTTGTGTTGCCGATGCAGGAAGTTGACGAATATCAATATGCGAAAACATGACTCCGCCTTTTTCAATCACTTCGCCATCCTGTAGAACACGCGAGCGCCCACCGCCACCTTCTGCACGTTGCCAGTCATCAATCATGAATTGTGCAGAGCCGCCCCCTAGTTGTTCTTGTTGTTCTAAGGCAGCACAAATTCGTGCTTGTAAATCGAGTAAGAACTCACGTACTTGTTGAATATCAGCCGAAGTCGGACGCTGCATAATGAGCCTCAAATAAATCTTGTTTTGTTTAAATTAAGCATAAAGAAATAGCAGGAATAAGTAAAAAAGGATTTTATTAAGCACATTAATAAAACCCTTTTTCATTCAAAAATAATCATGAATTCACTTTAGAAATCATCTTTTTTATAGAGATGATCCATACGTTCACGTTTAGTTTTCAAGTAATGCTCATTAAATGGGTTGCGGCCGACTGTTAACGGAACGCGCTCAACCACATTAATTCCAAGATCAGTCAGGGCTTTTAATTTAAGCGGATTATTTGTGACCAGTTTGACTTCTCTGACCTGTAAATGATCTAGCATAATGGTACACATATCATAGTGACGTGCATCAGCAGGAAGATTCAATAAAAGGTTGGCATCGACTGTGTCATGTCCCTGATCTTGTAGGGCATAAGCACGAATTTTATTGGTCAGTCCAATGCCGCGACCTTCCTGACGCAAATATAAAATGACACCTTTACCTGTATCGTTAATCAACTGCTGCGTGGCTTGTAACTGTGGTCCACAATCACATTTTAATGATCCAAATGCATCGCCTGTTAGGCATTCTGAATGAATACGAACCAGTACGGGTTCATTCGGCGCGATCTCTAAACCTTTGGATAATGCGACGTGTTCCTCACCTGTTTTAGGGTCTTGAAACACAGAAATATTGAAGTCACCAAACTTGGTCGGGAGCTTTGACGTTGCGACAAATTCGATAGCCACTAATTACATATCTCATCAGGAAAACGGCTAAAGTATAGCGTACTGGTTATATATTGGTAGAATTGAACTGCTGAATTTATGCATAATAATTTCTTTTTTGTATAATGCACACGATAATAGTTGATAAACAGTAAGATTATTCTGGATAATCTAGCCAACCACGCCGCAGAGAAAATCCTCCCTGCGACCTTGTTAGACATGTGGCTGATTGAAGGTGACTTTAATTCGATACGATTATGATGTTGTTCATCATATCGAATCCCATTTACCCAGCTTAGGATTTGCCAGGCTTAAGAAGGCTTTGCCACATATGTTGTATACCGAAATACCAACTCAACGCCCTGTTACGCCATTGTTAGATGAAATTGATCATCCAAAACAATTACGTCAGCTCGAGCAAGGCCAATTGTCTCAAGTGGCTGATGAGTTGCGTCAGTTTATTTTATATGCGGCAGGACAAAGTGGTGGACACTTTGGCGCAAATCTAGGCGTGATTGAGCTTACCGTTGCGCTTCATTATAGTTTTAATACCCCACACGATCGTTTAATTTGGGATGTGGGTCATCAGGCCTATCCGCACAAAGCATTAACAGGTCGACGTGAACAACTCATCACCATTCGGGCGCAAAATGGTTTAGCTGCATTTCCTGCGCGTGAAGAATCAGTATTTGACACTTTTGGTGTTGGGCACTCTTCGACTGCAATTTCGGCAGGTTTGGGAATGTCTTTAGCACGTCGCTATCAAAAAGACCCATGTGAGGTTGTCTGTATTGTTGGTGATGGAGCCATGACCGCTGGCATGGCTTTTGAAGCCATGAATGATGCAGTGGCGCATGATGCTGATCTTATTGTCGTTCTAAATGACAACGACATGTCTATTTCCTGTAGTACAGGTGGCTTTGCCAAACATTTAGCTGCCATTTGGGAACATGGTCACTCAGTCAACATTAATGATAGCGGTGAGGCGTATATTCAGCCACATCCGCAATGGACTTATAATTCACGGTTACATCAGTCTGCTACCGATGCTGCAGATAATTTGTTCAAGGCAATTGGTTTCGATTATTTCGGCCCTTTTGATGGTCATGATGTCGAGCAACTGGCTTATGTTTTTAATGCGTTGAAAAAACGTAAAGGGCCACGTTTGGTTCATGTTTATACTAAAAAAGGCAAGGGGTTTCAGCCTGCCGAGGCCGATCCAATTACCTACCATGCAATTACCAAAATCTCACCTGTTGCAACGGCTCCAATTGTAAAAGCGCCTCCAAAATATTCTGATGTATTTGGTCAATGGCTATGTGACGAAGCAGCACAGGATCATCGTTTATTAGCGATTACCCCTGCGATGTGTGAAGGTTCAGGTATGGTGAAATTTGCCAAACAGTACCCAGATCGCTTCTTTGATGTTGCCATCGCTGAGCAACATGCAGTCACTTTGGCTGCGGGAATGGCGTGTGAAGGGCTAAAACCTGTCGTGGCAATTTATTCAACCTTTTTGCAACGTGGTTATGATCAATTTATTCATGATGTAGCCTTACAGAATCTGGATGTGACTTTTGGTATTGATCGTGCGGGGTTAGTGGGTGAAGATGGTCCGACCCATGCAGGGGCTTATGATTATGCCTATATGCGTACCGTGCCAAATATCGTGATCATGGCGCCTAAAGACGAAAATGAATGTCGTCAAATGTTGCATACCGCGTATTTACACGTAGGGCCTGCTGCTGTGCGTTATCCGCGCGGTAATGGAATAGGTGTCGATATTCAGCAAAAACTCACTGCAATGGAAATTGGTAAAGCTGAAATTGTGGGTGAATACAACGCTGGATATGATGAACAAATTAGCATTTTGGCTTTTGGTAGTCGAGTAACCGCTGCAATAGTTGCTGCTGAGCAATTGAGCAAAACGCATGATATTGGGGTGCGTGTTGTGAATATGCGCTATGTGAAACCATTAGATGAGCAAATTATTCGTGATTTAGCCATTAACACTGCTTTATTTGTTACGGTTGAAGAACATGCGGTCATGGCGGGTGCAGGTAGTGCGGTGAATGAGTTTTTGGTTAAGGCACAAATTCTTAAACCTACACTCAATTTGGGTTTACCCGACAGCTTTATGGCACAAGCAACTCATGCACAAATGTTGCATAGTTGTGGACTAGATGCTGAAGGAATCCAAAAATCCATTGAAAAAGTATGGTTAAAGCTTGTACAACCTGTCTAAATGCCTCAGTTAAAAAAAAACTAACATTTTTTACCTAAAAGCGCGTCAATTTGATAGAATTGCCGCGCTTTTATGCATTATTCTTTGTCAAAATCTTCAAATTTGTAGTGGGTGTTCAATGGAACCTATGGTGGTTATGGCTGCGCGTGCAGCTCAGTTAGTTGGTCAAGAGCTTTTAAAAGCACATCAAAATCGTCATAAACTCGATCTACAAGTTGAAGAAAAAGGCATCGAAGGCCCAGTGACGCGTGTTGACCGTTACTTAGAACAACTTACAATAGATACTTTGAAAAAAAGTTATAAAAATCATAGCTTTTTGGGTGAAGAATTTGGCTTGCAAGAAGGCAAAGGTCATGACGCTGATTGGTGCTGGGTGATTGATCCTCTAGATGGGACACAAAACTTTATCAATGGTTTTCCGCATTTTTGTATTTCCATCGCTGTACAGCATAAAGGCATCACTCAACACGGTGTAATTTACGATCCAGTTCGCGATGAATTATTTTCATCGAGTCGTGGTCGTGGTTCGGTCATGAATCAGCGTCGTATCCGTGTCAATGTCCGTGACCATCTGGAAAATACTTTTTTAGCCGTGGGTCATCCATATCGTGCCATGCGTAACGGCGAAATTGTGTCTTATGCAGAGCAACACTTTGCATCACTCTTGGCTGTCACAAAAGCAGGCGCGCATATTCGTCGTGCAGGTTCTGCTGCATTAGATTTGGCTTATGTTGCTGCGGGTCGTTTTGATGGATTCTTTGAAGTTGGTTTAAAACCGTGGGATATTGCAGCGGGTGAGTTGATTATCAAAGAAGCAGGCGGTGTTGTTGTAGATGCTCGTGGTGGCAATGATTCAATGGAAAATGGTCAGGTTCTGGCATCTTCATTAAAAATGTTAAAACCATTGATGCAAACAGTTGTTCCTGCTTGGGGCGAAATGGCTAAGTAAGTCAAACAGATCAGTAAAAAAGCTCTCATGAAAATTTGAGGGCTTTTTTTTACAATAAGAGAAATTTCTACAATAAGAGAAATAGAAATTAAAGTCATGATGATTTATTTGATTGGTCTAGACAAATTCGGAAAATGAGAATGAACTTGTAAAATTATCTTTACTTATATTGAGCCATATTAGGTCGAAAAATATTATAAAATTTAGATATATCATGATGTTATGTTTTGTGTTTCTGCTTTAATAGTTTTGCAAATGTTATCGATTAGTGTACTTTTATGCAAAAATAATCAAAAACCTATTAAAAAAGGTGACTTTTAAAAACTTTCTGCTATACTCTCGCCACGCACTTAAATTTCCGTTCATTACCTGAACATTCTGTTCTATTCATTGTATGCGCACGCCGTCCATAGAGAGGACCATTCATTGCGCCCAAATCGCTCAGCGATTCTTCAGGTTCCGGCCGTAATCATGCGTGCGTATAGTCTACATCGTCGTTATTCGGATTGCTGTTGAATGTTAACTCATTCAGCCTAAGATGCCGTGCCGCCTTTTGTCGATGTCCATATTTGTATTTATTAAAATGGAGCACCCATCAGGGTGAAACTCTCTATGAGCAAAAATTTTGCCGATTTCTCTCTACATGAATCTTTACAACAAGCACTACAGGATCTAGGTTTTACTAGCCCAACACCTGTACAAGAACAAGCGATTCCTGCTGCTTTAGAAGGTAAAGACCTCCTTGTTTCAAGCCAGACTGGTTCTGGTAAAACTGCTGCATTCTTATTGCCGACATTACATTCTCTTGCTGGACAAGATACTTTCCTTCCTTTTAAAGAACGTATGAAAGCGGTAACGCAACCAAATATTTTGGTGATTTCACCAACGCGTGAATTGGCTCAACAAGTGAGTCAAGATGCGATTGCACTTGTACGTCACATGAAAGGTGTTCGTATTGCTGCCATTATGGGCGGTATGCCATTTGCAAAACAAATTCAACAATTAAAAGGCGCACAAGTTGTTGTTGCAACTCCGGGTCGTTTGTTGGACTTGGTTAATCGTCGTCAAATCAAATTAGACAAAGTGGATGCTTTGATTGTTGATGAAGCAGACCGTATGCTTGATCTTGGTTTCTCAGAAGATCTTGAAGCAATCAGCGAGTTAGCAGCAAACCGTAAGCAAACTTTGATGTTCTCTGCAACATTTGCAGATCGTATCATTCGTCTTGCAGAATGCATGATGCAAGATCCAATGCGTATTGCGATTGAAACTGGTCATTCAACCAATACTGACATTACCCAGACTTTACACTGGACTGATGGTTTTGAGCATAAGAAAAAACTGCTGACTCACTGGTTAAGTGATGAAAGCATGGATCAAGCGGTTGTTTTCGCAAGTACTCAAGAAGACACAGATATGCTAGCTGAAGAACTTGCAGAAGCAGGTCACTCAGTTGTAGCACTTCATGGTGCTATGCCACAAACAGTACGTAACCGTCGTTTACGTAGCATTCGTGAAGGTAAAGCTAAAATTTTAGTTGCAACTGATGTTGCTGCGCGTGGTTTAGATGTACCGACTATTTCTCACGTGATTAACTTTGGTTTGCCAATGAAACACGAAGACTATGTACACCGTATTGGTCGTACAGGTCGTGCTGGTCGTACAGGTCAGGCAATTACTTTGGCAACTTATCGTGAGCGCGGTAAAATTCGTGCCCTTGAAGATTATTTAGAAGCGCGTTTAAGTGTTTCTGAAATTGAAGGTTTAGAGCCTTCTCCACCTCCAGCACGTTCAGGTCGTGATGGTGGCGGTCGTGGTCGCGGTGGTAATGGCGGTGGTCGTCGTGAAGGTGGTCGCGGTGGTTTTGGTGGCGGTCGTCGTTTTGAAGGCGAAAGCAACTTTAAACGTCGTGAAGGTGGTCGTGATGATCGTCCACGCCGTAGCTTTGATGATAAGCCACGTGGTGAGCGTCCTGCATTTGCTGGTGAAGATCGTCCGCGTCGCGAGTTTAATTCAGACCGTCCGCGTCGTGAAGGTGGTTTTGAAGACCGTCCAAAACGTAGCTTTGGTGGTGAAGATCGTCCACGTCGCGAGTTCAACTCAGATCGTCCACGTCGTGAAGGTAGTTTCGAAGACCGTCCAAAACGTAGCTTCGGTGGTGAAGATCGTCCGCGTCGCGAGTTCAACTCAGATCGTCCACGTCGTGAAGGTGGTTTCAATGATAAACCGCGTTTCGACTCAAATGATGACAACCGTGGTAATCGCGTAGATTACAAACCACGTCGTGAGGGTGGTTTCGGTGATCGTCCAAAACGTGATTTTGGTGATCGTCCTGCACCACGTCGTGAAGGTGGTTTTGGTGACCGTCCACAACGTTCATTCACTGAAGACCGTCCAAAGCGTAGCTTTGGTGGTGAAGATCGTCCAAAACGTACTTTTGGTGGTGAAGACCGTCCGAAGCGCTTTGGTGATGATCGCCCACGTCGCGGTGTAAATGAAGAAAGCTTTGGTCGTGACCGTTCGCGTAAAAATGACCGTTAAGATTTAACTGTCTTATCGCTTTAAAAAAGCCGATACTTTTCAAGTATCGGCTTTTTCTTGTAATAAAACTATCAAAAACTATATAATGTGAGAACTGAGTCAGGTTTTTGTTGTAAGTATGAAAGAAAGAAAAAATTTTAATGTCAGGCTTCTATTAAATTTACGTCACTTTAATTTGCGTCAATTAGGGGCAGCACTTGTAATTGGTAATGCGTTATATTTTTCTTATAGTACTTACTTTCATCATGATATTTCTTCCGAAACTTTTGCAATACCGCATGACCAAAGTGATAACATTCAATTGATTAAGTAATTGGTCGTTTCATTGTTAAATAACAAGAATTACCTAAACATTCAATGCTATATTATGCAAGCTTAAAAATATGCAGGAACATATACTGCTATGAATAATCCAATACTCTCGACGGCTCAGGCACTCATAGAAGTGAAAAATCTGGGTTTCAATCGAGGGGAACGTATCATCTATGAAAATGTTGATTTAACCATTCGACGTGGTCAAATTACAGGCATTATGGGCCCATCTGGAACAGGAAAAACAACACTATTACGTCTGATTGGTGGTCAATTGACCCCAGATCGTGGCGAAGTTTTACTGGATGGTAAAGATATTGCCAGCATGTCACGTCAGGAATTATTTGCTGCGCGGGCACGTATGGGGATGTTGTTTCAAAGCGGTGCTTTGTTTACCGATATGTCTGTGTATGAAAACGTTGCATTTCCAATTCGTGCGCATACAGATTTGCCTGAACATTTGATTGCAGAGTTGGTCGGACTTAAATTAGAGTCAGTTGGTTTGCGTGGTACAGAACATTTAATGCCAAGTGAACTTTCAGGCGGGATGAACCGCCGAGTTGCATTGGCTCGTGCTATTGCCCTTGATCCTGATTTGATTATGTATGATGAACCTTTTGCTGGACAAGATCCGATTGTAAAGGGTGTGCTGACTCGTTTGATCCGTTCACTGCGTGAAGCACTTGATCTAACTACAATTATTGTCTCTCATGATGTCGCTGAAACACTGGAAATTTCAGATTATATTTATGTAATTGCAGAAGGCAAAATTCAGGGTGAAGGCACACCTGCCCAATTACAGGCTTCAGCTTCACCCTTTGTAAAACAATTTTTGACAGGTTCCCCTGAAGGGCCGGTTGAATATCAATTTAGTCATCAAGCATATTTAAATAACGAGGTACATCCATGAATGCGATTGCCTGGTTAGGTCGAGTTGTAATTGAGCGGATGCGTGGAATTGGTGAAGCAACTGTAATGTTGCTGCAAATTATCTTTTCTTTACCTTCTGCGGGTGGTTTTAGCCGATTCGTATATCAAATGTACCGTGTCGGTGTAATGTCCTTATTAATCATTTCAGTATCTGGATTATTTATTGGGGCAGTTCTTGGTTTGCAGATGTATAACATTCTGGTGACCTTTGGTAGTGAAGCAATGTTGGGTACAGCAATTGCGTTGACCTTATTGCGTGAGCTAGCGCCAGTTGTGGCAGCTTTGTTATTTGCTGGTCGTGCTGGTTCTGCACTAACCGCTGAAATTGGATTAATGAAAGCGACTGAACAACTTTCCAGTATGGAAATGATTGGGGTTGACCCATTAAAACGTGTGGTTTCTCCAAGATTGTGGGCGGGTATTGTCAGTTTACCCATGCTCTCGATTATTTTTGCTGCAATTGGTATTTTTGGCGGTAAAATTGTGGGCGTTGATTTTCTGGGGGCTGATGATGGCTCATTCTGGAGTGGCATGCAAAACTCGATTCAGTTTATGCATGACATCTTTAATGGAACAGTAATTAAAAGTATTGTATTTGCCCTGATTTGTACATGGATTGCGGTTTATCAGGGCTATGCCTGTGAACCGACTTCAGAAGGTATTGCGACATCAACCACTCGTACAGTGGTGTATTCATCGCTGTGTGTTTTAGGTTTTGATTTTGTGTTGACTGCGGTCATGTTCGGAGGTGTTTAATGAAATCACGTACTAGTGAGCTGGCCGTAGGGATTTTTGTCATTATCTTTGGCGTGGCTTTGTTTTTTTTGGCGATGAAAGTCAGTGGCCTTGTCGGTACAAATTTAAATGACAGTTATCACATGACAGCACGTTTTGATAACGTGAACGGTCTTAAGCCACGCGCCAAAGTCACCATGAGTGGTGTTACAGTGGGGCGGGTTGAGTCGATTACGCTTGATCCAGTTACACGGTTGGCAACAGTCAATTTTGATCTTGATGGAAAGTTGACTTCATTTAATGCCGAACAGTTAAAAGCAGTTCAGCAAAATGCATTGGATGAATTACGTTACAGTTCTGACTACACGCAGGCAAATGCTGTGCAACAAAAAGAAATGGAACAGAAACTGATTGCCAACATGAAATCCATCACCAATATCGATGAAGATGCTTATATAATGATAGCTACCAATGGTCTTTTGGGTGAAAAGTATCTCAAAATTGTACCAGGCGGTGGATTTAACTATTTAAAACGTGATGAAACCATCACCAATACTCAAGGTACAATGGATCTTGAGGATCTGATTAGCAAGTTCATTACTGGTGGTGCCAATAAATCATCATCGGGTAGCCCGGCAGAAGACTCGGCATCACAGCCGCAGGCAGCTACATCTAACAGTGCCGAACCTTCTTTTGTTGAGTAATTTTTAAGGAGCGATTCTTGTGAAGACGTTGTTCAAACAAACCCTAACGGCAAGTGTATTATCAACTTTACTTGCTGGCACTGCATTTGCTGCGCCTGCGGAAGCGCCTCCTGCGTTTATCAAACGTGTTGCTGATAATTTTATTTCGCGTTTACAAGCAGACCACGCTAAGTTGCAGAGCAATCCTACTGCTGTAAAAGCGATTGTACGTCAGAACCTTGATCCCTATATCGATTCACAAGCGTTTACTCGTATCGTGATGGGAACTTATGCGACTAATCAAAACAGTACAGCGGCACAACGTGCGCAGTTTGAAAAGAACTTTCGCGAAACTTTGATTGAAAACTATGGCACAGCGTTTGCAAAATACAGCAATCAAAGCTATACCATGCGTCCTTATAAAGAAACTGGTAGCCGTAATCCTGTGGTAACCATTGATTTCAATAACAAAGGCGAAAAGATCCCTGTTTCTTTCCAATTAAGTGATGCGGGAAGCCAATGGAAAATCCGTAATATTAATGTTTCGGGTATCGATTTAGGCTTACAGTTCCGTAATCAGTTTGCGTCAACAGTGCAGCGTAATGGTGGTAATCTGGATAAAGCGATTGCCAACTTTAAACCAGACGCTGATGCGGCTGTAAACAAGAAATAAGTGAAGGTTTATTGTGATTGAAATCGTCGATCAGCAATTGGTGCTGTCAGGAAAGATTGATTTTGAAAATGCACAAACTGTTTATCAAGATGGTTTGCGTTTGATTCAACAACATCAACAATTTCCTGTGGTGGTAAATTTAAGCCAATTACAGCACGGCAGTACCTTGGCATTGGCGGTTTTAGTGCAATGGTTAAGAAAAACACCTAATGCGCAAGGATTACATTTTCAGGACGTCCCTGAAAAAATGATGAAAATTATCCAGTCTTGCCATTTACAGGATGATTTGACACTGCTTCGCAGCTAGTTAAATTTTAATAAGAAAAGCACCAAAATTGGTGCTTTTCTTAGCTCTAAAATATTTAAACCCACTTCTTCCAGCGGAAATAAATCATTGGTCCAACAAAGGAAACGAAGATAATAATCGCAACGGTTAAAAAACTCATCGAACCATGTGCAAAGGGCAATTCTTGCGTGTTCATACCATAGATACTTGCGACCAGCATAGGTGGTGCAAGCATACTTGGTAAAATGGAGAATCGACGAATGGTATCATTCTGTTCGGTGTTAATAAATCCAGACGTGGTATCAAGTAAGAAACGAACTTTTTGGAAAAGAAAAGCATCGTGTTCTACTAGTGAGCGGACATCTTCACTTAATTCTCGAATATCCGCATCGTAAATATGACTGCCTAAAGCACGTGGACGAGATAAAAAAGTCAGGACACGACGTAAATCAATCAAACAAAGTTGAGCTTTACCTAGTACATCTTCTTGTTGTGCCAAACGAGTAATCATGTCATCCAGATCTAAAATCTTTTCACGATGATGATTGTTGAGGACTTCGGTTGAGTATTTTTCCAAATCCTTGTGGATATCTTCAAGGATATCCGCAAGCTCATCGAGTTTCGCTTCGAGTAAACCGAGTAAGATCCAAGTTGGATCTTTATAATCCATGTCATAGTCATTGCGTCGTGCACGAGCACGAAAAGCACGAAAAGCGACGAGTTTTTCACCGCGCATGGTAAATAATCGATCTTTATGTAAAATAAAAGCGACCGTTTGGACTGTAGCTAAGATATGACTGGTATCTTCATTATCGCCATCGACCTGATAATTTTTATTTTTCGTTAAAAAATAGGTGCTGATATGCAAAATTCCATCATCATCGCGGTAAAATCGAGCAGAGGATGAAATGTCTTCTAATGACTTGAGGGTAGGTAAATTTCGGTCATAAGCATCAATGACCCATTGTTGCTCTTCTTGAGAGGGCGCAATTAAATCGATCCACACCAGATCTTGATGTAGATCAAACCCACCATTGATGGTTGCATCTTCAAGGCTACCGCGCTCTGTGGCGTAAA
This sequence comes from Acinetobacter guerrae, assembly GCF_009372255.1. Lineage (GTDB taxonomy): Bacteria > Pseudomonadota > Gammaproteobacteria > Pseudomonadales > Moraxellaceae > Acinetobacter > Acinetobacter guerrae. The sequence continues at coordinate 21,430 of NZ_LXGN01000060.1, forward strand.
AGGCTTCAAGCATAATGTCTTTTCTCCCTTGCGCAGTATGGATAATTTTGATGGGTGTATTTTAGACAAGGATTCACTTAAAAACACTCATTGTTATCGTTTTTTCTGAAAAAATCTCGCTTAAGCTTATATTGTAAGCATGACAGCTTAAAAACATGGTTAAAAGTTTTATGAATTCAATCTGTATTTTTTGTGGTTCAGCCGTTGGCACAGATCCTTTATTTTTACAAGCAGCCCAACTAACGGGTCAAACTATTGCTAAACAAGGCAAAACGCTGGTGTATGGTGGTGGACGTTCTGGTCTAATGGGAGTAGTTGCCGATAGTGCCTTACAGGCGGGAGGGCGTGTTGTTGGTGTGATTCCTACAGCTCTTGTTGATCGTGAATTGGCACATCCTCATCTGACCGAATTGCATATTGTCAAAAATATGCATGAGCGCAAAACCAAAATGGCAGATTTAGCGGATGGCTTTATTGCATTACCAGGTGGTGCGGGCACACTGGAAGAAATTTTTGAACAATGGACATGGTCGCAGTTGGGTATTCATCAAAAACCATGTGCATTTTTAAATATTCAAGGTTTCTATGATGATTTACTTAAAATGATTCAGACAACGGCAGATAAAGGTTTTACTCAGGCGCGATTTGTAGAAAAATTGATTGCGTCGGATCAGATTGATGTGATTTTAAATACATTTGAGCATTATCGACCTGCTGCGCCGAAGTGGGGGACACAGGCTGAAGTCCATCCTTAACGCTGAGACATCATTGTGAGAAAAGTTGATGTGAAGAAAATTACAGTTGCTGCCGCGATTATTTTAAATGATGCACATGAGCTATTGGTGGTGCGTAAGAAAAATACCCAAGTTTTTATGCAAGTAGGTGGCAAGCTAGAACTAAATGAACCACCTGAGCAGGCGATTGAAAGAGAAATAAAGGAGGAGATTGGCTGTGATATTCAGATTGATCAATTTGTGGGTCGATTTGAAACAGCAACCGCCAATGAGCCTGATCATCAACTGATTAGCTATGTTTATTTGGCACAGTTAAAGCAAGTGCCACACATTGCTGCTGAAATTGCTGAAATGAAATGGGTGTCACTGGATGATCGTGTTACTTCGCTTGCCCCTTTAACACGTGAAGTGGTTATGCCGTGGTGTCGAGATTATTTACAGGTTTAGATGCTTTATCTGTTACAGCCGCAATGCAACATGCATAGATCTGCTGGCAGCCTAATAATTGCAATGCTTGATGCAAAGCATAAATTGAGCTGCCAGTCGTGACGACATCATCGATGATCAAGACTTTTCTGTAGCGAATTTTGGGTTTTTCTAACAGTACAAACTGTTGCTCAATGCCTTGAATTCGTTCAAGCCGATTGAGTCCCTTTTGAGAGTGTTGTTCTAGTCGATGAATAGGCTGCCAAATAGGAACATTTAGCTTTTTTGCAAGTTGTTGTGCCAAAAGCAAGGACTGATTGTAACCTCGTTCAATTAAGCGTGCGTCTGAAATCGGCATTGGGACAATAGCTTGAACTTTAGGATGCTTAATCTGAGCAAGTAATTGATCTAATAAAGGCTGATGATGTAATTTCTGTTTATATTTAAACTGCTGCAAAATACGATCAATTGGATAATGATAATAACAAGCCGCCATGATCTGTAATTCGTGTCGATTGATCGGTTGCTTAAGCCAAGGTAATTGCAGCCAGCAACTTTTACACAGCACATAATGTTTTAAACGCGGACTGGATTCACATAGACGACAAGGGAGTATTTTTTGTCCGAATTGTTGTAACGTTGCTTTAAAATAATCAAACATAGGCATAACGCGGAGCCTCTGGTAGCCAACGTTTAAGTAAAGCATCGGCCTGCTTTGGATAGTTTTTTAAAACTTGTTCGGCAACATAATGTGCCTGTGTCAGCAAATGATCATCGCGTTCCAGACGAGCTACTCGAAATCCCATATCACCCGTTTGTTTGGTGCCCAATAGTTCCCCTGGACCGCGAATTTCCAGATCTTTTTCAGCAATCACAAAACCATCATTACTTTCTCTTAAAATGGATAAGCGTTCATGTCCATTTTGTGAGAGGGGCGATTTATACAATAGCGCACAAAAACTGGCAGTTGCGCCTCGCCCGACGCGACCACGTAATTGATGGAGTTGGGAGAGTCCAAGCCGTTCAGCATTTTCAATCACCATAATAGAAGCATTTGGGACATCCACCCCGACTTCAATGACTGTGGTGGCAATGAGTAGTTGCAATTGATTGTCTTTAAATGCCTGCATGACATTTTGCTTTTCATCTGCTTTCATTTTGCCATGCACTAGACCGATATTCAGTTCAGGAAAGCGTTCTTTCATTTCCTGATACGTTGCTTCAGCTGCTTGAGCATCAAGGGTTTCCGATTGCTCGACCAGTGTACATACCCAATAGGCTTGTTTACCTTCACGACAATTACTGGCAATACGATTTAAAACCTGTTCACGTCGATCAAGTGGAACGGTGACAGTCTGAATAGGAGTACGTCCCGGCGGAAGCTCATCGATAATAGAGGTGTCCAGATCCCCATAGGCACTCATTGCCAGTGTACGGGGAATAGGAGTTGCCGTCATCACCAACTGGTGTGGCGTAAGTTGATCACTTCCTTTATTGCGCAGAGCCAGACGTTGATCGACCCCAAACCGATGTTGTTCATCAATAATCACCAGCCCCAATTTGGCAAATTCAACATTGTCCTGAAACAGGGCGTGTGTTCCAATCACCAATTGTGCTTCGCCAGTTTTAATACTTAGTTCTGCCTGTGAGCGGGCTTTACCTTTTTGTTTTCCAGATAGCCATGCGACTCGAATACCTAACGGTTCAAACCAGCGTTTAAAATTTAAATAATGTTGCTCGGCCAAAATTTCAGTCGGTGCCATCAGCGCAACTTGCCATTGGGCTTCTAAAGTATGGCAAGCTGCAAGCGCAGCAACCAGCGTTTTACCTGCACCAACATCGCCCTGTACCAAGCGTAACATGGGTTTGTTTTGCTTAAGATCGGTGACAATTTCTTTGGACACTCGTTTTTGTGCCTGTGTCATTTCGAAGGGTAATCCTGCAAGCAGTGCTTTTGCCAACGTTTGACTAGGACTAAAATGAGGTGAGGCAATCTGTCGGATATAAGCTCGTCGCGTCAATAGACTCACCTGATGAGCAACCAGTTCTTCAAAAATCAGACGTTGCTGTGCAGGATGAGAACCTTGAGCCAGTTGTTGCATATTGGCATCGACAGGCGGTTCGTGAATATAGAGCAAAGCCTGTTTAAGCGCATAACCATTGGTGTATTGTTCAGGTAATAATTCAGGCAGATGATCACTGTATTGTTTGAGTGCCTGTTTAACGTATTCACGTAACTTCGGTTGAGTTAAACCTTCGGTACTGGGGTAAATCGCAGTGAGCTGAGTCTTGGGTAAAGCAGTGTGTTCTGTCACCAGTTGTATTTCAGGATGATACATCTCCAGACCGCGCGCACCAACCCGTACTTCACCAAAGATTCGTAAACGATGACCCGCTTTTAATTTATCGGTTAGGTTTTTATAAATATGATAAAAGCGTAAGGTAACTTTGCCTGTATCGTCCTGAAGTAAAGCTGCTAGAGACTTGCGTTTTCCAGGTGGAAAATCGAGTGATTTGACTTCGCCTTCGAGCAAATAACTACGGCCAACCACCAGTTGGTTCATGGGAATGACCGTGCTACGATCTTCATAATCACGGGGCAGGTGAAAAAGTAGATCATCCGTGGTGAAAATATTGAGTTTTTCCAAAAGTGCAGCGGCAGCACCGCCTACACCCTGTAACTGCTGGACTGAAGTCATATCTCTCCAAGTCAGGACCCACTAAATCAGGATCATGCATGCATATTTTATTTATTGGCTATGGTAAAACATCTCAACGCGTTGCCCAATATCTATTTCAACAGAACTCGAATCAACAGCAATATCAAATTACCACAATTAGCCGTAGCCCGAAAACAGATGTGTACGCGAATCACCTCATTCAAGATGTGCATGATCTTCATCTGGACAGTCTTGCACCAGTTGATTTGGTCTATGTGGCTTTGACCCCTTCAGAAAGTAGTGTAGAAGCTTATCGGCAGATTTATGTAGATTCGGTTGAACCAATCGTTCATGCATTAAAATCGCATCCTGTGCAAAGAATTATGGTGCTGTCATCTACGCGAGTATATGGTGAAAATCAGGGCGAGCGGGTAGATGATGAGTCGCCCGTTCAACCCGTAGATGAGCAAGGACAAATCTTGCGTGATATGGAATTAAAATGGCTGGCAGCATATCCGAAACAGGCAGTGATTATTCGACCTTCTGGGATCTATGGACAATCTGTTGCGCGCTTGATAAAAATGGCACAAAACACCAGCAGCTATCCAAAGATTCATTATAGCAACCGCATTCATATTGATGATCTGGCAAGATTTTTAGCGTATTTATCGACATTAAAAGATGTTGATTCATCTTATATCGTGACCAATAATCAACCTTTAGCTTTACATGAAATTATCCTGTGGTTTCAGCAACAATTAGATTTACCGCAGTTGCAACTTAATAGTCAGCAAATCTCAGGAAAACGGTTGTATGCGACACGTATGCAGCAAACGGGTTTTCAATTACAGCATCCAGTTTGCTTTAATGACTATATAATTCGTTTGCAATCACATGGTCAAAACTCATAATTTAATTAAACTAAAAAGTATGGGCAAATATATAAATAAATTAAATTGATAAATAGTAGATCGGGGAATATGTTTAAAAACGCATTGGGAAGTCTGCTCCTGCTTACTTTTGTGCAGCAGGTGAAGGCCGCAGACATGACATGGTGTGTGTATGATCCCGTTGGCGCGCAAGGGGATATTACACGGCGTATAAAAGATATTACGCTTTATGCACAACGTGATCAGGTCAATGTGCAATTGAAAATTTATAAGCATGAAACAGATGCAATTGTACAATTTGATCAAAAAAAATGTTCGGGTCTGGTCGCAACCAATTTTCATACCCGAAATTATAATTCATTTATGGGAAGTACTTCGGGCGTTGGATTTATTACAAATAATAAGACTGCGCAACATTTTATTCAGTTGTTAAATCAATCTGCATTACGTCCAGCGATGCAACAAGGTGAATATGAAGTGATTGGGTTCATTCCTTTAGGAATGGCTTATATGATGCTTAAATCACCAACGATTTATAAAGTGACAGATTTAAAAAATAAACGTATTGGCGTGTTGGCTGAAATTCCGCCACAAAGCGCTTTGGTGCGTAGTGTCCGTGCTCAACCTGTCGTATTAAATTTTGATAATGCGATAGATATTTTTAAAAATAATCAGGTGGATATTTTACCTATTCCAATTTATAGCCTGCTACCTTATAACCTTAAAAGAGATTTTGGCGAATCGACGCGAGTCATCAATTTTCCAGTGGTATATGCAGGTTTAAATATTGTGATTCGTTCTAGCGAATACCCAACAGGATTTGGGGTAACTGTACGCAACTGGTTTGCAGGACAGGCAAGTGTCTTAATTGGGCAAGTGTTGCGTTGGGAAAATCGTTTGCCCGCTTATTATTGGATGGATGTTTCTGCATCGGAGAAACAGGCTTATGAGTTAGTCATCGCCAAAATACGAAATCAATATTCCCAGAATTTTTTCTATGATCCACGCTTTGTCAAACTGATTAAAAAATTACGCTGTAAGGATGAACCACAATATTTTGAGTGTCAGATGTGGTAAATAAAAATGGCAACCGAAGTTGCCATTTTTATATCTAAAGAGACCGTTTAAGATTTTTTGCGTTTTAAACGACGTTTTGCCTGCTGCGATGCAACTGCGTCCAGTGCTGCTTTAAGTTCGTCATCGTTAAAGGTTGTAATATGTTGCAACATTTGCAAAGTTGCTTCATCCAATACCAGTTTAGCGCCTTCAGCCATATTGCTAAAGTTGCGTTCAAATTCAATCGCACCTTGCTCATTGGTACAGATATAACCTTGTTGGGTTAGAACTTTAATAAAGCTCTGGAACAAAGATTTATCAAAAAATTCAGGTGAATTAAACTCATATAGTACAGAGAGACGCTGTCCAAGCAAATGGCTCAAATCTTCGACTTGTCTTACCGAAATATTGCCTGAGCCACGTTGTGCTATTAATGCCAAAGTCATGTAATAGCGTTCCAGACTTTGCTTGACTGGAGCCGCTAAGATCACCAATTGGTTATGATCTTCTGAATTCGGTGCAGGGCTAATCAAGTCACCTTCGCTATCTTGTTCAATGAGTTTTGCATTGACTAAAGCTTCAGCGTATTGGTGAATATATTGTTCCAGTTGTTCAGGTTTCCATTTTAGGAATAATTCAGCCTGTAAAAATGGATACAACGTTTTAATCACATTGATTAAATTTTTCTGACTGATTTTGCCATTATGCTCAACCAATGCTGCAATCAACGAAGGGAGAACAAAAGCGTGCAAAATATTATTGCGGAAGTAAGTTAGCAATACTGCCTGATTATCTTCAATGGCAATAATGTCTCCCAATACATGCTGAACGCGCTTAATCAGTTTAAGTTTTAGACCATAAGCAATGATTTCTTTACCAGACAAAGGCGTAACTTGAGTGCGCTCATCATAAGGAAGCGTAGTGACAAGATTGCGATACGCATCAAGTTGTTTAATGCAAAGTTCTTCATCTAGGGTGTGTTTTGGAGTTGCCAGTAAAATCAGAGACAGCAATGAAACTGGGTTGATTACTACGGCACGGTTGATATTTTCTAAGATAGCGTGCGCTGAACTGTTGATTGCATCTGAAACCTGCGGTGGGATTGGATCATCATTTTTTTCAATTTTGATCTGATCTGCACCATGCGCCTTAAGTAAATCATCCAGAAAAACAGGTTCACCAAAGTTGACATGTACTTTGCCAAAGATACGCTCAATTTTGCGTAAAGTTTTGACAATTCCAAAGACTGATTCTGCTTCTTTTGGTTTGCCCTGCATTTCACCAACATAGGTTGAACCTTCCATTAAACGTTCATAACCAATATAGGTCGGAACGAAAACGATCGGTTTGGCACGTCCACGCAAATGACTATGTACGGTCATGGCAAGCATGCCTGTTTTAGGCGGAAGTAATCGACCAGTACGGGAACGTCCACCTTCAATAAAGTATTCAAGTGGCGTATTACGAGAAAGAATGCTGTATAGATATTCCTTAAAGACTGATGTGTACAGACCATTTCCACGGAATGAACGGCGAATGAAGAACGCGCCACCACCACGTAATAATTGACCGACAAATGGCAGGTTTAAATTATCTCCAGCAGCAATGTATGGCACCATTAAACCACGACGATAAATCACATAAGACAGCAGTAAATAATCGATATGGCTACGGTGACAAGGCGTATAAATGATTTCATAGTCCTTGGCCAGTTCACGCACCGTACTAAAATTATGTACGTCTACACCATCATAAAGCTGTGTCCAAAGCCGAGTCAGTGCCATATCCGCAAAACGAACAGCGGAATAGGAATAATCTGAAACAATTTCATTTAAATAACCAATCGCACGGCGTTCGGCTTCCAACATACTCACTTTGCCACGAATGCTTTCTCGGCGAATTGCATCTTGTACATCACGTGATTTGATCAAAGATTCCATCACGTTACGACGATCTGATAAATCTGGGCCGAGAACGACTTCACGCTGACCATCCAGATAATCATTCAAAGTACTGACAATATAAGTCGCAGAAGAAAGATTTGGATAATGTGTCGTTGCATAATTGACCAATTGACGCAAAGACTGCGGTTCATGAAATTCGACATAGGTTTGACGACCATGTAAGCCAATATTCATTAACTGTTTTACTTTACCAGGTGTCGCCCAAGTATCGGTAAATAACAGTTTAAACCATGAATCTTCCTTATCAGGAGAACGTCCCCATAGTACAGTGACTGGCACCAACTCAATATCGTAGTCTGGATGTTTGTCCAAAAACTCAATCAACCGAAGCAATCGCGGTGGAAACGCGTGTGGTGGCGGATTGAGTAAATTCTTTTCATCATGATGTTGTAAGAATAAAACCGACGCTTTTTCCTTATAGTCTTCTATCACCAATGGATCTAAAGCAGGCTTTAAATGTAAGCGACGTGTTTCACCATCAATGACCAAAGCATTGCTACGTGAATAATTCTGTAATACATAGCAGACGACTTTTTTCTGTGCAGGATGTTCTGCGGTCTGGATGTCAGTCGGTTCAGAAGGGACTTCCCCAAGAACATGCGGTGTTACCACGAGGTCAAGTAACTTACTCGACAGTCGTCGATACATCTGACCGAAGCCACTCTTGGCCATAACAACTCCTACTCAAACAAAAATGTTCCGACCAAAAAGGGCAGGAACTGCTTTAGTGAAATGATGCGAAAAACAATGGGCTATTTTCTGATAAATTACATGGACTGCGCTAGTGTTTATCGTTAAAAAACGTATTTTAAATACGAATAACAATGCTAAAGTGTGACATGCTAGTCAACTAATCTTTATGGTTACACTCTGAATTTATGGAAAAATACAGTATATCTGTTTTATAGTTTACAGATGTATTGTTTTTAAATCGCCGACACTTTAAAGGTATCTCATGAATGCATTAACTCAGGAACTTGTCGAGCTTTTATCTCTTGAAAAGCTTGAAGATCATTTATACCGCGGTATAAGCCGAAATTTGGTTGGTAAGCGCGTATTTGGTGGGCAAGTTCTGGGGCAGGCTTTACGTGCTGCATCATATACCACAGATCGTCCTGCTCATTCACTGCATGCTTACTTTTTATATGGCGGCGATGTAAATGCACCCATTATTTATGAAGTCGATCCTTTAAGAGACGGTCGTAGTTTCTCTAGTCGTCAGGTTCGTGCTATTCAGCATGGTCGAACGATTTTTTCTGCGATGGTATCATTTGCCGATCAAGAGGAAGGTTTGAATTATCAGCCTGAAGTGCCAGACTATCCCGCGCCTGAACAACTAAAGTCGGAAAATGAATTGAAAGAAGGTCTGGTAAGCTTTATTCCTGAAAATGTGCGGGCAAGTTTCATGCGCGAACGACACATTGAAATTCGCCCCATTGATCCTGTTAATCCATTTCAGCCCCAACCACAAGCACCAAGAAATGCCCATTATTTGCGGACACATGATCGTATTCCTGCAAAATTAGATGATATTGCATTACACCAAGCGATTGTGGCGTTCTATTCCGATTTTACTTTAATGACCACTTCCTTAAAACCGCATGGTTTAAGTTATTTATCTCCAAGTTTGCAATGTGCCAGTATAGATCATGCGATTTATTTTCATCGTCCAGTGCGCGCAGATGAATGGATGCTCTACGATATGGATGCAACCGTTACTTCTAACTCTCGTGGTCTAAATTTTGGGCGTATGTGGCAAAACGGTCAGCTCGTATGTAGCACCGTTCAGGAGGGTCTTATACGGCTTCGCGAAATTGAAACACAATAGATCAATTTGACTCCAATAAAGCCTCATTCTGAACTGCACCCCGAAAGTTGGACACTTTTAGTCTAATTTGAAGGGTGCTTTTTATTTTTATATCAGAAGATATGCTAAAAAATATTCGATTCTGTGGGGCGTGCATGTCATAGTAATTCCAAAGAATGACTTAAATTTAGATGGTATGAGCTTAAATACACAGATTTTAATTGCAGCTATTTTGGGTATAGCTTTCGGATTTTTATTAAACCTGTATCCCGACACTGCCTTTTTTCATCAAAGCATATATGGTCTTGGTATAATCAGTAGCATATTTATTGGGTTACTTAAAATGTTATTGGTACCCCTTATCTTTTCTTCAATTGTGGTGGGGGTTTCCAATTTACAGGCCAGTGGCCAGTTTGGTCGTGTCTGGAAAATTACAGCCTTATGTTGTTTGACTACAACCACATTGGCTTTGATTTTAGGAATTAGCTGTGCGCACTTATTTGGTGTAGGCAAGGGTATGGATATTGCTATATTTAGTGAGGCAATGAGCCAGCATCAAGCCCCAGCTACTTTATCGCCATCCACTTTTCTTACTAATTTTATTCAAAATACGCTCATTAATCCTTTTAAAGCCTTTAGTGATGGTAACGTCTTGGCTGTTGTGGTATTTGCCCTGTTTATTGGGGCTGCGTTAATTAAAGGCGGAGAGCGATTTCAGTCTGTACGTGTGCTCAGTCTACAGTTTTTTGACATTATGATGCTGTTGGTTGGTTGGGTCATGAAACTGGCTCCTCTAGGAATTTTGGCTTTACTGGCAAAATTGATTGCAACGGAAGACATCAAAATACTCAATAGTTTGGCCGAGTTTGCTTTAGTCGTTACGGGCACAACTATTTTTCATGGTGCTGTCGTTTTGCCTTTATTGCTCTGGATTTTTGGGAAAATGAATCCAGTTACTTTTTTTAAAGGGACACGTTTAGCGCTTATTACGGCTTTTGCTACCAGTTCCAGTTCAGCCACCATGCCATTAAGTATGAAATGTGCTCAGGAAAATTTAAAAGTTCGACCACAAACGGCTGGATTTGTTATCCCTCTTGGTACGCAATTAAACATGGATGGCACAGCACTTTACGAAGCAGCAGCAGCTTTATTTATTGCTAATCTGGTTGGTATGGATTTAACGCTTATGCAGCAATTGATTGTTTGTTTAACGGCTATGATCGCGTCATTAGGAGCACCGGGTATTCCAAGTGCAGGAATGGTGACGATGATTATGGTCTTACAATCTGTTGGACTTCCTGCGGAAGCTATTGCAATTTTGCTGCCGATTGATCGTATTTTAGATACAGTACGTACAGTAGTAAATGTACAAGGCGATATGATGATTAGCGTGGTGGTAGATCGTTATGCCAAAGGCGATAATATTGAATCTTCTTAAAAATTAGCATAGAAGCTTTAAAAATAAAAAAACAGAAGGCATCTTCTGTTTTTTTATGATTTATAGGTTTAAGCAGCTGCTAATACCGCTCGTTTTGCTGCTGGTGATTGGTCTAAATAACGAACAGCATCTTCCGTACTACCTTCTTTTACAGGGTCATACCACGGCATGAGATAATCGATTTGCTGAATGACAAGCCAGATTGGACTCGGTAAAATTTGGTTGTCTTTACGACCGTGTTTATACCACTCTAGCCAGATCCACGGACGCAATATACTTGGCTTATGTTCAGCAAAGCGTGGATCCTGTTTCATGATATGTGCTGCGCCATCAACCCATAAACCAAGTACCCCAACGATAACGGCGACGCTTAAATAATAACGCGCAATATAACCACCACCTAAATGACGATATAAATCAAAGGCGACGGTACGATGTTCAATTTCTTCTGCACCATGCCATTTAACCAAATCGACCATTTCAGGATCTGCACCGAGTTCCTGCCATTTTTGATTATAGAGCGCGTATTTGCCCAAAACACACGTCATGTGCTCAACGGTTGCAATCACACCTAACCGAAATAAATCCCATTGGTGTTGCAGAATTTTAGGAACTTCCATATCCAGTGGTTTATCTGCCAACAGTTTGGTAAATAGAAAATTCATAATTTCCAGATTACGCTGAATATCGATGTTACGTGCCGACAAATATTCTTTATTGGCTGATGTATGGGCATTAGCATGCATCGCTTCCTGACGAATAAAAGCCTGTACATCCTGTTTGAGTTTTTCATCGGTAATTTGCGGCAAGACTTTGTTATAAAGGCGGCAAAACCAAAACTCACCCGCAGGTAAAATATTGTTAATTTCATTAATAAAATAACTGGCAAAGGGTTGCTCTGGAATCCAGTCAACAGGGGTTTCTTTCCAATCGAATTTTACTTTACGTGGCTGAATACGATAGTGGATAGAAGAGCCAGGTAATTTGCGCTTAAAAAATGAAATAATACTCATGTCCTTACCTTTATTCGTTCTTATCGAACTTTTGCTGGTTTTTTCAGAGTATAAAAAATGCCCCTGTATTTTGCTTTGCAATAAGGGACATTCAGTTATCAATAGGTGATGATATGATATAAAAAGATGTGATTTATTCTTCTTTTAGCACTAAATCTGGTTCATCCTCATCATCAATTGTTGCTTCTGGGATCTGACTTAAATCGAACTCAGGTTCATGCTCTAGCGTATAATTTAAGCGACCTGCCATGATGCTGGCTAACTCTTCAAGTCCTTGTCTATTGAGCGATGAAAACAATTGAATGGAAAAATTGAGTTTCATTTTCTTAAGGCTTTGTTTGACTTCAAGCAGTACTTTGTTGGCTGGGCCACGATTCATTTTATCTGCTTTAGTCAACAAAATATGCACAAACAATTTACGTGAATGCGCCCATTCCAGCATCATGGTATCGAAATGCTGCAAAGGATGACGAATATCCATCAACAGGACTAAACCTTGTAAGCTTTGACGATGAATCAGATAGTTTTCCAACTCTTTTTGCCAAACGCGTTTCATTTCTTCAGGGACAGCCGCATAACCATAACCTGGTAAATCTACCAAACGCTGATCAGGATTCCCCAAACTAAAGAAGTTAATCATTTGGGTGCGTCCTGGCTTTTTAGAAGCACGCGCCAGTTGTTTTTGATTGGTTAAGGTGTTAATTGCACTTGACTTGCCTGCATTGGAACGCCCTGCAAATGCAATTTCGTAACCCGTATCTTCTACGCAAAGTGCAAGCTTGGGCGCACTCATTAAAAATTCAGCTTTGCGTAGCCAATTGAGTGCTTTTACTGAATATTCAGTAATTGCAGGATCCGCCGTTTTCTCATAGCTAATTTTTTGTTTAGGCGCGAGTCGGGCTTTGGTATCTTTGGATTTCGCATAGCGATGCATAGAGATTAACTTTTACAATCAAAATATATTTAAAACACATTATAAAGGATGAGAGCAATTCACGCGAATTTTAAGATCATTAGAATCATATTAAGAAAGAATAGAAACAAAATTAATGGGAGAATGCTTTGAAGCAGAGGGAGGGGCAGCCAACACATCGGCCAGCGTGTATTGATCAAGTGCCAGATAAAAACTTTCTAATGCCTGATCCAAAATACCTTTTAATCCACAGTGCGCGCGCAATACGCAGGGTGGCGTGTTGCACTCTACAATCTGATGGTCACCCTGTAGGATTCGTACAATTTTACCCAATGTCAGTTCAAGCGCTTTGGGATTTAAACGAAGTCCACCGCCTTTTCCCCGTGTGGTGATGATCCATTCCTGTTTTGCCATGAAATGAACAATTTTGACCAAATGATTTTGAGAAACATGCAAATCCCGTGCGATTTCTGCAATGGTATATGGCATTTCACTTGGGCGTGAAATGTACATTAATATACGCAAGGCATAATCGGTAAATTTATTGAGTTGCATGTTTAGCTAAGTACCAGAAATCCATGAAGATCATATTAGCTTGAAAGTTTCCCGAAGGAAACTCCCGAGCTTAATGGCTTAAAAGGGATGACTAAATGACGTAAATAGCGTAACAAAACTAAGCTTAACCTTTAAGTGGAGCGGATACTGCAACCTCGTCGCCCACTTGATAATTGCTTAATAAAATATTTGCTACATCATATTCAGTGTGTTCGGGCTGTGATTTAACCAAAAAGCCATACTGAGCTTTATCTTGATTTGAACTAAAGCTAAATTGTTGAGGCTGATCAATGCCTTTGGCTGGAACATGGACTTTGACCGAAATATATTCGCCTGCATTTGCAGCGGGAATCGCTTGCTGATCGGCTGCGGAAATGCTGAATAATTTACCCTCTGCTTGTTCTTCGATCGACACAATTTTAAAATTACGCCAACCTGCCCAACCACCATTTTGTGCAGCCAATTGATCATATTTTTGCTTTTCAACACCAATCAAAATTCCAGCTAACTGTAAGTAAGCCTGTTTCCAAGCTTCAATCAACTCAGATTCAAATGGAACATTGAGTACCTCACTAATAGAATGCAGTAGGTTTTCGCCCACAATAGAATATTGTTCAGGTTGAATATCTAAACTGACGTGCTTAGTCGTGATGTGCTCAACTGCTTTTGCCAATTTTTCAGGCTGTTCAATATTTTCTGCATACGCTAAAACTGCTGCGGCTAAGGCGCGTGGTTGACGACCTGTCGCTTGATGATCCAGATTAAATACATTTTTTAGTTCAGGATGGTTGTCTAGCATACGTTTATAAAAGTAACTGGTGAGGGCGACACCGTGTTCACGCAAAACAGGCACTGTTGATTTTACAAGTTCAATTTGTTGTGGAGTCATGGCTAGAGCTTCTATCTGGCTATATAAGATGTATTTAAAATACATCTTATAAAATGTATTTGCAATATATCTTCTAATAAAAGACTTGTTTTTATTAAGGGTTTAAATAGATCGTGTTTTTAGAATTAATTGATTTTTTGAAAGAGTAACCACAACTATTTGTTTTTAATAAATATAAAAAATAACTTATTTTTTTGCTTGGATAAAGTTATCGATATAGTAAAAGAATATTAAATGTTTTTGAGTCAGTGACGACCTACGTTGTTTCTGGACAAAATAGGCAAAACTATACTGCGGTGAAAGCCGCTAAAATTTATTGAACCTAATCGGGCAACCTCCGTGTCACCCGTAATTAAGGCAGTTAGAACAAATTAAAAATTTTACGAAAAAATTTCAAAATTACGTTTACTTAACGTTTCCCAAACAAGGAACCTAGTAAGCCACGTACCAGTTTTTGTCCCGTTGGGCCACCCAGTGTTCGTGCAGCACTTTTCGCGAAAGTTCCAAATACATCTTGAGTGAGTTTGTCACGATCACGCTGAGCTTTTTCATCTGCCTTTTGCTGTTCTCGTGCTAAACGTTCCTGTTCTTTAGCTTGCTGCTTTGCATCAGCTTCCTGTTGTTTGGCTTGTTGCGCTGCATTTTCTTGTGCTTGCTGTTGGGCTGTACTTTCAGACACCTTGCGTTGCAACATTTCATAAGCACTATCTCGATCCACAACTTTCTCATATACTCCAGCTACAATACTTTGCGACATCAATGCCTTGCGTTCGTCAGCGCTGAGTGGGCTAAATGCAGAGTAGGGGGGCATAATCCAGCCACGTTCAACAATTTGTGGAGTTCCTTGTTCATCCAGAAAACTAATTAATGCTTCACCAACCGCGAGTTCGGTAATCGCTTGATCAACTTTAAATTCAGGATTGGCACGGAAAGTATCGGCAGCAGTTTTTACAGCTTTTTGATCTTTTGGAGTAAACGCACGCAATGCATGCTGAACTCGATTTCCCAATTGGCCTAACACATTTTCTGGGATATCTAATGGGTTTTGACTAATAAAATAAATTCCCACACCTTTGGAGCGAATCAAACGTACCACTTGTTCAATTTTTTGTTGTAAGGCGGGGCTAGAATTATCAAACAGTAAATGGGCTTCATCAAAGAAAAACACCAGTTTCGGTTTATCCAGATCTCCAACCTCTGGTAATTGCTCAAATAATTCTGAAAGCATCCATAGTAAAAAGGTGGCGTACAACTTCGGTGTATTCATTAATTTATCGGCAGCGAGTAAATTGATGTAACCATGACCATTGCTATCTGTTTGTATAAAATCCAGAATATTTAAACTTGGTTCACCAAAAAATTGTTCACCACCTTGATCGCCCAATGCCAGCAAATTTCGCTGAATTGCGCCTAAACTTGCAGGTGATAAATTTCCATAATCTGCTTTTAAGTCAGTTGCATTGTCACTGACATAACTCAGCATTGCTTTTAAATCTTTAAAATCAACTAATAATAAACCCTGATCATCAGCAATACGAAAGACAGCAGAAAGTACACCTTCTTGCGTATCATTCAAATTCAGCATTTGCGCCAGTAGCAATGGCCCGATCTCGGATACAGTGGTACGAATAGGATGACCTTGTTCAGCAAATAAATCCCAAAAAATGGTAGGGGATGCTGCAAAAGAAATACTGTCTATACCTAGTGATTTTAAACGTTCATCAAACTTTGGATTGTCACTACCTGCTTTCGCAATACTGGAAACGTCACCTTTGGCATCGGCTAAAAATACGGGAACCCCAATACGAGAAAAATTTTCAGCCATAACTTTTAAGGTTATCGTTTTACCTGTTCCCGTTGCGCCCGCAATCAAACCGTGACGGTTAGCAAATTCAGAATGTAAAACAATATCTTGATTGATATCTGTTGTTTTTTTTGCAATAACAATTGGTTTGCCCATATTTTTTCCTGTTCTTATCACTATTTAAGTTGTTTAAGTGCATTTTGAATATCTTGTATTAAATCTTGTGCTGATTCTAGTCCTATACAAAAGCGAACCAGTAAACCCTGTTGTAAATGTGTATTTGGCAATACTCGCATATGTTTTAAATCATAAAGCATGACCAAACTCATTGGTCCGCCCCAACTAAAACCAAGCTTAAATAAAGTTAAGGCATCACAAAATCGACGAATCGCATGCATATCATATTTGGAATTAAAAATAACACTCACCAGTCCAGCGCTTTTCCCATCGATGCAAATTTCTTTCCAATACTCATGTCCAGGACTATTCGGATCAGTTGGATGCAAGACTTGTGTAAACTCAGATTGTTGTTTAAGCCACTCTAATAACACTTTTGCACTTTCGGCTTGTTGTTGATAGCGTAAATACATATGTGGCAGGCTGCGGATAATTTGAGCACTATCATCACCTGAAACACAAATTCCTTGCGTCGCATGCATTTTAAAAAGTTGATGATGAAGTGTCTGATCCTGAGTGATTACACTACCCATCAATATGTCACCGCCACCACTTGGATACTTGGTCAAAGCATGTACGGTGATGTCAATCGTCAAGTGTTCGTCAGAAAAATCAAAAGCATTAAATGCCAGTCCTGCACCCCATGTATTGTCCAATGCGGTTAATACGCTGGCTTGTTGCGCTTTTTTCACCAGATTTTTAAGATCAGGAAATTCTAAGGTGACCGAGCCTGCGGCTTCAAGCCAAATCAGTTTGGTTTTTGCAGAAGGAGTAAATGAGTCTGCATCAATGGGATTATAAACTTTGACGATGATGCCGTAGCGTTGTTGCAGATTTCTGAGATGTTCCATGTTCGGTCCATAAATGTTGTCAGGAACCCAAACTTCATCTCCTTGACTTAAAAAAGTCGAATTAACCAAATTAATGGCAGATAAGCCACTTGGTGCGAGCAGGCAGTATTTTCCCCCTTCTAGTTGCGCTAGTTGGTCGCCTAGGGTGTATGTGGTAGGAGTCCCATGTGTGCCATAACTATAATCATAGGCATCTGTCCAATGCCGATCAAAAAGGTGCGCTGTCGATTGAAATATAATCGTGGATGCACGAAACAAGGGAGGCTGAACGGTATGAATGTATTGGGGAGCCTTCCTTATGGCATGAATTAATAAGGTTGGAGAGGTTTTATTGTCTGTCATCATACATGTCATCGGATGGATTTAAGCTTAGATTAAAAAATATAAATCCATTCCGCTAGTTTTTGTGCTCTTTTGTGAGTATTTCTTTATTTCAAACTAACTTCTCTAAAGTTGGCTTCATTTTTGCTATGACTTAGCTAATACCAACAACAATATAGGTTCTAAGTGCATGAAGCCGCATTTAAAAGTGCATTATTTTCAGCATATTGCTGGTGAAGGGTTCGGAAGTTGTTATGATTTTTTGAAAACACATCAAGCAAAAATTACTGCGACTGAATTTTTTGCATTACCTGTTGACTTAACACTTGAAATAGAAGCATTGCCCCGAATAGAAGATGTAGATCTACTTATCATTATGGGAGGCACCATGAGTGTTAATGATGAGGCTAACTATCCGTGGTTAAAAATTGAAAAACGCTGGATTCGCCGATATCTTGCCTCGGGTAAACCCGCAATTGGATTATGTTTGGGGGGGCAATTGATCGCCAATGCGTTGGGAGCTGCTGTGAGTAGAAATACATTTCAAGAGTTGGGATGGACAACGGTGCATCGTGTGCCAACATTACCAACACACTGTTTCCCTTTGCCGTCTTCTTTTCATGTCATGCAGTGGCATAGTGAAACCTTTGAAATTCCAAAGGGTGCGATTCATTTAGCAGAAAACGAAGTCTGTCGTAATCAAATGTATCAAATTGGGCAAAATGTTTTGGGTTTTCAGTTTCATCCAGAAATCACGCCTAAAGCACTAGAATTATTTTTAGAAAATGACGATGAAGTTGCGATTTTTCATGGTGAATATGTTCAGCAACCTAACCAATTAAAAAAATCCAGTCAGTCAAAATTTATAGAAGGTAACCAATTACTCAATCAGGCAATTGAATATGTACTGAAAGCATCTTAATTAAATGAAAATAAAGGAGAGCTAAGAATAAAATAGGGATATTTTACGATTCATCAACAAATAGAATTGCATAAGACTTAGACAGTCGCTATAATGGGCGACCCTCAAATTGTGAGGTCATTTACTGCAAAGAGTGTAGTAAATGCATGACAGTCGCGGCATCGATCGTGACCTTAGTGATTTTCACTGCCTTTGACACTTACCAATAGGTGAGGTGCGTCAAGGGTGATTCTTTATATATTTTGGCTTGGAGTTTACTGGTATGTCTAACCAGAGAATCCGTATCCGTCTTAAGTCTTTTGATCATCGTCTGATTGATCAATCTTCTCAAGAGATCGTAGAAACCGCTAAGCGTACTGGCGCACAAGTGTGTGGTCCAATCCCGATGCCTACTCGCATCGAACGCTTCAACGTTCTTACTTCACCGCACGTAAACAAAGATGCGCGTGATCAGTACGAAATCCGCACCTACAAACGTTTGATCGATATCGTTCAACCAACAGATAAAACTGTTGATGCATTGATGAAATTGGATCTTGCAGCTGGTGTTGATGTTCAGATCGCATTGGGTTAAGGCTTTCGGGTTAATTAGTGCCTGGCATTAATTAAGCTGCTTTTTTAGAGGTTACACACATGGCTATTGGTTTAGTCGGCCGCAAGTGCGGTATGACCCGTATCTTTACAGATGCCGGCGTCTCTGTGCCTGTTACAGTGATTGAGGTTGATCCTAACCGTATCACTCAAATTAAAACGCTTGAAACTGATGGTTATCAAGCTGTTCAAGTTACTACTGGTGAACGTCGTGAATCTCGCGTAACCAATGCTCAGAAAGGCCATTTCGCGAAAGCGGGTGTAGCTGCTGGTCGTTTGGTTAAAGAGTTTCGCGTGACTGAAGCTGAGCTTGAAGGCCGTGAAGTTGGCGGTAGTATTGGTGTTGATTTGTTCACAGTGGGTCAAGTTGTTGACGTAACTGGTCAATCAAAAGGTAAAGGTTTCCAAGGTGGTGTTAAACGTTGGAACTTCCGTACCCAAGACGCTACTCATGGTAACTCGGTTTCTCACCGTGTTTTAGGTTCTACAGGTCAAAACCAAACTCCTGGGCGCGTGTTCAAAGGCAAAAAAATGGCCGGTCACTTAGGTGATGAACGCGTAACAGTACAAGGTCTTGAAATTGTATCTATCGACGCAGAGCGTTCAGTTCTCGTTGTTAAAGGTGCGATTCCTGGTGCTACTGGTGGCGACGTTATCGTTCGTCCTACGATCAAGGCCTGAGGGGAAATAACGTGAATTTAAAAACTGTTTCCGGCTCTGCTGTTGAGTTGTCTGAAGTTGCTTTTGGACGTGAGTTTAACGAAGCTCTTGTACATCAAGTGGTTACAGCTTATTTAGCTGGCGGCCGTCAAGGTACTCGTGCTCAAAAATCACGTGCTGAAGTATCTGGTGGCGGTAAAAAGCCATTCCGTCAAAAAGGTACTGGTCGCGCTCGTGCTGGTTCTATTCGTAGCCCAATCTGGGTTGGCGGTGGTAAAACATTTGCTGCTCGTCCACAAGACTGGTCTCAAAAAGTAAACCGCAAAATGTACCGCGGTGCAATGCAATGTATCCTAGCTGAACTTGTTCGTCAGGATCGTCTTGTATTGGTTGAAGAGTTTGCTGTTGCAGCTCCTAAAACTAAAGAATTGCTTGCAAAACTTAACGACTTGAATGCAGCTCGTGCACTTATCGTGACTGATGCTGTAGATGAGAACTTATATCTTGCTGCACGTAACCTTCCACACGTTGATGTGGTAGATGCTGCTGCAATCGATCCTGTTAGCTTGATCGCGTTTGATAAAGTTGTCATGTCTGTAGCTGCTGCTAAGAAAATTGAGGTAGAACTCGGATGAACAACGAACGTATCTATCAAGTCCTAAAAGGACCGGTCTTCTCAGAAAAGGCACAAGTTTTAGGTGATACTGCTGGTGTTCAAGTATTTAAAGTTGATATCAATGCAACTAAGCTTGAAGTTAAAAAAGCAGTAGAACAACTATTTGGTGTAGAAGTTGTTAAAGTTAACACAACTATTACTAAAGGTAAGACTAAGCGCTTTGGTAAAACATTAGGACGTCGTTCTGATGTTAAAAAAGCATACGTCACCCTGAAAGCTGGCCAAGATGTTGAAATGGCTGACTTGGGCGATACCGCTGAAAGCGCAGCGGAATAAGGACGAAAATTATGCCGATTCAAAAATGTAAGCCAACGTCTCCAGGACGTCGCTTTGTAGAGAAAGTGGTTCATGACCATCTTCACAAAGGCGCGCCTTATGCACCGTTGGTTGAAGCTAAAAAACGTACTGGTGGTCGTAATAACAACGGTCACATTACGACTCGTCACGTTGGTGGTGGACATAAACAAAACTACCGTATCGTTGACTTTAAACGTAACAAAGATAGCGTTCCTGCAACTGTAGAACGCATTGAGTACGATCCTAACCGTACAGCGCATATTGCTTTGTTGAAATATGCTGACGGTGAGCGTCGTTATATCATTGCGCCTAAAGGTTTGCGTGCGGGTGATAAAGTTCAATCTGGTAACGATGCTCCAATTCGTCCAGGTAACTGCTTGCCACTTCGTAATATGCCTATTGGTTCTACACTACATAACGTTGAACTTAAAATCGGTAAAGGTGCTCAAATTGCACGTTCTGCTGGTACATCAGTTCAGTTGTTAGGTCGTGATGGTTCTTACGCAATCATTCGTCTACGTTCAGGCGAGATGCGTAAAGTACATGTTGAATGCCGTGCTGTTATTGGTGAAGTTTCTAACCAAGAAAGCAACCTTCGTTCATTGGGTAAAGCTGGTGCTGCGCGCTGGCGTGGTGTTCGTCCTACCGTTCGTGGTATGGCGATGAACCCAGTTGACCACCCACACGGTGGTGGTGAAGGGCGTAATAAAGGTATCCAACCTGTAAGCCCATGGGGTCAAAAAGCGAAAGGGTACAAGACTCGTACCAATAAGCGTACGACTAAGATGATTATCCGCGATCGTCGCGTCAAGTAAAGGAATCTGACTAATGCCTCGTTCATTAAAAAAAGGTCCATTCGTCGACGCGCATTTGTTCGCTAAGGTTGAAGCTGCTGTTGCTGCTAATAACCGTAAGCCGATCAAAACTTGGTCTCGTCGCTCAATGATTCTTCCAGATTTTGTTGGTTTAACAATTTCTGTTCACAATGGTCGTAACCATGTTCCAGTTATTATCACTGAGCATATGGTTGGTCATAAACTCGGTGAATTCGCGCCAACTCGTACCTATCGTGGTCACGGTGTTGACAAGAAATCTAAACGTTAATGGGTGTCATGATGGAAGTAACTGCTAAATTACGCGGTGCCGCTATCTCGGCACAAAAAGCACGTTTGGTTGCAGATCTAATCCGTGGCAAGTCTGTTGCTCACGCGCTTAATATCTTAAACTTCAGCAATAAAAAAGCTGCCGTTTTAGTGAAAAAAGCTTTGGAATCTGCAATTGCAAATGCTGAACACAATAACAGTTTAGATGTAGACGACCTTAAAGTTTCTACGATTTACGTTGATGAAGGCGTTAGCCTGAAACGTATTATGCCACGTGCTAAAGGCCGTGCAGATCGTATTACTAAGCGTACTTGTCACATCACCGTTAAGGTAGGGGTTTGATATGGGTCAGAAGGTTCATCCAATCGGTATCCGCCTAGGTGTTGTGAAACGTCATAACGCTAACTGGTATGCGAGTCCGAAACAATACGCTGAATATTTGCTTAAAGATCTTCAAGTTCGTGAGTTTTTAACTAAAAAACTTAAGAGCGCGATGGTCAGCAACATTCTTATCGAACGTCCGACAGGTGCTGCTAAAGTAACAATTAGCACAGCTCGTCCTGGTATCGTTATCGGTAAAAAAGGCGAAGACATTGAAAAATTACAGCGCGAACTTACCAATATTATGGGTGTTCCTGCGCAAGTAAGCATCAACGAAATCGATCGCCCAGACTTAGATGCGCGTTTAGTTGCTGAAGCAATCGCTTCTCAATTAGAAAAGCGTGTAATGTTCCGTCGTGCTATGAAGCGTGCGGTTCAAAACACAATGCGTGCTGGTGCTAAAGGTATCAAAGTTGAAGTTTCAGGCCGTTTAGGTGGTGCAGAGATTGCGCGTACTGAGTGGTATCGTGAAGGTCGTGTACCTTTGCATACGCTTCGTGCAGACATCGACTATGCTACTATGCGTGCAGAAACGACTTACGGTACGATTGGTGTTAAAGTCTGGATTTTCCGTGGTGAGATTTTAGGTGGCATGAAACAAGTCATGAACCCTGCTCCTGCTGAAGATCGTCCAGCTAAACGCGGTCGTGGTCGTGGTGAAGGTCAAGAACAGCGTCGTGGACGTCGTAATGACCGTGCTGCTGACAAGGGAGAATAATCCAT
The DNA here is from genome assembly GCF_009372255.1 of Acinetobacter guerrae. Classification (GTDB taxonomy): domain Bacteria; phylum Pseudomonadota; class Gammaproteobacteria; order Pseudomonadales; family Moraxellaceae; genus Acinetobacter; species Acinetobacter guerrae. The sequence goes on from NZ_LXGN01000060.1 coordinate 44,281, forward strand.
GTTGCAACCTAAACGTACCAAATTCCGTAAAATGCACAAAGGCCGTAACACTGGTCTAGCGCATCGTGGTAGTACAGTATCATTTGGTTCGATTGCGATTAAAGCGACTGAACGTGGTCGTATGACTGCGCGTCAGATCGAAGCTGCGCGTCGTACTATTAGCCGTCGTATTAAGCGTGGTGGTAAAATCTTCATCCGTGTATTCCCTGACAAACCAATTACCGAAAAACCATTAGAAGTTCGTATGGGTAACGGTAAAGGTAATGTGGAATACTGGGTTTGTGAGATCAAGCCAGGTAAGATCCTGTACGAAATTGAAGGTGTGAACGATGAATTAGCAACTGAAGCTTTCAAGCTTGCTGCTGCTAAACTTCCGTTTAAAACCACTATCGTGACTCGGACGGTAATGTAATGAAAACTAAAGATCTACGTGAAAAATCGGTAGAAGAGTTGAAGGCGTTGCTTGATGAGCAACAGCTTAACCAATTCCGTCTTCGTATGGCTAAAGCGACTGGTCAATTGGGTAAATCGCACGAAGTGCAAATTGCTCGTAAAACTATCGCTCGTATCAAGACACTCCTTACCGAAAAACAGGGGAACGGACAATGAGTGAAAAAACAGTCCGCACGTTAACCGGCAAAGTTGTAAGCGACAAAATGGACAAGTCTATTGTTGTACTTATTGAACGCCGCGTTCAACACCCGTTGTATGGCAAATCAATCCGCCGTTCAACTAAATTACACGCTCATGATGAGAACAACGTTGCTAAACTTGGCGACCTAGTGACCATTAAAGAAAGCCGCCCAATTTCTAAAACTAAAGCTTGGACTTTAGTGGAAGTAGTTGAAGTAGCTGCTGAGTAATTACGTTCTTGTTGCATCATCGGTCAATTTCGAGTACTCTTTGAGCCTTTCGAAATTGCGACCGGTGTTGCTCGGTTTTGGAGTAGGGCAATGATTCAAACCGAAAGTATGCTCGACGTAGCAGACAATAGTGGTGCACGCCGCGTACAATGTATTAAAGTACTAGGTGGTTCACATCGTCGTTATGCTTCTGTTGGCGACATTATTAAAGTTACTGTTAAAGAAGCAATTCCACGTGGCCGTGTTAAAAAGGGCGACGTGATGAATGCTGTTGTGGTACGTACTAAGTTTGGTATTCGTCGTCCAGACGGTTCTGTGATCCGTTTTGATGACAATGCAGCTGTATTGTTAAACAACAATAAAGCTCCGATTGCCACTCGTATTTTCGGACCAGTGACTCGTGAACTTCGTACTGAACAGTTCATGAAAATCATTTCATTGGCTCCTGAAGTTCTATAAGAGGCAATCATGGCTAAGATTAAAAAAGGCGATACGGTTATCGTGATCGCAGGTAAAGAAAAAGGCAAACAGGGTACTGTTCTGTCTGTTTCTGAAGACCGTGTTAAGGTTGAAGGCCTTAACTTAGTGAAGAAGCATCAAAAGCCGAACCGTGTAACTGGCGCTGAAGGCGGCATTGTTACTCAGGAAGCTTCGCTTCATATCTCAAACGTGGCAATTTTAAATGCTACAACCCAAAAGGCTGATCGTGTTGGTTACCAGATTGACGAAAATGGCGTGAAAACTCGCGTTTATAAGTCAAATGGTGAATCAGTGGCGACAGCGAAGTAATAGGTTGATACGGCAATGGCCAGACTTAAAACACGTTACAACGAAGAACTTAAAGCTAAGTTACAACAGGATCTTAGCATTAAGAATGTAATGGAGATTCCTCGCATTACAAAAATCACCCTTAACATGGGTGTAGGCGCAGCTGCAACTGATAAGAAATTATTAGATGGCGCTGTTGCTGATATGACTTTAATTGCTGGTCAAAAGCCAGTAGTTACGCTTGCGCGTAAATCAATCGCTGGTTTTAAAATCCGTGATGGTTGGCCAATTGGTTGTAAAGTGACCTTGCGTGGCGAGCAAATGTACGAATTTTTGGATCGTTTGATCTCAATCGCAATCCCGCGTATCCGTGACTTCCGTGGTTTCTCAGCGAAATCTTTTGACGGTCGCGGTAATTACTCGATGGGTTTGAAAGAGCAAATCGTTTTCCCTGAAATCGATTTTGACAAGATTGATCGTATTCGTGGTATGGATATTACTATTACTACGACTGCTCGCACCGATGACGAAGGCCGTGCGCTTATGCGTGCATTCGGCTTCCCGTTCAAATAAGAGGTCGATATGGCTAAGAAAAGTATGGTTAATCGCGAGTTGAAACGCGAAAAAACAGTTGCTAAATACGCTGCAAAACGTGCTGAATTAAAAGCAATTATTGCCAACGTAAATGCAAGTGATGAAGAGCGTTTTCAAGCGACATTAAAGTTACAGGCATTGCCACGTAACGCATCTCCAGTACGTCTTCGTAACCGTTGTGGTTTAACAGGTCGTCCTCATGGTTACTTCCGTAAGTTCGGTCTAAGCCGTAACAAATTACGTGACACAGTAATGCAGGGTGATGTACCTGGCGTTGTTAAGGCAAGCTGGTAAGGAGCAACTAAATGAGTATGCAAGATACCGTTGCCGACATGCTAACACGTGTTCGTAACGCACAAATGGCAAAGAAACAATCAGTTTCTATGCCGTCTTCTAAGTTGAAAGTTGCAATTGCCAACGTTCTTCAACAAGAAGGTTATATTTCAAACGTAGAAGTTGCTCAAGAAGAAGCAAAAGCTACTTTGACTATTACGTTAAAATATTTTGAAGGCAAACCAGTTATCGAAACTGTGAAGCGTGTAAGCCGTCCAGGTTTACGCCAATATCGCGGTAAAGATAAACTTCCAAGCGTTAAGCAAGGTTTGGGTATTGCAATTGTTTCTACAAGCAAAGGCATCATGACTGATCGCGCTGCACGTGCTGCAGGCGTCGGTGGTGAAGTTATTGCTTTTGTTTCTTAATAGGTGATTCCTCATGTCTCGTGTGGCTAAAGCCCCAGTAACTGTACCTAACGGTGTAACAGTTACTCAGAACGGCCGGCAGGTCGAAGTGAAAGGCACTAAAGGTACATTGTCTTTCAACCTGCATGCGCTGGTCGAGCTAAAACAGGAAGAAGGTAAACTTCAACTAGCTCCTGCTAAAGAGTCGAAAGACGCTTGGATGCAAGCTGGTACTGCTCGCGCTGTGCTTAACAACCTTGTAAAAGGCGTAAGTGAAGGCTTCGAACGTAAGTTGCAACTTATTGGTGTTGGTTATAAAGCTGCGGTTAAAGGTACAGTTGTAAACCTTAACCTAGGTTTTTCTCACCCAATCGATTACAACCTTCCTGAAGGCGTAACTGCTGAAACTCCAACTGCAACTGAAATTATTTTGAAGTCAGCAGATAAGCAGTTACTTGGTCAAGTTGCTTCTGAAATCCGTGGTTATCGTCCGCCAGAGCCGTATAAAGGTAAAGGTGTTCGTTACTCGAACGAAGTTGTTCTTCGTAAAGAAGCTAAGAAGAAATAAGGCGCGAGGTTCTTATGAACGAAAAGAAACAATCCCGTTTGCGTCGTGCGAAAAGCACACGCTTGCACATTCGTGCATTGGGTGCGACTCGCCTGTGTGTAAACCGCACACCGCGTCACATCTATGCTCAAGTGATTTCCGCAGATGGTGGCAAAGTATTAGCGCAAGCTTCTACTTTGGATGCATCTTTACGTAGCGGTTCAACTGGTAACGTAGACGCAGCTACTAAAGTAGGTGCTTTAATCGCAGAGCGTGCGAAAGCTGCTGGTGTAACTAAAGTTGCATTTGACCGTTCTGGTTTTAAATATCATGGTCGTATCAAAGCCTTGGCTGATGCTGCTCGTGAAAACGGCTTGGAGTTCTAATCATGGCTAAAGTTGAACAAAACGAAGGTCTTGTTGAAAAGCTGGTTGCCGTTGACCGTGTAGCCAAAGTTGTTAAGGGTGGTCGTATCTTCTCTTTCACAGCATTGACAGTTGTGGGCGATGGTAATGGTCGTGTAGGTTTCGGTCGTGGTAAAGCTCGTGAAGTTCCAGCTGCTATTTCTAAAGCACTTGAAGCTGCTCGTCGTAACATGATTACTGTAGACCTTGCTGGTACTACTTTACAACACCCTGTGAATGCTCGTCATGGTGCAAGCCGTGTATACATGCAACCTGCTTCTGAAGGTACTGGCGTAATTGCTGGTGGTGCTATGCGTGCCGTTTTGGAAGCTGCTGGTGTACATAACGTACTTGCTAAATGTTATGGTTCTACGAATGCTGCGAACGTTGTAAACGCGACTTTTAAAGGTTTGCGTGATATGACTTCTCCTGAGAAAGTTGCTGCAAAACGTGGTCTTTCAGTAGAACAAATTCAAGGGTAATCAATCATGAAAACGATTAAAGTTACCCAGACTAAATCTGCTTCGCATCGTTTGAAAAATCACAAACTTTGCCTTCAAGGTTTAGGTCTGCGTCGTATTGGTCATACTGTAGAAGTGCAAGACACGCCTTCTAACCGTGGTATGATCAACAAAGTCTACTATATGGTTAGTGTAGAGGAATAAGCCATGACTCTGCGTTTAAATGAACTTTCACCTGCTGAAGGTGCAAAGCGTGAAAATCGTCGCTTGGGTCGTGGTATCGGTTCTGGCGTTGGTAAAACAGGTGGCCGCGGTGTTAAAGGCCAAAAATCACGTAAAAGTGGTGGCGTTCGTCCAGGCTTTGAAGGCGGTCAAACTGCGATTTATCGTCGTTTGCCTAAATTCGGCTTCACTAGCCAAATCGCATTGAAAACTGCGGAAGTACGCTTGTCTGAACTTGCTAAAGTTGAAGGTGACATTGTTTCACTAGAAACTTTAAAAGCTGCGAACGTTGTTCGTCGTGACCAAGTTCGTGCACGTGTTGTTCTTTCTGGTGAAGTAACTCGCGCGTTTACAGTGCAAGGTGTTGCTTTGACTAAAGGCGCTAAGGCTGCAATTGAAGCAGCTGGCGGTAAAGTCGAGGAGTAATACCGAGTGGCTATGTCTCCTAGTTCTTCAGGTCATGTCAACATGATGAAAGGACAACCGTTTCATGTGAAATATCGTGAAATTATTCGCCGATTAATGTTCTTGGTTGGTGCATTGTTGGTCTTTCGACTAGGAGCGCATATTCCGTTGCCGGGTATTGATAATGTAGCGCTAGCCCGTTTTTTTAAAGCCAATGAAGGAACATTCTTGGGTTTATTTAATATGTTCTCTGGCGGTGCATTAGAACGTATGTCAATTCTGGCATTGGGTATTATGCCGTACATTTCTGCATCGATCATCGTGCAGTTGATGTCAACGGTTGTTCCTTCGCTAGAAGCTTTGAAGAAAGAAGGCGAGCAAGGCAAACGTAAAATCAATCAATATACACGTTACGGCACCTTATTTCTTGCTTTAGTGCAGGGGGTAGGGATGTGTGCAGGCTTGATTAGTCAGGGTATTACCTTGACTTCAGGTCTGGCATTTTATGTTCCGGCAGTGGCTTCATTAGTTGCTGGGACTATGTTTTTGATGTGGCTTGGAGAGCAAATTACCGAACGTGGTATTGGTAATGGTATCTCTATGATTATTTTTGCAGGGATTGTCGCTGGATTACCAAATCAGGTGATTCAAGGTTTTACCTCTGTACAAAATGGTCAGGGCAGTTTAATTGGAATGGCTGTATTTGCTTTATTATCACTTGCAGTACTTGCTGCGATTGTTTTTATTGAAAAAGCACAGCGTCGAATTCCAGTGAACTATGCACAAAAGCAGCAAGGCCGTCGCGTATTTACTGCACAGCAAACGCATTTGCCATTAAAAATCAATATGGCGGGTGTAATTCCGGCAATTTTCGCTAGCTCACTGTTGTTATTTCCAGCGAGTTTAGGTCAATGGCTAGGAAGTGCTGATCCAAATGCAGGGATTGTAAAACGTGCTCTGCAAGATTTGGCACTCGTGTTATCGCCTGGACAGCCGTTATATCTCATGCTTTTCGGTACGTTGATTATTTTCTTCTGTTATTTCTATACAGCGCTGGTTTTCAGCCCAAAAGAAGTGTCAGAAAATTTAAAACGTAGCGGTGCATATGTACCTGGTATACGCCCAGGTGAGCAAACGGCTCGTTATTTGGATCATATTCTTAATCGTTTGACTTTTATTGGCGCGATTTATATTACTGTTGTGTGTTTAATGCCAATGATTCTGCAAAGTTCATTTGGAATTCCATTTCATCTCGGTGGTACATCGTTGTTAATTGTTGTCGTTGTTGTGATGGATTTTATGGCGCAGCTTCAAGCTCACCTAACTTCGCATCAGTATGACAATCAAACGTTAATGAGAAAAACGACTGCTCATCCTAAGGGATAAGCGCACTTAGAGGTTTCATCATGAAAGTACAAGCTTCTGTAAAGAAAATTTGTGGTAGCTGTAAAGTTATCCGTCGTAATGGGGTTATTCGCGTGATTTGCAGCGCAGAACCTCGTCATAAGCAGCGTCAAGGTTAATCTGATCAAGACCTGTTGATTTCAGTAGGCGAATTAGGTTAATATCCGCCCCTCAAAGTTTTTTTGTGGGGCGGTTGATTTATCTACTGCCTTTTTGGAGAAAAGTGAATGGCTCGTATTGCCGGTGTAAACATTCCGGATAACAAGCATGCTGTTATCTCACTTACTTATATTTTTGGTATTGGTCGCCACACATCTAAGAATATCTTAGCTGCTGTAGGTATTGCACCAACAACAAAAATCCGTGAGTTGGATGATGCTCAGCTTGATGCGATTCGCGCAGAAGTTGCCAAGGTTCCGACCGAAGGTGATTTACGTCGTGAAATTTCCATGAACATTAAACGTTTAATGGATTTGGGCTGCTACCGCGGTCTTCGTCATCGTCGCAGCTTGCCTGTCCGTGGACAACGCACCAAAACTAACGCACGTACCCGTAAAGGTCCGCGCAAACCGATTAAAAAGTAAGATTTCTGGAAGCTAAAAGATGGCTAAAGATACTCGCACACGCAAGAAGGTCACTCGTACCGTCTCTGAAGGTGTTGCACACATTCACGCGTCTTTTAATAACACCATTGTTACGATTACCGATCGTCAAGGTAATGCATTGGCTTGGGCCACCTCAGGTGGACAAGGCTTCCGTGGTTCACGTAAATCAACTCCGTTTGCTGCTCAGGTAGCTGCTGAAGTTGCTGGTAAAGCAGCTTTGGATTACGGTTTGAAAAACCTAGACGTCCTTGTAAAAGGTCCTGGTCCAGGTCGTGAGTCTGCGGTTCGTGCATTAGGCGCAGTGGGTTATAAGATCAACAGCATTACCGATGTGACTCCAATCCCTCACAACGGTTGCCGTCCACCTAAAAAACGTCGCGTGTAAGGAGAAACATTCATGGCTCGTTATATTGGTCCAAAATGCAAACTCTCTCGCCGCGAAGGGACAGACCTGCAATTAAAATCTGGCGTTAAACCGTTTGACGTCAAAACTAAAAAACATGCTAAAGCGCCTGGTCAACATGGCCAAGCTCGCGGTAAGCAATCTGAGTATTCACTACAATTACGTGAAAAACAAAAAGTACGTCGTATGTACGGAGTTTTAGAGCGTCAATTTAGTAATTACTATAAAGAAGCTGCTCGTGTAAAAGGTGCAACAGGTGAAAACTTGTTGAAATTGCTTGAAAGCCGCCTTGATAACGTAGTTTATCGCATGGGTTTTGGTTCTACACGTGCAGAAGCTCGTCAGCTCGTATCTCACCGTTCTATTACTTTAAATGGCCGTCGTGTTAACATTGCGTCTATTCAAGTAAAAGCGGGTGATGTGATTGCAGTACATGAAGGTGCTAAACAACAATTACGTATCAAAAACGCAATTGAATTAGCTGCTCAACGTGGTATTCCTGCTTGGATGGAAGTTGATCATTCTAAGTTTGAAGGTACGTTCAAAGCTGCACCAGATCGTTCTGATCTACCTGCTGAAATCAACGAAAGCTTGATTGTAGAATTGTATTCTAAATAATCCTTGAGGTAGCAATAAATGACGCGTACTGCAAACGAGTTTCTAACTCCGCAAGCGATCAAGGTCGAAGCGGTGAGCGGGACCTCGGCAAAAGTGATTCTGGAACCTTTAGAGCGTGGTTTTGGCCATACTCTAGGTAATGCTTTACGTCGCATTCTATTGTCTTCTTTGCCTGGCGCTGCTGTGGTTGAAGTAGAAATAGAAGGCGTCGAGCACGAGTACAGTACTTTAGAAGGCTTGCAGCAGGACATCGTCGAGCTCTTGCTGAACCTAAAAGGATTGTCTATTAAGCTGTTCGATCAAAATGAAGCATATTTAACATTGGAAAAACAAGGTCCTGGCGATATTACTGCCGCGGATCTTCGTTTGCCTCATAATGTTGAAGTGGTTAACTCAGAGCATTTGATCGGCACATTGAGTGCTTCAGGTTCAATTAAAATGCGCCTGAAAGTTTCTCAAGGTCGTGGTTATGAGACATCTGACTCACGTTTCCCTGAAGGTGAAACGCGTCCTGTAGGTCGTCTACAGTTAGATGCATCTTATAGCCCAATTAAACGTGTTTCTTATACCGTTGAAAATGCGCGTGTAGAACAACGTACTGACCTTGATAAACTGGTCATTGATCTTGAAACCAATGGTACTGTTGATCCTGAAGAAGCAATCCGCAAAGCGGCAACAATCTTGCAACAACAAATTGCAATTTTTGTTGATCTTCAGAAAGATCAAGCTCCAGTGGCTCAAGAACCTCGTGAAGAAGTTGACCCAATCTTGCTTCGTCCAGTAGATGATCTAGAGCTTACTGTTCGTTCTGCTAACTGTTTGAAGGCAGAAAATATTTACTACATTGGTGATCTTGTTCAACGTACTGAAGTTGAGTTGTTAAAAACTCCTAACTTAGGTAAAAAATCGTTGACTGAGATTAAAGATGTTTTAGCTTCGAAAGGCTTGCAACTCGGCATGCGTTTAGAAAACTGGCCACCTGCTAGTTTACGCATGGACGATCGTTTTGCCTATCGTAGCCGTTAATTAAGTAGGACTATCACCATGCGTCATCGTAATAGTGGTGTGAAATTAGGCCGTACAAGCAGCCATCGTAAAGCGATGTTTCAAAACTTGGCGAATTCTTTGTTTGAACATGAGTTGATTAAAACAACTGTGCCTAAAGCAAAAGAATTACGTCGTGTTGCTGAGCCTTTAATCACTCTAGCAAAAAACGATACAGTAGCAAACCGTCGTTTGGCGTTTGCTCGTACTCGTTCAGCTGCAACTGTAGGTAAGTTATTTACCGTACTTGGCCCTCGTTACAAAGAACGTAACGGCGGTTATCTACGTGTTCTTAAAGCGGGCTTTCGTGCTGGTGATGCAGCGCCAATGGCTTACGTTGAACTCGTAGACCGTGAAGTTAACACTTCAGCAGAATAAGATCATTATTCAAAAAAAAGATCGGTTATATACCGATCTTTTTTTATGCAAATTTTAAAAGTTGTCCTCAAGTGATAAGAAAATGTGATAAATGGGGTAAACTTGACATTGCACATTGTCAAATTTGTGTTTTAATAAACTAGAATAGTTCTCAAGGTTATAAAAACAACATGGAAAAAATCGTTGATGTATTAATTGTAGGTGCAGGAATTTCTGGTATTGGAATCGCAGCGCATCTTTCAAAAAATTCTCCACAGCGTCAATTTGAAATTATTGAACGTCGTGAAAGTATTGGTGGAACTTGGGATTTATTTCGTTACCCTGGCATTCGATCTGACTCCGATATGTCGACTTTTGGTTTTAATTTTAAACCATGGCGTAGTGCAAATGTTCTTGCTGCTGGCCCTGCCATCAAAGGGTATTTAAATGAAGTGGTTGATGAATTCAATTTAAAAGAGAAAATCCATTTTAATCATCGAGTTCTTTCTGCAAATTATGATACTGCCAAGAAGAAATGGATTGTAGAAATTGAAGATGCTAGCCAGAAAAAGCAGACTTGGGTTGCAAACTTTGTTGTAGGGTGTACTGGTTATTATAATTACGATCAAGGTTATCAACCTGATTATCCAGGTAAAAATGATTTTAAAGGTCAATTTATTAATCCGCAATTTTGGCCTGAAAAATTGGATTATTCGGGTAAAAAGGTAGTCATTATTGGTAGTGGTGCGACGGCTATTACCCTTGTTCCTGCAATGGCAAAAGGTGGAGCTGGGCATGTCACGATGTTACAACGCTCTCCGACTTATATCGCTTCTATTCCTTCAATCGATTTTGTTTATGACAAAATGCGTAAGCTTTTACCAGAAGATGTGGCATATAAATTAACACGTGCGCGAAATATAGGTGTGCAGCGTGGGATTTACGCATTATCTCAGAAGCAGCCTCAATTGGTTCGCAAGCTACTTCTAAAATCGATCGAAATGCAGCTTAAAGGTAAAGTGGATATGAAACACTTTACACCAAGTTATAATCCTTGGGATCAGCGTCTATGTGTAGTGCCTGATGGTGATTTATTTAAGATTTTGCGTTCTGGAAAAGCCAGCGTTGAAACGGATCAGATAGAAAAAATTACTGAAACAGGGATTCAGCTAAAATCAGGTAAACATCTTGAAGCTGATATTATTGTTTCAGCAACAGGTTTAGAAATCCAGATTTTGGGTGGTATTAAAGGTACTATCGATGGTCAACATTTAGATACCTCAAAAACAATGCTGTATCAGGGTGTGATGGTCAGTGATGTGCCAAATATGGCGATGATTATTGGTTATATTAATGCATCGTGGACACTGAAAGTTGATGTGGCTGCAGATTATATTTGTCGCTTACTTAATTACATGGATAAAAATGGCTACGATGAAGTGATTCCTGAAGGGGATCAAACTGAATTAATGGATGATACCGTAATGGGTAGTTTAACCTCAGGTTATATTGCTCGTGCCGCCAATGTAATGCCAAAACAAGGTAAGCATGCACCTTGGAAAGTGACTAATAACTATCTGGCAGATCGGAAGGCATTAAAAAATGCACGTTTTGATGATGGTGTTTTAAAGTTTCATAAAGTAGATGCAAGCGTTGAGCGTAAATCTAAGCCAAAATTAGTTTCATAATCTCGATATATAAATCAGAAAAGGAGCTTAAATAAGCTCCTTTTTTTATGCAATTAAGAAAATTCGTGAAAGATCAGAGTGTCCGGGAAATCAATTCTTTCATAATTTCATTAGTCCCTGCATATATACGATTTGCTCGATTATCAATGTATGCACGAGCAATTGGATATTCCATCATATAGCCATAGCCACCATGAAGTTGTAAACAATCATCCACGACTTTGGAGAACATGTCTGAAATTTTATATTTGGCTGCTGCGGCTGCATCTATTCCTAAACGTTCTTCGAGTTGAAATTGCATACAGCGATCTAAATAAGTTCTGCAAAAGTCGATTTCAGTACGAAGTTCAGCGAGTTTGAACCGTGTATTTTGGAAGCTTCCAATTGGCTTACCAAAAGCTTTACGATCTTTGGTGTATTGAACTGTATGAGCAAAAGCAGCTTCAGCACCTGCCTGACAGATAATTGCGACTAACATACGCTCCCAAGCTAATTCTTTCATGAGCATCATGAAGCCCATACCTTCTATACCCAGTAAATTTTCTTTAGGAACACGAACATTATCAAAGAATAATTCGCAAGTGTCCTGACCTTTCATCCCAATTTTATTGAGCGGTTTACCTTTACTAAAACCAACGCGATCTGCTTCAACAATGATTAAAGATAAATTGGCTGAACCCTTTTCATTATTTCCTGTTTTACACACCACAATAGCCATATCGCATAAATAGCCATTGGTGATAAAAATTTTAGAGCCATTGATGACATATTCATCGTCATCTAAAACAGCAGAAGTACGCACAGCTTGCAAGTCTGAACCTGTTCCAGGTTCGGTCATCGCAATAGCTGTAACGGTCTCACCTTTTGCCATTTTTGGCAGCCACTTCTGTTTTTGTTGTTCATTACCAAAATTATTAATATAGTTGGCGACAATATCCGAATGTAATGAAAAGCCAGTACTAGAGTCCATTGCATAAGCTTGTTCTTCAATGAGAATCATACTGTATAAACGATCAACCCCAGAACCACCATATTGTTCAGGCATCGTGGTACATAACAATCCCAAATCACCTGCCTTGTTCCATAAATCACGGTCAACATGTTGCTGTTCTTCATATTTTTCGATATTGGGAACAACTTCCTTTTCATAAAATTTACGCACGGTTTCACGGAAGGCTTCATGCTCTTCATTAAAAAGATTACGTTCAAGCATATTAGGAATTGGACGAATCGCACCAGATTGCATTGTTGTTGTATCCTTGCAGTTTGTTTTATCAGCAGAAAGTAAAAATCATCTAGCTTGTTCAGACAATGGGATGAATGCTCAAAAGTTAGATTGTCATGATGGATTTAGTCATTCGGGCAAATCAATTAACCACAAGCCTATGCTGATCGGTTAAACTAGCTAAGTTTTTTACCAACTTGGGGAAACGAATGTCTGAAGAAATCACACTCGAAGAACGCAAGGTAATTTATCGTGCGCGACGCGGCCTTAAAGAAATTGATGTTTATTTTGATCCTTATGTCCGAAATCATTACTTGATCGCTGAACCAGCAGAAAAAGCACTTTTTGCTGAATTAGTCGATCAGGAAGATCCAGATTTACTGGATTGGTTTATGGAAGTATCAGAGCCACCGAAGCCAGAGCTTAAAAATTTTATTTTGAAGCTTAAGCATTACGTGCATGGTTAATCATCAATTTCAACTGAAACGCAGCTTGCTTGCCCTGTTGTTTCAGTTGGGAATGTTGTTATTGATCGGAATCATCTGGTTTCAGCTTTTTCCTTTTTATATTTTTTTGATCGGATTATTTTTGGCAATTCTTGCCTATATCGTGTATTTAAATCGCCCGAAGATGCTGGCTCTGGCTTACCTTGATCAAGATGTTTGGTCAATTAAGTGGAAAAATCAGTCCAAGATTGAACACCTAAAGTTTTACAAACTAGTGGATCATCACATTTATATGGTTCTCTATTTTCATCAAAATAATCGTTCACAAATAATTTGGCGTGATCAAGTCGATCTAAATCAATGGAAGCAACTCAAAGTTATGGCAAAATTACTATAATTGTTAAACAATCATAAAACGTTTTATAATTAAAAAAATATTAAAAATCATATTTTTATAGAAAATAAAATAAAAAATTAATTACATTGTCCGATTAAATCATTGAAAAAATCTTTAAATAACGCATTGTCAGACAATTTTATATTTGTGCAAAAATTACATCGGTTAAAGTATAAACACCAACGTAAAGTGTGAAGGAGGTCAGAAATGATCGATATTCCAACGTGGTTGTTTCCAGTCATTGCTTTTGTTTTGGCAGTGATTATAGGACGAGCAGGAACTTTACTCAGGGATTATATTGAACACCATCAATAATTAAGAGTACAACCCATTCTCCAGTTAACAAGTAGCATGTGCTGAACCGTCGCAATGCTACTTTTTTTTGCCTAAAATTTGTATAAACACAAGAAAAAAGCCAATCTTTTCATTATTTATTTATGTCATATTACGTGATTAATATTAGAGTAATTGCTCTTTTATTCGCCTTGTGCATCTGATAAGGTACAACGCAAAGGAAAAATAAAATGATTTCGAGGGATAGAAAATGCCAAAAATATTCAAAATAGGTCAGGGTTTGGCTGTTGCGGTTCTTGCCTCATCTGTATTGTCTGGATGTTCCTATGTGGTTAAATCGGGTGCCAATGTTGCCTTGAGTTTTAGTGAAAATCATATTGTTCCACCTATTTTGGCAATGGGTGATGTGGATATGATCTGTAATTCTGGAAATGCATTAACTCCAGCAATTATGGCGACTAAAGATATGGGGGCTGACCCAACTAATATGGCAGTATTATTGTACGCTGGTGCAGGTATGTGTGCTGAGAATCAGGCATTAGAAGGTGAATTACGTTATTTGCGTGCTTCTAAAGCTGGGCAGGTAACGGAAGCCCAAGATGCACGCATTGAACAAAAACGTTGGGCTGCAATTGCTGCACAGCGTCAATATAATGCTTACCAATTATTTGCACAGCGTTGGGAAAGTAAATATAAATATCATTTAGGCGAATCTTGTCCAAAAATGCGTAGCGACAAGGATCAACTGACTTATATGCTTGGATTGTTAAGTGGTTTGCAGGCTGTAACCAATGACATCAATTCTGGTGGTGATGTCAATGTACCTAAAGATATTGCAGGAATTGTTGAACGTAGTATGGCTTGTTTGGACAACACCAAATTTTGGGGTGTACCAAATGCGACTCGTGCTGTAATCTGGACTTTATTGCCAGGTGCAGATGAGGGTAAACCTGATCCTTATGTGACTTTAAAACAATCCATGCAAATTGGTGAACAAAAAGGGGTGAGATTACCTCACGCGTTATATGCGGTTGCAGCGCAAGCCAGTGGCGATGATAATAAAATTCGTGATGCACTCAGATCGTATGCTGAGTCACGTGGTGATGATAAGCCAGTCAATCCAAACTTCAGATTATTTGATGCAATGGCAGGTGTGATGATTCGCGGTATTTCTGACCGTTACTGGACAGAACATACTGGTGTACGTACTGGTGATGATGGTATGACGACATTCTGGGATGAAAGTGGTAAAACCTCTTCAGAACTGGAAGATTTATTTAATGATGGTGGTGCAGGTAGTACAGATGGCGCAGACACGCAAGCAAGCCCTGCGGAGGAAAAGCCAGCAAAATAAAACAATGAAGTAAAAATGCTGTAAATCTGAAAATGGACATTTTGACTGATATTGGAGGGGATGAGGTGGTTGAAAAACACCTTATCCCTTTTTGTACATGTAAATGGAGCGCATAGCATGAAAGATGAAGATCTCATTAAAAAAGTGATTTTTATTGCTGTATGTATTTCCATTTCTGCATGTTTACAGGTGTTTTCTGATGTTTTCATCTATTGGCGGCCAGTGCTATTAACAGAATTCTGGCGATTATGGACGGCACATTGGGTGCATGTTGGTTGGATGCATTTTTTACTGAATATGTTAGCTTTTGCCTGTTTGCCTTTTATTTTTCCACATGCCAGAACACGGCATATGGCGTTATTGCTTATGGTTGTATCGCCATTTATCAGTCTCATGTTTTATTTCTTTATGCCGAATATTGAAGCTTATGCTGGTCTTTCAGGGGTATTGCATGGCATGTATGTTGCTGTTGCGATCGTGTATTTAAAATATCCTAAAGAACGTAATTTCGCTATTTTGGTTCTAGTGCTGATCGTCATTAAAATTATTTGGGAAAATACGTGGGGCAATAGTCGTACAGCTCAATTGATTGGTAGCCCAGTTCTGGTCGAAGCACATTGGTTGGGTGTATTTGGCGGGGTGCTGACAGGATGTGCCTATTTATTCAAACAAAAGCTAAAATGCGAGAAAGTTGACAAAATAAACCGCTAAAAATTGTGATCAAGCCATTCTTTAATTGAAAGGTATGTTGCAAATTTAAACAATGGAAAAGGACTGCAATGGGGATGGAATAGCCCATTGTCACGGAGAGATCACTTGAAACTATCGCTGGTTTCGAGGGATGCTGCAAAAAACTGGAAAAAACATGCAAGAAAATCAAGAAAATAGATCTGGCTTGGGTTTCCTGAGTTATATTTGGAATGAATGGATTTCAACATACGTCATCCTCCTTATGTTATTGCTGACACTGATTATTGGAACAGGTGAAATGATCCATGGTCAGATGTTACGTATGGGTGAACGTTTATATGGTGATCCTGCAATCGGGATGCAATATTCTTTTTTACGTGCTGAACCGCAAAAACCAGAATGTGAACGCAATCCAAATATTGACGCACAAGTTCAGCAGCAAATGCAGGCCAATAAACATGATGAGTTTGCTGACTTTTTTGGTGCAGCATCTGAATCGGATGTTCGTGCTTCATTGTTAGCAGCACAACAGCTTTGTGAAGAAAAACATCAGTTTTACGATAAGGCCATGAAGCATATCGAGTCGCATCCATCGCTTCGAGCTTACCGTACGATGGAAACGACTTTCTTTGGTATTTTTAAATTTGGTACAGAAAATCGTACGATTTTCTTACTTATTATGGTGTTCTTTGCTGCAATTACTGCCAGCTTGAAAATCCATCATATTGGTCTACGTAGCCCTAAAACCCGAATCGATTTTCGAGTCTATTCTGTGGCAATGGTTTTAGGTAATGCATTATTAACTGCCTCTACGGTTAGTCAATATCGCTCCCTGATGAATTCGGGTGTGGCATTGACGACTGAAACACTGGTTATTGCATGGTTGTGGATGGGCTTATTTGGTGTTTTGACCCTCATTAGTTTGTATCAATTATTCAGAATTCCAAAAACAGCACAGCCTGGAGGGAATTTTGGCTTAGCTTTGCTGAGTGTGCCTTTATACGCTTTTATGTCCATTTTGACAGGTATTGCATTTACCTTCTTTATGGATTACCCAATGGGGCAAGGGATTTATTTGAGTATTCTGGTGGAGTTCTCTGGAATCTTCTTGAATCTGGCGTTATTTATCTGGGCGGGTATGTTATTGACTCAGACGCGTGTCATGGATTTGTTCCTAAACATTTTGCGTCCCTGGAACCTTGCCCCTGAAACCCTAACTTGGCTAATTCTCTTGGCAGCAGCAATTCCTACGGCTTATACAGGTGCCTCGGGTATTTTCGTGATCGCGGCTGGTGCGATTATCTACAAAGAAGTCTGGAATTCGGGTGCTCGTCGTCAATATGCTCTGGCCGTTTCTGCAATGTCCGGTTCTTTAGGTGTGGTAATTCGCCCATGTCTACTGGTGGTTCTGATTGCAATGCTAGATAGCCGTCATGTAACGTCTGACGAGTTGTTTGATCATGGCTTCTATGTATTCTGGTTAACGGCATTTATTTTCTTGGGTGTATCATTACTGCTAGCTGAAACTAAATTCCGTGTGAATTCTCCTAAAGTTGCGATTCCAGGGATGCTACGTGCTTTTGTACCTGTGATTCCTTATATCGTGATTACGGCTGTGGTATTGGCGTTCTACAAATATGGTCTAGATACCAGTATGAACGAATTTACTGCACCTGTTATTTTACCATTGGTGTTAATCGCAATTATCCTGTTTGATAAGTTGCGTAAAGAACCTGAACTCATACCTCAAGTACAGGCGCATGAGTCTTTAGTTAAACAACATGAACAAGATTCGCCATATTTGCGTGAACACGGGGCGCAGAGTAATCAATATCGTCGTGGTTTCTTTGGTTCAATGCACTTTGCCACAGCAGAAACTGTAGGGCATATTGGTGCGTTAATTATTCTGATGGCACTTTCTGCAAGTGTTGGTGGTTTGATTGAACGTACCGAAATTGTGGAATATTTACCTACGCATTTAGGTAGCATTTATATTTCACTGTTCTTTATTGCGATGCTTTTAGCATTGATTGGTATGTGTACCGATCCATTTGGTGCGGTTATTCTGGTTGCCGCAACTATTGCACCAGTGGCTTACGAAAATGGTATTCATCCGATTCACTTCTGGATGATTGTACTGGTTGCATTTGAGTTGGGTTATGTCACCCCACCTGTGGCACTGAATCACTTGTTGACGAGGTTGTCAGTAGGTGATGAAGAAGTGGCGGCAGCAGATCGTGAAGCCAAAGAAAAATACACCAGTTTCTACTATCGTTATGAACGGTGGTTACTACCAATTATGGTGTTATTCCCAGCTTTAATGATTGTAACCTTTGCTCCATATATCTTTAAAATGTTTGGTTGGTATCATTAATTACAGTTAAAACTGATCGAAGGCAATAAAGCACCTACGGGTGCTTTATGTTTTTAAGCGTTGTTGTACCAATGGACTACAAAGAAAAATAGCGAAAAAAATAAAGATAAAACCAATAAGACTGTATGTATCAGGAAGTTCTCGCCAAAATAAATAGCCCCAAATTCCTGCAAAAACAATCGCGATATAATTGACTGGGCCAATTTGTCCTGCGGGGGCGAGCTTATATGCATTTGACATAAAAAGCTGGCTGATATTGGCTAAAAGCCCTGCACTGATTAGTAAGCCAAGTTCTTTAAATGTATAAGAGCGCCACATCCAGAACATGGGAATAGCGGAGAGCAGTGTTCCAAATAAACAAAAATAAAAAACAATACGTTCTGGTGGCTCAGTCGAGGTGAGTGCTCGTACAGTAACAAATGCCATAGCTGCCAGAAAACCTGCGCTTAATCCAATGACAGAAAGCTGATTGAAAATTCCCTGATCTGGTTTGGCTATAAAAATTACTCCAATTAATCCAAGAAAAGCAGCGATCAACATAGAATGCGTGACTTTTTCTTTAAGAAATAACCATGCAATCAATGGAATAAAAATAGGCGATGAATAGGTAAATACCATCGCATTGGACAGTTTTAGATGAGCAATAGCATAGAAGAAACCATACATTGCGGTTAGACCCACGATACTACGCCATGTATGCATCCAGAGTTTTTCAGTTTTAAAGAAACTGATACCTTGTCTAAAAATAAAAGGTAAAAAGATAAATAGACCAACCATATTGCGAAAAAAAACAATACTGGCGTTGTCTACAGTTTGAGAAGCTAGGCGTATTAAGACACCCATAAAAGAAAATAACAAAGCTGAGACTGTTAAAAAGCCAAGTGCTTTTAATAAGTCTCGCTGTGGTAAGGCGGAATGCATGAGCAAGTATGTGGAGTATGACGTGAAAACGGATTGTAGCAGAAAAAAGTGATGATCTTTTTTGAGCAAATATAATAGCTCACTGGACTTTGGGTCTAAAAAGTCCAGCCTCTATAAAAAGCGATTATTTTTGTTCACCAATTTGAGCTTCAAGTAACTTGATTTGTTCCTCTTTTAGCTTAATCAGTGTATCTGCATCCTGATGTTGAGCTTTGAGCGTAGTTTGCTGATCTTTTAGCTGAACTTGAATATCATCAAGTTTGGCAACCTCTTCTTTAGCAAGCGAAGGGTTATTTGGTACAGGTGTTTTTAAAATAGTTTCATCAATAAGTGTATTTGATGAGGGTTCGCTTGTTGCGGATTCATTAGGTACACTATTTTGCGTAGGTTCCTGTTTGTGTGGTTCAGATGGTGCTTGAACAGGCTGAGATTTAGTTTGTACAGTTGTGTTCTTGTTTTCAGCAAAAAACCATTGCGCAGCTAAAAATAGCAACACAATAATGCTGATTCCCCCAATGATAAGCCATAACAACCGAGAGTTATGGCGTTGTTCTAACGTCATTTCTTAAACCTTTTTATTTCGAACGACGTGGTTTGAATTGTATCACTCCGACTTCATCTGCAATGGCTGGAATATCGGGTTCTTCAACATGAGTAGGACGATTTTCATTATAGTCACACTCGATACATTCAATCCATTCGTCGTCGTTTGTGGTTAGCATGACAATTCGATCTGTGGCACCACATTTAGGGCATTTAGCACCTGCAATAAACCGACGTTTCATTTTGTCACTTCCTAACCACATACGAACAATTTTGACGCTTAGTTTAAGCCGTTTTATGGTCGTTCGTCCAACCCTGATGACGTAATAATGCATCAATTTTTGGTTCACGACCTCGGAAGTTGACAAACGCCTCTAAAGCAGTATCTTTCCCTCCTACTGCGAGAATGGCCTGACGGAACTCATGACCTGTTTTTGTATTAAAAATACCTTCTGCTTCAAAGCGGTCAAAGGCATCACTGGCAAGCACTTCAGCCCATTTGTAAGAGTAATATCCTGCTGCATAACCGCCTGCAAAAATATGACTAAAACTGTTTTGGAAACGGTTATATGAAGTGGTTGGCAATACTGAAAATTGACTGCGAATCTCATCCAAAACGGACTGAATTTGTGTGCTGTTTAATGCAGGATTTTTGGAATGAATGGTTAAATCGAACAAAGCAAATTCAATCTGTCTAAGGGTCTGCATTCCAGACTGAAAAAAGCGAGCATTTAACAATGCGCTCAGTAATTCTTCAGGTAATGCCTGTTTAGTTTCGATATGTTCGCTGAGAACATCTAGACTTTCTTTATCCCACGTCCAAAACTCCATAAACTGACTTGGCAGCTCTACTGCATCCCATGCTACCCCATGTGTTCCTGCAACAGAGATATTATCGACTTCGGTCAACATATGATGCAAACCATGACCAAACTCATGAAATAAGGTATTGACTTCATCGTGCGTCAACAATGCGGGTTGATGACCAACGGGTGGAGTAAAGTTACAGACCATATAGCAAATTGGCTTTTGTAGCCCTTGTGTCGTTTGCATACGAGAACGGAAACCGCTCATCCATGCGCCACCACGTTTACCATTACGTGCGTATAGATCAAAATAAAATCCAGCAATGACTTTTCCTTGATCTTCGAGTTCATAATAATGAACATCTGGATGCCAGACAGGAGCCTCACGCTCAACAATCTGAACTCCATATAAGCGGTTTACGATCTGAAATAACCCTTGAATAATTTTGGGCGCAGGGAAATAAGGCTTTAGGGTTTCCTGAGATAAATTAAACTGCTGTTGTTTAAGTTTTTCTGAATAATAACCACTATCCCATGGTTGTAATTGTTCAATGCCATCCTGTTGGGCAATGGCTTTGAGTTCTGCAACTTCTTTAAGCGCAGGAGTGCGGGCATGTTGAGCGAGATCAACCAAAAAGTCATGAACCGTTTGAACATCAGGTGCCATTTTGCTTGCTAGCGAATATTCGGCAAAGTCATGAAAACCAAGTAATACCGCCATTTCCTGACGTAGTTTTAGGATTTCTTCCATCACCGTAGTATTATCAAACTCTTTATGATCGGATTGGTCTGATGCTCGAGTGGTATAAGCCTTATACAGTTCTTCACGCAAACTGCGATCATCTGCATAAGTCATAATCGCTAAGTAAGCAGGCATATCTAGCGTTGCCACAGGTTGATCCAGTTCACGCTGCTGACCATATTGTTTTAACAACTCAATACTACTTTGCGATAAGCCTTTGAGCTGACCTTCATTTAAAGGTTTAAAATAAGCCTGAGTTGCATCCAACACATGATTTGAAAAATCAGAAGAGAGTTGCGATAAACGTGCTGAAATTTCCGCATAACGTTTTTTGGCTTCACCCTCAAGTGCGACTCCAGACAATTTGAAATCACGTAGTGCCAGACGAATAGCACTTTGTTGTGCAGGGCTTAAACTGGAAAAGTTTGTGCTGTCATGAATGTGCTGATAGGTTTGATAAAGCGCCGTATGTTGCCCCAATTGCGTATAGTATTCACTTAAAGCGGGGAGTAATGACTGATACACTTCACGGGTTTGCGTGTTATTCATGACAGCATTTAGATGTGACAAGACTCCCCAAGATTCGCTCATATTATTTTCAAGCTCATCCATTTGTTCTAGCACATGTACCTGCGCTGAAAATTCTACTGGGGCTTGTTCTAATGTATTTAAAAACTGTTGACCCTGCGTAATATTTTTTTCGATCTCTTGTTTTAGATTATCCAGTTGGATGTGATCAAACTGAGGAACGGGAAGGGTTGCTTGCTGTAAGGTCATTGTCTTTGCCATATTTTTTTAAACTTATGACTAGATGTAAGGGTTCAGAGCGATGAAATCAAGTTTGTTATCATTTTAAATAACATTTTCGCTCATTGAATATAACGACTATTTCTTTGCTTGCGCATAAAAAAAGAGCACCGAATGAAGTGCTCTTTTTAAAAGTCTGTATGCTTATTCCTGTTTTGGTTTGGCATTTGACTTTTTGCGTTTAGGTTTACTTTTTTTCTTTGGTTTTTCAGGTTTAGCAGCAACAGCTCCAACTGGTTTTTTACCTGTTTTCTTGCCATAAGAACTTGGTTTGCTTTTCGATTTCTCTTTTTTACGAGCAGACTGTTCTTTTGAGTCAACTGACTCAGCTTGAGAACTAAACACTTGTTCAGTTGCTTGTGTTTTATTAGTTCGTGGCGCACGGCTACGAATGATTCGACCTGCATGGGTAATTTGCTGAATCAGTTCAAAATCAATCTTACGGTCTTCAAGATTAACCGCAGCGACCTTGATCTTGACTTCATCACCAAGACCAAAAACTTGTCCACGGTTTTGCCCAACCAGTGTTTGGCTTGCTGAATCAAACAAGAAGAAGTCGTCGCCTAAATGACTGACATGAATCATACCGTCTACATATAAGTCTTTGAGCGTTACAAACAGCCCAAACTCGATGACAGCACTAATAGTACCAATGAATTCTTCACCTAAATGCTGCTGCATATAGTGACATTTCAGCCATGAAGTTACGCTACGAGACGCTTCATCTGCACGGCGTTCAGTTTTGGAAAACTGTTCACCTGCGTCATCAAGTGCTGCACCAGAAAGAGGATAAGGTTTTTGCTGTAAATGAGCCTTAATCGAGCGATGCAACAATAAATCAGGATAACGACGAATTGGCGAAGTAAAATGCGTATAGGCTTCATAAGCCAAACCGTAGTGTCCTGCATTTTTTGCACCATAATACGCTTGCATCATAGAGCGTAATAACACCGCATGAATACTTGGTGCATCGATACGGTCTTTGGTTGCTTCAATCACACGTTGATAATCTGCCTGTGTTGGCTGATCAGGGAACGGCAAACCTAGTAATTTAACAAAATCTTTGACTTTCTGAATGCGTGAAAATTCAGGTGCTTCATGAACGCGATAAAGCATAGGAATATCATGTTCTAATGCATATTCGGCTGCTGCAACATTGGCAAGCAACATACATTCTTCAATCAGCTTGTGTGCTTCGTTGCGTGTCCGTGGCAAAATTTCCTTAATCCCACCCAACTCATCAAAAGTCATATAGGTTTCAACAGTTTCAAACTCCATCGCATGACGTTTTGCACGTAGCTCTTTAAGCGTTTGATAAAGTTGGAACAATGTATTTAAGGATTTTTGAATCGATTTATCAGCAGGAATTGCGTCAGTTTTACCTTCAAAATATTGACCGACCTGTGTATAGGTCAGACGTGCCTTAGAATGCATCACAGATGGATAAAACTCATAGCTCATCACACGACCTGCACGAGAGAGTTTTAAATCACAGACCATACATAAACGATCGACATGCGGATTTAACGAACATAATCCATTAGATAAAGCTTCAGGCAACATCGGTAACACAAAATGAGGGAAATACACGGAGGTACCGCGCTCTTGTGCTTCATCGTCCAGAGGCTTGCCAAGACGGACATAATGACTTACGTCGGCAATTGCGACCACTACACGATAACCACCGCCTGTACGTTTTTCGGCATAGACAGCATCATCAAAATCACGTGCATCTTCACCATCGATCGTGACGAGTGGCAAGTCACGCAAATCGATACGATCTTCGATATCTTTTTTAGAAGGTTCTTTAAAACTTTCAGCTTCCTCGACGACTTCATTCGGAAACTCGTAAGGTAGCCCATATTCTAAAATGGTCTGTGGAATAATAATTTCTGTATCGGCTTTATCAGCCATCGATTGAATCACATGACCTGTTGCAAATTCTTCACGAGTTGGGTAGTCATCTATTTCAATGCGCAGATAATCACCTACTTTGGCATTGGCATGCTCAATCAATTCTTTTTCTAAAGGAATCGGTTGATGCGCATTGGGTGCAGCAGGTTGAATATGAAATTCACCCTCATGTTCAGCAACTTTACCAATAAGCTGTTTGACACGACGTTGTAAAACTTCAGTAATAAAGCCCCAACCTTTACCCTTACGATCTATTGAAGTTTGACGGACTTTAACGCGATCACCATTAAACACAAGGCGTAATTCACGCTCAGGTAATAGAAGATCATTTTGCCCATCAATATGTGCAGAACCTAACCCTTTATTATTAATATAAACTGTTGCTTCAAAGGTAGGCTCATCACCAATCGGCTGAAATTTAAAACCATCTTTGCCAATTTGACCATCACGTACCATGGCACTCAAACGATGGCTTAAGGCATCAATACTTTTTTGATCTTTTATTTCAAAATGATCAACCAATTCGGCGTGCGAAAGGGGCGTGTCGCTTTGCTCCAATGTATTTAAAATAAGAGTACGGCTAGGAATAGGATTTTCGTAACGCTCAGATTCCGCTTTTGCTTCAGGGTCGACCCAGTTTTTCATAATGTCTTTTGGCTTCATATTTGAAGATAAGTTTAGCATAGGTTATGCAGGAAGATTCTGCATCATCATAATTACAAGATTATGTTATCTCTAATTGAATAGGTATAGTGCAAAGATAGTCATTATATTAACAAGCTGTAAATGCTAAATAATTCGCGCTGCTGCAATTTTGTTTAAAAAATAGATGATTGGATAAAAAACTAAGAAAATTTAGATGTGATCACTTGCAGTTCACAGGCTAAGTTTGTATTATGGCGGCTCGTTACGGTGAGATGGGTGAGTGGCTTAAACCACATCCCTGCTAAGGATGCGTACGGGTAACTGTACCGAGGGTTCGAATCCCTCTCTCACCGCCACTTTACTTAATGCGCTCATAGCTCAGCTGGATAGAGCACTTGGCTACGAACTAAGGGGTCGGGAGTTCGAATCTCTCTGAGCGCACCAAGTAAATCATGCAAAAGTAACGAACGCCAGATAAATGGCAAACAAGTAAATGCGCTCATAGCTCAGCTGGATAGAGCACTTGGCTACGAACTAAGGGGTCGGGAGTTCGAATCTCTCTGAGCGCACCAACTTGAACAATTAACCGCTTAAATGCGGTTTTTTTGTTTTATAATATCGATAAAATTTATCTATTTTGATTTTATGTCATTGATTAAACCTATCTTAATTGTCTTGTCTATCTCTATTCTGAGTTTGATTGCGTATAAAATTTGGCAGCCTTCGCAAGCCCAATATGAAGATTATCGCGCACTATTATGCTTAGTGATTCAGAAAGATGATTTAATAGAAAAAGATCAGATTTTCACTGAAATGGAAAAAGTGCAAAAACATTCTTATCCAGATTACGCATTGCATAAGCCAACTTTTAAAGCACGGTTTGCGCGTAAGGTCTTTTCACAGTTTCAAGGTTTAAAACAAGTAGATCAACAACAGGCCCGAAAATCTTTAAAGGATTGTGAGAATTTACTTTCTTGGTAAATGGCTTGGGATTTTACTCTTTAAGACGATACAATTAAAAAAATGATTCTTTAAAATGTGGAAAATAAAAAAATGACAGTTCCCGTTTTGCACACAATTATGATATATGCCAAAGATATGCATCGTCTTGCACATTTCTATAAAACTTATTTTTCATTTGAAGGGGATTGTGAAATTAAGGATGGATTGATTGAATTACATTCAGCAGATAATGGTTTGATCATTTTGATCCATCAGGCTGCGAAAAGTATTAAAATGGGGCAGGCAAATATAAAATTAGTTTTTTCAGTTGAAAATGTAGATTTGTTTAAGCAAAACTGTTTATCCAATGGATTGTTTTTTGGAGTAACGCATCAGGCGAATGGTTATCAATTTGCAAATGTGAAAGATCCAGAAGGAAATTCTGTTTCTATTTCTAGTCGTTCATATCAATCATCGTAAAACCGCATCATAATGCTTTAAAAAGATAAAACCTATCTGCTTAAATTTTATGCATTAAATGTCGAATTTTTAAAACATATATATATTTATACGGCAAACGGATACACCATTTATCTTAATTACGCATTTCATACATATGATGCGTGTATAAATCGTTGTATTATCAATAATAATACATAATTATAGGTAGGTTGTTACAAACTATAGCAGTTGTTTTAAGCTTTATTTAAAAACCTAACATAGATCATAACTGAGACTTAAAATGATTGAAGCAAAACTGCCTGAAAATGAATTAGGACGGATGAATGCCTTAACTGAGTATCAGATTTTGGATACGATGGCTGAACAATGTCTGGATGATCTTGTCTTGTTGGCGTCAAAAATTTGTGAGGCACCAGTTTCTATTATAAGTTTGATCGATGAAAATCGCAGTTGGTTTAAATCTTCTTATGGTGTACCGCGTGGAGAAGTTGAGCGGAAATACAGTATTTGTAGTCATGCGATTTTGCAACAAGATATCTTTATTATAGAAGATACTTTGCTCGATGAAAGATTTCATGATAATCCAACAGTAAGAAGTGATCTCGAGATTCGTTTTTATGCAGGCGCGCCATTAAAAACCTGCGATGGTTTTAATCTGGGTACCTTGTGTATTCTTGATTCTAAACCACGTCAATTAACTTCTGATCAGTGTCAGGCGCTTGCTGTTTTGGCAGCACAAGTCGTCCAACAGTTTGAACTGCGTAAATCCAATTTTGAAATACAACAAAAAAACAAAGAATTAGAATACTTAAATGCAAGTAAAGATAAGTTTTTTTCCATTATTGCTCATGACCTACGAGCACCATTTCATGGCATATTAGGCTTCTCCGATGTGTTAGAAACAGAAATTGAAACACTGGATGAACAGGGCATTCGTGATATTGCTGGTTATTTGCGATGTACAGCCCAAGCGACTTTTAAGCTTCTGGAAAATTTATTGCAGTGGGCGATGTCTGAAGGTGGTGCAATTGTTTATAACCCGCAATCTGTCAATATGGCAGAACTGATGTCAGATGTTTGTGAAATTCTTCAGGCAGTTGCACAGAAAAAAAGTATTCAGATCGAATGTAATATCGAAAAGGATTTACATTGCTTTGTCGATTTAAACATGATGCTTTCGGTATTTCAGAATCTTATTTCAAATGCACTCAAATTTACACCGAATGGTGGTCAAATCTATATATCAGCCTTAATGCAAAATGGACAAGTCGAAATTACCGTCCGTGACACAGGCGTTGGTATGTCAGATGAATCTTTTCAAAACTTTAACCAGAGAAAGCAGATTCGCAGCGAAAAAGGTACGGATGGCGAAAAAGGATCTGGTTTAGGACTATTGTTGTGTTTACAGTTTATTGAAAAAAATCATGGAAATGTGCAAGTGACAACGCAAAAAGGCGAAGGAACCATATTTACAATTTATTTGCCCATCGATCAAACTCATATTCCAACCATGAATCATGAACTCAGAATGATAGGATAATCTTTCATCTGTATAAATTTTAAAACAATGCCTAATAACTAAACGTTTGGTGACAGTTTTGTGAAAAAAGACTTATCAATGCAGAAAAAACGCGTATAATGCGCTCCATCAAGTACGCGCTCATAGCTCAGCTGGATAGAGCACTTGGCTACGAACTAAGGGGTCGGGAGTTCGAATCTCTCTGAGCGCACCAACTTGAACTCGATATGAGTTAAATTAAACCACTTTTAAGTGGTTTTTTTGTGCCTATCATAAATGGCATTTCTTACAAAATTATTTCATTTTCTCTTTAATTTTTAGACTAAAGACAGCATTGCCACCCGCTGCGGGTAACATATCGTGATAAGGCAAGCTACGCATTGCGCGTAATAAAAAAGGCGCTTTTTCATCAATTTTGGCAGCACTGGTCATTTTAAATAGTGTGCCATTATTATTCTGTGGTAGTAATTGCATCCCTCCTTTGACAAAGCGTAGATCACCACCAACGGCATTATATTGTGACTGATTGGAGTCGATATGGTTAAAACGCATTTTAAAATCAAATGGAATATTAATAACACCTAATCCTACCGAAACCCGAAAATTAGCATCCTGTAATTGGGGGGCAGGAGAACTCAATTCCACTTTTTTGATTTGTCTTGGAAATAAGCTTTGAAAAGACACAGGATTGAGCCAGTTTTGCAGTTGTTGAGGAGTTTTTGCGTAATACTGATATGTTGTGGTGAAGCGCATTGTTTCGCGCCCATGAGGATAAGGTACAGTAGATAGTGGTTGAATAAAAGAAACTGGATATCCAGTACTTCGGCTTATTTCACTTATTTTTCTAATTTGATTGCTTGTAAGTTGTAATGGCGGTAATTGACTCGCATCAAGTGCCGTAGTCTGAGTTTTTGTCCATTTACGTTGTAAAGACTCAAGTATAAAAGCATTACTGCCAATCGGGATACCGAGTTTTGCATCAGGCACGGCAGACAAAATCTTGCGAAGTAAAAAACCATTAATCTGATTCAGGTCGCCCCATTGCGTCAAGGTAATGAGCGTTTTTTGTGGGCCTAAACTAAACCATTCAAATTTTCCTAAGCCATAGGGTACAGGTGCATCGGTAATCAAACTGGCAATACTGTTATTTCCTATTTGATGTTGCATGGAAATATCTTCATTAAAATTGAGAACTGGAATGGGGGTAGGAATTTGAATTTTATATTTTACCCGCGTGGTATTACCGCTTTTTTCTTCAATTTTCGCAGATTTTAACGTGGGGAATAGACCAACATAATGATTGTAATCGGTTAATACTTTGGCAACCTCCTGTGTGCTGACAGGCACAATAATGGCTGCACTGACAAACTGGACGGTCGGTTGTGGGTTTTTCTTTTGGGTGGGTACATTGGTTTTGGTATAGGGTTGTGCATAAATTAGAATATTATTTTGAGTCAGATCCGCCAGTTGTTGGGGGTTCTGTTGAAATAATGCCAGACTACTCGGAATGTTTTCACTCCATGTGACAAATTGGGCAGAACTGATGCTGCTATAACTCAAAAGACTAAAAAAAATGCCGCATCCATAGGCAAAGCGTTGCATAGCATCCTCGAAACTTATCGTTGTTTTGATTGAGTCTTAAGTGTTTAAAACGTTTTAGCTTCAAAAAAAAGCCATTTTATGTAAATACTGATCAATGTCAGTCGTATTAAATTCTTAATCAAATGTGATCAAGCGCTAAATAAAATAGTCGATCTGGTGTAGTATTTTGAAGGTAATTCATCGCTTATGTTGAACATTTTATGTCAGAACTGAAACCCGCTATTTCATTGCGTTATCAACTTAATTTAGAAGAATCTCAAGATGGCTTTGCACTTGCGACGTTTGGAAAAAAACAATTAACTCGCTTTATTACGCCCGTGATTAGTATTGCGATTATCATTTGGGGCTTCTATTTAGGCTTTGATGGTATTGGCCGTTATTATGTCGCATTGGGTGCATTTTTTCTGGTGATGCAGATTTTAATGCGTTACTGGTTTTTACCCATGATGTTTAAACGTCAGTTTGTAAAATATCAGTTTGGTAAAAGTGAACAGGGCATAGATTTGTATCAGGATCGTATGGAACTTTATGCGACTGGCCGAAAACAACAATTCACGTATAGTGAGGTTGTCAATTTTGCCAAAGGTAAATTGACCTATATGATTGAACTGAAAAATCGCACCGTGGTTATTGTGCCAAAACGCGCCTTTAGCGACAGTACGCAACAAACTCAGTTTGAAAATACCTTTAAAAAATAATCAACACGCAACGCCAGTAAAGGGAAGTCTTATGAACGCACGACCATCAAAAATTATTTGTGTGGGTAGAAGTTATGCCGAGCATGCCAAAGAACTTGGCAATGCCATTCCCGATCGTCCTGTTCTATTTATTAAGCCACCAAGTAGCTTGATTGGCTTGCAGGATGGAATTGAATGGAATCCAGCAAATGGAAGTTGTCATTTTGAGTGTGAATTGACTTTGAGAATTGATCAGCCACTCAAGAATGAAACTGATCCAGAAAAAGCATTGGCTGCGATTGGTGCTATAACGATTGGTCTGGATTTAACTTTGCGGGATTTACAAACTGAGCTAAAAAATAAAGGTCAGCCGTGGGAGCGAGCTAAAGCTTTTGATGGTGCATGTGTATTGGCAGATTGGGTCGATGTCAGTGAAATTGAAGACTGGAAACATGTGACCTATCGTTTTTATATTAATGATGCAGTTCGCCAACAGGGTGATACAGCCTATTTACTATTAAGTATTGGCGAATATTTGTGTGATATGAGTCAAGCATTTACGATTGAAGCAGGGGATGTCGTCATGACTGGAACACCCGCAGGCGTAGGGCCGCTAGAACGTGGTGATCAGCTCAAAATGGTGCTCAATGGTAAAACTCAACAATTTGTTTGGGAAACCTTTGTTAAAGCTTAATTTTGCTGTGATGAAGAAAGCCTGCAATATTCAGCAGGCTTTTTATTACTTAAAGATAATTTGAAATCTCAATCAGGTTGTGATCTGGGTCGCGAATATAGACCGATAAAATAGCACCCATTGCACCTGTACGCTGAATTGGACCTTGTTCAATATTAATATGCAGTTGTTTTAGCTGTTGAATGATGTGTTCTATCGGTGTTTCGCTGATAAAGCAAAGATCGGCAGAACCTTGGGTTGGGAAAGCGGCTTTCGGTTCAAATTCATGCCCTGCTTGGTGTAGATTGATTTTTTGAGAACCAAACTTAAGCGCTTTACGATTTTCCCCAAACTCAATCACTTCAAAATTTAACACTTGCTGATAAAAGTTACAGGTCGCTTCAATATCTGCAACAGTCAGCACTAAATGATCCAGATGAGAAATTCGCATAATGTGATCTCCATTTTTTTCAAATCATTTATTTGATGCTGCTTGCAAAGGTTTTGGCGCGGTCATCACGATAAAAATTGCCACAGCAACGAGTGCCAGTGTCAGATATACAACAGCATGCCAACCGCCGTATTGCCAGAACCATCCCCCTACAGAACCAATGATGCTTGAACCCAAATAATAAAATAACAAATACAGTGCAGTTGCATGCCCTTTGGCCTGTTTTGCTTCCAGTCCAACGTTGCTGCTGGCAATAGCATGTGCAATAAAATACCCCGTGGTAATGGCTGCAATTCCAATAATAATCGCAAATAAACCAGAGTTCAGGGTGAGCAGAATTCCCGCCAACATAAAACCAAAACCCATCAACATTGCCATTTTTCTGCCAAATTTGTCGACCAGAGAACCTGCAAGCGATGAGGAAATCATCCCTAAACTATAAGACAAAAAGATGAGACTGATCTGGGTTTGACTGAGTTGATAAGGTGTAGCAGCCAAGCGAAAAGTGACATAGTTAAATAAGGTGACAAAAATACTGGTAATGAGAAAACCGATCGCATAAATACGAACCAGTCGAGGATTTTTTAAATGATTTTTCCAAGCAGATAAATGAAACTGAAGCTGTATCCCTTTTTGTGCAATAAAATTTTGAGATTTAGGCAGTAACCATAAGAATCCTAAAGCGCAGATCAGGCAGATTACACCTAATACACCCAGTGCAACACGCCATGAGAAATATTGTGTCAGCAAACCCATTCCAACACGACCCATCATGCCGCCAAACGCAGTTCCTGCAATATATAGCCCCATGGTTTTACCCAAATGAGCTGGATGAATTTCCTCAGCAATCCATGCCATTGCAACGGCTGGAACGCCTCCGATCACAAAACCTTGTACCGCACGGGCAATAAGTAAAATATGCCAATTGGGTGCAAAGCCACACAAAATGTTCAGCAGTGCGGCTAACCCCATCGAAACGAACATTAGACCTTTGCGACCTAAAGCCTGAGAAAAAGCACTGGACAATAAAATGGAAATTGCCAGTAATCCAGTGGTCAGTGACAAGGCAAGCGCACTGGTACCTGGACTGATATGGAATGTATGGGTAAATTCGGGCAACAGAGGTTGCACACAGTAAATCATGGAAAAACTTGCAAAACCGAGTAAGAAAAGTGCAAGTCCTGCCTTTAGGTAAGCAGATGTGCCACGGCTAATCCAATGTTCAGTATTGGCCTTATGAATAATTTGAGGTGAATCAATATCGCGTTCAGACTCGCTTACTGTTGAAGGAATCGTCATGAAATAAACCAAAGTTTTTTAAAAAAAAGAAGAGAGTTTGTTGGCAGTGCTTGCCTAGCTGCCAACATGGTTAGATTAGCAATCTGAGTGTTATTTGTCTAATATATATTAATATCAATCACTATATGTTTTATATATGGAACTCCGTCATATTCGTTATTTTTTGGTGGTTGCAGAAGAAAAAAGTTTTACTCGAGCAGCACAGCGTCTTGGAATAAGTCAGCCACCCTTAAGCATGCAAATCAAAAATCTGGAAGATGAGATTGGAACAGAGTTATTTTATCGTTCATCACATGGAGCGGAATTGACCGCAGCAGGGCAGGTTTTTCTAAATTCGGTACAGCCGATTCAACAGCGAGTGGATGATGCTGTGAGTTTGGCTCAGCAAATGGCGAACGGTGAACTAGGGCAATTACGTCTGGGTTTCACTGGAACTGCAATGCTTAATCCAGTCTTACCTCATAGTATTCGTTTGTTTCAGCAGCAATACCCTAAAGTCCAACTTCGTTTAGAAGAAGGAAATTCTTTGGTTTTAATTGATCGATTGCTGAATGATCAGCTTGATATTGCTTTAATTCGTCCACCACACCATGTGCCTATAGATATTCATATTCAGACTTTAATGTACGAGCCGCTAGTTGTAGTGATGCCTTTAGAACATGTGATTGATCAGCAACAGGAAATACAGCTTAAATTGTTAAAAGATGAAAATTTTATTATGGCTGCACATTCGGTAAGTGCAGGTTTGCATGATGCTGTACTGGATGCATGCCGTAGTCATGGACTTGAACCCAAAATTGGACAAAGTGCCCCACAAATTGTATCGATTGTTTCACTCGTGGCCGCAAACTTGGGTGTGTCATTGGTGCCAGCCTCCGCCATGCAATTAGGCATTAAAGGCGTACAGTATTTACAAGTGGCTGAACCTAAACCCGTAGTTGGTTTCTCTCTTGCTTATCGACGAAATACGCATGCCCAAGCTGCAATTAACTTTTCTAGCCTTATTCAGTCTTTACTGAAAAACGATTGAATGCATTTACCATGCAGAAAATGTTTTTCTAAATTGATCGGGGGTAAGGCCCATCCAACGTTTAAATAGATTAATAAAAGCTGTCGCACTGGCATAACCTAAATCTAACGCGATACTTTCTACCGTATGACCTTGTTCAAGTAAGGGTAATGCCTGCATGACGCGTAATCGTTGTCTCCATTCATGTAATGACATGCCAAGTTCACTTTGACTATAGCGTGCCAACGTTCGTTCACTGGTATTAACCAGTTGCGCCAATTCTGCCAACGAACGGTGATCTGAAGGATTTTGTTTTAAATGTTCGAGTATCGCTTGCAACAATGGATGTGACGTTGTAGGTAGATAACTTCCTACGATTTGAGCACGTTGAAGTTGATCTAATAACACATACAATAACCGTAAATGTTCATCTGGGCTTGTCTGTGCCACTACATTATTTTTAAGGTGTTCCATAATTGCAGGAACCAGTGCCGAACTAAGAAGAATTCCTGCATGTTTTGGCATTTGCTGACATAAAGATTCATGAATATACACCGTACAATGTGTCACTTTTGTCCGATTCAGTCCGCTATGTTTTAAATGCGGTGGTAGCCATAAACCATAAGGTGGCGGGGTTAAATAATGAATTGAATCGACATTTACCTCCAAAACACCATGATAAGCGTAAATAAATTCTCCCCATGCGTGTTCATGTTGCGGATAAATGGTTTCGGCAGGTGCATCCCTAACCTGACACCAGAGCGGTGCGGGAATGTTATTACAGGCTGGGATTTCCAGAAAATTACGAACGAGATGAGCTGTTTTTTTCATATTATTATTTTAAATGAAATGCCTGTATTTGATGATAAGTTGTCTGATTTGAACTATATCATTTAAATAGGTCAGCGCTATAGTCCATTTTCATTGATTGAATAAAGGAATATACGGTGGATGATCGGAAGGCGTTAGATGCACGTGCATCTGGTCTAATGGTCGTGCTATGCATGATCTGGGGCTTACAGCAGGTTATTTTAAAAATGGCTGCTCCCGATATTTCACCCATCATGCAAATCGCATTACGTTCAGGTTTGGCGGCAATATTAGTCTTGCCACTTTTGTACCGCGAAAAAAAATTACAACTCTTGGCGCAACCTTATTTGCGCTCAGGTTTATTGGTGGCTTTTTTCTTTGCGCTTGAGTTCTTTTTATTAGCTGAAGCCATTCGGCATACCTATGCTTCGCATACGGTAGTTTTACTGTATACCGCTCCAATTTTTGTTGCATTGGGTTTGCACTGGAAATTGCCCGCAGAACGATTAAATTCACTGCAATGGCTTGGCATTGGTATTGCTTTTTTAGGCGTGATCCTTACTTTCATTCGACCACAGACCGTGCAAGGCATCGATACACATTCTATATTGTGGGGCGACTGTTTAGCACTTATGGCTGCAATCGCATGGGCTGCGACGACCATTTCGATTCGTTTAACTTCTCTATCTCAAGCACCCGCTGCACAAACCATGTTTTATCAAATGTTTGGTGGTTTTGTATTACTCATGATTGTGGCATGGATCACAGGTCAAACTCAGATTCATTTTACTCCATTGGCAATGGGGAGTCTGGTCTTTCATACATTCGTCGTTTCTTTTGCAAGTTTTCTAGTGTGGTTTTGGTTATTAAGGACTTACTTGGCATCGCGTTTAGGGGTATTTTCATTCCTTACCCCAATTTTTGGGATGGGATTTGGTGTTTATCTGCTCAATGAAAAACTGGAACTGAATTTCTTGATTGGAACGGCTTTGGTGTTGCTTGGTGTGATTGTGGTCAGTCTGCCAGGTTGGATACAATCGAACAGGCTTAAAATCTAAATTATGAAGATACCGCTTTTAAATCAAACGATATCTTCAAATTATTATTTATCTTCAAAAATGGTCGAGAGTGGAATGGCAAGCTTTGCAGCTAGATAATCATCAGATTCAATCAATGCAGGTCCTAGTTTTTGCATCCATTCATCATCTGGATGGATATTTCCAACATCCTGACGGCGTGGCAATGGAAAAGGTAGTGCTGTGAAAAATGACCAGAAGTCGACTTGTGATAAATTTCTGACCAAGACATACTCATCTTTATCGGTACGTTTGATCAAGTTCTGCTTTTCTAACATTTCTACATAACCTGGCCAACGTCCGATTTCACCACGGCCCATGATATCTAATGCTTCAAGATCTGTGACACTTTCACCTAGTTTCTGTTTTTTATAAAATAGTTCTAGTACATCGAGTAACATGAGAACAGGGTGACGTGTCTGGGTTTTTTCTGAATGAAATGCAGTCAGTGCATAACTCACTTCAACACCCAACAACACAATATTCCAAGATAGAAAAATCCATAACAGAAAAATAGGAATCGCGGCAAAAGCACCATAAACCAGTTCATAACTGGTAAAGTTTGCCATTACAAAACTAAAAATATTTTTGAGTAATTCAAATAGCGTCGCGCTAAAACATGCAGCGATGGAGGCCGCATATAATGGGACTGTACGATTAGGAATCGTCCAATATAAAAAGAAAAAACCTACGATGGTTAATGCAAACGAGATTAGCCACAATATAAATGAGCCGTTTAGTTCATAACCTGCAAAGTTATTACTCAGAATACTCATAGATGCGACCGTTGAAGACAGTACAAAAGCACTGCCTAAAATAATTGGCCCAAGTGAGATAATCGTCCAGTAACGCATAAACCCGATGATGCCACCACGTGTTTCACGTACCCGCCAAATGCGGTTAAATGCCGTTTCAATAGTACTTAACATCATGACCGTAGTCACAAATAGAAATAAAACACCAATTACGGTCAGATTGCTCGATTTCTCGGTAAACGAATTTAAAATACGGTCAAATGCAATGGTACTTTTGGGCAGAAAATTACTGTAAATGAGCTGCTGTAATTGTTGTCTAGCAGGTTCAAGTGCTTTAATGGAGGAGATAATCACCAAAAAAACCGTCAACATAGGAACCACTGCAAACAACGTGGTATAGGTCAAAGCCCCAGCATGTTCACGACAACGATCTGACTCGAAACGACGCAGCACAAACAGTATAAACTGAAACCATGTTTTATCGTAAAAAGGTAACTTTTTCAAAAAATTCAGCATAAAAATAAAGTCTCATTTTTTTGATCTTTTTAGGTTTTCCATGTAAAGCTTACCCAAAAAAAGGGGGAAATATCGTATAGTTTTGTTTTTAACAAAACTTTTTAAAAATATGCAACCTTATATTCTTGTCCTTTATTATAGTAAATATGGCTCAACTAAACAGATGGCACATCTCATTGCCAATGGAATTGAAGCGACAGGCATTCACGTTAAAATTAGAACTGTTCCGCAACTGTCCACTGTGGTAACTGAAGCACAACCCAGTATTCCTCAGGAAGGGGATATTTATTGTAGTTTAGATGACTTGGCCAATTGTTCAGGTTTGGCGCTAGGTTCACCAACCCGTTTTGGGAATATGGCCAGTGAGATGAAATATTTTTGGGATCAAAGCACGAGCCTCTGGCTCAATGGCGCATTGCACGGAAAACCTGCTTGTGTGTTTACCGCATCAGGTTCTATGCACGGTGGGCAGGAAAGTACTTTGCTGACGATGTTGCCACCATTGTTTCATCACGGTATGTTAATTTTGGGCTTACCTAATTCGATTGCCGCGCTTTCTAATACTAAAACAGGTGGTACACCTTATGGCGCAAGTCATGTCAGTGGTCCAAGACATGATCAGGAATTGAGTCAGGATGAAAAAAACCTGTGTGAAGCACTGGGTAAGCGTTTGGCAGAAGTCGCGCTTAAATTACTTTAAAATAAAATAGCGATTGGAAAATCATAATCCAATCGCTATGATGCCAAGTTACTAAGCTCAAGCGATTCATATTTAAGCATTAAAATTTTAAACTTAATGTTTAAATCGATAGCCACATTTACGGCATTTGTAATCTTGAAAAATATTTTTATCGATGACCACGCCTGCTTTTTTCCCAAAACGGTTACCTAAAAAGCCGCCAGTAATACCGACACTAATTGCCCCAACAAATGTTCCTACAGTACCACCTACAATAACACCCAACGGTCCAGCAACGGTTCCTATTGCTGCGCCAATCGATGCGCCTGAGGCTGCACCACCCACAGTTCCTGCGGCTGCGCCTGCTGAGGTTAACAGCACACCACCTGCTTTTTGTAAGGTTTGTTCATGATTACGTTTTTCAAGATCAGTTGAACCACATTTGGGACAAACCACAGTTGTTTCTATTTCCGTTTCTTTTTGCGCTTTACCCATGTAATGCAATATCCTATTTTTCTTAAAATCATTTTAGCTGAATCGAAGCAAAATAGTTTAGCGCAGTTGTAAATGAGGCGATGAAAATAGCAGAAAAAAGCAGTATTTGCCTAAACCAAGTCGCTACTCAGGTTTGCCAGACATAAAAAAGCGCCGAAGCGCTCTTGAATGTAACTCAGGATCACGCGATTGAATTACTCTTTAACAAAAGAAACTTTACCATCTGTTAAGGATTTAACGCGTGCTAAAGATTCAACGCGATAACCTTTTTCGATCAATAAGTCGCGACCAGACTGAAACGATTTTTCAATGACAATTCCAACGCCTACAATTTCGGCCTGCGCTTGGTGAATCAAATCAATCAAACCTAAAGCAGCTTGACCATTTGCCAAAAAGTCATCAATCACTAAAGCTTTATCGCTTGAGTTGATGTGTTTATTCGAAATGGCAATGGTACTTTCAGTTTGTTTAGTAAATGAAAATACTTTGGCGCGGTACAAGTCATCTTTCAAGGTAAGTGATTGATACTTACGAGCAAAGATAACAGGAACACCTAGTTCAAGGCCTGTCATAATGGCAGGAGCAAT
The DNA here is from genome assembly GCF_009372255.1 of Acinetobacter guerrae. Classification (GTDB taxonomy): domain Bacteria; phylum Pseudomonadota; class Gammaproteobacteria; order Pseudomonadales; family Moraxellaceae; genus Acinetobacter; species Acinetobacter guerrae. The sequence goes on from NZ_LXGN01000060.1 coordinate 82,054, forward strand.
CCCTGATGCTTCAATGGTAATAATCTTGGTGATGCCTGCATCTTTGAAGCGAGCAGCAAACTCTTTACCAATTTTCTGCATCAGTACAGGGTCAATTTGGTGATTTAAGAAAGCGTCGACTTTCAAAACTTGATCAGATAGAACGATACCTTCTGTTAAGATTTTCTGTTCTAGTGCATGCACGGGAGAATCCTCTAGGGCGGATGCCTTTTCAGCAAAAGCGTATTTTAAAAAGCATCCAAAAAAATGCAAGCCAAAATCGACAATTCTTAGTTAGTTTTACCAGAATAACCTGTTAAGAGCAGCCCATAAGAGGTTTTCTCATCGACATGACTCACTTTGACTGGTAAATAATCCAGTTTAGGGGCTAACCAAAACGTGGTATTACGACCTGGTTTGTTGTCATATTGAATAATGACTTTAATGGTACTGAATGTACCGTATGGTGTTTTCACATTCTCTGTCCCTTGTTTTACAAAGCGACGGATATCAATTCCTTTGGCATCTGCAATAGGGTATGTTGATTTGATTCCTGCACCTTTCAAATCCTCACGAATTTGTAACTCGGCATTTAATTCATCCAATACACCAGACTTCCATGCAAATGATCGTTTTTTATCATCTTTTTGGGTACTAATGGTTTTGCTTGATGGGTTGAAATTGATACTCATACTGTTGTTGTGCACCAAAACTTTGCTGCTACGATTAAACTGCTGAGAGGTGATTTGACCATTATTAAAGCTAAATTTACTAATTTCACTTGCAGAAGCAATCATGCCTGCTTTGGCAGAAAAATCGTAAGTCCAGTTATTGCCTTGTTGGCTTAAGGTTCGTGTTCCTGAACCCATATTTTTTCCATTATAGGAAAATTGATAATTGGCCTTAAAAGGACTCATGGCGAGTGCATGACTAGAAAAACCTGTAAATAACAGGGCAGTAGTCAGGCTGGCTGCCAAAGTCATGGTTTTCGTTACATGAAGTGCCATAAGAAAATTCCTAATGTCATAAATGAAATATTGAAAGTGTTTTCAATCATTACAGATAGTATTACATTTCGTGATGAAGAAAAATGCAGTATTTCAGTGAGCATTGTTTCATTGTGTTGATATTTAATGTCTTTATGAATGCTTTGTTTCTCAGCTTATTCATTTTTTTGGCGTATAGGGGTGACGGTAGTTTCTGCTAGCTCTAATTCTTCTTCTGCTAAATCATCGCGGTCTCTGGACTTACTAAATAGGGCCATTAAATTAACATTCCCTAATACGACCAGTTCTGCTTCTTTAAGCTGTGCATGATTTACATGAACTTTGGAAAGTGCATCGACCACACTGCGACTTTTGCCTAGCCAGCGATTTAAATCTAAAAATAAAAGCTCATCTTTGACTTTAACTACCTCGAAACGTTCAAGAATCGGGCCGAGTGGATCTTTGTGCAATATTTTGTGATAGAAAAACACATAAGCATTGAAGCCTATTTTCTGTAAGGTATTTTTAAATTTGGCTTCAACAACCTGTGTATCACTAATTTGTTCGAAAACCAGAAGTTGAATATCTTTATTCAGTTCCATCTGAATCAGTTTTAAATCTACTGAAAGCGTAGTATTTAAACCTTTAAAATTTAAGGTTGCATATAGGCGTAGCCAGCCATCGTAGACATCTGCATGTAAATCATCCAGAAAGCTGAGATTGTCAGTCACATAGCGCTTAAAAGTTGCATTTAAAAATACTTGCGAAACTGGAATTTCACGTTCTTCTACAATAAATTCTTCGGCTTTTTCGTAAGCTCGACGCAAGTGTTTAGAAATCGATGACAGTAATGTTGGCATAAAGGCTGTCCAGAAAATAGCTGTTTTGGTCGATTGCAAAATTACAATCTTTTTTAAAACATAAAAAAAATAAGTTTATTTGTTGCAGTTTAGCAAAATTAATTGCTACATTTTTAAAACTTCAAACCTTGTTGTTATTGGCTTTGAAGTAGGTCACGCTTTTATTTAAAAATGAATAATGGTTTTATTTTATCCTGTTTTCACAGGTGGGGATGCAACATTTTGTTAGTTGAACACAATGTTTAAAAAAAATGTAGGATATTTTCCAGTGATTCGACACTGGTGGCAGGATTTTATTTTATTGGCTGCAATTGCAATCGCAATCGTGCTACATATTTTCGTTTTGCTGATTCATTTTGCGATGCCAGCGCCATCGGATACAGCGACCAAAGAAATTGCTGTGACCATTCGACCAAGCCCCGATAAAGTTGAGCATGCTGATTTTCTGGCGCAGTCAGATCAAAAGGGCTCTGGCAAATTCCATGATTCTCACCGAATGTCGAGTGATATGCCTAAAGCCATGCCTGATCAGAGTTCAGGTGAGTCACCAACACAAACCCTTGACCATATTCAGCAACAACGTGAGCTAAAATTTGAAGAAAAAGTGCTGATGACTGTTTTGAGCTGGCAAAAACAAGCCGAAGAAAATCAACGGAAAAAAGCACAAGATGATTTACAAAGTCAGTTTCAGGCTAAAGCAGCAATGGTTGCTAGTATTGAAGCGCAATACTTACAACGTCAGCAAAACTTTAGTCGTCAGCAACGGATTAAAACAGTAGATGGTATTCAAGCCAAGCAAGATGCATCAGCAGCCTATTTAAATAAATTTCGTGAAAAAGTAGAGTTGTATGGTAACCGTTATTATCCTGATGAAGCGAAACGTCAAAATTTAGCAGGTGAAGTTCGATTAATGGTCGTGCTAAATGCACAAGGAGGCATTCGTGCCATTCGTTTAATCGAGAGTTCTGGGCATCCGATGTTAGATGAAGCTGCCAAATCATCGGTACGCCGTGGCGCACCTTTTGGTCGTTTTGATGCTTCAATGAAGGAGATTTCTGAACTGCGGATTATCCGAACATGGAAATTTAACCCTGCACAGGCAGAGTTTGAGGTTCATTGATTTAAATAATTTCGATCAAAATTTTATATAAGCAAAATTTATAAGTTTAATTTGCAATTATTAATTGTATTGATGTTAAAAATGATTATCATTTAATCTTATTTTAAGATAGGTATTTTTTTCCTTTTCCCTCATTGAGCTTTTTTAGCTTTCAAGTTTTATAAGGATTTTTTTACATGTGTTCTCATGTCGTTGGGGCTTTTAAAACACGTCCTCTTGTATTCGCAATGAGCATGATATCATCGTCATTGATCTATGCTGAAGATATCAAAACTGATCAAGTGCAATTGGATAAAATTACCCTTCAGGCTGAGGATGCGACTGGTGTTACCGAGGGAAGTGAGAGCTATACAGCTAAAAGTACAAATACGTCAACTAAATTGAATTTATCTATTAGAGAGACTCCTCAAACAGTCAAAGTTTATACCCGTGAATATTTAGATGATCGTGGAATCGATTCCTTTCAACAACTACTCGATAATATTACAGGTGTTTCTACAACACGGACAGATGAGAGACAAAGAGCTTATGCTCGTGGATTCTAGCTAGATTATTATCTGATTGATGGAATGCCAAGTACTTTGACTTTGGGTGATGGAGATCCTGATTTAAGTATTTTCGATCGAGTGGAAGTTGTAAAAGGTGCAAATGGTTTAATGACCGGCGCAGGGAATCCTGCAATCGGTCTGAATATGATTCGTAAGCATGCGAATGCGAAAGAACTTACAGCGGATGTGACTGCAACAGCAGGTTCTTGGAATACTTTTGAAAGTACAGCAGATATTTCTACATCACTGAATACGGATGGCTCATTAAGAGGAAGAGTGTTTTTAAAAAATTCCCATGAAGACTCATTTATGGATCATTATGAGCGGGAACGCAGAATTGCGTATGGTGCTATCGATTATGATTTAACTGATAAAACAACATTATCATTTGCTGCTTCTTACCAAGAGCTTGAAAGAAATGGCGTGCGTTGGGGAGGAGTGCCAGCATTCTATACAGATGGATCAAGAACAAATTTTAGTCGTTCTTTAGCCGTTAGCTCAGATTGGACATTTTGGAATGTCGATACAACTTCATTCTTTGCTGGTTTAAAGCAAAATTTATTTAATGATGTAAATTTAAATATTAATTACTCTTTCCGCCGTGACAAAGTAGATGATTTAATTTTTTACACAGCTGGTGCTGTTGATAAAGCAACTAATACAATTGATATCTCCAATGCTTCTGTATATAGAAGTGCCGATACAACTGATGAAAATAATGTAGATGTCTATATTTCTGCACCTTTTACTTTTGCAAATAGACAACACGAAATTGTACTTGGAGGGTCTTGGAATAAAAATGAAGTAAAGGAAAATAAATCTGGTGGAACTTTTGTCAGTAGTAATCCTGCGCTCACTAAACAAAATAATATTGCATTGTTAGGCACGGATGTACTTGATTTCAATAATATGAATACTCATCTTATTGGAAGTTTAGCGATGAATCAGAATGGTGTTCTAAATTATACAGAGCAATCTTCCGCATACATTTCTGGAAAGTTCCATTTGTTAGATCCGCTACATGCGGTAGCTGGTGTAAGACTTTCAGACTGGAAATATGAATCTGAAAATGGTGTTGGTAATCGTAATTTTAATAATGAAGTTACACCATACTTTGGTTTAGTATATGATTTTGCTAAAGATTACTCTTGGTATGCAAGTTATACTAGTATCTTTAAACCTCAAAATAATAAAAAAGAAGATGGCAGTTATTTAGATCCTAAAGTGGGTAAGAGCTATGAAACAGGAATAAAAGGTGAGTTCTTCGATCGTCGACTGAATGCGGCTTTATCGGTATTCCGCATTGAAATGGATAATGTCGCAGAACTTCTACTTGATGAAAATGGTGGAAATGTGCATGTCCAAGGTTCAACTGATAATGCTTACTATGGTGTCGATGGTGTAGTTAGTAAGGGGGTCGAGCTGAATGTCGATGGAGAAATTAATCAGAATTGGGGTGTTAGTTTTGGTGTAGCAAATTTTGAAGCAAAAGATCAGGATGGTGAGAAAGTAAATACCACCAATTCGCGTACAACAGCTGACCTTTTCTTGAAATATAAAAATGATTCATGGTTTGGGGGTGTTGGTCTAAATTATTACAGTCATATTTATACGGGTACAGGTAGTAAACGTATTGATCGTGATGATTTATATTTAACAAGTGCAATGTTTGGATATAAATTTGATCATAATCTCAGCGCACAAATTAATGTGAACAACATATTTGATAAAAAATATTACTCTGGGATTGGTGCAAACTCAATGGCTTGGGGTGATCCACGTAATGCAGTTTTAACATTAAAATATAGCTTCTAAATCATATCTAAAAATGACCACAGATGTGGTCATTTTATTTTCGGTATTTTTAAGCTACCGTTCCAAATACGGATTTTCTAATCCCAGTTTAGCTAAAATTTCAATTTCTAGCGCTTCCATTTCTTCTGCATCTTCCTCGCTGAGTTCATGATCATAACCGAGCAAATGCAAAGTACCATGAACCAGCATATGCATAAAATGCTCATGCGCTATTTTATGTTGTTCAATGGCTTCTTGTAGCACAACAGGAATACAAATCACCAAGTCGCCTAAAGGTTGAGCATCTAGTAAAGGCAAGACCTCTTCAGGGATATCACTCGGAAAAGACAACACATTGGTTGGTTTATCTTTGCCACGATATTCCAGATTCAAACGATGGCTTTCATCGTTGTCGACACAGGCAATCCCAATTTCACAATCATTTTCAATATCGATGTGACGTAAAGTGGTTTCAATGGCTTTTTTAAGTTGAACACGCTTCAAGACCAAATCAGGAGATTTAAATTCCTGTTGCAAGCTAAGATTAAGTTTCAAACCCGATCCTTCATAAAAATAGGGGATGCATGGCAATCCCCTGATTTTGTAAGTTTATAGACAACGCGATGAATAGATTAGACCTCTTGATGTTGGGCATCTGCCGCTGCATCATGCTCATTCATTAATGCTTCTTGCCGTGCCTTTCGTTCAGCACGTGCTTCGGCACTTAAGCGATTTTGTTCAGAGTCCCAACCTTCATAGGCTTCAACAATTTTCTGAACCAGTTGATGACGAACCACATCACGAGAATGAAAACGGGTAATGTGAATTTCCTTAATTGGCTCTAAAACTCGTAAAGCATGAGCTAAACCAGATTGTTGTCCACGCGGTAAATCCACCTGAGTAATATCACCTGTGATCACGGCACGTGAACCAAAACCTAAACGGGTCAAAAACATTTTCATCTGTTCAGGCGTAGTATTTTGTGCTTCATCAAGAATAACAAAAGAGTGGTTCAAAGTACGACCACGCATATATGCAAGTGGTGCAACTTCAATCACCTGACGTTCAATCAGTTTTGCAACTTTTTCAAAGCCTAACATTTCATATAGAGCATCATAAAGTGGACGCAAATATGGGTCGATTTTCTGCGTTAAATCACCTGGCAAGAAACCTAGTTTTTCACCCGCCTCAACCGCAGGTCGTACCAGTAAAATCCGCTGAATCTCGTTGCGTTCCAACATATCTACTGCTGCGGCAACCGCCAGATAAGTTTTACCTGTACCAGCAGGCCCTATTCCAAACGAGATATCACTTTGCAAAATACGCTGCACATAGCGTTTTTGGTTAGTGCCACGTGGATTAATGCGACCTTTGGGGGTTTGTAGCCAGACATTATCTAAACCTGTATGTTCCTGTTCGGAATCATCCATCAGTTCACGATCGGTCTGGCTGCCTTGAATCATTAAGTGCAGAATATCTGCACTAATCTGACTGGAAATTTCGGATTCATCATAAAGACGCTGGAGCAGAGACTCTGCTCTTTCGACTGCATCAATGTCACCATCGATGTAAAATGCGTCACCACGATGAGTTATTTGCACATCTAAACGCTGTTCAATCTGCTTCAAGTGACCGTTATATGCACCTAACATGCTTTTTAAACGGGTCATTGAAACGCCGGGAAAATTAACGGTACGTCGAATCGCTGCAGTCAAAGAGGAATCCTTTTTGTCGCCTTGTTCTAATACCCTTACATTACGCCACGTCAGGCTCAAGATTCAAGAGTTCACCATAAACTAAATTCAAAGTTTTTATCTCGGTCACCTCAATCTCCGCGAAGCGTCCCACCCATGAAGCATCTCCGACAAATGTAACCAGTCGTGTATTGTCGGCTGTCCCGACCAAAAGATCTGGATTTTTCTCGGAAACGTTCTCAACCAATACGCGTTGGATTGTACCTAACATAGCATCAGTTTTACGAATACTAGATTGCTTGATCCAGTGTTGGACTTTGGCTAAACGTTCTTTTTTTACAGTTTCTGATGTTGTATCTTCCAGTTCTGCCGCAGGCGTACCGGGACGTTTTGAATAGACAAAACTATAAGAATGATCAAAATCTAAATCTTTAATAAATTGATAGGTTTCTTCAAAATTCTCGTCTGTTTCCCCTGGGAATCCAATAATAAAATCACTGGATAAATGCATATCTGGGCGAATTTTACGCAACTTGGCAATCTTCTCGATATAGACATCGATGGTATGATTGCGTTTCATTGCTTGTAACACGGCATTAGAGCCACTTTGTACAGGCAAATGTAGATGCGATACCATTTGAGGTAAATCACGATAGCACTGAATCAAATCATCAGAAAATTCAAGTGGATGTGAGGTAGTGTAACGTAACCGCCCGATGCCCGGGATCTCTGAAACGAGTCGCAATAATTCTGGGAAAGTACAAATATTACCTTCGAAGGTTTCACCACGATAACCGTTGACGTTTTGACCTAATAATGAAATTTCGCGAACGCCTTTTTCAGCTAAACCTGCAATTTCAGCCAAAACATCATCCAATGGACGTGATACTTCTTCACCGCGTGTGTAAGGCACTACGCAGAATGAGCAGTATTTTGAACAACCTTCCATAATCGAAACAAATGCTTTAAAGCCTTCGACACGTGGTTCAGGTAAGAAATCAAATTTTTCAATATCTGGAAAAGAAATATCAACCAGTTTGATTTTATCTTTTTTGGGTTTCTCAATCTGATCTTGATGTTGATCCAGCATTTGCGGTAAACGGTGCAGCGTTTGCGGGCCAAATACCATATCGACATAAGGTGCGCGTTTTTGAATGTTATCGCCTTCCTGAGACGCGACACAGCCCCCAACCCCAATAATCAGGTCGGGATTTTGTTCTTTTAGTTTGCGCCAGCGACCTAATTCACTAAATACTTTCTCTTGAGCCTTTTCACGAATAGAACATGTATTCATTAGCAGAATATCAGCTTCTTTCGGATCACTGGTCAAGATGTAGCCGTGAGAATCACCTAAAAGATCTGCCATACGATGACTGTCATACTCATTCATCTGACACCCTTGAGTTTCAATATACAATTTCTTGATTGAAACATCATGAGTGTGCGCTGGCTGGGTGACAGTGTTTTCTGAGGCAGCTTTGGCACCATTTGGAATGAAGGTTTGAACCGTCATGTAGGCTCCTAAACAAATTATAACGATGTATTGGGATTCGACCCAATGAAAGCGCGCAATTGTAGCAGTATTTAGCTTAAAGATCGCAAAATAAATACAAGGCAAACTATATAGAATATAAAATTACGACCAATGCTAATTAAAAACAAAAAAACCAGAGTGAATATTGTTGATTTTTCAATTAAAAAAATGTGAATATTACTGTTGGTGAATCAGCGGGTTACATAACACAACAGTAGTAAGCGTAAAGAATAATTACACTAGCAGGCCGCAAAGGTTGTTGGGGTTTAAAAAAGCATCTATGGCATGGAAAAAAAAGAGTAAATTTTCAGTGGCAATTTTTTTAAAAAATAAATGGATCTATACCAGTGCTATAAGTATTTTGACATCACTTACGGGTTCTGTGGTTTTTGCTGCTGAAGAACAATTTAACGATGCATTACGTGCAGCCAATGCGGGTGATTTAACCACGTTAGATCAATACCAGTTTTCCATGCAAAATGATGTTTTAGGCTATTATCCAGAATACTGGAAGCTTAATAACGACTTGGGTTTGCAGCCTTCCGCCTCCATTATCAATTTTGCCAGACGTTACCCCAACTCTGCGATGGCTGAAAAACTATCGGCTGATTATGTCGAAGAAAAAGTCAAGCAAGGGGATTTAGCTGGTGCACAGCCTCTACTGCCTTATGTCACCAACCCAGACCGTGCCGAAAGCTGTGCTGTCGCACAAGTTCGCGCAAGTTCGGGTGATCCGCTTGTTTTTGCCGAATATAAAGATGTCTGGCTCACCACTAATACGCAGCCAGACTCATGTAATGGACTGGGACGCATGATGCAATCTAGTCCATTAATGTCTGCGCAAGATAAACAACAACGCCTTTGGGGACAGTTGCGAGCAGGGCAGTCTGGGCTCGCTTTATCTACCGCACAAACTTTAGGCATTAGTCTGTCACTGGCACAGTTGAATCAGATTCAGTCCAATCCGTTGAACTATTTATGGTCTGCCCCTAAAGCTTCACAGGCGGATTATGCTTATTTGATCTTTGCTTTAGGTCGTTTGGCAGATAGTGATTTAACCTCTGCTTTGTCCAATGTAAAGCGTGTAGCTGAAGGCACGCCGTCTGATGTTCAAAAATATTTATATCGTACGGTTGGGTATATCGGCGGTACCACAGTGATGAAAAATAACTTTAATCGCGAAGTTTTAAATAGCTTTGATTTAAGTTATGGCTATCCTTTAAGTCCAGAAGAGGCAGAAGTCTACGCTCGTCAAGCCGTTCGATTTGGTTCGTGGGAAAGCGTGATTCGTGCCATCGATGGCATGTCGGTGAGTCAAAAGCAGGAAGATCGATGGCAATATTGGTTAGCACGTGCTTTAGAACAACGTACTGATCGTCAGGCGAAACAGCAGGCTCAGCAGATTTATCAAAAACTGGCCCGATCTGGTGATGACTATCATAATCTACTAGCCCGTGATCATTTGGGGCAAAAATACAATGATATTCCTGCATATACACAAGCCACCAATAATGATTTACAACGATTAAGTCAAGATATTCATTTTCGACGTGCTTTTACTTTGCGCAATGTCAATGCACCTGATAATTACGTTAATCGTGAATGGAACTGGGCAGTACGGCAAGCGTATTTGAAACAGGATGATGGATTATTGCTAGCTGCTGCACAACGTGCAAATGAGATGGGCTGGTATGATCGTGCAATTTATGCAGCGGATCGTACTGTCAATAAACATAATTATTCCTATCGTTATGTGATGCCCCATAAAGTTACGGTCGTGAATCATAGTCAAAATGCAGGAATTGATCCTGCGTGGGCTTATGGGTTGATGCGTCAGGAAAGTCGCTTTGTAACCTCTGCACGTTCGCATGTTGGAGCTGGTGGGCTCATGCAAATTATGCCAGATACAGCAAAACTTGTAGCCAGACAAATGGGGGAAACCTATAACCCTGCTGCACTGAGTGATATGAATACCAATGTGCGTTATGGGACATTTTATTTGTCCATGATTCAAGGGCAGTTAAGCAGTAATCCAGTACTGGCAACCGCAGGTTATAACGCAGGGCCAAACCGTGCGCGTCGTTGGCAGCCAGATTTTCAGCCATTGGCAGCAGATCAATATACAGAAAGTATTCCGTTACTTGAGACTCGGGATTATGTTAAAAATGTGATGACCAATGCTGCTCACTATGGTGTTCTATTGGGGCGGGGACCTCAATCAATTGAGCAACGAATGCTTCCGATTCCTGTTCGCAGTACACCTTAAAATAAGAGTTGGCTTTTTATGATAACGGTTAAGTTTTTAGTTCGATGAAGAAGAAAAATTTTAGAGACCATTATTTTTCATGGTTGACGGGATGTGTGCTATGGGTAAATTTTTATTTATTTGCTCCAAACTTACATGCCGAAGCACCACGCTTACAAGGTTATGTCATGCAAGTCCAGATGACACCTGCGGTGTGTGCACTGGACTCTGCTCGGCAAAAACAGCGTAAGTGTTTGGAGGGGTATTCTTTAACCATTACAGGATTACTGCCCGAAACCACACATCCAAGTTGTGAGACCACATCTCCTCCGACTTTGTCACCTTTACAAGCTAAAGTTGTGGCACGCGTCATGCCTGATGAAAATGCTCGTGCACAATTGTGGCGTAGTATAGGCGGTTGTATTCCCATGTCTGCTAGTCAGTATTTTCGCATGATTATTAATTATGCAGAACGCTTAAAAATTCCAGCTGACCTTACCAGTGGAGTAAATAAAGAAATTCAGAAAAATAACCTACAACAGCAATTTATCCGTCTTAATCCAACTTTACCTGCCAACGGCATTCGTTTTAGTTGCCAAGCCTCACGTTCAGAGCTAATTCTGACTGAAGTTCAGGTCTGTTATCAGGTCAATGGAACATATAAACAGTGCTCCAGCCATGTAGTTTCCAATTGTCCAAATGAGTTCACAATTAAAGGTAGTTACTAATCACTTGGTCGCAGTTGATTTGTATTTTCTATCAGACTTTTGTTGAAATTCATTCTCTTTTAAATGCATCTGTTGCTGGTTTGGAGTACAATCTTTGCCGTTTATGATTATTAGATTAAATGGCGTGGCTGTTTAATCATCTTAACGATCCTCAATTGGAGATAATTACATGAAGCAACCCGTTCGTGTTGCCGTTACTGGCGCTGCAGGTCAAATTGGTTATAGCTTGTTATTCCGTATCGCAAGCGGTGAGATGTTAGGCAAAGATCAACCAGTGATTTTGCAATTGCTTGAAATCCCAGTTGAGAAAGCTCAACAAGCGCTTAAAGGCGTAATGATGGAACTTGACGACTGTGCTTTCCCATTGTTGGCTGGCATGATCGGTACTGATGATCCTAAAGTTGCATTTAAAGATGCAGACTATGCATTGTTAGTCGGTTCTCGTCCACGTGGTCCTGGTATGGAGCGTGCTGACTTGTTGAAAGTAAACGGTGAAATCTTCATTGGTCAAGGTCAAGCACTTAATGAAGTGGCGAGCCGTGACGTAAAAGTTTTGGTTGTCGGTAACCCTGCAAATACCAATGCTTACATCGCGATGAAATCTGCTCCGGATCTTCCAGCGAAAAACTTTACTGCAATGTTGCGTCTTGACCACAACCGTGCTTTGACTCAAATTGCGCAAAAAGCAGGCGTTGCTGTAGCTGACATTAAAAACCTTACAGTTTGGGGTAACCATTCTCCAACCATGTATGCGGACTACCGTTTTGCAACTGCAAATGGCGTAAACTTAAAAGACAAAATCAATGATGCTGACTGGAATGCTAAAGTATTCCTTCCAACTGTTGGTAAACGTGGCGCTGCGATCATCGAAGCGCGTGGTTTGTCTTCTGCTGCTTCTGCTGCAAATGCTGCAATCGACCATATGCGTGATTGGGCTTTGGGTACAAATGGCGAATGGGTGACTATGGGTATTCCTTCTGACGGTTCTTATGGTATCCCAGAAGGCGTGATGTATGGTGTGCCTGTGACTTGTGAAAATGGCGAATACAAACGTGTTGAAGGTCTTGAAATTGACGAATTCAGCCGTGAGCGTATGGACAAAACACTTCAAGAACTTGAAGAAGAACGTGCTGCAATTGCAGACATGTTGAAATAATTAAAACCGATTTTTAGTCGTAAAAAGGCACTTCTTCATGGAGTGCTTTTTTTATTGGCAGATTCACTACAGCATGATGATTTAAAAAAAATAACAAGAAAATTAAGTAGATTCAGATGACAAAACTCTGCATTGTGGTTAACGTGAAGATTAACTTAGGTCAATGTTGATTGATGGAGAATAACAATGTTTGAACAACAACCCACTTTAGAATTACTGTTTGAGCAGCTTGGATTGGATGCCAGTGAAAACGCGATAGATCAATTCATTAAAGGACATCAGTTATCGGCAGATGTTGAATTGCATGAAGCAGAATTTTGGAGTGAAGGTCAACGCCAATTTTTACAAAGCCATATTGATAAAGATGATGACTGGGCGATTGTCATAGATGAACTCAATCAACAGCTCCATATCGATAGTAATCCTAAAGCCTAGGCTTTAGGATCCATAATTAAATTTAATGTTTTTTTGAACGAATCAGCGTTTTAAACCAGTCGTGTTGATGCAATGCAGCAAAAGCGGAATGATATTGCATCAACTCCAGATCAAACTCAGCACACTGAGTGTATTTTTCTAGCCAATGGCGAGTCAGTGCATATTCTGCTTTAACTGAGGAAGCATAAGCCAGAAAAAACAACACATCGCCATGCTGTAAATGCGCCAAAGGTTTTAAAATTTGCTGGGTAATCGTCGCAAATTTCACCTCGTGGTTTAGCTCATAGTACATCATGTAGGCTTTAGCCAATTGCAAAGATAAGTCAATGTAAAGCGACATGGGGATCTCATCGAATTCAATACGTGATGTCTCTAAGATTGCAATCGCTTCATGTAAAAAATGCACACGTTCTTGACGGTTACGACTGATCTCAACCAGTTGTAATCGTAAATCCCCACGTTCCAGTGCAAGTTCAGGTGTATTGGCGGCAAGGTAGCGTTGATCTGTCTCACCGATGCGCTCAACAATCATTTTGCTTGTATCTAGCATGTGGGTCATCCTCTTGGTTTATCGTCATTATATGAGGCTATTTCATCATTTTAAAAGTAGGTAATGTTGAAACGCAGTGTTGCAACTTTAATCTAGTGCGGATGAATTATTCAGACGACCATATAGAATTGCCACTGCGTAGCCATGCCGTAATTGAAAGTCTCTGGCGTTTGGAACTCAATACTTCGTGTAATAAATCACTTTGAAAGATCACCATACGATTAGGTTCAGGCTCAATGATATGCCATTGTTCATTTTTATCTTGTAAGCGTAGTTGACCGCCCCAATCTGCCTGCCATTCTGGATGCAAATAATATACTATTGAAATCATACGGTCGTTTTTTTTCTGAGGATTATCGCGATGTAACGCATAAAATTCCCCTGAGTTATAGCAAGCAAAATGTGCTTCAACAGTTTGTATTCCAAGAAAAAAAGTCTGATTAAATAGCTTTGAAAAATTCTCAAGTAAGTCTATATGCCGTTGTGCAATGATCAATTTGTCGTCTATCCAAAGGATGTGATCACTACGAATTTTGCTGACCACACCATTTTGAATAGCAGCTTCACGGAACTGGTTTAAATGAGAAAGACATTCTCCGAGCAGTTCAGTCATGAAACGTTCGGGATGTATTTGATTGATAATGGCAAAACCCTGCTGGTCTAAATCATCCAGAATTTGTTCGATGTCATGCTGAATAGACTCAAAAATTTGCTGCATATTGCCTCTAAATAATCTAATAAACACATCAAAAAAACAGTTAAGCATGTGCTTTAGCTATTCTAAAACAACTGATCCACACGTAACTGCTTTTTTTCATGTTAAAATACACCTTAATCTGAGGAATAAATGTAAAAATGAATTACCGTCACCATTTCCATGCGGGCAACTTTGCTGATGTCATGAAGCATGTGCTTTTGCTTCAACTATTAACGCGCTTAAACGCGAAAGATAAGCCTTATCGTTATATTGATACGCATGGTGGTGCGGGAAAATATGATTTATCTCTTGCGCCTGCACAGAAATCAGGTGAATTTTTAACAGGTATTCATCGTCTGGTTCAACTGGGTGATATGGAAAAACGTCAGGCTCCAGAAGGCGTACAACAATACTTAAAACTTGTTGAAAATATTCGCGCGGAACAAGGCAAAGGAACTTATCCTGGATCGCCGTGGTTTGCGTTACAGGCCATGCGTGAGATTGATAAGGCGACAGTTTTTGAAATGCAGCGCGATGTCTTTCAGCAACTACGCCATAATATTCGAGATAAACGTATGGGCTTGCATGAGCGTGACGCTTATGAAGGTTTGTTGGGTGTCATTCCTCCAAAAGAAAAGCGTGGTCTGGTCATGATCGATCCACCTTACGAGTTAGAACGTAAGGATTTTCCACAATTGGTTGAACTCCTACAAAATGCCTATAAAAAATGGCCGACAGGGGTTTTTGCTGTGTGGTATCCAATTAAGGATCGCCCGATGATTGAGCGCTTTGAAAAGAAAATGATCAAAACGGGCATTCGCCGTCAGCTTATTTGTGAAATTTGTGTTTGGCCTGATGATACGCCAGTGGGTTTAAATGGTTGTGGTTTATTGGTAATTAATCCACCATGGCAATTTTCTGAAGATGCCGATCAGGCTTTACAATGGTTATTTCCACATTTGCGAATGCAGGAAAATGGTGGACATGCCGCAGTTCGTTGGCTTGTAGGTGAATAAACTCGCCGTTCAAAGCATATTGAGATTAACAACAATGACAAACATACAAAAGCCAAACAACGATTCAACTCAGAATGATCATCCTTTTGATGGCATTACCTTTGAGGTGGTTGAAGAAGAACAGACACAGGAAGGCCAGAAAGTTAAACGTCGTGGTATTTATTTGTGGCCAAATTTGATCACGACGGCTGCCTTGCTTTCAGGTTTTTATTCGATTACAGCCAGTATGAATGGTGAGTTTTTACAAGCTATTTATGCAATTTTTCTTGCCGCTTTGCTAGATGGGTTAGATGGTCGTGTCGCGCGAGCAATTGGTGCGCAAAGTGCGTTTGGTGAGCAATACGACTCATTATCTGACTTGTTGGCTTTTGGTGTTGCACCTGCAATTTTAATGTATAGCTGGAGCTTACATGATTTGGGGCGTATTGGTTTGGCTTGCTGTTTTATTTATACGGCCTGCGCAGCTTTTCGCTTAGCACGTTTCAATGTGCAAATTGGTGTGGTTGATAAACGCTACTTTATTGGAATTGCCAGTCCATTAGCTGCGATATTAGTGATTACCCTGATTTGGGTTAGCCGAGATTATCCTTTTGTATTTGATATTCGTGATGTCAAAGTTCAAATCGCTTACGCTATTTATATGGTGATTGTAGCTATATTGATGATCTCTAACATTAAATATTATTCTTTTAAACAAATGGATCGTAAACGTGTGCCATTTGTGGTGATGTTGCCTGTAGTTTTGATTTTTGCTGCAATTACTTACAACATTCCAATGGGAATTCTAATTGTATCTATTATTTATGCGATATCAGGTTTTGTGACCACCTTGTTCGCACGAAAACAAAGCCATATTATAAAGACATAATACTCATGAGTGAGGTTCGGTATGCAAATGTTGATGAGTTCGCTAGAACAGTCTACGCGCCTGAACCTCAAACTCAGTCCAACTTCTTTATTGTCTTACCATCCGCCAAAAGGACGGTTCAAAGTCGTTTATCATGGGCTGATCTTACCGAATCTGCCTGCACCACTTCATTTTCTGAATGTAATTACCTTAATCGGTCAACCTAAAATTCCGCTATTTTATAATCCGAGTCTTATCCAAGATAAAGCATCAAATACAGCGAGCGTGATGGTGGCAATCAGCCCACATCAGACTGGATATCTTAAAAACTATCGACTCAATCAGCAGTGTAAAATTGATCCTTGTCACTACAAATTTGATCAAATCGATCAGTTCAATGGATTTTTTCCAAATTTTGAAATCCAACGCAGAGATCATGAACTAGAATTAGATCTTAAAATTCAAACAACACAAAATATTACCCACTTTGTTCCATTAAAATGGAATTTATTGGAGCATTGGTCAATTTTGTGCCACTGCGAAGGACGTCTAAAATACCAAAACCAACATTATGAAATTAGCGGAATGGGAAGCTTTGACTATGCTCGCGCTGCAAATATTCCTTATTTACCTTTGGCATTTTATACCCATCAAGTCATTAATCTGAATGAAACCGTACAAGTGATTCTGAGCCAGGTACGTAATCAATGGAATCAGATTATTTTTTCCAAGTTTTATTTGCGCTGTATAAATGGGGAAAAACTATTTGCCGATAAAAAAGTTTACTTTCATGTTCATCGGGTTTTTCCAAAAATAACTACTCCAAATCGTCGCCAAATGTATCTTCCTCGAGAATTTTCTTGGTATATAGAAGAAAATGGACACGCTATTTTTGAAATGAAAGCGCAAAGTCGTGGCGATTTTAAATTTGGAGTTGGGGCGGGATATGCAGGAAGTTTTCGATATCGGGCGCGCTTTCGCAATCAAGATTTTGAAGGAGAAAGTGGTTATTGCGAATATATCGATATTCGGCCTTTAAACTGGCAAGAAAAAAGCCAAACACAAATCCTTGCGGATGAATTTCTTCAAATACAGCCTTGTTTACTCAAAAAACAACCAAA